>NZ_BMFF01000004.1:0-441734 GCF_014637955.1 Halopseudomonas salina | reverse complement strand
CGTCATCCTCGCGAAGGCGGGGATCCATTGGATGGTGCGGCGAGCGCGGAGCTGGTCCGAAACTGCGGAAGGTCAAAATGGGTTCCCGCGTGCGCGGGAATGACGACGGAGTATTAGCGCGCGCAGGGGTGGTGGCGACACGGCTTGGATTCCCGTCTTCGCGGGAATGACGGTATGTGGCGGGAATGACGGTGTGAGGTTTGCGCGGAATCCGTAGGATGACCTCGCCCTCTCCCTAAGCGTCATCCTCGCGAACGCGGGGATCCATTTTGATTTTGAGAAAGCGGGGTTGAACATTGCGTTGGGTTGGGGCGGTCCCGTTACTTCTTTTCTTTTTTACCCAACCGCACAGCAATAACATCACAGGGCGCGCCGTGCAGGACGTCGTTGGCTGTGGAGCCTAGTAGTAGCGCGAGACCGTGGCGGCCGTGGCTGCCGACGACGATGAGGTCACAATTCTGTTCTGTCGACACCCGGTGGATCTCGTGGCGGGGATGGCCGAAGGCGATTTGCAAACGGTCTTCCGGAAGCCCATAGTCGCCGGCAAACGCCTGCATCCTCTCTCTGGCCTGGTCGAATTGCTGCTGTTGCAGCATAGACAGGTCCATGGGCACATCACCGCCATAGGCCATGGCGAGGGGCTCGACCACATGCAGGAGCGTCAGTTTGGCATCCAGTGCCTTGGCAAGGGCCATGGCATGGTCGGCTACCGAGCGGCATTCATCGATCAGGTCGACGGCGACCAATACGTGGGAATAGAGCATGCAGGTTTCTCCTGTTTTTCAGCCCGATAGTAACAGTCTTTTTCGCGCAGTCCAGCTCTGCAGCGGCCTTCTGGGCGACAGCGCAATATCCGCCCCAGCGCCGGGCGCGCGCCTGTGACCTGGGTAATAGTGGCGGTGGTTGCTGCGATACTGGTTGCGAACCTGCTCAAACTGTTGCCCCGTGGGCGTATGCTGCATATACAGCGTCTGCGTGAAGCGGCGCGCAAGCTTGGCTACAGAGTGGAGCGGCAGCCTGAAACGGCAGCTGGTGCCCAGCTGGAACATTGCGTTGGCTATAGACAGTCACTGGAGCGCTGTTCAGTACAGCAGGAGTTCAGTTGCGAGCGGGATGGGCAAGGCTGGCGCTGGTTACTGGGTTCTGCGGACAACGCGCTGGCGCTGGCGGTACTGGATACATTGCCGCAGGCTGTGCAACGCATTGACCGTCAGTCTTTCTCGGTGTTGGTATTCTGGATCGAGCCGGATTCCATAGCTACGCTTGAACAGCTGGATCTCGCATTGGCTCCTTTACGCCAGTCGCAGGCGGGCTGACCGCCGGTCCTTGTCTCGATCCGTTCTAGGTATAGCTGCTAATTATCTGAATTTAAAAGATAAAAAAATGAAATATGCTCATTTCTAACAGCCGGGCAAGACGCGCCCATGTCTGCTTTAGATTGACAACAGCCCGGATTTGCACGAAGGTGTGCGCACCCGAATCAAACGAGCGTATGAATTGTTCGGCATTCTCACCGAGCAAACGCCCCGGGAACTATCATGGCATCCTCCGATGAGCTGCTTCAGCCAACGCTGCGGGCAGCGTCGGAATTGCTTTTTCTCAAGTGCTTACACAGCGTGGAGATCAGTTGATGATTTACGAAGGTAAAGCCATCACGGTTCAAGCCCTTGAAGACGGCATCGTCGAGCTCAAGTTCGATTTGCAGGGCGAGTCTGTCAACAAGTTCAATCGTGCGACCCTGGCGGAGCTGCAAGCTGCCGTCGAGGCCATCCAGTCCGATAGCAGCATCAAGGGCCTCATCGTCACCAGCGGCAAGGACGTGTTCATTGTCGGTGCCGACATCAACGAGTTCGTTGACACCTTCCAACTGCCCGAGGCAGATCTGGTCGCCGGCAACCTCGATGCCAACAAGATCTTCAATGCCGTTGAAGACCTGAAAATCCCCACCGTTGCTGCCATTAACGGCATGGCGCTGGGTGGCGGTTTCGAAATGTGCCTGGCCTGTGACTACCGTGTCATGGCCGCCAGTGCCAAGGTCGGCCTGCCTGAAGTCAAACTGGGTATCTACCCGGGCTTCGGCGGTACCGTACGTACTCCACGTCTGATCGGTGTCGATAACGCCATCGAGTGGATCTGTGGTGGTACTGAAAACCGTGCCGACAAGGCCCTGAAAATGGGTGCTGTTGACGCTGTTGTAGCCGACGACAAGCTCAAGGCAGGTGCTCTGGATCTGGTCAAGCGTGCCATCAGTGGCGAGTTGGACTACATGGCCAAGCGTCAGCCCAAGCTGGAAAAGATCAAGCTCAACACCATCGAGCAGATGATGGCGTTCGAAACTGCCAAAGGTTTCGTTGCTGGTCAGGCTGGCCCGAACTATCCGGCGCCGGTTGAAGCGATCAAGACCATCCAGAAAGCCGCTGCCCATGGCCGCGAAAAGGCACTGGAAATCGAAGCCGCTGGTTTTGCCAAGCTGGCCAAGACCTCCGTTGCCCAGGCACTGGTCGGTCTGTTCCTGAACGATCAGGCACTGAAAGCCAAGGCCAAGCAGTATGACAAGCAAGCTGCAGACGTGAAGCTGGCCGCTGTACTGGGCGCAGGCATCATGGGTGGCGGTATTGCTTACCAGTCTGCCGTCAAAGGCACGCCTATCCTGATGAAGGATATCCGCGAGGAAGGTATTCAGCTGGGTCTGGACGAAGCGTCCAAGCTGCTGGGTAGCCGCGTTGCCAAGGGCCGCTTGAAGCCTGACCAGATGGCCAAGGCACTGAATGCGATCCGTCCGACCATGTCCTACGGTGATTTTGGCAACGTCGATATCGTCGTTGAGGCCGTTGTCGAGAATCCCAAGGTCAAGCACGCTGTGCTGGCTGAGGTGGAAGGTCATGTACGTGAGGACGCGATTATCGCTTCCAACACTTCGACCATCTCCATCACCTATCTTGCCCAGGCGCTCAAGCGTCCGGAAAACTTCTGCGGCATGCACTTCTTCAACCCCGTGCACATGATGCCCCTGGTTGAAGTTATCCGTGGCGAGAAGTCCAGCGAGAAGGCGATTGCCACTACCGTTGCCTACGCCAAGAAAATGGGCAAGACCCCGGTTGTCGTCAACGACTGCCCCGGCTTCCTGGTCAACCGCGTACTGTTCCCATACTTCGGCGGCTTTGCTCGCCTGGTAAACATGGGCGCCGACTTCCAGCGCGTCGACAAGGTCATGGAAAAGTTTGGCTGGCCCATGGGCCCGGCTTACCTGCTTGACGTTGTAGGCCTGGACACCGGGCACCACGGTCGTGATGTGATGGCTGAAGGCTATCCCGATCGCATGGCTGATAACGTGCGCACCGCCGCTGACGTCATGTATGACGAAGGTCGCCTGGGTCAGAAGACCGGCAAGGGCTTCTACGCGTACGAGATGGACAAGAAGGGCAAGCCGAAGAAGGTTGTCGATCCGCAGTCCTACGAGCTGATCAAGCCAGTGGTTCAGGAGAACCGTGAGTTCACTGACGAGGAAATCATTGAGATCATGATGGTTCCGCTGTGCCTTGAGACCGTTCGCTGCCTGGAAGACGGCATCGTTGAAAGTGCTGCCGACGCCGACATGGGTCTGATCTACGGTATCGGCTTCCCGCCCTTCCGTGGTGGTGCGCTGCGCTATATCGACACCCTGGGTGTGGCCGAGTTTGTGGCCATTGCTGACAAGTATGCCGAGTTTGGTCCCATGTACGCGCCGACTGAAAAGTTGCGTGAAATGGCCAAGAACGGCAAGAAATTCTTCGGTTAACCGCGGAACGCACAGAGCGAGAGTGAATCTATGAGCCTGAATCCGAGAGACGTCGTTATTGTCGACTTCGGCCGCACCCCGATGGGCCGTTCCAAGGGTGGCATGTACCGTAATGTTCGTGCCGAGAACCTGTCCGCCGACCTGATCACCGGTCTGCTGGCACGTAACCCGAAAATTGATCCCGCAGAAGTGGAAGATGTGATCTGGGGCTGTGTAAACCAGACCCTGGAGCAGGGCTGGAACGTTGCCCGCATGATCTCCCTGCTGACGCCGATCCCGCACACCAGCTCCGCGCAAACCGTGAGCCGTCTGTGTGGTTCTTCCATGAGCGCGCTGCACACTGCTGCCCAGGCGATCCAGACCGGTAACGGTGATGTGTTCGTGGTAGGTGGTGTGGAGCACATGGGCCACCTGAGCATGATGCACGGTGTTGATCCAAACCCGACCCTGTCCCTGTACGCTGCCAAGGCGTCCGGCATGATGGGTCTGACTGCGGAAATGCTGGGCAAGATGCACGGTATCAGCCGCGAGCAGCAGGACCAGTTCGCCCTGCGTTCGCACCAGTTGGCGCACAAGGCAACCCTCAATGGTGGCTTCAAGGATGAGATCATCCCGATGCACGGCCACGATGCTGACGGTTTCCTGAAAGTGTTCACTGAAGACGAGACCATCCGTCCCGAGACTACCCTGGAAAGCCTGGCGGCCCTGCGGCCGGCGTTCAATCCCAAGGGCGGTACCGTGACAGCCGGTTCTTCTTCGCAGATCACTGACGGTGCTTCCTGCATGATCGTGATGTCTGCCGAGCGCGCCAAGGCCTTGGGTCTTGAGCCGATGGCGGTTATCCGTTCAATGGCTGTTGCTGGTGTTGATCCGGCGATCATGGGCTACGGTCCGGTCCCGGCTACCCACAAGGCGCTCAAGCGCGCTGGCATGACCATGGATAACGTCGATTTTGTCGAGCTGAACGAAGCCTTTGCTGCCCAGGCCCTGCCTGTGTTGAAAGACCTCAAACTGCTGGACCAGATGGAAGCCAAGGTCAACCTGCACGGCGGCGCGATCGCACTGGGTCACCCCTTCGGCTGCTCCGGCGCCCGCATCTCCGGCACTCTGCTGAACGTGATGAAGCAGAATGGCGGCACTGTTGGTGTCTCGACCATGTGTATTGGTCTGGGGCAAGGCATCACTACCGTATTCGAGCGTGTCTGATACGGTTGTGGTGTGACCAGAAACCGGGGCCTAGTGCCCCGGTTTTTGTTTGTGGGTTGCAAGTTTGGTAGCTCGGTGCGGTTGCTGGACTGCTGATTGTTTGAGCTCTGTGTGCGGCGCCGACGACCAAGGGCCTGTGTTCGGCACGCTACAAGCCATCCATGGGGCTCGTCGCTGGCCGTCCCTGGCCAGCGACGGCACTCACACAGGCCCTTGGTCGTCGGCGCCAACTTAAATCGAGCCTCCTGCACGGAACCCGTTCTTTGGGTTCGTTCGTTGGTCCAGGATCCGAGTCAGTATCGGCACAGCGCCCCAAAGGCCTTTGCGCGACCGTCGGAGCACAGGGACGTGCGACGACGAGCCCCAGGGATGGCTAGTAGCGTGTCGCGCAAAGGCCTTTGGGGCGCTGTGCCGAGCACATAAGATGCAGAATCAGTATCGACTCCACACTCTACGCTAACCTATAAGCCGCCGAGCCAAGTCATAAGCAAACAAGGAACACGACATGTCACTAAAGCCAGGACTCTACCGCCACTATAAAGGAAAGGATTACCAGGTCGTGGGTGTGGCGACACACTCGGAGACAGAAGAATCCCTGGTGGTGTACCGCACGTTATATGGGGATTTTGATCTGTGGGTGCGGCCCCTGGACATGTTTACGGGCAACGTCGTGCTTGACGGCGAGCCTACGCCACGCTTTACCTTTATCAGCGAAGACGTGTAGGCTCTGGCCCTCCGTGGGTCTGTGCGAGCTTCCAGACGCCGCGGCGCATTACTCCATGTCCGACAGGACATCCAGATTCGATAGAGCTAGGAATACAGTTACCCATGGGAAAAGCACTGGTCATTGTTGAGTCTCCCGCCAAGGCGAAGACGATCAACAAGTATCTTGGCAACGACTTCATCGTCAAGTCGAGCATTGGTCACATACGCGATTTGCCCACCAGTGGCAGCGGCAAGACCGAGACCAAAGCCAAGGGCGGCCGCAAGGCAGCTTCTGCCGCTCCCGAGGTAGACAAGAAAACCAAGGCACGCATGCAGCTGGTCAAGCGCATGGGCGTCGACCCCGAGAATGGCTGGAAGGCGCACTACGAGATCCTGCCGGGCAAGGAGAAGGTCGTAGAAGAGCTTCGTCGCCTGGCCAAGGACGCCGACGCCATCTATCTCGCGACGGACTTGGACCGCGAAGGGGAAGCTATTGCCTGGCACCTGCGCGAATCCATTGGTGGTGATGAAAGCCGCTACAAGCGTGTGGTGTTCAACGAAATCACCAAGAAAGCCATTCAAGGTGCGTTTGCCAAGCCCGGCGAGCTGGACATCAACCGCGTCAATGCCCAGCAAGCGCGGCGCTTTCTGGATCGCGTCGTGGGCTATATGGTCTCGCCTTTGCTCTGGCAGAAGATAGCCCGTGGCCTGTCGGCCGGTCGTGTTCAGTCGGTGGCAGTGAAGCTCATTGTGGATCGCGAGCGTGAGATTCGCGCGTTCATACCTGAAGAGTTCTGGGAAATTCACGCATTGCTGGATACACCGCAGAGCGATTCGGTGCGTTTTGAAGTCGCCAAGCACAACGGCAGCAACTTCCGCCCGGTCAACAAGGCTGAGACCGATGCCGCCCTGAAGGTGCTCAAAGACGCTGACTACAGCGTTGCCAAGCGTGAAGACAAGCCGACCAGCTCCAAGCCCAGCGCACCTTTTATTACCTCTACGCTGCAGCAGGCGGCGAGTACGCGCCTGGGCTTCGGCGTGAAGAAGACCATGATGATGGCTCAGCGCTTGTATGAAGCGGGCTACATCACCTACATGCGTACGGACTCGACTAACCTCTCCGCCGATGCGATTGCCATGGCGCGCGGCTATATCGAAACCAATTTCGGCGAGAAATACCTGCCTGAAAAGCCCAACATGTACAGCAGCAAGGAAGGCGCTCAGGAAGCCCACGAAGCGATCAGGCCGTCGGACGTCAAACTCAAGACCGGCGATCTCAAGAGTATGGAAAAAGACGCTGAGCGGCTTTACGAGCTTATCTGGCGTCAGTTTCTGGCCTGCCAGATGGTGCCCGCCCAGTATCTGTCCACGCTGATCACCGTTGAAGCCGGGGATTTCGAGTTGCGCGCCAAGGGTCGCATCCTCAAGTTCGACGGCTATACCCGGGTAATGCCGACCCAGGGCAAGGGTGGCGAGGACGAAGTGCTGCCCGACATGAAGGTCAAGGACAAGCTGGCGCTGCAGAAGCTCGATCCCAAACAGCACTTCACCAAGCCGCCAGCGCGCTACTCCGAAGCCAATCTGGTCAAGGAGCTGGAGAAGCGCGGCATCGGCCGGCCCTCTACCTATGCGTCCATTATTTCGACCATTCAGGATCGGGGTTACGTCTCTCAGAATAACCGCCGGTTCTATGCCGAGAAGATGGGTGACATTGTTACCGAGCGCCTGGCAGAAAGTTTTCCCAATCTGATGGACTACAGCTTTACCGCGACCATGGAGGAGTCCCTGGACGAAGTGGCCCAGGGCGGCGTGGTCTGGAAAAAGGTTCTGGATAATTTCTATGCTGACTTCAGCCTCAAGCTGAGTGCCGCCGAGTCGGCCGAGGAAGGCAAGGGCATGCGCTCCAACGAGCCGACCCTGACAGACATCAAGTGCAAGGACTGCGGCCGGCCGATGATGATTCGCACCGCGTCAACCGGTGTGTTCCTGGGTTGTTCGGGCTATGCATTGCCGCCAAAGGAACGCTGCAAGGCGACCGTGAATCTGGTGCCTGGTAACGAAGTGGCCGCCGATGATGAAGAGGGTGAGTCCCGTGTACTGCGTAACAAGCGTCGGTGCCCGGTGTGCAGCACCGCGATGGACAGCTACCTGGTAGACGAGCAGCACAAGCTGCACGTATGCGGTAACAATCCCGACTGCCCCGGTTTCGAAATTGAAGAAGGTGCTTTCAAGATCAAGGGTTATGATGGTCCAAGGTTGGATTGCGATAAGTGCGGCAGCGAGATGCAGCTCAAGACGGGTCGTTTCGGCAAATACTTTGGCTGTACCAATAGCGAATGCAAGAACACCCGCAAATTGCTGAGAAATGGCGAGGCTGCGCCGCCGAAGATGGATCCGGTGCCCATGCCCGAGCTGGCCTGTGAAAAGGTCGATGACGTGTACGTGCTGCGCGATGGCGCTTCGGGCATGTTCCTGGCCGCCAGCCAGTTTCCGAAGAACCGCGAAACCCGCGCGCCATTGGTGAAGGAATTGCTACCGCATCGCAAGGAAATCGATCCCAAGTATCATTTCCTGCTGGAGGCGCCGGTAGCGGATCCGGACGGCGTGCCGACGGTTATTCGTTACAGCCGCAAGACCAAAGAGCAATATGTTCAGAGTGAAGTCGACGGCAAGCCCAATGGATGGCGCGCCTATCATGACGGCAAGCGCTGGGTCGAGGATGACAAGCGGCCGAAAGCCAAGAGCTGAGGGTTGACCCATGGCCAATGAAGTCTATACCCGTACCAACCAGGCTTTGTATTTTGCCCGCCTGGCGATCGAGTCTTGGTCCGAGGCTGAAACCTCGGATGCGCTGTCTGCCTTCACTATGACGCGCTACCACCGCGAGCATGCGTTGTTTCATCTGCATCGTGCCGTACTGGCGGTTGCCCATGAAGTTGCTGACCGCTATCGCTGGCCGTTGTTGGAGGTTCGCTCGCTGGACATGATGCTCGACCCGCAGACCGTTGAGCGTTTCCCAGGGCCTGAACTGGCTGAACTGAGCGAGCTGGCCAAGGCATCGGACACCTGGCTGGGGCGGCTGCTGAAAGGGTGGGATATCCTGAATCTACCGCCGCGACCAGAGGAGGCCAAGGCGCCTGCCGATGACCTGATTGCGGTCAGCGCAGTCAAGGCATCGGTTGATTGGTCTCTGGTCGATGCACGTGAAGCTCACACCGCTCTGACCGAGCGCGTTGGCTGCTACCGTGAAGGGATGGTGGAGTGGTAGCAGTCCCTGCGATTGCTCGCAGCATTGTGTTAAGCTGCGCGGCCAATCAACAGGAGACCCGACATGTCCTCTTCATCGTTTCTGGAGATAGTAGAGCTGGAAAATGGCAAAGTAGCTCTGCGCCGCTCCAATGAAGAAGCCGAGCCCCTGGTGGTCATCGAGTTTTCTGCTGACGCTCAGGACTTCCTGCAGGGCCATTACATCGAAGTTGCCAAGGCAATGATCAGCGCTGGTATGCAGGTTGCCGGTCAGGTGATGGAAGAGGGTGAGCCCTATTCGGAAGGCCGTATCCTGCACTAGGCGCACGCCCTTGTGATGCTTGAAGGGGGTTGAGGTGCTATTCACAACCCCCGTTTGCTACTTCGCTCAGCGCTTTTACGCCGCCAGACAGCTATCCAGACATACATTCAGACTCTGACAGCGACCTTTGCCAGCGGCCAGGCGTAACTGCTGACTTGCACGCCCACTCTGACCGTCTGTTGCCAGCCAACTCACCACAGTATGACTACAGCCGAGGCTGAGTAATTCACAACAGAGTTCAAGGCTGTCCATTCCCGGTTTGCATCTGACGATCAGTATCCGTTCCGGATTGAGCCCCGCGTTACGCAGCCACTGGTGGCTTACCGTTTCGGGGGGGTCAAGCAGTGTCAGCCAACCAGGTGCATCGGCCTGGCTTAGATCGCGCAGGACTGGTGCCAGCCATTGCAGGCACTGCCTGGGAGCGCCATTGAGGCGGATCTCGCTGAAGGCGTCTTCGGGCTCGGCGTGGCGCGTCGGTCGCGTGCTGGCCAGCGCCGGCTTTGACGGAAGTGCGTAGCGGGACGCCATCAGAGCATTATGAAAGAGCTCCGGTTGTACGGCGGTACTGATTGATCGGTGATGGTCGTGGGAATACAGCATATTGAACCCCTCTAGCGGCGTATTACGCCGACACTCAAGCCTTCGATGGTCAGTTCCTCTTCACCCAGATCAACTTCTATCGGTGCAAAATCCGGGTTTTCTGCGTGAAGCAGAACCTTGCGGCCCTGTTTCTGAAAGCGTTTCACGGTAACTTCATCGCCAATGCGGGCAACCACGATCTGCCCGTTACGGGCAACGGCGGTGCGATGAACTGCCAGCAGATCGCCGTCAAGAATGCCGACGTCGCGCATACTCAGACCCTGCACCCGAAGCAGGTAATCGGCCCGGGGATGGAAAAACCCCGGGTCTATCTGGCAGTGATCCTCGATATTTTCCAGTGCCAGCACCGGCGCGCCTGCTGCTACCCTGCCGATGACGGGTAGCCGCCCCTCGGGGGTATCGATATCCTGTTCGGGTAGACGTATGCCCCGGGACGCACCCGGAATCATTTCAATTGCCCCTTTACGGGCCAGGGCGCGCAGATGATCTTCCGCCGCGTTGGGCGATTTGAATCCGAGTACCCGAGCTATGTCTACACGGGTAGGGGGATAGCCGTTGGCATCCATGTACTCCTTGATGAAGGCAAGGATCTGTTGTTGTCTGGCGGTCAGTTTCTGCATCCGGCTCTACCTGTTTGTATATACAGTAACTGTGATTATATACAGTTGTTAGTGGAGGGCAAGGGGCAGTCTCAATTCTGTCAATGACCTGGTTTCGTTTTGGCTGCTTGACACTGAATGCGTTTGAAACGTATGTTTGAAACAAATGTTTACTAGCGGAATCGCCCATGGCCCAGTCTGATACTGTCGAACGCATTCTTGATGCAGCCGAGCAACTCTTCGCCGAGAAAGGTTTTGCAGAGACATCGTTGCGCCTGATCACCAGCAAGGCGGGGGTGAATCTGGCGGCGGTAAATTATCACTTTGGTTCCAAGAAGGCCTTGATTCAGGCGGTATTCGTGCGTTTTCTGAATCCCTTTGTCAGCAGCCTGGAGCAGGAACTCGACCGTCATCAGCAGCAGGGCAGTGCTTCTCAGCTTACCCTGGAACAGTTGCTCGAGATGCTGGTGAGACAGGCACTGACCGTGAAGCCGCGCAGCGGCAACGATCTGGCGATTTTCATGCGCCTGCTGGGGCTGGCCTTCAGTCAGAGTCAGGGTCATCTGCGCAAGTATCTTGCAGAGGTTTATGGCAAGGTGTTTCAGCGTTACATGCAGTTGGTGTTTACTGCGGCTCCGCAATTGCCGCCAACCGAGCTTTTCTGGCGGGTGCACTTCATGCTGGGTAGCGCTGCGTTCACGATGTCGAGCATGAAAGCGCTGCGCGCGATTGCCGAAGCGGAATTCGACACTCAGACAGGTATTGATCAGGTGCTCAAGCTGATGGTGCCGTTTCTCGCGGCGGGCATGCGCGCAGAGAGCGTCATGCCGTCCATAACCGCCGGGACCCAAACCCGGTCCGTCCCCGAACCAGTCTGATATTCCCCGATCGCTATTGTGTCTGTGAGTCAGCAGTACTATTGCCTGCTGGCTTTGGTTTCCCCTCTGCGCCGGTTTCCTAGCGCGGGCTGATCCGTTATCGTGTGAGCACTTTTAACGGAGGTGGCTATGTCGCTGGATCTGATCCTCGTCTCACTGGCTTCCCAGCGCCTTATCGGGCTCAGCGGCGGGATGCAGGTGTGCGATTATCCTGTTTCCACTGCGCTCAAGGGTGCAGGGGAGCAGGACGGGTCCGGATGTACTCCGCGGGGCGTGCATCGGGTCAGGGCACGGATCGGTGAAGGCCAGCCCTTGGCCTCGGTGTATATCGGTCGTCGTCCGACGGGTGAGATCTGGTCCCATGAACTCGCCCGGCAGCACCCACAGCGCGACTGGATTCTTACCCGGATATTGTGGCTGTGTGGCGAGGAGTCGGGATTCAATCGAGGCGGCAGGCAGGATTCCCAGCGCCGCTATATATACCTGCACGGTACCCCTGACGACCAACCTATGGGTGTGGCGCTATCCCATGGCTGTGTGCGCTTACGTAACAGCGACATGCTTGTGCTATTCGATCTCACGCCAGTAGGCTGCCGCGTTGAAATTCACGAGCAGGCTTTAGATCTGCTCATGCCCGCAAAGACTTGAACGGAGTAACACTGTTGAAACAAGGCACCCTGATGCTTGATGTGGCCGGTACCTGGCTTGATGCGGCTGATCGCCATTTGCTCAGACAGCCCGAGGTGGGCGGTATCATTCTGTTCGCTCGCAATACCGAATCACCGCATCAGGTTCGTGAACTGGTGCAGTCAATCAGGGCCGTGCGACCTGATATGCTGATCGCAATAGACCAGGAGGGTGGACGGGTACAGCGCCTGCGCAATGGCGTCGAACGCTTGCCGGCGTTGCGCCGTATTGCAGCCCTGGCCAGCTCCGGGGATATGGGCCAGGCTGAGGCGGCGGCGAGAAGTGCTGCCTGGGTAATGGCTACCGAGATGCTCGCCTGCGGTATCGATATCAGTTTTGCACCGGTTCTCGATCTGGATCATGGCCGCAGTGATGTTATCGGTGACCGTTCCCTTGGGGGTGACCCCGAGCAGGTGGCCAATCTCGGCCGAGCTTATATAGAGGGTTTGCACACAGCAGGGATGGCGGCGACCGGTAAACATTTTCCTGGCCACGGCTGGGCGGAAGCAGACTCCCATACGGATTTGCCGGTTGATGAGCGCAGCGAAACGCAGATCCGCGCAAGCGACCTTGTGCCTTTCAGGGATCTTGCCGCATTGCTGGATGGCATTATGCCGGCCCATGTGGTGTATCCGGCGATCGATGAGCAGCCGGCTGGCTTTTCCCGACGCTGGCTGCAGGACATTCTGCGCAGCGAACTGGGCTTCAGCGGGGTGATCTTCAGCGACGACCTGACCATGGCGGGCGCCCATGTTGTAGGTGGCATTACCCAGCGAGTTGACGCTGCATTGTCATCGGGTTGCGACATGCTGTTGGTATGCAATGATCGTGGTGCGGCCGAGGAGGCTCTGACGCATTGCCAGCAGATCGGCCTGAATCCCCCAGAGCATCTGGCAGCCATGCTTGCACGCCGCCAGCCGGGTATTGACTATAAAGCTGACCCACAGTGGTCTTCCGCGCTTCACCTGTTGCGCGAAGTGGGATTGCTTGGGGAGCATGCATGAATGACTTGATCGACAATCTGCCTCTGGACAACCTGCCGCTGGCCGGGCAGCTCTGGGTCTACAAGGTTTTTGCCATCGTGTTCGCGTCGCTGATATTGGCCTACGTGGGCAAGCTGATACTCGACCGACTGGAAGCCCGTGCCACGATCAGTCCGAACGTCTGGGATGACGCGCTGGTAATCGCGCTGCGCCGGCCGCTTTGGGTACTCATATGGAGTATGGGACTGTTGTGGGCGGCGCGGATAACGGCATTGGAGATGGACGAAGACTTTGCGGACGTGCTCGAGAGTGTCCAGAGCGTGCTGCTGATAGGTTTGCTCGCCTGGTTTCTGCTGCGTCTGGCGAGTCGAGTCGAGGAGCGCCTGGTTGATTCCCGTTATCTGCAAAAGCCCATGGATCAGACTACTGTCAGCGCTATTGGCAAGTTGTTGCGTATTTCGGTAGTTATCACCTGCGGTCTGGTCATATTGCAGACGCTGGGGTACAGCATTGGTGGCGTGCTTGCCTTCGGTGGCATCGGCGGTATCGCGGTGGGTTTTGCCGCCAAGGATCTGTTGGCAAACTTTTTTGGTGGTTTGATGGTCTACCTTGACAGGCCTTTCTCGGTGGGCGAGTGGGTACGTTCGCCGGACAAGGAGATTGAAGGCACGGTCGAGCATATCGGCTGGCGTCTGACACGCATACGGACCTTCGATAAACGCCCTATTTATGTGCCGAATGCGATTTTTACCAACGTCGTTCTGCAGAACCCGTCGCGAATGACGCATAGGCGCATATTCGAGCATATCGGTATCCGTTATGACGACATCCAGCACATGGAGCCCATCGTCAAGGCTGTCCGCGAGATGCTCAAGGAGCATCCGGATATCGCCCAGGATGTGACCCAGATGGTCTATTTCGACCGGTGTGCGGCCTCGTCTGTGGATTTTTTCATCTATTGTTTTACCAGTCCTGTGTGGGCTGAATTTCACCGGGTGAAGGAGGATGTATTGTTGAAGATTCTGGCTATTGTGTCCGAGCACGGGGCGCAGGTGGCGTTCCCCACATCGACCCTGCATGTGCCTGACGGGCTGACGCTGCGTAGCGGTGAAGTCGAGCCTCCGTCTGCCAACCAGGCGGGTAACCCGCCGCAGGTGGGTTCATGAACGCCCTGGCCATTATTGGCGGTACTGGTCTGACCCGACTACCTGGCCTCAAGCGTACCGGTGAAGCCAGTTCGGAAACGCCCTTCGGTACTGCTTCGGCGCCCGTCATCAAGGGTCTCATGGCCGGCCGGGAAGTGTTCTTCATGGCGCGCCATGGGGACCCTCATCGTATACCGCCCCATCGGGTCAATTATCGGGCCAATCTATGGGCTCTCAAGGAGGCGGGCGCTGATGAAATACTGGCAGTCAACGCGGTCGGCGGCATTCATCCGGCCATGGGAGTAGGGCATTTTTGCGTACCCCATCAGTTGATCGATTACACCTGGGGCCGGCACAGCACTTTTTTTGAGGACGATCTGGATGAGGTCACGCATATCGACTTTACCCATCCCTATGATGAGGGCCTGCGTCAGCGGCTGATTGGCGTGCTGGCGCGAGTCGGCGTGGCGCACAGTGCCTATGGTGTCTACGCAGCGACTCAGGGCCCCCGGCTGGAAACTGCGGCGGAGATCAGTCTGCTGGAGCGCGACGGCTGTGACATAGTCGGCATGACTGGAATGCCTGAGGCGGCGCTGGCCCGAGAGCTGCAGTTGCCCTATGCCAGTCTGTCACTGGTAGTCAATCCCGCTGCAGGCAAGGGCAAGGGCGTGATCACCATGGCAGATATCGAAAAAGTGATGGAGAGCGGCATGGAGCAGGCGCGGGCTGTCATCAATGCGATGGTCGCCGGCGCCTGAGCCAAGTTCCTTTAGCGACTGTTAACCCGGACCAGCATGCCCATGCTCTGGTGGTCGAGATAATGCACCTCGTTCAGACGCAAGCGACGGGACTGGTGCAGTTTCTCGCTGACAATACTGTCGGCCTGGCCATCCTGGCTGCGAGTGCCAGTGTGCCGCCAAGCCTTTACCTCGAGCGCCATTGATTCCTCGGCGCGCTCCAGACCAAGCACCGCTTCGACGGGATAATGCTCGCCCAGCGTTTCCCCCTGGTGTATCGCTACCTTCAGGTTACTGTCAGCCGGCTGGATCCAGGCCTGATGCATGAGTATTCGGTAGCCATTGGCCGCGAGCTTGTCCGCCTCCCTGTCCATGCGAAGCTGGGTTACGTCCAGTTTGCGCACATCACTGCGGGCGGTATCTTCGAGCATCACAGCGTCATTGGCCCAGTTGTAGTCGGGGGCACGGTTGCCGCTGATCGGGGCTGAGGGTTGGGCGAACACAATGGCCTCGACCTGGTAGGTGCCCGCATCCTGGGCCTGGACGGTGCTTGCCAGAACAGAGATAGCGACGAGTGCGGGCAGCTGCAGAGTGCGAATAACGGAGTTCATGAACGTTTTCCTTTCCCTTTGGATGGCTGGGATTGCTGCGGTGGTGCTTCCAGACGGTCAATCAGTGCCTCAACCGTATTCAGGCGCAGATCCGATGCTCCCATGGGCGCACTGAAGCGGAACAGGGTAGCACCCTCAAGTTTATACCGATTGGGCTGATCCTGGATCAGTTTGACCAGCGTCATCGGGTCAACCTGGGTGTTGCTGGCAAATTCGAGACGGCCATGCTCGGGCCCGACATCTATTTTGCTGATTCCCAGAGGAGTGCAGCGCAATTTCAGGGACGTAACGCGGAACAGCGTCTTGGCTGCCTCAGGCAAGAGGCCGAACCGGTCGATCATCTCCACCTGCAGATCCTTCAAAGCCTCGTCATCGGTGGCATTGGCTATGCGCTTGTAGAGAATCAGGCGGCTGTGCACGTCTGGCAGGTAGTCATCCGGGATCAGAGCCGGTAGACGCAGGTTGATATCCGGCCCGCCTCCCAGAGGCTGATCCAGGGACGGTTGGTTGCCCGACTTGATTGCCTTGATAGCCCGATCGAGCATGTCCATGTACAGGGTAAAGCCGATGGCCTGGATCTGACCGCTCTGGCCGTCGCCCAGCAGTTCGCCGGCGCCGCGGATTTCCAGGTCATGGGTGGCCAGGGTGAATCCGGCTCCCAGTTCCTGGGCTGCGGCAATCGCTTCCAGACGCTTTTCGGCGTCGCTGGTCAGCTTCTTGCCGTGGGGCGTGAGCAGGTAGGCGTAAGCCTGGTGGTGGCTGCGGCCGACACGACCGCGTAGCTGGTGCAGCTGAGCCAGGCCGAATTTGTCGGCCCGCTCGATAATGATGGTGTTGGCGTTGGGTACGTCGATACCGGTTTCGATGATGGTGGTGGTCACCAACACGTTGAACCGCCGGTGATAGAAGTCGCCCATCACCTGTTCCAGCGCGCGTTCGGGCATCTGTCCGTGGCTGATACCGATGCGCGCTTCGGGCACCAGTTCAGCCAGGTCTGCGGCGCATTTCTCGATGGTCTGCACCTCGTTGTGCAGGAAGTAGACCTGCCCACCGCGGAGCAGCTCACGCAGGATGGCTTCCTTGAGCACCGGCGCCTGTTGCTGCATGACGAAGGTGCGCACGGACAATCGGCGTGCCGGTGGCGTGGCGATAATCGACAGCTCCCGCATGCCCGACATGGCCATATTCAGGGTGCGCGGAATGGGTGTGGCGGTTAGCGTGAGCACATCCACTTCACTGCGCAGGGCTTTGAGCTGTTCTTTCTGGCGGACGCCGAAGCGGTGTTCTTCGTCGATGATCATCAGTCCCAGGTTTTGAAACTGGATGTCGCCCTGCAGCAGTTTGTGGGTACCGATCATGATATCCACCTTGCCCTCGGCGAGTTCGCCGATGGCAGACTTGATTTCCTTGGTGGACTTGAAGCGCGACATGACCTCGACCTTGACCGGCCAGTCAGCAAAGCGGTCGCGAAAGCTGTTGTAGTGCTGCTGAGCGAGCAGGGTGGTGGGTACTAGTACCGCAACCTGCTTGCCACCGTGTACCGCCAGGAAAGCTGCGCGCATGGCGACTTCGGTCTTGCCGAAGCCGACATCGCCGCACACAAGCCGGTCCATCGGCTGTGACTTGACCATATCGCTGATTACCGCTTCGATGGCTGCTTCCTGATCGGCGGTTTCCTCGAACGGGAAGGCATCGGCGAACGCCTGATAGTCGCGTTCCGGTGCACTGAAACTGAAGCCCTTGCGGGCACCTCGGCGGGCGTAGACATCAAGCAGTTCGGCAGCCACGTCGCGGACCTTTTCGGCCGCCTTGCGCTTGGCTTTTTGCCATTGTTCCGAGCCCAGGCGGTGTAGCGGGGCGTGTTCGTCCTCGCCACCGGTGTAGCGGGCGATCAGGTGCAGGTTGGCTACCGGGACATAGAGCTTGGCTTCGTCGGCGTATTCCAGGGTGAGGAATTCGGCCTGCTGGTCTTCAACGGTCAGATTGACCAGGCCCAGGAAGCGGCCGACGCCGTGGTCGATATGCACCACCGGTGACCCTTCGCGGAGCTCGGTCAGATTGCGAATGACCGCATCGCCCAGGTCGGTGGCCTTGCCGCGACGCCGGCGCTGCATGACGCGCTGGCCAAACAGCTGATTCTCGGCAATCAGTGCGATGGCGGGCGAGCCGCAGAGCATGCCCTGGTCAATGGTTGCCACCATGATCGAGTGCGGCGCAGTGCTGGCGAGAAACTCTGGCCAGCTTTCCACCGTGCCCGGCTTGACCTCGATGCGTGCCAGCAGGTCGAGCATCGCCTCACGGCGTCCGGCGCTTTCCACGACGTACAGAATTCGCCCTTCAAAAGAGCTGGCAAAGGATTCAAGGGCTGCAAGGGGCTGATCCAGCCGATTGTCTATTGGCAGCTCAGGCGGCGGCTGGCAGCTGAAGTGAATGTTACCGGCGGCGGGCCCGATGGATTCCTGGTGACAGACAATCCGTGGAAAGCGCTTGATCAGCGCGAAACAGTCCTCGACGCTGAGAAACAGCTCCGCCGGTGAGAGCAGCGGACGTGTCTTGTCGACGCTCTGCTCCTGATAGCGGTTACGTACGTCGGTCCAGAAGTGTTCGGCGCTGCCCTCGATGCCAGGCAGACTGAACAGCAGGGTATTGTCTGGCAGATAATCAAACAGGCTTTGCAGTTCTTCAAAAAACAGCGGCAGGTAGTATTCCACCCCTGCTGGCACCAGCCCCTCGCTCAGATCCTGATACACCGGGCAGCGTCGGTAGTCGACGTCGAAGCGCTCACGAAAGCGGGCGCGGAAGCCGGTCAGGGCTGCCTTGTCCAGCGGAAATTCCTTGGCGGGTAACAGATGGACCCGCTCGACCTTGTCGATCGAACGCTGGGTCTCTGGGTCGAAGGTGCGCAGGGTCTCGATTTCATCGTCAAACAGGTCGATGCGCAGGGGCAGGCGGCTGCCCATCGGATACAGATCCAGCAGCGCGCCGCGCACGGCGTAGTCGCCATGCTCGTATACCGTATCGACGCATCGATAGCCGGCCGCGTCCAGATTCAGGCGCATCTTGTCCATATCCAGCTGCTGGCCCAGCTCGAGCATGAGCACCGAGCCGCCGAGGAAGGAGCGTGGCGCGATGCGGTGCAATAAGGTCGTCATGGGCACAACAAGAATGCCCTGGGTGACCGACGGTAGCTGGTAAAGCGTCTTCAGGCGCTGGGAAATGATGTCCTGGTGCGGCGAAAAACGGTCATAGGGTAGAGTTTCCCAGTCCGGGAAGCTGAGCACGGGCAGATCTGGAGCGAAGAACCGCAGCTCCCGTTCCAGTTGATCGGCCATGGCCGTATCAGTGGTTATGACCAGACTCAGGCCCGGGTGCAGCAGGGCGCCCTCGGCTATGGCTAGCGCCCTGGCGGCTCCGGTCAGGTTGCCCCAGGCCGTCTTGCCATGGCCGGCGAGTGCATCGGCAGAGGCAAGAATGGTTTTGTTCGCAGGCATGCGTTGACTGTCCATCTGTAAAAAACGCCAAGTGTACCTGTGTACGCATGACTATGCCGCGGTTACAGCGCTTTTCCCGGAATCATTGCCTCGGTGCCAGAACAAAAGCATAATATCGGCCCTTTAGAGCCCATGACCTGGAAGGAAAAGACGTGACTCAAGCCCAATATGACCAATGTCTGGAAAACTGGACGGATCGTGAATCCACCGCCGAAGCGATGATTCCGCTGATCGGCCGTCTGTACCGCGAGCACAACGTGGTCACCTCGATCTATGGTCGGGGGCTGGTGAATCGTTCTGTTATCAGTATCCTCAAGTCCCACCGCTTTGCGCGTCAGATCGACGATACCGAGCTGTCAGTACATGACACCTTCCCGCTGATCAAGGCTCTGCTGGATCTGAACCTGGGTCCTGCCTCGATCGATCTGGCCCGCCTGGTTGATAAGTTCCGCCGTGAAGGTGGGGATGATCTGGACGCTTTCCTGCGCACAGAGCTGGCTGATGTGATCGGGCACAAGGGCGAGCGCCGCCAGGGCCGTGATGTTGTGCTTTACGGCTTCGGACGTATCGGTCGGTTGTTGGCGCGCATCATGGTCGAGAAGATAGGTGTGGGCGACGGCCTGCGTCTGCGCGCCATTGTTGTGCGCAAGGGTGCAGTTAATGATCTGGCCAAGCGTGCCAGTCTGCTGCGTCGCGATTCGGTGCACGGTTCCTTTCAGGGCACGATCAAGGTGGATGAGGAAAACAACACCCTGACGGCTAACGGCATGATCATCCAGGTGATCTATGCGAGTAACCCCAGCGAAGTCGATTACACCCAGTACGGTATAGAAGACGCCATTGTCGTAGACAATACTGGCGTATGGCGTGATGCCGAGGGTCTGTCCCAGCACCTGAAGTGCCCGGGCGCATCTCAGGTAGTTCTTACCGCTCCGGGCAAGGGTGACCTGAAGAACATCGTTCACGGCATCAATCATGCGACGATTTCGCCGGACGACAAGATCATTTCTGCTGCGTCCTGTACCACCAACGCTATTGTCCCAGTTCTCAAGGCGATCAACGACAAGTACGGGATCGTCAACGGTCATGTGGAGACTGTTCACTCCTACACCAACGACCAGAACCTGATCGACAACTTCCACAAGGGCAACCGTCGTGGTCGCAGCGCTGCACTGAACATGGTCATCACTGAAACGGGTGCTGCCAAGGCAGTTGCCAAGGCGTTGCCGGAGCTGGGCGGCAAGCTGAGTGGTAACGCGATTCGTGTACCTACGCCCAACGTGTCCATGGCCATTCTCAATCTTAACCTTGAGAAGGCAACTGATCGTGATGAGGTCAATGAATACCTGCGTTACATGGCGCTGCATTCTGACCTGCACAAGCAAATCGATTTCACCAATTCCCAGGAAGTGGTTTCCAGTGATTTCGTGGGTTCACGCCATGCCGGTGTGGTGGATGCCGAGGCTACCATCTGCAATGACAATCGTCTGATTCTCTACGTCTGGTATGACAACGAGTTTGGTTACAGCTGTCAGGTTGTGCGGATTCTGGAAGATCTGGCGAACGTCAATCCCCCGGCTTTCCCGGTCTGAGCAGACACTGCTTGCTTGTGCAGGTAGTGAGTAATAAAAAAGGCGCCTCTGGCGCCTTTTTTTTGAACTATTGATCCATTTTAAATCAACGGGTTGCAGTCAGTCTTTCGCGTAGGTCGTCAGACAATCCGTTTTCCCTGAGCCAGATGCCAACATATGCTCTAGCCAGTTGACTGTCCTCTGAGCTGAAAGACTCCACTCCGTTGTATTTCAAACTAAGGGAGTGGGCTGCATCAAGGGTAAGTGCGTAACGATCACCTGCGCTGATGTCGGTAAATGTGGCGTGCAGCTCGTCAATCATGGGCCGCAGCTCGTCAAGGGTTGGCTTGTCGTACTGCCGTTCCAGAGCTACCCAGGCTGCCTTGATGACGTCCTCGCGATCAATGTTCCGGTAGTAATACAGCTCCAGATGCAGGGGTTCTCCTGCCTTTATCGGGTTTTCCAGTGGCTGTTGTGCTGGTGTCAGCAGGGCGGCGCTGTAAACGTCCACGAACAGGTATTCCAGCAAGCTGGCATTGCGCAAGACCAGCTCCTGATTGCCAACTTCGATGCGTTGCGGGAAGTCCGCTTCGGCCAGGCGCTTTTCGCTGGCGGCAAGGCTGAGTGGCAAGAGGCAACAAACCAGCGCCAGGGTACGTGCAATCATCTTTTCTACTCCGTTTTCGGTGAGTCAATACGCCCATTAACTACTCCGGCTGAATTATGGTCAATTCACCCGGTAACGGATTGTGTAACAGCAAAAAACCTGAAAAAACCAAGACCTTGAGTAGCATTGACAGGTCATGGTCTTTATACTTGACGGGATTTTTGATGAGGGTTCGTGGTCACATTCTGCTGGGTTTTGTTTGCCTCCCGAAACGCTCGGCGGCCCCTTTGCTACGCCGGATGCCCGATCCGCCCTTGACGATTCCAACCAGTGATTAGGCTATACGTATGATAAAAATCAAACGGGGCTTGGATCTGCCAATCACCGGCTCCCCTGAGCAAATCATGGATGACGCGCGCCCGGTGCGCAGCGTTGCCGTGGTCGGTTTCGACTACCACGGTATGAAACCAACCATGGAAGTGAAAGAGGGTGACCGGGTCAAGCTAGGCCAGATTCTTTTCAGTGACAAGAAAACCCCCGGCGTTATCTACACCGCACCCGCGTCAGGCGTAGTCAGTGCGATCAACCGCGGCGAGAAGCGTATCCTGCAGTCGGTGGTAATCGACGTCGAGGGTGATGAAGCGGTCAGCTTTACCGCCCACGAGGAAACGGCCCTGGCGGGCCTTGATCCCAAGCATGTACGTGAGCAATTGATCGAATCAGGTATGTGGACAGCATTGCGGACACGGCCCTACAGCCGTGTGCCTGCTGTTGACAGTGAGCCGCACTCGATTTTTGTAACGGCTATGGATACCAACCCGCTGGCCGCTGACCCGGCCCTGGTGTTGAAGGAATACGCAGGCGCATTCGAGAATGGCCTGAAGGTGCTTGCGCGCCTCGGACGAATCTGGCTGTGCCGCGCCGAGGGCGCGTCGGTACCGGGTGAAAACCTCGATGGCGTTCGCTGCGAAAGCTTCGCCGGCCCCCATCCCGCAGGCTTGCCTGGTACGCACATCCACATGCTCGACCCGGTCAGCGAGAGCAAGACTGTCTGGCAGGTCAACTATCAGGACGTTATTGCTATCGGTCATCTGTTTACCGACGGCAAGTTATGGACTGAACGTGTGGTTGCACTGGGAGGCCCGATGGTCGAGCGTCCACGTCTGCTGCGCACACGTCTGGGTGCCAATCTTGATGAGCTCACCGCTGGCGAGCTGCAGTCAGGTAATAACCGTGTTATTTCCGGGTCGGTCTTTGGTGGTCGCCTGGCTCAGGGTCCGGTCGCGTACCTTGGTCGTTATCACCAGCAGGTTTCCGTACTGGCCGAAGGCGATAACCGCGAAATGATTCACTACCTGCGTCCCGGGGTGAATAAACACTCGGTATTGAATATTTTCGTCTCCAAGTTGAAACCCGGCAAGCAATTCGATTTTACTACTACTACAAATGGCAGCCCGCGGGCCATGGTCCCACTCGGTAACTACGAGATGGTCATGCCGCTGGACATCCTGCCAACGCAACTCTTGCGCTACCTCATCGTCGGTGACACTGACATGGCCCAGAAACTGGGCTGCCTGGAGCTGGACGAAGAAGATCTGGCCCTGTGCAGTTACGTGTGCGCTGGCAAATATGAATATGGCCCGATTCTGCGTGACAACCTCACGCTGATCGAGAAGGAGGGTTAAGCCATGGGTTTGCGTGCATTCCTCGACAAGATCGAGCACAACTTCGAGAAGGGTGGCAAGCACGAAAAGTTCTACGCCCTCTACGAAGCGATCGACACGTTTTTCTACCGTCCCGGTAGCGTAACTCGCACCACTGCGCACGTGCGCGATGGTCTGGACCTCAAGCGCATGATGATCACCGTATGGGTATGTACTTTCCCGGCGATGTTCTATGGCATGTACAACATTGGTTATCAGGCCAATATCATCTATGCAGCCAACCCCGAGTTGCTCGCAGCTCAGGAAGGCTGGCGCATTGGCTTGATCGGGTCGCTGGCAGGTTTTGACGCAGCGAGTCTGTGGGACAACCTGATTCATGGTGCGGCGTTCTTTCTGCCGGTGTATGCCGTGACCTTTCTGGTCGGTGGTTTCTGGGAAGTCCTGTTCGCCTCGATCCGCAAGCATGAGGTCAATGAAGGCTTCTTCGTTACTTCTATCCTGTTTGCGCTGATTCTGCCGCCAAGCATTCCTCTGTGGCAGGTCGCGCTGGGTATCAGCTTCGGTATCGTGATCGGCAAGGAAGTCTTCGGCGGTACTGGCAAGAACTTCCTCAACCCGGCGCTGACGGGCAGGGCGTTCCTGTACTTTGCCTATCCTGCGGCCTCCTCCGGTGACGCTGTCTGGACTTCGATTGATGGCTACGCCGGTGCAACCGCACTGAGTCTGGCGGCTTCCGGTGGCGTCGAAGCGATCATGTCACAGGGAATCAGCTGGTTTGATGCCTTTGTCGGCAACATCCACGGTTCAATAGGTGAAACTTCGACCCTGGCTATATTCCTGGGCGGCGCCGTACTGCTGACAACCAAGATCGCCAACTGGCGTATTGTGGCAGGCGTGATGCTTGGCATGATTGGTTTGAGTCTGTTGTTCAACATGCTGGGCTCCACTACCAACCCGATGTTCTCAGTGCCCTGGTACTGGCATATGGTGGTTGGCGGCTTCGCTTTCGGCATGATCTTCATGGCCACTGATCCTGTATCTGCGTCCATGACCAACCAGGGTAAATGGATCTTCGGTGGCCTGATCGGTGTCATGGTTGTACTGATCCGTGTGGTCAACCCGGCCTTCCCCGAGGGCATCATGCTGGCGATTCTGTTCTCCAACCTGTTCGCTCCCCTGATCGACCACTTCGTCGTCCAGGCCAATATAAAGCGGAGGCTTGTACGCAATGTCCAGTAATAGAGAATCCGTCAGCCGCACCATCATGGTGGCGTTGCTGGTCTGTCTGGTGTGCTCGGTGGTTGTTTCGGTTGCCGCCGTGTCGCTCAAGCCGGTGCAGATAACCAACCAGTTGTTGGACAAGAAGCGCAACATTCTGTCTATCGCCGGTTTGTTGGAAGAGGGCGTTAGTGTCGAGGAGCAGTTCGAGAAAGTGACTGCTCGTCTGGTTGATCTGCGCACTGGCGAGTTCAGTGATGAAATCGATCCGTTGACCTACGATCAGCAAAAGGCTTCCAAGGAGCCTGCGCTGTCTCAGCAACTTGATGCTTCCGAAGATATTGCCAGCATCCGTCGCCGTGCCAACTACGCAACCGTATACATGGTTGAGAACGAAGATGGTATCGAGACCATGATTCTGCCAATCCATGGTTACGGCCTGTGGTCGACCCTTTACGGCTTTATTGCCCTTGAGGGTGATCTGCAGACTGTTGTGGGTCTGGGCTTCTACCAGCACGCGGAAACGCCCGGTCTGGGTGGTGAAGTCGACAATCCGAACTGGAAACAGCAATGGACCGGCAAGGTTGTCTACGATGAGCAGGATGATGTTGCTATCCAGGTCATCAAGGGTAGCGTGGATCCGGGTATGGCTGACGCCGAGCACAAGATCGACGGTCTTGCCGGTGCCACCTTGACCAGTCGTGGGGTGGAAAAATTAGTTCAGTTCTGGATGGGCGAGAATGGCTTTCGTCCGTTCCTCGATAATCTCAGCGCGGGAGAAGCGTAATCATGGCTAAAGCAAGCGCCAGACAGGTGCTCTTCGACCCAATTTTCAGCAACAACCCAATTGCCCTGCAGATCCTCGGGATCTGCTCGGCGCTGGCGGTTACGACCAGCCTGAACGTCACCCTGGTGATGTGTCTGGCACTCACCTCGGTAACCGCTTTTTCCAACCTGTTTATCTCGAGCATCCGCACCTACATCCCCGGCTCAATCCGGATGATCGTGCAGATGGTGATCATTGCGTCGTTGGTAATCGTGGTAGATCAGGTTCTCAAGGCCTATGCCTACAACATCAGCAAGCAGTTGTCGGTTTTCGTTGGTCTGATCATCACCAACTGCATCGTGATGGGCCGGGCTGAAGCCTTTGCCATGCAGAACCCGCCACATATGAGTTTCCTTGACGGGGTCGGTAACGGCCTGGGCTACAGCTTCATACTTATCGTGGTTGCCGTGATTCGTGAGCTGTTTGGTGCCGGCAAGCTGCTCGGCTATGAAATCCTGCCGTTGGTCAACGTGGGTGGCTGGTACCAGCCCAACGGTCTGCTTCTGCTGCCACCGTCTGCGTTCTTCATAATCGGGCTGATCATCTGGGCGCTACGCTCCTGGAAGACTGAGCAGGTGGAGGAGCCGGATTTCAAGATGGCACCACAGAGCCGTGCGTTGAAGGAGGCTATGTAAGCCATGATTGAACACTATATAAGCCTGATGGTCCGGGCCATTTTCGTTGAGAACATGGCTTTGGCCTTCTTCCTCGGCATGTGTACCTTTATCGCTATTTCAAAAAAGGTGCAGACTTCGCTGGGTCTGGGTATTGCGGTAGTGGTGGTATTGACCATCACCGTACCGGCCAACAATCTGATCTATACCTACTTGTTGCGTGATGGCGCGCTGGCCTGGGCCGGTCTGCCCAATGTGGACCTGAGCTTCCTGGGTCTGCTCAGCTACATCGGCGTTATCGCTGCACTGGTGCAGATTCTGGAGATGTTGCTGGACAAGTTTGTTCCCTCGCTCTACAACGCGCTGGGTGTATTCTTGCCGCTGATCACCGTGAACTGCGCCATTCTCGGTGCGTCCCTGTTCATGGTCGAGCGTGATTATTCTCTCGGCGAGAGCACCGTTTACGGGTTTGGTGCCGGTGTGGGCTGGGCGTTGGCGATTGTTGCGCTTGCGGGTATTCGCGAGAAGCTCAAGTACAGCGATGTTCCTGATGGCCTGCGCGGTCTGGGCATTACCTTCATCACCGTGGGGCTCATGTCCCTGGGGTTCATGTCGTTCTCCGGCGTGCAACTGTAAACAGGAGCTGTAACTGATGAACATGGAAATCTTTCTGGGCGTGGGGATGTTCACGGCGATCGTGCTGTTTCTGGTTGCCGTGATCTTGATCGCTCGCTCCAAGCTTGTCACCAGTGGCGACGTGACCATTGAAATCAATGGCGAGCGCACCATTACCGTGCCTGCCGGTGGCAAATTGCTGAACACCTTGTCGAACAACGGCATTTTCCTGTCTTCTGCCTGCGGCGGCGGCGGTACCTGCGCCCAGTGCAAGTGCATTGTCGAGGAGGGCGGCGGTTCCATGCTGCCCACCGAGGAGTCGCATTTCACCAAGCGTGAAGCCAACGAAGGCTGGCGCTTGTCCTGCCAGGCCCCGGTCAAGCAGGATATGAAGATTGAAGTGCCGGAAGAAGTCTTCGGCGTGAAGAAGTGGGAATGCACCGTTGAGGCCAACCCCAATGTGGCGACCTTCATCAAGGAACTGACGCTCAAACTGCCGGAAGGCGAGAACGTCGATTTCCGTGCTGGTGGTTATGTGCAGCTGGAATGCCCGCCGCATACCGTGCATTACAAGGATTTCGACATTCAGCCGGAATTCCGTGGTGACTGGGACAAGTTCGACATGTGGCGCTTTGTGTCCAAGGTTGATGAAACCGTCATTCGTGCCTATTCCATGGCCAACTACCCGGAAGAGCGTGGCGTAGTGAAGTTCAATCTGCGTGTGGCTTCGCCGCCGCCAGGCCGTGACGATCTGCCCCCGGGCAAGATGTCCTCCTGGTGTTTCGCGCTCAAGCCCGGTGACAAGGTCACGGTCTATGGTCCCTTTGGTGAGTTCTTTGCCAAGGATACCGATGCCGAGATGGTCTTTATTGGTGGTGGCGCCGGTATGGCGCCCATGCGTTCGCACATCTTCGATCAGCTGGGCCGCATCAAGACCAAGCGCAAGATCTCCTTCTGGTACGGTGCGCGCTCGCTGCGTGAAGCTTTCTATGTCGAGGAATTCGACAAGCTGCAGGAAGAAAATGAGAACTTCAAGTGGCATCTGGCCTTGTCCGATGCGCTGCCGGAAGACAACTGGAATGGTCCAACGGGCTTTATTCACAATGTGTTGCTTGATAACTATCTGAAGGACCATCCGGCCCCTGAGGATTGCGAGTACTACATGTGTGGTCCGCCAATGATGAACGCTTCGGTTATCAAGATGCTGCAGGATATGGGTGTCGAACCGGAAAACATCATGCTTGATGATTTCGGCGGCTAGAGTGCTACTTCGAAACCTTCGGCCCGCTATTGTTGTTGCCTTGGCAACAGCTCTGGCGGGCTGTTTCAATTCTACGGTGCCGGTTTCGGAAATTTCCGGTAGCACCATGGGTAGCACCTATTCGATCAAATGGGTTGCGGCGGATGGTTCTCCCGGTCCGGAAAAGCTGCAGGCCAGTCTGGAAAACCAGTTCGACGAATTTGATGCTGAGGTTTCTACCTGGCGTGACGATTCGGATTTGGCGAGATTCAACGCACTGCTTGCTGGTGCCTGTCAGTCCATGCCGCAATCGATTCTGGATTTGGTCGGTTTTGCACAGAGGCTCAATAGGGACAGCGAAGGCGGTTTCGACGTGACCGTTGGCCCGTTGCTGGAAGTCTGGGGCTTTCAGCGTGGCGACGGAATGCAGGTCGTGCCTGTGCAGGCCGAGATTGATAAGGCGTTGCAGAATGTAGGCCAGCAGCATTTGCGCATCGAGAAGGACCAGTTGTGTAAGGACAATGACCTCAAGGTTGATCTCAGCAGCATTGCCGCAGGCTATATGGTTGATCGGGTTGCGGAACACCTGCTGTCACTGGGAATCAAAGACTATATGGTCGAGATTACCGGCGAACTCAAGGCGGCCGGGGTCAAGCCGGGCGAGAATCCTTGGCGCATTGCCATAGAGGAGCCGCGTGATGATGAGCGCACAGCGAGTCTGATCGTTGAGCTCGACGGTTATGCGGTATCCACTTCAGGTGACTATCGTAATTACTTTGAATACGAGGGGCAGCGTTATTCGCACACTGTCAATCCCAGGAGCGGATGGCCGGTCATGCATAATTTGACTGCAGTGACCGTGATGGATCCCTCTGCCATGGTGGCTGATGGGCTTTCCACCGTATTGCTGATTCTTGGCCCGGAGAAGGGCTGGGAATATGCACAGGAAAACAATGTTGCGGCACTTTTTGTGCTGCGCGAGGGGGCCGAGTTTGTTTCCCGGCCCACACCCCTGTTTGAGGCTCTGGTAAAGAGCGAGGAGTAACCTATGGTCTGGTTTCTGGCATTCCTGTTGATGACTCTGGTCGTGGTTGGCATGTCCGTGGGCGTAATGATGGGTCGCAAGCCTATTGCCGGGTCCTGCGGTGGTATTGGTGCGACTGGACTCGACAAGTCCTGTGGCATCTGCGGCGGGGACGTCACAAGGTGCGAAGAAGCAAGTGAAAACGCGGGTATCGAGCCGCGGGCCAAGCGTGCAACCAGTGATCTGGGATATGACGCGACCAAGGTCGACTAGCTTCATCGGTTTTCAGATGAGAGCATACCCTCGAGCACAACAAGGAACTTACTGAATGGCTGTATACAATTATGACGTAGTGGTACTGGGCTCTGGCCCAGCTGGCGAGGGCGCTGCAATGAACGCGGCCAAGCACGGCCGCAAGGTGGCTGTGGTTGAAGAGCGTGACTCTGTGGGTGGTAACTGTACCCATCTGGGCACCATTCCGTCCAAGGCATTGCGTTATTCTGTCAAACAGATCATTCACTTCAATACCAATCCGATGTTTCGCACCATCGGTGAGCCCCGCTGGTTCTCATTTCCAAACGTACTGAAAAGTGCCGAAAAGGTCATGGCCAAACAGGTTACCTCCCGGACCAGCTATTACGCCCGCAATCGGGTCGATGTGTTTTTTGGCAAGGGCAGTTTCGCCGACGAGAACACCATCGAACTGGTCAATTCCGCAGGTGTGGTCGACAAGTTGATCGCCAAGGAAGTCATCGTTGCCACGGGCTCCAGGCCGTATCGTCCGGCGGACGTGAACTTCAGTCACCCGCGCATCTATGACAGCGACACCATCCTCAAGCTTAACCATACTCCACGTACCCTGATCATTTACGGTGCGGGTGTTATTGGTTGTGAATATGCATCAATCTTCTGCGGGCTGGGCGTAAAGGTAGACCTGATCAACAACCGGGACCGGTTACTCAGTTTCCTTGACGACGAGATCTCTGATGCCTTGAGTTACCACCTGCGTAACAACAGCGTATTGATCCGGCATAACGAGGAATACGACAAGATTGAGGGATTGGACAGCCAGGGTGTTGTTCTGCATCTAAAGTCTGGCAAGAAGCTCAAGGCCGATGCGTTGCTCTGGTGTAACGGCCGTACTGGTAATACTGATGGGCTAGGCATGGAAAATGTCGGGTTAAAGGCCAATAACCGTGGCCAGTTGAGTGTGGATGAAAACTACCGCACTGATGTGCCGAATATCTACGCTGTCGGAGATGTGATTGGCTGGCCGAGCCTGGCCAGTGCGGCTTTCGACCAGGGCCGTTCTGCCGCGGGTAATATCGTAAGCAATGACGCCTGGCGTTTTGTGGATGATGTGCCCACAGGTATTTACACGATTCCGGAGATCAGCTCGTTGGGCAAGACCGAGCGTGAGTTGACCGATGCACAGGTGCCTTACGAAATTGGACAGGCATTTTTCAAGAGTATGGCGCGCGCGCAAATTACCAGTGAACAGGTGGGTATGCTGAAGATCCTGTTCCATCGCGAAACTCTCGAAGTTCTGGGTATTCATTGCTTTGGCGACCAGGCATCGGAAATTGTGCACATCGGCCAGGCCGTCATGAACCAGAAAGGGGAGGCGAATACCATCAAGTACTTCGTCAACACCACCTTCAACTACCCGACCATGGCTGAAGCCTATCGGGTTGCGGCGTTGGACGGATTGAACCGACTTTTTTAGGCACTATGCTCGTGTGTGCAACGAAAAAGCCCCGTAACCGGGGCTTTTTTATGCCCGCTGCTTGAGGGTCTCGACTGCCAGGTGCGGCAGGTCGGTAATCAGGCTGTCTACGCCCATCTCTGCCAGGCGCTGCATCATCGCAGGGTCATTCACTGTCCAGACTGATACATGCAGACCCATGGCCTGGGCTTTTCGTATACGTGCAAGCCTGCATAATTTCCAGTTCAGGATCAGATAGCGGCAACCGTACCGACGTGCGCTCTTCAGGGGATCAATCAGGCCATACTCTTCGACCAGCCCGGTGGGAAGCGAGTAATTGTCCTGGCTGGCCGTTTTCAGCAAGGTGCGGCTGCTTGAGGTAAGGACTACCTTGTCCTTCAACCCGAAACGCTGGACCAGTTCACTGACAGCGTCCAGCACAATACGTGATTGGCCGCTGGAGCCACTCTTGACTTCAAGCTGGTAGTGCTCGAACTCTGGGCAGGCCTGGAAAAGCTGCTCCAGGCTGGGTATTGGGCAAGGCTCCGGCCAGGATGGACCATCCCGGCGGGCGTCCAGGCGCATCAATTCAGCAGCAGTATGTTTGCTGACCTTGCCGCCCAGGCCTGTGGTGCGCCTGAGGGTAGGGTCATGAATTACCATGAGTTGACGGTCTGCGGACAGATGCAGGTCAAGCTCGACACGGGTGACGCCGGCGGCCAGTGCGCGTCTGAAGCTTGGGAGGGTGTTTTCCGGTGCTTCGCCGCGGGCACCCCGATGGCCGTAAATCAACGTCATGGGGTCAGCGCGCTCCCCGATTGGCGATGGCGAACGCTATCGATGACCCTGTCGTATTCAAAATAAACGCTGTAGCCGGGATAGTCCCAGCGGGTAATCGGTGGTTGCCCGACAGCGGCATGTCGAGTGCTCGGCTCGCCATGGCGCTGGACCACGGAGCCTTTGGTCTGACCCCGCTGGGGCATAGCAGACACATTGTCGGTTGCCTGGTGGCCGAGTGGAATGACCAGGGTGTCTGCTTGCAGGGGTGCTGCGCTGAGCATCATACCTAGCATCAGAGAGGTGGCACATAGTGTCGAGGTTAGGTGTTTCATCATGGTGTCCTTTCCTGGATTGAGGCTTGAGTCTTGTTGGCACGGATTTCCTGAGCCTGTTTTTGCAGTATATGCCGGGCAAGCATCTGACGCTGATTATCTGCCAGGGTGTGAAAGCTCACGGCAATGATCCAGTTGTCTGACTCGGTATCAGGCTCACAGCGAATAACCTGTGACGGCAACACCAGCCCAAGTGGTGAGGGCAGCAGCACCATACGTAGCGCCAGCCAGGCACCAATCTCGAAAGCCTCCGGATAGGCAAAGGAAATACCGCCTTCACTCAGGGTAACTTCCTGGGGATCACCGATTTCATCCACCAGCTGTAGCGCCAGAGCGTTACTTAGCAGATCGACTCGCTTGTTGATTATCTTCAGATAGTGCGCCAGGGCTCGGTCACGCTCGGCTATCTGACGCAGCAGATGCTGCGATTCGTAGTCCAGGGTATGGAGGTCACTTAACAGGCTGAAAAGTGGTGATTGCTCCTCGAACGCAGCCTCTTCAATGTCCGCACTGCTCACCTTGCGCACATCCAGGGCGAGGCTGTCGCGAATTCTGAAGAAATCCCGCTTGTCGTCTGTTGAGTCTTCTTCTTTGTCTGTCATTTGACCCGCCTGAGCCTTTGCGAAGCGCTGAACAAATATGCTTTTCAGTGTACCATGCCAATCCGAACTGCCATTCAACGGGCACGGCCCTTCAGGTAACCGTTACTTCATGTTCAGACCCTTGCCATTTTTTATCGGCCTGCGCTATACCCGCGCCAAGCGCCGCAATCATTTCATTTCCTTCATTTCCCTGATCTCCATGCTGGGGCTGACCCTTGGCGTGCTGGTCATGATCCTGGTGCTGTCGGTGATGAACGGCTTTGACCGCGAGTTGCGGACCCGCATTCTGGGTATGGTGCCCCATGCGACCGTCAGCTCCCAGCAGCCGATCAACGACTGGCCTCTGCTGGCCGATACCCTGCTTGAGCATCCCGATGTCGAAGCAGTGGCGCCTTTTGTCCAGCTGCAGGGCATGCTCACGCATGATGGCAGTGTAGCTCCTGTTCTGGTGAACGGCATTCTGCCGGACAAGGAGGTAGATGTGTCCATTGTTGGTCAGCACATGACCCGTGGCACCCTGGGCGACCTGCAGGACGGGGAGTTTGGCATTATCGTCGGTGAACAGATTGCCAGTCGCTTTGGCGTGGGGATTGGCGACAAGCTGACCTTTGTTCTGCCAGAAGCATCGGTAACCCCCGCCGGCGTGTTTCCCCGCCTCAAACGTTTTCATGTGGTGGGCACCTTCAAGGTCGGAGCGGAGCTGGATGGTTCCCTGGCGCTGATCCATGCCGGCGATGCTGCACGTTTGTCGCGCTGGGAGCCCGGTCAGGTGCAGGGTTTGCGTGTCAGGTTGGGTGATCTCTTCCAGGCGCCCCGTGTTGCCTGGGAGCTGGCATCCTTGCTGCCGGGTGACTACTACGCGCAGGACTGGACCCGTACTCACGGTAATCTGTTTGCCGCGATCCGGATGGAAAAGACCATGATCGGCCTGCTTCTGCTGCTGATCGTCGCAGTGGCTGCATTCAATATCATCTCCACTCTGGTCATGGTGGTCACCGACAAGAAAGCGGACATCGCTATTCTGCGAACTCTTGGCGCATCGCCTGGCACCATCATGGGCATATTCATGGTGCAGGGCTCCGTGATTGGTGTGGTGGGAACTCTGGCTGGTTGTGTCCTCGGGGTACTTGCGGCGTTGAACGTGTCGGCGATGGTCGCTGGGCTGGAAAAACTTTTCGGCATCCAGTTCCTCAGTTCCGATGTGTACTTCATCAGTTACCTGCCGTCCCAGCTTATCTGGAGTGATGTTGTGTTGATCTGTGCTGCGGCTCTGGGCATGAGCTTCCTGGCCACACTGTATCCGGCCTGGCGCGCCTCGCGCACCGAGCCTGCGGAGGCATTGCGTTATGACTGATTTTGTCCTGGAATGTCGGAACCTGAGTATGGAATATGCAATCGGACCGCAGCGCCTGCGTGTACTCGATGGCATAAACATGCAACTGGTAGCCGGTGAGCGCGTGGCCATTGTCGGCAGCTCGGGGTCGGGTAAAACGACACTGCTCAATCTGCTCGGTGGGCTGGATACGCCCACTGAAGGAGAGGTTTGGCTGGCCGGCAGGCAGATGTCCTCACTGCGCGAATCAGAACGTGGCAAGCTCCGTAACAGCGGGCTGGGTTTTGTCTACCAGTTCCATCACCTGCTGGCGGAGTTCAGTGCCCTGGAAAACGTATGCATGCCGCTGTTGATTGGCAACACGCCTATCAGTGAAGCGCACCAACGCGGGCAGCAGATGCTTGAACGTGTTGGTCTTGCCCAGCGCGCCGGACACAAGCCGGGCGAATTGTCAGGTGGTGAGCGTCAGCGTGTGGCCATCGCACGGGCGCTGATCAACGAGCCGGCCTGTGTCCTACTCGACGAACCTACCGGCAATCTGGACCAGCACACGGCAAGAAGCATTCAGCAGTTGATGCTCGAACTTAGCCAGAGTCTCAAGACCGCCTTCATGGTGGTTACCCATGACCTCGCACTGGCGTCACAAATGGACAGGGTCCTGACCCTGGTGGAAGGTAAACTGGCGGCGCGCGTAGAGTAAAAACGTCAGTTCTGATGACGGCGTCGCATTTTACGCCTTTGCCAGTTGCGCCCGACCCATATTCGCCAATACAACATGGTGGCGGCATACCCCGCCACGGCGAAGACGGCCCCCAGAAGAACGGAACCGAGAAGCAGCGGCTGCCAGATATGGTGGATTTCGCTGGCCAGCCAGGTCATTGATAATTCCATGGGCATGCTGCGTTCGGGTGCGCCCAGAAGCATGGTTCCGATCTTGTATTCCGCAAAGAAAATCATCGGCATGGTGACCGGATTGGTCAGCCAGACCAGGCCCACCGAGACGGGCAGGTTGGCACGTGCCGGCATTGCAACGCAGGCTGAAACCAGCATTTGCATTGGAATGGGTAGCATCGAAACGAAAAGCCCGATGGCCATTGCCCGCGCAACGCTGTGGCGGTTGAGATGCCATAGGTTTGGATCGTGCAGCATGCTGCCCATAAAGCGAAGCGATTTGCTTTGCTTTATGCGTTCGGGACTGGGCATGTAGCGTTTCAGGAACCGACGCGGCATTACTATGGTAGCCAGGGAAATGTCGCTCAATTATGCATGGAATGTCAGGCGCAGACTACTGCCTGACTGCAAAGGAAGGCCGTACATTGGATGTATTCCGCCGCCCACAACTCATGGTTATCCTGCCGGGTTTTTTTCTGGGCCTGATCAGTCCATTGATGCTGGAGCAGTTGCCATCGCCCTGGCTTCTCGGGGTGTTGAGCCTGCTGATTCCGGTAGTCTGGCTGAAGGGCCCGGATAACCGGCTGCTTGCCGCAGGTCTGACTGGTCTGGTCTGGGCAGTGCTGGTTCATCATCTTGTATTGCATGAGCGGCTGCCGGACCGGCTCGATCAACAAACCCTGTCGATCGAGGGGCGTATTGCAGGTCTGCCCGAAGCCACCCTAACCGGCTGGCGATTTCAGCTCGCGGACGCACGGATAGTTGACACCGGTGAATCCCTGCCTTTCATGCGTGTTCACTGGTACGCCGGTGAGCCCGTGCTGCAGGGCGAGTACTGGCGGTTCGAGGCGCGGGTGCGCCGTCCCCGCGGCATGTCCAACCCCGGTGCATTCGATTACGAAGCCTGGCTTTATGCCCAGGGTATTGGCGCCCTTGGCAGCATACGCAGTGGTCAACGGCTGGACGGCATGCGGTATGGAGGCGTTGACGGAATGCGCAGTCATATCCGTGACCGATTGCTGCAGGCCCTGGGGGCTACCCCGGGTACTGAAAGGCTGCTGGCATTAATTGTTGGTGACCGAAGCGTGCTCAGTCGGGAGGATTGGCAGGTACTGCAGGCAACCGGCACCAGTCATCTGATGGTGATATCCGGCTTGCACGTAGGTCTGTTCGCCGCGGCGGTGTTTGGTCTGGTTACGCTTGCGGGTCGACTGGGCATATTACACCTGCCCTTTGCGCGTATCTGGCTGGCAGCGCCCCTGGCCATCTTTGCCGCTGCTATTTATGCCGCACTTGCGGGTTTTGCCGTCCCCACCCAGCGCGCCTTGCTGATGGTGGCCATGGTGTTGCTGGCCCGGTTGCTTTATCGCCAACCCGGGCCCTGGTTCTTCTGGTTGCTGGCCATGTGTCTGGTGGTGATGATAAATCCTGCTGCGCCCCTGCTGGCTGGGTTCTGGCTATCTTTCATGGCGGTGGGTCTGTTGGTTTTCGGGATGGCTGGCAGGCTCGATCAAAGGGGGCTCTGGTGGCGTTGGGGTCGCGCGCAGTGGGTTATTTTTATCGGTCTCTGGCCCTGGTTGCTGTTATGGGGGATGCCCGGCAGCCTCATTGCGCCGTTGGTGAATATTCTGGCAATCCCATTCGTCAGTCTGCTGGTGGTGCCCGCTGCACTACTGGGGACGCTGCTGGAGCTTGTGCTGGGGGTCCCCTGGCTTCTCTGGTTCGCTGCCCAATTACTCGATGGATTATTTCTTGCGCTGGAGCAGGCAGCTAGCTTGCATGTCCCCACGTACCTGGCTTTTCCTGGCTGGATCAACTGGCTGCTGGGCGTAGCGGGTATTCTGGCCCTGCTGAGCCCGTTATCGCGGTTGTTGTGGTTGCCCGCTCTGGCGTGCGTGCCCGTGCTGCTTGCAGCACCGCAACCAAGGCCGGTCGAGGGGGAGTTCTGGGTAACTGTCCTGGATGTGGGGCAGGGGCTGTCAGTGTTGGTGCAGACCCGACAGCATGCGCTTCTTTACGATGCGGGTGCGCGGCTTTCCAGCGGTTTTGATCTGGGTGAAGCCGTGGTGCATCCTGCCCTTGTATCCCTTGGGGTAACCGATCTGGACAGGCTCCTGGTCAGTCATGCAGACAATGACCATGCAGGTGGGGCGCAGGCAATAATTCGGCACATGCCCGTGGGCCGAGTAGTCGCCGGTCAGATTGAGGATCAGAGCCCCCAACTGCAAGCGATTGCCTGCCAGCCAGGTGAGAGCTGGAGCTGGAATGCGGTGACATTCGAGATCATTTACAGCGCACCGGCTCCCGCGCCAGCCAATGAGCGATCCTGCGTCCTGCGCGTGACGACGGGCGACAGTGGGGTGCTGTTAACCGGTGATGTAGGCATACGCGGTGAATATCAGATGCTTGCCCATGATCTGTCTGCGAATCTGTTGCTGGCCCCGCACCATGGCAGTCGAACCTCTTCTTCCTATGCGCTGATTCGTGCGGTGGATCCAAATTGGGTGGTATTCAGTGCCGGTCACAGGAACCGCTTCAACCATCCGCATCCAAATGTTGTGGCGCGCTATCGGGAATTGGCCGTCGAACCTGTTTATACTAGCCGCGCCGGTGCTGTTCGTTTCGTGTTTGACAAAGACCACGGCGGGCGCCGTGACTGGAGCTGGAGAGACAGCGCCAGGCGCTTCTGGCATGAATAACAAGAGCGCGCAGGGAGCAGCTGGCCCTGTGCTAGAGTATGCTGACTTTTGGGGAGGGATCGCTTGTGTGGGAACTGATCAGTGCGGGCGGCTGGCTGATGCTGCCGATTATCTTGTCTTCGGTTATTGCTGCCGCCATCGTGATAGAGCGTCTTTGGGCACTGCGCAGCGCGCGTGTGGCGCCTCCGGCGTTACTTGGTCAGGTCTGGCAATGGGTGCGTGAGGGCAAGCTGGACGCCGAACGTCTGAAAACCCTGCGTAGTGACTCGCCCCTGGGCGAAATCATGGCGGCCGGCCTGAACAACTCCAAGCACGGTCGGGAGATCATGAAAGAAAGCATCCAGGAAGCGGCCGGCAAGGTCATTCATGAGCTCGAACGCTACCTCAATACCCTCGGTACAGTCGCTGCAATTACGCCGCTGCTTGGTCTGCTGGGTACGGTAATCGGGATGATCGACGTGTTTAGCGCAATCATGATTCAGGGTACCGGCAATACCGGCGTGTTGGCAGGAGGTATCTCCAAGGCATTGATAACCACCGCTGCGGGCCTGACCGTAGCCATTCCGGCCCTGTTTTTTCATCGTTTCTTTGTGCGTCGGGTGGACGAGCTGGTGGTGGCCATGGAACAGGAGGCGACCAAGCTGGTCGAGGTTCTGCAGGGCAATCGTGAAGTGGAAGCGCCGATCGCTGGCCCCGTGAGCAAGGAGCCGGTTTCACGCGTTGGTAGCACTCGCAAGGGAGCCAGGACGTGAATTTCAGGCGCCAGAGACAGGAAGAGGCCAGCGTCAATCTCACGCCCCTGATCGATGTAGTGTTTCTGCTGCTGATTTTCTTCATGGTTTCAACCACCTTTACCCGCGAGACCCAGCTCAAGCTGGATCTGCCGGAAGCGGTGTCCGGCGAGCAGGTGGAAAATCGTGACCAGCAGCAGATCGAACTGACCATATCGGCCAGCGGGGATATTGCAATCAACGACAAGGCGCTTATTGCTCCCGGGGTGGATACGCTTAAGACAGCGCTTCAGCGCGAATCGGCTGGTGACCTGTCGTTGCCCTTGATTATTACCGCAGATGCGCAGACGCCCCATCAGTCAGTGATCATGGCGATGGACGCGGCAGGTCAACTGGGCTTCACCCGGTTGAGGCTGACGACGACCCAGGCGGAGGCGGGCGAAGGGCAGTGAAGGGATTTTCCCTCGAGCAGTTCATGCTCCGTGCCTGGTATGGACGGCAGAGTTGGCTGCTGGCCCTCAGGCCCTTGTCCGCGTTTTACGGCTTGGTAGTAACCAGACGTCGCGCAGCATACATGGAGGATGCTGCGCGTGTCTGGCAGCCCCCCGTGCCGCTGATCGTGGTGGGTAACATCACCCTGGGTGGTACCGGCAAGACCCCCATGTGCATCTGGCTGCTTGATTATCTCAAGGCCCAGGGGCTACGTCCCGGTCTGATAAGTCGTGGCTACGGCGCCTCCCCCCAGTCAACGCCCTGGTTGCTCGATCCCGACCATGACGACGCGGTGACCGTGGGCGATGAACCTTTGTTAATCGCAAAGCGCTGCCAGGTGCCCGTGGTCATTGATCCGGATCGTCCGCAGGCGGCGCGGCACCTGCTGGCCAGCGCGCAGGTGGACGTCATCGTCAGTGACGATGGCCTGCAGCATTACCGACTGGGGCGCGATCTGGAAATACTCATGGTCGATGCTGCGCGGGGGCTGGGCAATGCCAGATGTCTGCCGGAGGGGCCGTTGCGTGAGCCTGCCAGCAGGGTGAAGTCGGTAGACTTCGTGGTGCGCAATGGTGCCGTATCTGACAGTTCCACGGATTTCGGGATGCAGCTCAAGCCGGTGGCGCTGGTCAACCTGCTGACGGGTGAGCGCATACGGCCTGAACACTGGCAGGGCAGCAAACAGGTGTCAGCGGTGGCAGGAATCGGCAACCCCGAGCGTTTTTTTATCAGTCTTGAGCAGCTATCCTTCGAGGTGGAGCGGCACATTTTTTCCGATCATGCACATTATTCGGTAGCCAGTTTTGCTGCTTGCGATCTGGACAGGCCCTTGATCATGACCGAAAAGGACGCGATCAAATGCACCGGCTTTGCCCGACCCAACTGGTGGTATCTGTGCGTAGAGGCGACCATGAGTGACGCCTTTGCCAGCCAGTTGCAACAGCGCCTGGCCACTCTCAATCCGAGGCCTGCCTGACTGGTCTGGCTACTCGGCATTTTCTTTTCATTTTCTCAGGAGTTTTATGATGGACCCCAAGCTGCTTGATATCCTGGCGTGCCCGATCTGCAAGGGCCCGCTGGTACAGAACGCCGACAAGACCGAGTTGTGGTGCCGCGCCGATGGTCTGGCCTATCCGGTTCGCGATGGCATACCGGTCATGCTGGAAGGCGAGGCCCGTGCCCTGGATGCCGATGAGCGGCTGGATACCTGAACATGTTCCACGTCATCATTCCGGCTCGATATGCTTCCACCCGCCTGCCAGGCAAGCCCCTGCTTGATATTGGCGGCAAGACAATGATTCAGCGCGTGTGGGAGCAGGCCGGCAAGAGCCAGGCCTTGAGCGTGACCGTGGCCACCGACGACGAGCGCATAGCTGAGGCCTGTCGTCAGTTCGGCGCCAACGTTGTACTGACCAGAGCCGATCACCCCTCGGGCACCGACCGGTTGCAGGAGGTGGTGACGTTGATGGGGCTTGATGCCGAAGACTGTGTGGTCAACGTGCAGGGCGACGAGCCGATGATCCCCCCCAGCTTGATTGACCAGGTGGCAGCAAACCTGCTCGCGCACCCGCAGGCCAGCATTGCCACTCTGGCCGAGCCTTTGACGGATATCGAATCGGTTTTCAATCCCAATGTGGTGAAGCTGGTGACCGACCAACAGGGCTTTGCCCTGTACTTCAGTCGCGCGCCGATCCCCTGGTCCAGGGATGCCTTTGCAACCGAGCCGCGCAGCATCCCTGAGGGAATGACCTTCCGCCGGCATATCGGCCTGTATGCCTATAAGGTCGGATTTCTGCATGATTATGTCCAGTGGGCACCGAGCCCCCTGGAGACGGCAGAATCCCTGGAACAACTGCGGGCACTCTGGTTTGGCTGCCGGATTCAGGTTGCTGATGCCTGTGAGGTGCCGGCACCGGGCATTGATACCCGGGACGACCTGGAGCGGGTACGCGCAATGCTGGCCGGATCCTGATGTTCGCCGTGCGACAGCAGGTTGACCTGCGGGCCTACAACTCCCTGGGTATTACCGAGCGCGCCGAGCATCTGGTGGAGATCCACAGCGATCGGGAGCTTGTGGCTGCACTGGATATGGCGGCTGAACATGCCTGGCCGGTCACTGTGCTGGGAGGCGGCAGTAACGTCGTTGTTACCGGATCGCTGCCTGGTGTGGTCATAATCATGCGCAGCCGCGGCCGGCGGGTTTTGCGGCGCGCGCCAGATGCGCTGCTGATCGAGGGTGAGGCCGGTGAGAATTGGCACGACCTGGTCAACTGGACGCTGGATCTGGGGCTCTGCGGGCTGGAAAATCTGTCACTTATACCGGGCACGCTGGGCGCAGCTCCGGTCCAGAATATCGGCGCTTACGGTGTTGAGTTACAGGATGTCTTTCATAGTCTGGACGCACTGGACCGGGTGACCGGTGAGATCCGACAATTTGACCGTGCAGCTTGCCACTTCGGCTACAGGGAGTCCGTTTTCAAACAGTCGCCCGGGCGCTATGTGATCTTGCGGGTGCGGCTGATACTGCGCCGTCATGCTCAGGTTCGTGTCGACTATGCCCCGCTGGACACTGCCTGGGAAGCGACCGGCCTGCACCGACCGGATCCGCGTGTTGTCGCCAGTCTGGTCTGCCATATCCGCCAGTCCAAACTCCCGGATCCCGCGGTGTTGGGCAATGCGGGAAGCTTTTTCAAGAATCCGCTGGTAACCCGGCACCAACTGAATGCGCTCAAGGCCCTTTATCCCGACATACCGCACTACCTGCAGCCGGATGGTCGATACAAGGTTGCAGCCGGATGGTTGATTGACCAGGCTGGCTGGAAGGGTGTGCGCGCTGGCCATGTGGGCGTGCATGCACGACAGGCGCTGGTGCTGGTAAATCACGGTGGCGCACGGGGAGAGGATATTCTCTCGCTGGCCAAGCGTATCAGCGATGATGTCCATGCCCGGTTTGGCCTGGAGCTGGAAATGGAGCCGCAACGGCTGGGTTGAAGACTTTGCCGATGTTTCAAGGGTCACTCAGACAAAAAAAGGGGATGCATCAAGCATCCCCTTTTTCGTTCGCCGTCCCCTATCAGAGCTTGGGCTTATCTTCCTGGTCTTCCTGCTGCTGACGCAGATCATGGGTCTCGGGATGATCTTCATCACCCGTCGCATCCGCGCTAGCGGGTGACTCGACCGTATCGATCGGCAGGTCAGCCTGTTGCGGATTGGCTGGACGCTCCCGTTCGGAACGCTCGGGCTGCGGACTGTCGGCTTGCTCGGCTGGCGCCGACTGCTCTTCGACTGCAGGCTGCTGAGCGACCGGGTCTACTACCGGTGCGGGCTGATCGGGCAGGGGTGTGACATCCTGAACCGGCGTTGCCGTTTCCATTGCTGTTTCCGGCTCCTCGCTGGCTGCCTGCTGTTCAGCCAAAAGCTTGGCTTCCTGCTGGCGGCGGCGAATTTCCCGCGGATCGTTATAGGCGCGTCCGCTTTCTGTTGGCGGATTCACCGGCTCCACAGGCTTCACTGGCTCGGGCTGAACTTCCGTCTGTGCGGCAACCGTTTCTTCCAGTGCCGGTGCTGGCGCTACAGGCTCTGCGTGTACCAGAACTTGCGGTTCCTGCTCGGTTGGTTCGACCGCTGCGGCGGTAATCTGGACCGCAGGCTCAGTGGGCGCCTCATTGACGGATTCAGCCGGTACTGCCGTTGGCTCTGCATCAGCGGCCTTGATCTCAGCCACTTCCTCGACAGGAGCCGGAGTGGCTTGCTGCTCGGTTGTATCTTCATCAACCGCCTTGGGTTGCGACTGGCTGAACGCCTGAACCGCATCCTCAATGGAGGACTCAAGATCGGATGCGGCCTGTTTCAAGCCGGCCTCTACAGGATCAGTCACATCACTCAGGCTGCCAGGTTGCTCCTGCTCCTGCTCGGCTACCGTTTCTTCCACACGGGCAACCGACGCTGCAGCTGTGGCTGCCACTGCGACAGCGCTGTCTGCTACAGGCTGGCTCGGCTCGTTGCTCGGCAGTTCGCTGGAAGGCGTCTGCTCGCCTTCCTGGGCGCCCTCGGAGCCGGCTGTAGTGTCATCCTGATTAACGCGGCTGCGACGATTATTGCGACGACGCTGGCTATTACGCGAGCGACGCTTGGGGCGATCGCTTTCGCCTGTCTCATCCGTGGTGTCCAGATCTGTCTGATCTTCAGCGATCGTCTGGTCTTCGTTTGCCTTTTCCTCGACAGGGCGACGCGAACGACGCTCGGCAGGTGCTTCGGAACGGCCTTGATCAGGAGTCCGGTCCTGGTTCTGATCTGGACCCTGCTCCTGCGCCGCTTGCTTGGCTTCAGTCGGGGTTTCCGGCGTACCGCGGCGGCGGCGGCGGGTAGGCGTTTCCCCCGACTTGGTTTCCGTTGCTACCGGAGCGTCACGCTTCTCGGTCTGGACCGGCGCCTCGGCGCGAGCTGCTGGAGCTTTGCGCTCGGGACGTTCGCTGCGCTCAGGACGCTCGGCGCGTTCTGGGCGCTCATTGCGTTCTGGGCGGTCACTGCGTTCGGTACGGGGGCGGCGGCCACGACCACCACGGCGCTCGTCACCACCTCGCTTGTTGTCACGTGGGGCGGGCTTGCTGGCAGAGCGCTCTGCGGGCTTGGCCGGCTCTTCGCGTGCTGGCTCTTCTTCAGAGGCGAACAGGCTCACGAGTGACTTGATCAAACCCTTGAACAATCCCGGCTGCGCATCGTGAATCGCCTTGGTGGCAGCCACGGGAGCTGCGGCGGCAACAGGCGTTGGCGCAGGGCGTGAGGGCGCCAGCGTCTTGACTGCTGCTTCCTGACGCACGATAGCCTTGGTCTGGCTGACGGGTGTGGGCTCTTCGGCAACGATTTCGCTGCTCATGGTGTAGCTGGTTTCGCCATTGAGAACGGCTTCATGGTCGTCGCGCAGACGCTGAACGTCGAAGTGCGGGGTTTCCATGTGCTCGCTGGGCAGAATCAGCAGGCGTACCTTGGTACGCTCTTCGGTTTTGGCCAGCGCTTCGCGCTTTTCGTTGAGCAGGAAGGTGGCTACAGCGATCGGCACGTGGGCGCGAACTTCTGCGGTGCGTTCCTTCAATGCTTCTTCTTCGATAAGGCGAAGTACCGACAGGGACAGGGACTCGACGTCGCGGATGGTGCCTCGGCCATTACAGCGTGGGCAGACAATACCACTGGTCTCGCCCAGGGATGGGCGCAGGCGCTGACGGGACATTTCCAGCAGACCGAAACGGGAAATCCGACCCACCTGAACACGGGCGCGGTCGGCTTCCAGGCTTTCCTTGACGCGCTCTTCAACGGCCCGCTGGTTTTTGGCAGGGGACATGTCGATGAAGTCGATCACGATCAGGCCGCCGATATCACGCAGGCGTAACTGGCGGGCGATTTCTTCAGCCGCTTCCAGGTTGGTCTGCAGTGCAGTCTCTTCGATATCGGCACCCTTGGTGGCGCGCGAGGAGTTGATATCAATGGAGACCAGAGCTTCGGTGTGGTCGATCACGATGGAGCCGCCGGAAGGCAGTTTCACTTCGCGTTCGAAGGCGGTTTCAATCTGGCTTTCAATCTGGAAACGGTTGAACAGCGGTACGGTATCTTCGTACAGCTTCACCTTGCTCGCGTACTGCGGCATGACCTGGCTGATGAAGTTCAGCGCTTCTTCCTTGACGGTCTCGCTGTCGATCAACACTTCGCCGATGTCCTGGCGCAGGTAGTCGCGGATGGCGCGGATGATGACGTTGCTTTCCTGATAGATCAGGAACGGGGAGGCGCGCTCATCGGAGGCGCCCTTGATGGCACCCCAGAGTTGCAGCAGATAATCCAGATCCCATTGCAGTTCTTCAGCACTGCGACCCAGGCCGGCGGTGCGCACGATCATGCCCATGTCGGCGGGAACGTTGAGGCTGTTGATGGCTTCGCGTAGCTCGTTGCGCTCTTCACCCTCGATGCGACGGGAAATGCCACCGGCGCGCGGGTTGTTGGGCATCAGCACCAGGTAGCGACCAGCCAGGCTGATAAAGGTCGTCAAAGCTGCGCCCTTGTTGCCGCGCTCTTCCTTGTCGACCTGGACTATGACTTCCTGGCCTTCGCGCAGTACTTCCTTGATGTTGACGCGGCCTTCAGGCTGCTTGGAGAAGTATTCGCGGGAGATTTCCTTCAGCGGCAGAAAGCCGTGGCGGTCAGAGCCGAAATCAACGAATGCAGCCTCGAGGCTGGGTTCGACACGGGTGATCTTGCCTTTATAGATGTTGGCTTTCTTCTGTTCACGTGCTCCGGATTCTATATCCAGATCGTACAGGCGCTGGCCATCTACCAGGGCGACGCGCAACTCTTCGGGTTGAGTTGCGTTGATCAGCATTCTTTTCATGAAGTACCGTTGTGTTTCCAATGCTGCCCGGATCACACAATGACGGCACCTGCGACTCGTATGACAGGTGTCAGGGGTGTTTCTGCTTGGGCCAACCTTGCCCTTGTTCAGATTTCATGTCGCTGCCACAGGGCAGGGCAATACAGTCTGTTACGGCGAGTACAGATAAACCGTTTCTGGAAGTCTTTGAAAAAGCCTGCGTGACTATCTATCCAACCATGCCACGACAGCGCCGGATGCCTACCCATGCAAATATGCTGCATGCCTGGGATGACGTTTCAGGTCGCCGGTGACCATGTCAGCGCGGGGGCCTGTTCAAAAACTGCCTTCGGGAGGAATCAGCCGGACTGGGAACGGGGACACATTGCAGGGCAACTGTCAGCGCTCGTCACATGATCCTGAAGCTGTGCATCTCCACCTGACACTTACCCATCTTGATCGGGTGCCGCTCATCGCTTTGTCGGGAGCGGGTTTATATTCTGGCTGCCAACTGGCAACCAGCGTGTCGATCAATGGTGCTTGCCGGCCTACTGTTTGATAAACGCCTGGCAAAGCCCCAAATGTCGTTGTTTCTGGGGGCTGCGCGATGGTGATGCGCCTGCTGTTTCCCCGGCTGCCTGTTACGCAGCTTTAGCGAATATAACAGCATTTTTTAAGTGCTTCAATTGCAAGAAAAAATGTATCATGCGCGGATGAATGAAAGCACAACTCCAGCAGCTCCCCCCGTACAGTTTGACCTCATCTCCGAGGACCTCGCGGGGCAGCGCATCGACAACTATCTGATCACTCGTCTCAAGGGCGCGCCGCGCACGCTGGTCTACCGGATCCTGCGCAAGGGCGAGGTGCGCGTCAATAAAGGAAGGGTCAAGCCGGACTACCGTTTGCAGGCGGGTGACAGCATACGTATACCGCCAGTACGCTTACCGGAACCCAATGAGCCAGCGCTGGTCGGTCAGGGCATTCTGCAGGCGTTGGAGCAGAACATTCTGTATGAGGACAAGGGGCTGATTGTTATCAACAAGCCCGCGGGTCTTGCCGTGCACGGTGGCAGTGGCCTCAATTTCGGTGTGATCGAGGCGATGCGCCAGTTGCGTCCCGATGTGCCGCAGATGGAGCTGGTACACCGGCTGGACCGCGACACCTCCGGCTGCCTGATGATCGCCAAGAAGCGCAGTATGCTCCGTCATCTGCATGCGGCATTACGCGGTGATGGCGTGCGCAAGTGCTATCTGGCACTGGTGCGCGGCCATTGGCCTGCTACCACGCGAAAAGTTCACGCGCCTCTGCAGAAGAATAATCTGCGGTCCGGCGAGCGAATGGTCGAGGTAAATGCCGAGGGCAAGGAATCTCTGACCGAGTTCAGCGTGGTTCAGCGCTTTGGCGATTTCGCCACTTTGGTGGAAGCTCGTCCGATTACCGGCCGTACCCACCAGATCCGTGTGCATGCTCGGCATGCCGGTCATGTGATTGCTGGCGATCCGAAATATGGAAGCGACGAATTTTCCCAGCAGATAAAAGAGCTGGGGGGTAAACGGCTCTTTCTGCATGCAGCCTCGCTGCATGTCGAGTTGCCCGACGGCACTCAGTTGGACGTGAAGGCCGAGCCTGGCCGCATGTGGGATGACACCCTGCGCAGGCTGGCCAATGCCTGAACTAAAAACACTGATCTTTGACTGGGATGGAACGCTGTGTGACTCCATCAGCCGGATTGTCGAGTCCATGGTGGCTGCGGCGAAGCTGACTGGTCTGGACGTGCCTTCCGAGCGGGCGGTGCGCGATATCATCGGCCTGGGTCTGCCCGAAGCTATAGCGATTCTGTTTCCTGGTCTGAATGAGCCCTGGTTGGTGGAGAAGCTGCGTCAGGAATACAGCGAACATTATGTGGCGCTTGAGCAGCAGCCAGCGAACTTGTTTCCCGGCGTGTTGGAAGCGCTGGACAGCTTCCGCTCGGCGGGGTTCAAGATGGCAGTGGCCACTGGCAAGAGTCGTCGCGGCCTGGATCGCGTTCTGGCTGCTCACGACTTGACGGGGTTTTTCGATATGACCCGCTGCGCCGATGAAACCCTGAGTAAACCGCATCCACGCATGCTGGAGGAAATTCTCAACCGACTGGAAACGCCGGCCAGTTGCGCGTTGATGCTCGGCGACAGCGAATTCGACATGCGCATGGCCCATGGTGCGAGGGTGCGGGCTATTGCCGCAACCTACGGCGCACAGTCCCGGGAACACCTGTTGCAAAGCCGCCCCGAGCATTGTATTGATGCTTTCAACGAATTTCCGGGCTTCGTTATGCCCGCGTCAAAGGCTGTGTAGCAGCAGAGGATAGATGATGTCACAGGATAAATGGACCGATGGTCCCATGCTCAATCGTGATCAGGCTCAGGCAGGCGCGAATAACGTCAAGGCCTGGGAACTGATCGAGCGCACCATGCTGGCTTCGGTCCAGGAGCAGCGCAGGGCGCGGCGTTGGGGTATCTTCTTCAAGCTGTTGATATTCATCTATCTGTTTGGCGGCATAGCATTGTTTTCACCTTTATTATCGATGGAAGGTGCCGCTTCCCTGGAGCCGCACACAGCCGTAATCGAGTTGCGTGGACCGATTGCTGACCAGCAGGAAGCCGGTGCCGATAATCTGATTACCAGTCTTCGCGAGGCCTTCGAAGACGAAAATACGCGCGGAATTGTGTTACGAATTAATAGCCCGGGCGGCAGTCCGGTACAATCCGGCTACGTGTACGATGAAATTGTGCGGCTCCGTGGCCTTTACCCTGATACGCGCGTTTACGCTGTCATTACCGATCTGGGGGCCTCCGGTGCCTATTATATCGCGGCTGCAGCTGATGAGATTTATGCTGACAAGGCGAGCCTGGTTGGATCCATAGGTGTTACTGCCGCGGGGTTCGGTTTTGTTGAGACCCTCGACAAGCTGGGCGTCGAGCGCCGCATTTATGCCTCCGGAGAACACAAAACCTTTCTCGATCCTTTCCAGCCCGAGAGGCCTGAAGAAACTGAGTTCTGGCAGGATGTGCTGGGAACCGTGCATCAGCAGTTTATCGATCAGGTCAAGGCGGGTCGTGGTGACAGACTCAAGGAGCACCCTGATATGTTCAGTGGTCTTATCTGGTCTGGTGAGCAGGCATTGGAGCTGGGTCTGATCGATGGCTTTGGCAGTACCTCGCAGGTTGCGCGTGAGGTGGTAGGGGTGGAAGAGTTAGTGGATTTCACTCACCGGGAGTCAGCATTCGAGCGTTTCGCTCGTCAGATAGGTGCGAGCATGGGCAATACGCTTTCGACTCATCTCGGTCTGAGTGCGCCTTTATTGCGTTAGGCGTACTCAGGGCAGGCTGAAGCCCTCCTGCATGAGCATGTCGCACAGCCTGATCAGAGGTAGCCCGATCAGGCTGTTGGGGTCCTCTCCACGCAGTGCGCGAAACAGCGTGATGCCCAGGCCCTCCATCTTGAAGCTGCCAGCGCAATCATAAGGTTGCTCGCGCTGCAGGTACCTGTCGATCTGCTCATCAGAGAGGTCCCGGAAAACTACGTCGAAAGGCTCTACGGCTATCTGATGGCTACCTGTCTGAGTGTTGAGCAGGCATAGTGCGGTTGAAAATCGCAGGGTTCTTCCGCTACAGCGTCGCAACTGTTGAGCAGCAGCCTGGTGGTTGCCGGGTTTGCTTACTGGAATGCCATCCAGCAGCAGCACCTGATCTGAACCGATAATCAGATGATTTGGCCAGGCCGGTGCGAGAGCTTGTGCCTTGGCAAGTGCCAGCCGCTGGGTCAGCTCTGCGGCACTCTCGCCGGGCGTAGGGGTCTCGTCGATGTCCGGGGCGGCCCATTTGAAGGGCAGGCCCAGGCGGGCGAGTAGCTCGCGGCGGTAGGGTGAGCCCGAGGCAAGTATCAGCGGCAGCATGGGTCTGTCCTGCGAGGATTGAATGGTCGACTATCCTAACCTCTGTGGCCAAGCCTTGCATAAATCTGCAAATAGTTTTGACAGCGGGGTGCATGATGCCTAGAATTGCGCGCTTATGTCTGGACCCATACCCGCACACATAGAGCCGCGCAAGCTGGTTGACCGTGAAATCGTTCTCGAGGGAACGGTGGCTGCCGTCAAGATGCCCAGGTTGAGCGCGCTTTTGGACGCCCCCGCAGGGGACGTTCAGGTCAAGCTCGCTTTCGCACGGGACGAGCAGGGTATTGCTACTCTGCACGGGCACTACCAGGCCGAGGTTGCGCTGATTTGTCAGCGTTGTCTCGAGCAGGTCGTGGTACCGCTCGATAGTCAGTGTGACGTGGGTTTTGTCGAAAGTGATGAGGCAGCCAAAAATCTGCCGAAGCACTACGAACCGGTTATTGTGGATGATGAACCCCTGGATCTGCATGCGCTGATCGAGGACGAACTGTTACTGGCTCTGCCACCAGTTCCGATGCATCCAATGGAAACATGCGAGCATCCTCCGGGCTATACCCCTGACCCGGTGGACGTTGAAGAACCGGCTGAAAAGCCCAACCCCTTCAGTGTGCTTGCATCGTTAAAACGTGATACCTGAAAAGCTTAGGAGCTTATCGCCATGGCAGTACAGCAGAACAAAAAGTCTCGTTCAGCACGCGGCATGCGCCGTTCACACGATGCGCTGTCTTCAGCAGCACTGTCTGTGGACAGCACCACCGGCGAGACTCACCTCCGTCACCATGTGACCCCAGATGGCTTCTACCGTGGCCGTCAGGTTGTCAACAAGGACAGCGAAGAGTAAGTCTTGTCCACGTCAATCCGCTTAGCGATTGATGTGATGGGCGGGGACTTCGGTCCCCGTTGCATTATCCCTGCGGTAGCCCGTAGCCTCCGGCAGATACCTGATCTGTACGTGCTTCTGGTTGGTGATGCCGAGCAGTTGGCGTCCCTATGTAACAAACATCGGCTTCCGTCCGGACGCATACGGTGTATTCCTACCACGCAAATCATTCATGCCAGCGATTCTCCTGCCAGCGTTCTGCGCCGCAAGCCGGATGCATCCATGCGCGTGGCTATCGAACAGGTGCGTGACGGGCATGCTGATGCCTGTCTGAGCGCCGGTAATACCGGTGCGCTAATGGTCCTGTCGCGCTCCATTCTTGGCACCCTAGATCAAATCGAGCGCCCTGCGATCATGGCTGCGCTGCCGGTGGCGGGTAAAGCCTGCTATCTGCTTGATCTGGGTGCCAATGTGGATTGCACTGCGCTGCAGCTCGTCCAGTTTGCCGTGATGGGGTCCGAGGCCGCACGTGAGTTATCCGGGCTGCAGGAGCCGCGCGTTGGTTTGTTGAACATAGGTAGTGAAGTCAACAAGGGCAGTCAGCGGGTACGAGAGGCCAGCGAATTGCTGCGCCAGCACGCCTCGCTTAATTACGTCGGTCACGTGGAGGGCGACGGCCTGTTCCGGGGTGATGCGGATGTGGTGGTCTGTGACGGTTTTGTGGGCAATGTGGTGCTCAAGGCCAGCGAGGGGCTGGCCAGTTATATGCAGGAAGAGCTTCGCCAGGCGCTGACAGCCAACCTGTTATTGCGTTGCCTTTCACCCCTGTTGCGTCTCGCCCTGCGGCCCATGAATCGGCGGCACGATCCCGGTTGCTACAATGGCGCTAGCTTGCTTGGTCTCAAGGGGGTCGTGGTCAAGAGCCACGGAGGTGCCGACGAAGATGCTTTTACAGCGGCCATTGACCGCGCAGCCCAGGCCGGCCGAAGCAACCTTCCTCAGCATATTGCCCGTCGGCTCGGGTCGGCCGGACCTGGCAGCCCGTGACATATGGGCGGGTTAATCTGTGACCCGTGCAGGTCCGTGGCCATCCAAACAATTACTAGCAAATGGCTAACAGCGAATATGACAATAAACGAGGATGATGGAATGTCTCAAACCCTTGCATTTGTTTTTCCCGGTCAGGGCTCGCAGGCAGTTGGCATGCTTGCCTCGCTTGCTCAGGAGCACAGCCAGATCACCGAGACCTTTGTCGAAGCCTCCGAGGTGCTCGGCTATGATCTCTGGGCGCTCTGTCAGGATGGGCCGGAAGCCGATCTGAACCGTACCGATCGTACTCAGCCGGCGATTCTGGCGGCCTCCGTCGCGCTCTGGCGCCTCTGGTGCTCAACTAATCCTGTCCGCCCGGCATATGTTGCTGGCCACAGCCTGGGTGAGTATTCCGCTTTGGTGGCAGCAGAGGTAATCAGCTTTGCTGATGCGTTGCGACTGGTCGAGCGTCGCGGCCAGTTGATGCAGCAGGCCGTGCCTGAAGGGCAGGGCGGTATGGCTGCCATTCTGGGGCTGGAAGACAATCAGATTGTTGATATCTGTGCTCAGGCAGCCCAGGGAGAAGTAGTCAGCGCTGTCAACTTCAATGCGCCGGGCCAGGTGGTTATAGCCGGTCAGGCCAGCGCTGTTGAGCGCGCTATTGAACAGTGCAAGGCAGCTGGCGCCAAGCGTGCTATTGCGCTACCGGTCAGCGTGCCCTCGCACTGTGCCCTGATGAAGCCGGCTGCAGAGCAGTTGAGCACTGATCTGGACGTACTGAGCTGGCGAGAGCCGCAGATCATCCTAGTGCAGAACGTATCGGCCCGGCCTGCTGCTGACCTGGATAGCTTGCGTCAGCAGCTGGTTGAGCAACTTTACAATCCGGTACGCTGGGTGGAGAGCATTGAATGGATGGCTGCCCAGGGCGTTACCGATTTGGTCGAGTGTGGACCCGGACGCGTTTTATCAGGCTTGAACAAGCGCTGCGTCAAGGGTATTGGTACCCACAATCTTGATTCGGCAGAGGCTTTCACCGCTGCCAGCAATACGTTAAAGCAAGGAGCCTGACTATGAGTATCGAAGGAAAAGTGGCACTGGTTACCGGCGCCAGCCGGGGTATCGGGCAGGCAATCGCCCACGCGCTCGCTGCCAAGGGAGCGATCGTTGTTGGCACTGCAACCACTGATTCCGGTGCAGCCGCGATTGCCGAAAAGCTCCATGCTGCCGGATACCAGGGTGCAGGAATGAAGCTGGATGTGCGTGATCCTCAGTCGGTATCCGAGGTGTTGGAGCGCATCAGCAAAGAGTTCGCGGCTCCGGCAATTCTGGTCAATAATGCGGGCATCACCAGCGATAATCTGCTTATGCGCATGAAAGATGACGAGTGGGACGACGTCGTCGGTACCAACCTGGGCTCGGTCTTCAGGTTGTCAAAAGCGGTACTGCGGGGTATGACCAAGGCTCGCTGGGGGCGTATCATCAACATCAGCTCTGTGGTGGCGGGCATGGGTAACGCCGGTCAATCCAATTACGCAGCATCCAAGGCGGGCATGGAAGGCTTTACCCGTGCCCTGGCCCGCGAGGTTGGCTCTCGCTCGATTACGGTCAATGCGGTGGCGCCGGGCTTTATTGACACCGACATGACCAAGGCATTGAATGAAGGCCAGCGCTCTGCGATGCTCGAGCAGATCCCGCTGGGTCGTCTTGGTCAGGCCGAAGAAATCGCCGCAGCAGTCGAATTTCTGACTGGTGAGTCGGCCGGTTACATTACCGGCGCGGTTATTCCGGTGAACGGCGGCATGTTTATGAGCTAAGATGTAACCCCTCTGGCATGGGCTTTTGCGCCCTCCAGACTGGAACAGATTTTACGCGGTGAGGGCCTGCTGGCCTTTACCTCTTTGAGATAGAAACGATTGATGCTTGAAATAACGTAAATTGTTTCTATAAACTACGCGCAGTCCGGCTTTCCGGAACTGCAACCAGGAGTGAGAACAAGGTATGAGTACCATCGAAGAACGCGTCAAGAAAATCGTTGCCGAGCAGCTCGGCGTCAAAGAAGAAGAAGTGACCAACAGCGCTTCTTTTGTTGAAGACCTTGGCGCTGACTCGCTTGATACCGTTGAGCTGGTCATGGCTCTCGAGGAAGAATTCGAGACCGAGATCCCGGATGAAGATGCCGAGAAAATCACCACCGTTCAAGAAGCCATCGACTACGTGAATGCTCACCAGAAGTAATCACAAAGTCAGCTGACTGAATACAAAAAAGCCGCAGTTCTTTCCTTGAACTGCGGCTTTTTTGCATCCATTTCACCATGAGCCGCTGCTTACTTCGGTTGCTGTTATTGCCGAGTGCGCCCTTTATGCGGACAATACCGTCCGATTGCCGCGAGATTATGTACTGTCTCGTCATCCCTGAGAGTTGAATAAGGAGCATCCTGTGTCGCGCAGACGCGTCGTGGTAACCGGCCTTGGCATGTTGACCCCTTTGGGCAACACGGTGGACAGCAGTTGGCAGGCAGCCCTGGCGGGCAAGAGCGGTATCGGGCCTATCGAGCATATGGATGTGAGTGCCTTTGGCACGCGCTTCGGCGGATCAATCCGCGAGTTCGATATCGAGCCGTACATGGCGCCCAAGGAGGCGCGCAAGCTTGATCTGTTCATCCAGTATGGTATTGCTGCCTGCATCCAGGCGCTCACCGACTCGGGCGTGGAGGTTACCGACGACAATCGCGACCGGATCGGCGTTTCCATGGGGTCGGGAATTGGTGGCCTGACCAATATCGAGAAGAATCACGAGTTGTTGCTGGCCAGTGGGCCGCGGCGCATTTCACCGTTTTTCGTGCCCGGCTCGATCATCAACATGGTTGCCGGTTACTTCTCCATACAGTACGGCCTGCAAGGCCCGAACTATGCACTGACTACAGCCTGTACCACAGGTACCCACAGCATCGGCATGGCCGCCCGCAATATTGCCTACGGTGAAGCGGACGTGATGATTACCGGTGGTTCGGAGATGGCTACCAGTGGTCTGGGTCTGGGGGGGTTCAGCGCTGCCCGGGCACTCTCCACGCGCAATGATGCCCCGACGGCTGCCAGCCGGCCATGGGACCGCGACCGGGACGGTTTTGTCTTGTCCGATGGTTCCGGGGCACTGGTGCTCGAGGAGTACGAACATGCCAAGGCACGTGGCGCACACATTTACGCCGAACTTATCGGCTTTGGCATGAGCGGCGATGCCTATCACATGACCGCACCCCCGGAAGATGGACGTGGTGGTGCAAAGTGCATGACCAATGCACTGCGTGATGCCGGTGTGGATCCTTCGGCAGTCGGTTATATCAACGCCCACGGTACCTCTACCTCGGCAGGCGACTTGGCGGAGACGCGCGCGGTCAAAACGGTGTTTGGCGACCATGCTCAGGCATTGGCGATCAGCTCCACCAAGTCCATGACCGGCCATTTGCTTGGTGCGGCCGGGGCCGTCGAAGCGATTTTCAGTATTCTGGCTCTGCGTGATCAGGTAGCACCGCCAACCATCAATCTCGATAATCCCGATGAGGGCTGTGATCTGGATTATGTGGCTCATGAGGCTCAGCAGCGTTCTCTTGAGGTCGTGGTGTCCAATTCATTCGGCTTTGGTGGCACCAACGGCAGTCTGGTGTTCCGTCGTCTCTGATGGCGGACCCAAGTCTGGATAATTTGCAGTTGCCGCAAACGATGGTCAACGGTCAGCAGCGTAGCGAGGTGTCGGTGCTGGACCGAGGCCTTGCCTATGGTGACGGCCTGTTTGAAACCATGCGCGTCGTTGACGGACGCATTGCGTTGCTCGACTACCATCTGGCCCGGTTACGTCGTGGTCTGTTGGCCCTGAAGATGGATGCAGATCAGACTGCCATTATCTCGGAGCTCAATGCGCTGGCGGGGCAACTGGGTGATGGTGTTCTCAAGATGACCCTGACCCGGGGGATTGGAAAGCGGGGCTACGGCATTCCTGCACAGGCCCAGCCCACGCGCATCTGTCAGAGTTTTGCCCCCACGGGTTACCCCATTGAAAATGCCCGCACCGGTATCAGGTTGTTCGAATGCCAGACACGCCTGGCCGTTCAGCCCCTGCTGGCCGGAATCAAGCACCTGAACCGTCTCGAGCAGGTGCTCGCGCGAAGCGAATGGTCCGATTCCATCCATGCTGAGGGTATGGTGCGCGATACACTGGGGAACGTGATCGAATGCACCATGAGCAACCTGTTCATGCTTCACGGAGAACGCTGGGTGACGCCTGATCTGTCCGGGTGTGGAGTGCAGGGGGTCATGCGTGATTACCTGATTGACCGGTTGGGGCAGGCCGGTGAGTCGGTTGAAGTCAGAAAAGTCGACTTTTCGACCTTGCTTGAGAGCACCGAAGTATTCTGCTGCAACAGCCTTTACGGTGTCTGGCCGGTAATTGGCCTGGCGGATACAAGCTGGTCGATCGGATCCCGAACACGCCAGGCGCAGCGTCTGGCAGAGCAGGTGATAAAGTGAAGTTGATTCTGCGTATTGTCCGTTTACTTATTGTTTTATCGGTTTTTTCTTTTCTTGCTGTGGGGCTTTGGGCGTATCTGACCCTTGAGGATGTGCTGGAGCAACCTGTTCGTGTGGATGAGCCCGTCAGTCTGGATGTAGTGCCGGGAAGTACACCAGCCAGGGTTCTTGCGAACCTCGAGAATGACGGTCGGATTGATCGGGCCCAGTGGCTGCGTCGTTACTGGCAATGGCAGATGCCCGATTCGGTGCTGCAGGTCGGGGAGTATCAGCTTGAGCCCGGCATGTCAGCTGCGGAGCTTCTGCGCCGGCTGGATGCCGGTGAGGTAGTGCGACGCAGCGTGACGCTGGTTGAAGGCTGGAACTTCCAGCAGGTTCGCGCACAGCTGGCCAAGGCGGAGCGCCTTGAGCAGTCACTGGATCCGCAGGCGAGCAACGAGCAGGTCATGACGACATTGGGTCTGGAGGGGGTACATCCGGAGGGTCGGTTTTTCCCCGATACCTACCAGTACACCTTCGGCATGAGTGACCGTGACATTCTGCTCAGGTCCTACCAGCGCATGGAAGAGGTGTTGGCTGATGTCTGGCAGAAGCGGGCTGACGATCTGCCGGTCAAGACGCCCTACGAGGCGCTGATACTGGCCTCGATCATCGAGCGGGAAACAGGGGTGCCGCAGGAGCGTGGCGAAATTGCCGGTGTCTTTACCCGACGCCTGCGGATTGGCATGCGCCTGCAGACTGACCCGACGGTTATCTATGGCATGGGCGATGCCTACCAGGGCAACATCCGGCGCAGTGATTTGCGCCGACCCACTGCCTACAACACCTACACTATTGACGGATTGCCGCCGACACCTATCGCCATGCCGGGCCGCGGAGCGCTGGAAGCGGCGGTGAATCCGAAATCCGGGACTAGTCTCTATTTCGTTGCCCGCGGCGATGGCAGTCATGTGTTCTCTGACTCCCTGCGCGAGCACAACCGTGCTGTTCAGCAATACCAGATACGGCAGCGGGCCGAGAGCTACAGGTCGAGCCCGGCGGCATCGGGCGGCACAGGGGAGAGTGCAGAATGAGCGGGCTGTTCATCACGTTCGAGGGGCCGGAAGGGGCAGGCAAGTCGACCAATTTGCAGCTCTTTGCCGCGGCGTTGCGCGAGTCTGGCTGTGATCCGCTATTGACCCGCGAGCCGGGTGGTACGCCGATTGCCGAGAAGATTCGTGAGGTGCTGCTTAGCCACCACGATGAGCCCATGTGCTCGGATGCAGAGCTGCTGTTGATGTTTGCGGCGCGTGCGCAGCATATCGATCGTCTTATTCGTCCAGCCCTGGACAGGGGCCAGGTGGTGATCAGTGACCGGTTTACAGATGCTACCTATGCCTATCAGGGCGGTGGCCGCGGAATAGCGGTCCAGCGTATTGCCGCACTTGAGGAATGGGTCCAGGGCCCCTTGCGTCCGGACCTGACTGTTGTTTTCGATGTGCCCGTTGCAGTTGGTATGCAGCGAGCCCGGGCGCGCAGTGAGCTGGATCGTTTTGAAGTGGAGCAAACGGCGTTTTTCGAGGCGGTTCGTCAGACCTACCTTGAACGTGCCTCGGCAGATCCGGGCCGTTACCGGATAATCGACGCCAGTGGTACGCTCGATCAGGTTGCCCAGGCTATGCGGCCTCTGGTTGCTCAGGTCTTGGAGCAATGGCATGCCTGAGATCGCCTTTCCCTGGCAGCAGGAGGTCTGGTCGCAGTTGACCGAGCAGCAGGAGCACGCCCACGCCTACCTGTTCAGCGGGTTGCCGGGCGTAGGTAAACGGCGCTTCGCCCATGCGTTTGCTGCTTTTCTGTTATGCGAAAAACCCGCCCAGGGCATGGCATGCGGGCGCTGTCGCAGTTGCCTGCTGCGCGAAGCCGGTACCCACCCGGACCTGCTTTTGATCACGCCGGAGGAGGAAGGCAAAGCAATTCGTGTCGATGCTATCAGGCAGTTGGTCGACTTTATGGGGCAGACAGCGCAGCAGGGAGGTAGCAAAGTCATTGTTCTGCATCCAGCCGAGGCGATGAACCAGAACGCGGCCAACGCCTTGCTCAAGTCACTCGAAGAACCGACTGCCGCGACCTATCTGCTGTTGGTCACCGATCAGCCGGGGCGGCTGCTGCCAACAGTGCGCAGTCGCTGCCGCGCTCAGCGGCTGCCGACTCCCGCGCGGGAATCAGCACTCGCCTGGCTGGCAGAAAGCGTGCCTGAGTTAGGTGCCGAACAGCGACTGGTACTCTTGCAGATGGCAGCAGGTGCCCCCCTGCGCGCAGCCGCGTTGCATGAAATGGATGCGGTGCAGTTGCGCATGGGCGTGGTTGACAACATTAAGGCATTACTCAAGGACAAACAGTCTCCCAGCCAGGTAGCCGAAAGCTGGGCAAAAATTCCCCTTGAACTGCTGATCGACTGGTTTTGCAGCTGGACGCTGGATTTGCTCAAACTGCATACGGGTGCCATTACGCACGCGGAGAACGGCGACATGGATGTGGTGCTTGGTTACATGGCCAAACATGTTCAAGCGCAAGAGTTGATGCAGTGGCAGGACTGGTTGCTCGCCCATCGGTCGATGACCCTGGGCAAGGCGAACCTCAACCGGGGGCTGTTTCTCGAGACCTTGTTGCTAGAGTGGAAACAGTTGCTGAAAAAGCGTTAACCTGCAGACATTATTGATCAGGATGAATCTAACATGAGTAATCCGACCGCCCCCGGTCCGCGCAACGGAATCCTGTCCCTGACCATCAAGGACAAGTCGGTTCTGTACGCGGCCTATATGCCTTTCGTGAAGCACGGTGGGCTTTTCATTCCGACCAACAAGAGCTATCGGCTCAGCGATGAGGTCTTCATGTTGCTCAACCTGATGGATGAGCCCGAGAAGATCCCGGTGGCTGGAAAGGTTATCTGGATCACACCAAAGGGCGCCCAGGGTAACCGGGCAGCGGGAATCGGCGTGCAGTTCAGTGATCAGGACAACACCGCGCGCAGCAAGATCGAAACCTACCTCGCTGGCGCACTCAAGTCCGACCGGCCCACCCATACGATGTAATCTGGGTTTCCATGCTGATTGACTCTCACTGCCATCTCGACCGTTTGGATCTCACCTCCCATGCAGGTTCACTTGATGCCGCGCTGGATGCGGCGCGGGCCAAAGGCGTGGGCAAGTTTCTCTGTATCGGCGTGGATGCTGCCAATGCCTCGGTGGTAAAGGGGCTGGCGGAGCGTTATTCCGATGTGTACTGCAGTGTGGGTGTGCATCCTCTGGATCTGGCCGATGCACAACTCACCGAGCTCGACTGGCTGATCGGGGAGCTTGATCACCCGCGGGTTGTTGCCATTGGCGAAACCGGCCTGGATTATCATTACCAGCCTGATATGGCGGAACAGCAGAAACGCTCTTTTCAGTGCCATCTGACAGCTGCCAGGCAGACCGGCAAGCCGGTGATCATTCACACTCGGGCAGCGCGGCAGGACACTCTGGATCTGCTACGCGAGGCCGATCTGGCTGAAACCGGCGTGTTGCACTGCTTTACCGAGGACTGGGATATGGCGCGCCAAGCGCTGGACCTCGGTTATTACATTTCCTTGTCGGGTATTGTCACCTTTCGCAATGCCGACGCACTTAGAGATGTAGCGCGCCGTGTACCCAATGATCGGCTGCTGGTTGAAACCGACTCTCCCTATCTGGCTCCGGTCCCCCATCGGGGCAAACCCAACGAGCCCCAGTTTGTCTGTGAGGTAGCCGCATTCGTGGCGGATATCCGCGGTGAGCCCCTCGACACACTATGGCAGAACACCACGGATAACTTTCATCGGCTGTTTCCTCTGGCCAGGTGATCTGGCGGTCAGACGCAAAAAAAACCCGAATACTGGGGGAAGTATCCGGGTCAAGACCATTAGGAGTGTTGCGAGGTCGGGCGTGGCCCAACCATTTCAGGCCTTGCGCCTGGGGGAGCGCGTCAACCTGATGTCTTCAGTATTGCCCAGATTCCGCAGTCCGCCAGCCCTTTGTTCCCCTTTCATAAACCGATTTGGAATACGCGCACGGCATTTTATCGTCAACTGTTGTTAGCTCGCGGTCGGGCAGTTTTTTTTGCTGTAACTATACTGTCACGGTCATGACTTAGTTTCCGGGAACCAACGACGATAAAAGGAAGTACATCATGCGTTTGAAACAGATGCTCGTACCTGCCGTAATCACCCTTGCCATGCCGTTTTCCGCCATTGCTGAAGAGCTGCGTTTGCTCACCTGGGGCGGTTATGCCCCCGAGGAAGTGATCAGCCAATTCGAAGAGCAAACCGGCATTGATGTGCAGGTAACCCTGTCCAACAACGAGGACATGATTTCCAAACTGCGTGCCACCGGCGGCTCGGGTTTTGATCTGGCGCAGCCCAGTCAGGATCGGATCACCAGTGCCCAGCAGGAATATCGGATCTACAAGCCGATGGACACCAGCAAAATAGACTCCTCCCTATTTATCCCCTCCATGCTGGCAGCCACCAAGGCCAACACCGAACTGGATGGTGACATCTATGCGGTCCCCCATGTGTGGGGCACAACGGGCCTGATTGTGCACGACAGTGTACGGGGTCAGGTGAACAGCTTCGCAGACCTGTGCAAGCCGGAATTGGCAGGCCGGGTCTCCTACCGCTTGCGTCGGCCAATGCTGATCGGTATGGCGTTCTCCATGGGCGAGGACCCCTTCGCGGCCTACGACGATCCCGTAGCCTATGAGGCAATGATGACGCGTGTGCAGGAAAAGCTGATTGCCTGCAAACCCAACGTGAAAACCTACTGGACCGGGGGTGACGAACTGATCAACCTGGTTGCATCAGGCGAAGTGGTTGCGGCCAAGGGCTGGGATGCAGGCGGCTGGAAGCTCCAGGCCGAGAATCCGGAAATCAGCTTTGTGGCGCCTGCCAGCGGTGCGCTGGGTTGGATCGATACCTTTGCATTGCCGCGTCGTGGGGCCAATGATGAAGCGGCCTACAAGTGGATCAACTTTGTTATGCAGCCCGAAATTGCGGCAATGATTACCCAGTCGGCGGGTAATTTCACCGCATCCCGGGGCGCTGAAGCCTTTGTCGATGCAAAGCTGAAAAACAGTTTCGAGAGCAGCTTCGACGAAGCGGCACTGGAGAATATCAAGTGGTATCCACCGGTTCCGCCGGGCCTGGAAACCATTGAAGGGCGTATTCTCGATCGCGTTAGCGCCGCGAACTGACATTGATTCCGGTCTTTTCGTCCGGCGCAATGCCGGGCGATCAGGATCCTTTGCAACGGAAATGCCATGCCTTTCACACCCGATACCCCCCTGGACCTTGAGTGCCACCAGCTGTACAAGGCGTTTGCCGGCCAGGCGGCGGTAGATAATATCTCCCTGAGTATTCCGGCCGGTTCCTTTTTCTCCATTCTGGGACCCTCGGGCTGCGGTAAAACAACGCTGCTGCGCATGCTTGCAGGCTTTGTCGAACCCGATCACGGGGACATCCGCATCAAGGGCCAGTCCATGCGGGGAGTACCGCCCAACAAGCGATCTCTGAATATGGTGTTCCAGCATCTGGCTCTGTTTCCGATGATGAGCGTCGCGGACAACATAGCCTACGGGCTGAAACGTCGCGGTGTTGCCAGGAAAGATATTGCCCGGCGGGTGAATGACGTACTCGAAAGGGTCGGGCTGCCCGACGTGGGGCAGCGCAAGCCGGACCAACTCTCCGGTGGGCAAAAGCAGCGCATTGCCATCGCCCGCTGTCTGGTGCTGGAGCCGGCGGTGTTATTGCTGGATGAACCCCTGGGCGCCCTGGATCTGAAGCTGCGCGAGCAGATGAAACTGGAGCTCAAGCAGCTGCAGCAGACCTTTGGCACCACCTTTGTCTATATCACCCACGACCAGTCCGAAGCCCTGGTCATGTCTGATCAGGTGGCCGTGATGAATAAGGGCCGCTTCGAGCAGGTAGCAAGCCCGCAAACCTTGTATTACGAGCCGGCCACCCCTTTTGTGGCGGGATTTGTTGGCGACTCAAACCGGCTTCAGGCACGTGTGGCGGCTCCGGGTCGGGTCACCCTGGCCAGTGGTCAGGCTATTCAAGCCACCGCTGCAGGAGCTCTGCCGATCAGTGTGGGCGACGCCGTTTCACTGTTTGTGCGGCCTGAAGGTATCAGCCCGTTTTTACCGGGTGAGACATGCCGGATGGACAACTGCCTGAATGCTCAGATCAATACACTGTTATTCGATGGCGCCAACAGTCGTATCAGTGCGACGGTGGAGCAGGGCGTCGGGCTGACCGTCCGGCTTCCCCAGACCCCGGAGTTTGCCAGGCTGAAACCGGGCGATCGTCTGCAGTTGGGCTGGATGAGTAGCCAGGCGCAGTATTTTGCGGCAGATGCTCCATGAGAGGGAACAAGGCATCACATGGCGGATTGGGCCTTGGTGTATTCCTGCTCATGTTGCCGTTGTTATTGTGGCTGTTGCTACTGATTGTGTTGCCGCATGTGGATATGGTGCTGGTGTCCCTGCGTGAACGTATCGGTTTTGCCGAGCATCGTTTCAGCTGGATGCATTACGAGCTGTTTTTCACCGAGTCGCTGTACTGGCGTACCTTCGTGCGTACTGCGTTTATTTCAATTTTTACCACGTTCCTGACGCTGGTTATTGCCTTTCCGGTGGCCTGGTACATTGCCAAGCTGGTGCGTGGTCGCAGGCGCTCGCTGCTGTTTCTGGCATGCCTGGTGCCTTTCTGGGTCAGCGAACTGGTGCGTACCTATGGATGGATGATCCTGCTGCGTGAAAGTGGCGTGATCAGCGGCTTGCTGCAGTGGAGCGGCCTGGCCGCCGGGCCGGTGGAGATGCTCTATAACGATGTGGCGATCATGGTCGGGTTGGTCTACGCCTCGATTCTGTTCATGCTGGTTCCCCTGGTGACCACGCTGGACAGCCTGGATGACAGTCTTGTGGAGGCGGCCTACGATCTGGGCGGCAATCATCTGAGCGTTGCGCGCAACATCGTCATCCCCCACGCTATGCCGGGTATTGTTTCCGGTTCGATCGTGGTGTTCATGCTTTCGGTAGGCAACTATCTCACGCCGGTACTGCTTGGTGGCAAGGACAGTATGTGGTTCACCGAGCAGATTTTTACCCAGTTTATTACCCGATTCAATTGGGAGCAGGGCGCCGCATTCGGTGTGCTGCTGCTGGTGCTGTCATCGCTGATTGTGTGGCTGGGCCTGAGGTTGAGCCGGCAATCCTTTGCGGAGACCATGCGATGATCGCCTCGTTACCGCTAACCCGACGATTTCGCTGGATCTATGCGGCCTATGTGCTGGTGTTCTTCATTTACCTGGCGGCACCGCTGATCGTTGTGGGCGTGTTTGCCTTCAATGACAGCAGCTTTCCGGCTCTGCCCTGGAAAGGCTTTACGCTCGATTGGTTTGTGGCCAATACCCCTGAGCGCACAGGGTTGTTCCATGATCGCGCCATTTTGCGCAGTGTTGGTACCAGCGCTCTGGTCGCCAGTTGTGTCACGGTGCTGGCTGTCAGCCTGGCCACACTCAATGCCTTTCTTTTTGAGCGCCACCGTTTCCCCGGCAAGAATCTGCTGTTCATTCTGATGCTGCTACCCCTGGTTATCCCGGGTGTGATTCTGGGTATATCCATTCTGATTTTTGCCAGTCGTATCGCCAACTATTTCGACTTCAATCACGATATTTTCCTGGATATGCTTAGGCCCGGGCTGCTGCTGGTGGTGTTGGGTCAATTTGCCTTCCTCAGCACCATCGCCACTCTGGTCATATCAGCGCGGTTGCGAACCTTCGACATACAGCTTGAAGAGGCCGCCCGTAATCTGGGTGCTTCACATCTGACTGCCGTTCTGACCGTCACCTTGCCGTTTCTGGCGCCGGCAATCATCGGCGCAGCGCTGATCTGTTTTCTGATGTCGTTCGAGAACTTCAATACCACGCTGATGCTGGTTGGCTCCGATGCGCCGCTGACCATCACGTTGTTCAGTCGCCTTCGCGAGGGCGCTACGCCGGTACTCAATGCTGTCTCTCTGTTGCTGATGCTTGGCTCGATGGTGCTTGCGCTGGTGGCTGTTCGTGTTCAAAAAAGGGCCTGACAGTCAGCTTTCAAGCAATCATGGGAATTTGGTCATCAAGTTGGCATAATGCCGATTTTGCCGGTAGGGAAGTGCATAATCGTCATGCAGAAAGAATCACGAAAGGTCCGCGAGTTTCGGCGTCGCGAGCAGGAAATACTCGATACCTCCCTGCGCCTGTTCCTTGAGCAGGGTGAAGACAGTGTGACGGTTGAAATGATCGCCGACGAAGTGGGTATCGGAAAGGGCACCATCTACAAGCACTTCAAATCCAAGGCTGAAATCTATCTGCGTCTGATGCTCGACTATGAACGCGATCTTGCCAGTCTCCTGCATTCCGAAAGCATCGAGCGAGACCGCGAAGCCCTTTCTCGCGACTATTTCGCCTTCCGCATGAGCGATCCGGAACGCTATCGTCTGTTTGATCGTCTGGAAGAAAAACTGGTCAAATCCAATCAGTTACCTGAACTTGTTGAAGAGTTGCACAAGATCCGCGCCTCCAACTTCAACCATCTGACCGGGGTTATTCAGGAACGTATTGATGATGGCAAACTGGAGAATGTGCCAGCCTACTTCCATTACTGCGCGGCCTGGGCTCTGGTGCACGGCGCCATGGCGATGTATCACTCACCGTTCTGGCAGGATGTGATCGAGGACAAGGAAGGATATATGCAGTTTCTGATGGATATAGGCGTGCGCATGGGCAACAAGTCCAAGCGCAAGAAGGAGCTGGAGTCGGCCGAAACATAGCAGCCCGGCGAATAGCCGGGCTGCTGTGGGAGATTGAAAGGTCAGGTTAACGAGGTGCCGCCGCCAGGGGTGGGGTTGCCCAATAACCGCAGCGATGATATCCGAGGAAGTTGAGGTTCGAACCACTGCCAGGGCTCGACACGTCCAGGGTATTGATTTGACCGGCGGATACTTGCGCCCAGTTGGGGGCTACACCGTCGGTGCTGTTGGGGTTGCCATCCTTGGCGAATTGGGCCCAGTAGCCCACCATGTCGCTGGCCAGTGCATCCAGTTCGTCTTTATCGCCCGTATAACGATCGCGCATCACCTGCTCCGGGTATAGAACATAGGGAATCTCGCCGGCGTGTGTTGCCCCCAGTGGGAAGCTCGCCGCAGGTACCAAAGTCCAGGGCGCATTTTCGTCGCGGAACCAGTACTGGTAGGTATTCATGTTGCTGTTCGCGAACGTGCTGGCCTGTGCATAGCTGTTGCAGGCGAAGTTGGAGTCGGTCCAGATCGCCGACAGTGCCAGCGATAGTCGATTTGCCCCGGTGGGGTACTCATTCAGATAGTAGGTGGCGATGGCATCGGCATCCAGGCCTGAATCTTCAAAAAGATCAGCGACGCGTGTGCGGTATTCGGCCTCGCCCAGGACATCAAGCGGGTCGCCTGTGAGTTCATCCAGAGCGACGAACAGGGTGCCTTCATCCTGGTTGCTGCCGATCATGATGTCCAGATCCTGATTGAATGAACCGGTGGCCAGCGCAGTTTGTATGCTCACAGGCAGCAGGTCGGTAGTTGGATCGGAGTTGGGAATGACCTGGGAGCCCTGCACAGCCAGGAAACTCATTGCCGGCAGAGCGCGCAGACAGGTTGCAGCCGTTGCCCCATCGGCACAGCCCAGCGCGGTGGCAGCGGTTTCGCCAGTCGCTTGCGCGTCAACCTTGCTTTGTTGGAAGGCGGCGTAGGAACCGCTTTGTACTATTGCGCGCTGGAACAGATTTTCCTCTTTGGCTCGTGGTGAAGCGATATGGCTCATCACGCTATGACCGCCAGCGGATTCACCAAAGATAGTGACATTGTTCGAATCGCCGCCAAAGGCAGCAGCGTTTTCCTTCACCCAGCGCAGCGCCTGTTGCTGGTCCATCAAGCCGAAGTTGCCTCCGTCTGACTCCAGGTTGGGGTGAGCGAGAAAGCCCAGCAAACCAAGACGGTAGTTCAGGGTAACGACGATAACGTCTTCTTTCACCAGTCGAGTTGGATCATATTCACCACCGCCATTGCCGAATACGAAAGCCCCGCCATGAAGCCATACCATTACAGGAAGATTCTCGCCGGACTCGGGCGCATACACATTGAGATAGAGACAATCTTCATTTCCGGCCGGCGCTCTGACAGCGAGATCGATCTGAACACAGCTGCTACCGAAGGCGTCGCTCAACTGCAGTGTTTCCGACCGGTCCTCCGCTGGCACTGTTGGCGCAAATCGTAGTTCACCAACCGGCGGTTCAGCATAGGGTATGCCGCGGAATACGCGGATACCTTCCACACCCTCGAGTGTGACGCCCTTGATAGCCCCCTCGGTAGTAGTGACAGTTAGGGGGTCGGGGGTAGCCACTGCTTCACTACCACCGCCACCTCCAGAGAGGCAGCCGGTAAGGGTTACGGCGAAAACGGCGGCGGCGAGCCCTGTCCGGCAAAAGCCGGCAAAAGGGAGGCTGGATCGATTCATTGTTTTATCCACTCAGATTGGTTTGTTCTAATTCGAAATATGGCTCGAGTCGAGTTAAAACGATAAATCAATCACACCGCAGGCGCGAAACGTATACGGGTGATCCTACCTTGAGGTTTTTCGTAGTAGACTGCAGGGTCGACTCGTCACCCCCCCCCTCCAACGGAGAAGTCATGTCTGCCCAGTCGTTCCCCGTCAGTTACATAGAACCCGTCTTCCGTCCCCCCAGTGAAGCCCATTCGCTGATCCTGCCGGTTACCAATGGCTGCTCCTGGAATCAGTGCACATTTTGTGAAATGTACACAGATGAGCAGAAGAAATTCCGTGCGCGGGATGAGAAACAGGTGCTTGAAGAGATACGGCGCAGCGGCGAACAGTTGATTGTTCAGCGCGTCTTCCTGGCAGACGGGGATGCCATGGTGCTTCCCACGCGCCGGCTGTTGACCATTCTTGAAGCTATACGTGAGCACATGCCGACGGTGGAGCGTGTGACTTCCTACTGCCTGCCGCGCAATCTCAAGCGTAAATCGGTCGAGGAACTCAGAGAGCTGCGTGAGGCCGGATTGGCCATGCTCTATGTGGGCGCCGAATCAGGAGATGATCAGGTGCTTGAGCGCGTCAACAAGGGGGAAACCTACGAGTCCACCGAGCAGGCACTGACCAAGGCTGGGGAGGCTGGCATCCTGCGTTCGGTGATGATTCTCAATGGTCTGGGCGGAAAGAGCTTGAGCGAGCAGCACGCGCGCAACTCTGCCAGACTGATGAATGCAACTCAGCCTGAATTTGTTTCGACGCTAGTGGTCAGTTTTCCTCAGGGGATGGAACGCTATCGTGATCGCTTTCCCGATTTCGAACCCCTGGACCAGCAGAGTCTGTTTCTTGAATTGCAACAGTTTATCCAGGAGCTCGACTTGCGCGACAGCGTCTTTCGCAGTGACCATGCTTCCAACGCTCTGGTGCTCAAGGGCACGCTGGGGGCGGACAAGGAGCGAATACTGGAGCAGGTGAAGAACGCCATCGAGCGGCCCGAGCGGGCGCGTTTGCGACCGGAGTGGATGCGCGGTCTGTAATAGGCTCCATTGAGCCACCAGGTAACATGCCGAGGAAATCAGGATGCGCTGGACAGCAATAGCCATTTTACTCACCGCCCTGTTGGCACTGACCGGCTGCGTCAAGCCGTCCGACATGCAGAAAACCGCGCGTTACCATTTGGGTGACGCAGGGTTGATGGATAATTACACCATCACCCGACAGGCCAACTGGAGCCTGCAATCCGACTCCAGTCTGTTTATTGCCCAGGGGCATTTCGTCCCGGTGGGCCATCCCTATGCACGTCCGAATGTTGTCGCCGAGGAAACCTTTGCCGCGGCAGTACAGGTGTTTCCCCTGATGCGTCGTGCGGAGACACCATTGGGATTGGAAGAGGCCCTGGATCAGGCATACGTCCATGGCATGGACTATCTTCTGTACACCCGCTTTGCCAGTGCCGAAGATCAGGTCGGAGACCGTGAACACTGGGAAGATTCCCGTCGCCTGGGTGATGTTGGTGTTGATCGCGCCACCCTGCATCTGATTCTGATGGAAACGGCTACGCGCCGGATGATCGATCATGCCGTTGTCGCTACGCGCGGCGGTTTCCTGCAATTTTACCAGTCCGAGCCAACGGATCTGCTGCGTCCGCCGCTGGAAGACTACACCCGGCAATTGCTCGGCCGTTGAATAGAGGTAACACCATGACCCGACGACCACCACCGCACCAGTCGCTGCTCGACAGCATCCCCGGCGCCAATTCGACCCGTCGCCCGCAACCGGCTCCGGTTGATCAGTGGGATCCGCCGGTCAGTGGCGAAATGGATCTGCAGATTACCCGCGATGGCACCTGGTACCACGAGGGTGATCCAATCAGTCGCAAGGCTTTGGTGCAGTTATTTGCCAGCATTCTGCGTCTTGACGACGATGGCCGTTATTATCTGGTGACGCCCGTCGAGCGCTGGGCTATTCAGGTCGATGACGCGCCATTTGTGGCCACCCTGCTCAACGTGGAAGGTGAGGGCGAGAGTCAGAAGCTGACATTCACTACCAACCTTGAAGATACAGTCGAAGTAGGAAGTGACAATCCGATTCGCGTCGAGCTCGATGCAGGCACTCAGGAGCCCTCACCCTACGTGCTGGTGCGGCGCAATCTGGAGGCACTGATCGGACGCAATGTTTTCTATCAACTGGTCGAGCTGGCCGTTGAGCGCGAGCACCAGGGCACACTTTGTCTGGGCGTCTGGAGCAACGGATGCTTCTTTCCGATAGACGGCAACCGCGCCTGATATTTCCCCGAAATCCTCGCCGGCCGGTCTGGTCGGCGCTCCCCGGCCACGTCCTTTCTGGCTCTCTTCAAGTCAAGCGGAAAAAGTACTTTTTTGTGGTCTGCCAGATATTGATATTTACCATATCTGGGTCTAGGATTGCTCGCTATGCACAACAAGTAGTGTTTCTTCCCCGTAAACTCCCAGGCGCCATTGGGCGTTGACAACGTGGTTTTACGGGGTGTAGCCGAGTATTTCAGGAGATAATAATGAACCAGACAGCCAAGGTGCAGCGCCTGCACAACACGGTCACCGACATCCCGATGCAGCCAGCCTCCGAGGATATCTGGGATACCAAGTACCGGTTGAAAACCAAGGATGGGGTAGCGATCGATTCGACCGTCGACGAGACCTATCAGCGCGTTGCCCGGGCTATTGCCGATGTGGAAGAGCCCTCTGTACGTGAGCACTGGTACGAGCAGTTCCTCTGGGCGTTGCGTCATGGCGCGATACCCGCCGGCCGTATCACGTCCAATGCTGGCGCTCTGGAGCACAAGCCCGCTACCTCGACAATTAACTGCACGGTATCGGCTACTATCGGCGACTCCATGGACGACATCCTGTCCAAGCTGCACGAGGCAGGCCTGACGCTCAAGGCGGGTTGCGGTATCGGTTACGAGTTTTCCACACTGCGGCCCAAGGGCGCATACGTCTCCGGCGCCGGTGCGTACACCTCCGGCCCTCTGTCGTTCATGGATATCTACGACAAGATGTGCTTCACCGTTTCCTCCGCCGGTGGCCGCCGCGGTGCCCAGATGGCGACCTTCGATGTTGGCCATCCTGATGTCATGGACTTTATCCGCGCCAAGCGTGAAGGTGGTCGGCTGCGTCAGTTCAATCTGTCGCTGTTGATTACTGAAGATTTCATGCAGGCAGTGGCCGACGATGCCGATTGGAAACTGTCCTTTCCGCTGACCCAGTCTGAGGTCGATGCGGATGGTCTGGATCTGGCCAATGATGATCAGGTGATCTGGCGTGAGCTACCCGCCACCCAGCGTTACCTGACCCGCGAAGATGGTCGTGTGGCCTGTCGGGTGTCCAAGGTGCTGAAGGCGCGTCGGATCTGGGACATGATCATGACCTCGACCTACGACTTCGCCGAGCCCGGCTTCATCCTGATCGACCGCGTCAATCAGATGAACAACAACTGGTTCTGTGAAGAGATCCGCGCTACCAACCCCTGTGGTGAGCAGCCTCTGCCGCCCCATGGCGCCTGCCTGCTGGGTTCGATCAACCTGACCCTGTTTGTGCGCGATCCCTTCACCGAGAAGGCCCGCTTTGACTGGGATGAATACCGCAAAGTGGTAGATGTCTTTACCCGCATGCTCGACAACGTGGTCGAGATCAACGGCCTGCCTCTGGAAGAGCAACGTGCGGAGATTTTCCGCAAGCGCCGTCACGGCATGGGCTTTCTGGGCCTGGGTTCAACCATGACCATGTTGTGCATGAAATATGGCGAGCCCAAGTCGCTGGACTTTACCGAGCAGGTCTCCAAGGAGATGGCGGTGCAGGGCTGGCGCACAGCGCTGCAGCTGAGTGAAGAAAAGGGCGCAGCCCCGATCATGGATGAAGAGTTCACCGTGACTGAAGCCATGCTGGTCAAGCGTCCGGAAATGCGCGCCGACGGCATCAAGGCCGGTGACAGTCTCAAGGGCAAGATTCTTTGGGCGAAATACAGCCGTTACATGCAGCAGATTGCCGGTGAAGATGCGGAGCTGGTTGCCGCCTTGAGCGAGAAGGGCGCACGTTTTACCCACCACAGCTCGATTGCGCCCACGGGCACGATTTCCCTGTCGCTGGCCAATAACGCGTCCAATGGAATCGAGCCAAGCTTCGCCCACCACTACTTCCGTAACGTGATTCGCGCAAACAAGAAGTCCAAGGAAAAGGTCGACGTGTTCAGCTTCGAGTTGCTGGCTTACCGTCACTTCGTCAATGCCGATGCATTGCCGAGCATGGAGGCGGGTACCCGCAACCTGCCCGACTATTTTATCGCCGCTGACGACGTCAAGCCGACCGAGCACGTGGATGTGCAGGCCGCAGCGCAGAAGTGGGTGGACTCGTCCATCTCCAAGACGGCCAACGTACCGACCGATTATCCCTATGAAGATTTCAAGGATATCTACCGCTACGCGTTCGAGAAGGGCCTCAAGGGCTGCACCACTTTCCGCTTCAACCCCGAAGCCTTCCAGGGCGTTCTGGTCAAGGAGCAGGATCTGGCTAACACCACTTACCGCTTCAAGCTAGAAGACGGCAGTTTTGTTGAGGCCAAGGGCGGTGACGAGATCGAGTATGACGGCGAGATGCACAGCGCAGCGAACCTCTACGACGCCTTGAAAGAAGGCTATTACGGTAAGTTCTGACACATCGGAGCCCCGTGCGCGGCTCCCCGCTAACGAACAGTAAAGAGCCCGGCCAGAGCCGGGTGAGGATCAGGAAATGGCATTGAAGATAAGCAGCAAGATTGTCGACTACGCGGTAGTCAAACCCGATGAGCCAGTTGCCCCACTGGAGGTGATCGCGGCGCCTGACGAGCAACTGGAAGAGATGCACGAGAAGCTCAAGCGTCCCGAGTTTCTGGAAGGCTCGACCTATAAGATCAAGACGCCGACGTCCGAGCACGCGATCTACGTCACCATTAATGATGTTATTCTCAACCACGGCAGCGATCATGAAATTCGCCGACCCTTCGAGATTTTCATCAACTCCAAGAACATGGAGCACTACCAGTGGATTTCAGCCCTCACGCTGATTATCTCTGCCGTTTTTCGCAAGGGTGGTGATTGCACCTTCCTGGTGGAAGAGCTGCGTAGTGTGTTCGACCCCAAGGGTGGTTACATGAAGCGCGGGGGTCGCTGGATGCCCTCGCTGGTCGCCGAGATCGGTGATGTGCTCGAGCAGCACCTGACGCGCATCGGCATGATGACCAACGAGATGGACGAGCATCAGCGTGCTTACCTCGAACAGAAGCGGGCCGAGTTTGTCAGCCTCAAGCCCCAGGGCCAGGCTGCTTCCGATTGTGACGACAGCACCGAGTCCTACCCGCCTGGCGCACAGATGTGCGGCAAGTGCCACACACAGGCGGCAGTGCAAATGGATGGCTGTCTGACCTGCCTCAATTGTGGTGATAGCAAGTGCGGTTGAGCCCTTTCGTGTCCTGACCCGATCATTGGCATAACCTGATCGAGACTAGTCTAAAGCCCCTTTCCAGGGGCTTTTTGCTATCTGATTCAGCTGTTTTCAGAAATATTCAGATGCATGCCGGCTACAGGTATTCGAACTTCTCCCCCAACAGGGGGGTGAAGTTACGCCTTCTGCGCGCCTAGGATCGACAGTGCCCCGTGATCCGACGGTGGCTTCAGCAGGAGGCGATCCATGCCCAGTATCCAGATCAACGATACGACTATTCACTATCTGCGAACCGGCGTTGCGGGCGGTCCGCGACTGCTTCTCAGCCATTCACTGTTCTTTGATCTGAGCATGTTCGAGCCTCTGATCGAGCTGCTCAAGGATCGCTTTGAGATTGTTGCCTACGACCACCGGGGCCAGGGCGCCAGTGGCCGTAAGGGCGCGCTGGACATGGACAATCTGACCCGCGATGCAGCTGCGTTGATCGCGGCCCTGGATTTTGGTCCGTGCCAAGTCGCAGGCAACTCCATGGGCGGCTTTGTCGCCTTGCGCCTGGCTGCGCGGTATCCGCATCTGGTGGCCGGGTGCATCGTGATGGGCAGCAGCGCGGATCTGGAGCACAAGCTGGCTGCCTTCGAGCCCTTGGTCGAGGATCTGGCGCGTAATGGACCAGCTGACCATATCGATACCCTGATGCATATCATGTTTGGCGACGACATTTTTTCGGACCCAGCCCGCGAGCCGCTGTTAGCCCATTGGCGCAGCAAGATGCTTGATCTGGATACTGGCATCGGTGCAGCCGCCCGGGGTGTTATCCATCGCCAGAGTGTTCTGCCAGAGATTGCCTTGCTGGAGGTGCCTCTGCTGGTGCTGGCTGGTGAGCAGGATCACGCCTATTCAATAGAACTTTCCCAGCAAATTGTGGATACCAGCGGACACGGTGACATGTACGTGATTCCCGGTGCCGGGCATTCGGTAGCGCTTGAGGCGCCAGAGGCAGTTGCTCAGCGTATTGGTGACTTTGCCGAAGCCTGAACAGACCCAATCACCTAGAGAGAGAATGCAATGACAAGAATAATAAAGCGCAATACGTGCCTGGTCGGCGTTGCTACAGCCCTTGCAGCCGGAATGCTTGGCTGGTCCGTCAGTTACGCGGATGAGCCCGCTGGCGCCGTGGCCCACATGCCCGCAATGGCAAGCGGAGAGTGGTTGAGCTACGACCGCACGCTGGCCGGCCAGCGCCACAGTCCTTTGACCGATCTGAATGAACAGACAGTCGGCAAGCTGGGCCTGGCATGGTCTATAGATCTGGATAACAACCGCGGGCTTGAAGCAACACCGCTTTACAGCGACGGCGTGCTCTACACCTCACTGTCGTGGAGCCGGGTGATGGCGGTTGACGCCGTATCCGGGGAGATTCTCTGGAGTTTCGATCCAAAAGTGAACAAGGCCAAGGGCAGGCATGCATGCTGTGATGCGGTAAACCGCGGAGTGGCTCTGCATGAAGGCAAGGTCTACGTGGGTACGCTGGATGGACGGTTGATCGCCCTGGACGCCAAGACCGGTAACGAGGTCTGGAGCCAGCAAACGACCGATAACAGCCAGCCCTACACCATCACTGCTGCGCCCCGCGTGGTCAAGGGCATGATCATGATCGGCAATGGCGGTGCCGAGTTCGGCGTGCGCGGCTATTTTTCTGCCTATGACGCCCAGACAGGCGAGATGCGCTGGCGCTTCTATACTGTGCCTGCTGATCCCTCCAAGCCGGTAGAGCACCCTGAGTTGCTGGAAGCGGCCAAAACCTGGAGCAAGGATACCGACTGGTCACTGGGCGGCGGCGGTACCGCCTGGGACAGTATGGCTTACGATCCGGAGCTTGACCTGCTGTATGTCGGCACTGGCAATGGCTCGCCCTGGAACCGTGAAATTCGCAGCCCAGGCGGTGGAGATAACCTGTTTCTATCATCCATTCTGGCTGTACGACCGGATACCGGAAAACTGGTCTGGCACTACCAGGTCAACCCCGGCGATACCTGGGATTTTACTGCGACCCAGCAGATCACCCTGGCCAACCTGGAGATCGACGGCAAGGAGCGTCAGGTATTGATGCAGGCGCCCAAGAATGGCTTTTTCTATGTGCTTGATCGCGCTACGGGTGAACTCCTGTCGGCAGAAAAATTCGGCAAGGTGACCTGGGCCGAACGCATCGACATGGCCACTGGACGTCCAGTGGAAACACCCGGTGCGCGCTACGAGGAAGAAATGATAGTCATGTGGCCAAGCCCCTTCGGCGCGCATAACTGGCATCCGATGTCCTTCAACCCCCAGACCGGTCTGGTCTACATTCCCTACCAGGAAGTACCGGGCACCTACAGTAACGAGGGCAAGGGTTTCGTCAAGCGTGAGGCATTCAATACCGGTGCGGGATCCTCGGAAATCACTGAACTGCCCCGAGAGTATACTTCCGGCGCACTGGTGGCCTGGGACCCGGTGAAGCAGGAGGCGGCCTGGCGCGTAGAGCATGATAATCACTGGAATGGTGGTACCTTGACCACGGCGGGGAATCTGGTGTTTCAGGGCACTGCGGCCGGCAAGCTGGTTGCCTATACCGCGGACGAGGGTGAGCAACTCTGGGACTTTGACGCGCAGACCGGCATCATCGCCGCACCGATGACCTTCAAGCACGGCGATGATCAATATATTGCATTGATGGCCGGTTGGGGTGGGGCCGCTGCCTTGTTTGGCGGTGATGCGGCGGTAGCCACCGGCGTACGTAATGTCAGTCGCATGCTGGTATTCAAGGTCGGGGGCCAGGCCACATTGCCGGCGTTGGCCGAACCGCCAGCATCAGAGCGTGTGCCGGAACCGGTCATAGCAGCGAAGGCTGATGTTGAGGCAGGCAAGCTGTTGTATGCGCAATATTGCGCGGTCTGTCACGGTGCGGGTGTAATTGGCGGTGGCGTGCTGCCGGACCTGCGCCATTCGGCCGAGCCAGTGCGCGCCGCCTACCAGGCCATCCTTCTGGAAGGCCTGCTGCAGTCCCAGGGTATGCCCAGCTTCGCCACCAGCCTGACGCCTGAGCAGGTGGATAACATTCGGCTGTATGTCCTGCATCGGGAGTACGAGACCTACATGCAGGCGATGCAGGTGTCAGCCGAGTCGACTGGGGAGGGATCCACTGCTGCCGAGTAATTACTCTAATATCAGTAATCCTTATGATAGGCTCGTTTAAAGCGCTTGCGCTTTTCTCGGGCCTGTTCACTGTTATGCTGAAAACAGGCCTGTATCGATGCCAGGCGCTGTAGTTCAGCCAATAACAAGAGGCCGGTAAAACCCGGCCCGTGTGAACCAGGATGACTGACCTTATGAATATGAAAGGCGGTGCCATAATTCCTATAGCCGCCGGCGACGTGGGGAATGAATCCACAAAGCCAGGCAACGACGTACCCCTGCTGCTCTCCACCAAGCTCATACCGCCACGCCTGGGGCGAGGTATTCTGCCCCGGTCGCGTCTCGAGGATATGGCGGCTCAGGTAGCCGAAAGACGTCTTTCCTTGCTCAAGGCGCCTCCCGGATTCGGCAAGACAACCCTGGCGACTATCTGGGCAGATCGGCTTGGCTCCCAGGGTCATACTGTTGCCTGGTTGTCACTGGACGAGGAGGATGAGTCAGTCCAGCGTGTGCTTTTCTACCTGGCTGCGGCTCTGAATCAAGCTGCGCCTGAGGTTGGGCGGGCCTGTCTGAGCCTGCGTGCCGAGCTGACCTTTTTCACCATGGAAACCCTGGCCAGCCTGCTGATTAATGAGCTGACAGGCTACGGCCGGCCCGTGGTGCTTTTTATCGACGATTTTCATCGTATCAGCGACAGCGTTCTGGTCGGTGCATTGCGTTTCTTTCTGCAGCGGGCTCCCGATCTGCTGCACGTAGTGCTCATTGGGCGCCGCGAACTGCCCAACGCCTTGTTGGAACACCTGTATGCCGATGACCTGCTCGAGGTGGATGGCCATCACCTGCGGTTCATTCTGGATGAGACCCGCGACCTCCTGAAGAAGGCCGGTGTGGAGCTGGAACAGGCTGGCGAACTAAGCGCGATTCAGCAGGGTTCGGATGGCTGGATTGCTTCCTTGCGTGCTTTCCTGCTGACGCCACAGATCAATCCTGGTGGTCGGCCGCGACTGGCCACGCGCAGCATCTGTATTCTCTTTGATGAGCTGATGCAGTCTCTGGAAGCCTCCAGTCGCGAGCATTTGTATCAACTGGGATTGCTCGACAAGTTCAGTGTTGGTCTGCTTACCGAGTTGTTCGGAGCGCCTCGGGCGCGCCAAATGTTGACCCTGTTGCAACAACGCCAACTGTTTATCAGCGCTCTGGACGAGAGTGAAAACTGGTTCAGCCTGCACCCGTTGTTTCGCAGCTACCTGAAGAAAGAGTGCATCGAGCAGGATGAGTTGGCTGCCCGTGACCTGCTACTGCGCGCGGCAAGCTGGTTTGCACTGCACGAGTATTGGCTGGACGCGATTCGTCTAGGGCTTGAAAGTGGCCATACAGAAGCGGTGCGGGAGTGGATAAACCAGTGCGCAATGGAATTGCTTGAACAGGGAGATTTCACCACTCTGGTCATGCTTGAGAAGCGCTGGAAGCTTCAGGAGTTCGACGCCCCAATCCAACTGAAAATGGCGCGGGCATGGGCCATGGGGCTCGCCCTTGAAGTGGATGCTGCGCAGACATTGCTAGCGGAAGTGCAAAGCCGGACGGGTCCTGAAAGTACGCTCGAGAAGCGTCCTCTGTATTGGGAAATGCAGGCCCTCAATGCCATGTTGCTGGGTCTGGCAGATCACAATGAACGCTCCGGAGCGCTTGCAGTCAGCTGTTTCGAAGCCGTGCCGCTTCGTCCCTGGGTGACGAACGTACTGCTCAATCTGATGAGTTGCAGCCATTACCACGCCAGCCGCTGGGATGCGTTTTACACGCTACCGCCAAGTCTGCTGGACAACAGTCCGACACCGAACCTGCTGTTCCATGATTGCTATCGGCAATCGATTCATGCCCTGGCGGAGTCTGCCCAGGGCCGTATAGGTCCTGCAACCGAATGTCTTCACATTCTGCTGGCGCGGATCGACCAGACCTTTGATCTCAGCCTCAATCGACCCAATCCGGCTCTTGTGGCGTTACCTCAGGCCTTGTTGGCGCAACTGGCCTACCTGCGCGGGGACAGCCAGTTGGCCGAGTCTTATCTGGCCCAGTGCATGGATTTTATCGCCATGGGTGGATTCCTCGACTGCATGGCCGCGGCCTATTGCACCAGTGCGCGCCTGCAGTGGCGGAGAGGATTCGCGACCCGTGCCCGGCGGACCCTCGAGCAGCTCGATGTATTGGCAACACAGCGCAAATGGACGCGATTACGCGCCAGGGTACTGCTGGAGCGGACCTGGTTGAACCTGCGCGATGGCAAGCACCGCGAGGCTATTGCGTGCAGCCACTATCTGGTGGAACTGGCTGCCGAACAGGGCGAAGACGTGAGTCTGGATCGCCAGGTGTACGCACATCTGGGTGCGCTCTGGCTGGCCGTCAATGGGCTGGAGTCGAAAGCTGGCCTTTTGGCAAGTAGCGCTGCTTTACTTGCCGAGCTTGAACAGAGGCAGTTGCAGATTATGTATGCAGAAGTTGCCCTGGCGACAGGTGTGTTGTGTTGCATACAGGGTGAAAGAGAGCGCGGCGAAAATCTGCTTGGCAAAGTACTTGGCGTCGTGCGTGAGACCGGGGCTATCAGTGTGCTGCAGGATTTACCCGTAGCGGATCTATGTGGTGCTTTGGAGGGCAAGGTGTCGGATGAATGGTGGACCGGCGCTCAGGGGTGGTTCAGCGAGAATCTGCCCGATGAGGGAGCGGTAACCGTGTGCAATGCAGCTCTGCTTGAGTTGACTGTGAAAGAGCGCCAGGTAATGCACTTGGTGGCCGAGGGCAAATCGAACAAACAGATCGCACGTGACCTGAACGTAACACCAGAAACCATCAAATCCCATATGAAAAGTATCTTTGCCAAACTCAAGGTAGATAACCGTGCTCAGGCAGCAGTGATGCTGCAGACTGGTTGAGGGGATTTGCAGGACGGGCAGGGAGCCTGTGCAGAAGAGGCGTTGTACTTTTCGGGTAAATAAACCGCCGCCCGGCATGACCGGAGCGGCGGTTTTTTTCTAGCGGATACCCGAGGCGCGCAGGGCGTTGGGGGTGTAATCGGCGGACGATGCCTCGAAGTTGGTGTCGTAGTTCTCACGCTCTTCGTTGGTCATGCCCAGTGCCACATAGCGGCCGTTCTGAAGGTCATACAGGGTTTCGACTGCATAGCTGGGGATCTTTTCGTCGTAACGCTGCAAGGCGATAGCTTCTGCTACACGCCAGAGGCCGCCACGACCGTCGTAGTGATCCAGAGCCGCCACTTGCCAGTTATCCTCGTTGATGAAAAAGTGACGTTTGGCGTAAACATGGCGCTGGCCTTCTCGCAGAGTGGCCTCGACCTCCCATACGCGGTGCTTTTCGTAGCGCACAAGGTCCTGATTGATATGGCCGGCCTGGATAATCTGGTCGTACTTGATATCCGGCGAAGCGATCTTGTAGTTGTTGTACGGAATCAGCATCTCGCGCTTGCCAATGAGCTTCCAGTTGTAGCGATCTGGCGCGCCATTGTAGAAGTCGTAATTGTCGGAGGTTCTGGTGCCGTCTGAGCCGAAGGCTGGACCGTCATAGGCCACCTGGGGAGCCCGGCGCACGCGACGCTGGCCGGCGTTATAGATCCATGCCAGACGCGGTTCCTTGACCTGGTTGATAAACTCGTGCACCAGTAATACGTCACCGGCCAGACGCGAAGGCGAGAGAACGCGCTGGGTAAAATAGAACATCAGATTAGGGTTGGTTTGTGCGTTGTAATCAGTCAGTGCCGTTGCAAAGGTAAATTCATCCTTGAATACCACCATGGTATTGGAGCCGTTCGCCTGCGGCGTGGCCTGTGCGATGGTGCGGCTGAAGCTGCCACCGCGGTAGCGGGTAATATGGTTCCATACCGCCTCGACACCCGTTTTGGGGATCGGGAAAGGGTAGGCGGTGTCAAAATTCTCCAGGCCGTTGCCACCTTCCACTGTCACGGTATTGACTGCGTTGCGCGCCACTGCTGCGAACACTTCATCCGGCACGGTGTTACTGCGCCGCGACGGATAAACGTGCATGCGATAGGTCTCGGGATAGCGGGCAAACATGGCCAACTGGCCGGGGCTGATCTGGTCAGCATATTGCTCTACGTTGTCTGCCGTGACGGTGAACAGCTTCTGATCATCAGCAAAGGGGTCCGAGAAAAAGCCGTTCTCGCTTACGGATGCTGCATCGGTTGGCAGGCCGCCAGTCCATTCTGGAATAGTGCCCTCGGCGTTACCCGCGCGCTCGGCGCCCATGGGCGTGAGCGTTGTTTGCAGTGTCGCTGCCTCTTCAACCGATACTGCCGCCGATACCGCCATTGCCAGGCTGCTCAAAGCAAGCACGGCAAAGGTTTGGCGACCCAGGTTCTTGATTACTTTCATATTGTTCTCCATCCAGGTCAGAAGTTCGCACCAACGCTCAGCGCAATAAAGTCACGATCGACCATGGCGTTGTAATCGCCATCGAAGAAGTTCGTGTAATTGATGCTGGCGTTGTATTTGTTGTTATACAGGGCATTCAGGCCGATGCTGGCGGCCTTTGATCCTTCGTTGAAGTTCGGGCCATAGCCCTCCACGTCCCAGGCAAAGGCGACGTTGGGTGTCAGTTGAACACCTGCAAAGCCACGGTACTCGAGTGATGCCACGGTGCGCAGGCCCCAGGAATGCTGCGTGTAGAAACCTTCGTCGTTGCAGTATTTGGGTTGGGAGGCGTTGAGCGCTGTTTCACACAGACCGGGTATCGGCAGTTCGCCGGAGCCGTAGAGCGAATCACGGCCAAAACGCAGCTCGGTGGGGCTGCTCTTGATACCCCCGATGTGGTTGTAACCCACTTCACCCACCATGGTCAGACGGTCAGCGCCCCAGACGTTGTCAATGAAGTTGATAACGGTGACTTGTGCCTGGGTGACGGGCATACGCTTGTAGCCCGGCAGGTCAGTGCCCGGGGCTGCCGGTACGCCGAATACGGATCCGCCCACACCCTGGGAGTTGACTGGAGAAACCGGATTGCCAGCCGCGCCAAGTGCAGCACCTACCAGATCGTTCGTGCTGATCTGCAGTGGCTGATTAGGGCGATAGCTGACTTCACCCGATACTGACATGCCGCCCAGGTTAGTCTGGAAGCTGACCCCATAAAGCCGGATATCCTCTGGGTACTCGATGTAATAAGCGGCGTCGACCGGGATCTCCCAAGCATTGGTATCATTGTTGAAACCGAAGCCGCCCGGATTAGCAGCGCCCGTGCCAGCGGTAGTACTGAATACCGGATTACGGCTGTGATAGTTCATCGCGAACAGGCCGAATTCGGTCTGGTTGAGACTGTCTACGTACAAACGGAAGGCAACACCAAACTGACCGCTATCACTTGCTTCCCGATTTTTGGTTCGCGGTACGTAAGCGAAGGGGTTCAGCGGTGAGTTTGCTGCTGCTTGAGAGCCGCCAATACCTACCTGACCGCAACCCTTGGCCACCGAGTCGGTAAACGAGAAGAAGGTGCCACAGTTGTCCAGTACGGTGGGATCCCATTCGAGCTGGTAGAAGGCTTCCATACCCAGGTTGTCGGTCAGACTCTGGGAAACAAAAAGCATGTTGACCGGAATCAGGCCTTCCTTGATCTCGGCGCCCGGGCGGCGGAATGCCGCTACGTCAATCGGGTTGATACTGTTTACGCTGTTCTGAATGAAGGTACTTTCACCCCAACTGACCACCTGCTTGCCTACGCGAACGGAGCCTGGCAGGTTACCGATGTTGTAGTTGTGATAGATGAAAGCATCCAGAATCTGGCCGCCGGATGACTTGGCTGCCTGGCGACGTCCGCTATCATTGACATCATAGAGTTCGCGACTGCCGTCCTTGGTTTCGAAGTCATACCAGTATTTGCCCCGCACAAACACGCCGGTATTCTCGTATTGCAATGAGAGGTCATGGGTGGCTTTGAAAATGGTCGAGAAGGGTTCGCCTTTCTTGAAGTTCAGGCGGCCATCATCGGAGTTGGCGGCGTTGGCTTTGCCTCCGTTGTTGACCCAGATCAGATCGTCGTCGATGTCGCTGGTGCCAATGCTGGTGCCTACCGACATCTGTGAATCGAACTGGCCCTGTATTTCGCCGAGATCAAATCGGGCTGCATGGGCGGGTAGGGAAAGGGCTATTGCTACAGCCACGGTCAATGGCTTGAGCAAGACATTGAAGCTTTGCGTTTTTGTTGTTCTAGTCATGGTATTCCTCGCGCCGGGCGCTTGTTGTTATTGGGAACCCTTGGCAAGTGCATGCTGGCTTTATGTTCAGCCTTCCTGATGGCCCGCCATGCAGGCCACCGCACTCCTTACGACACTAGTCGCCTGTATGGTCGTGATGTACCCCCCTAATGGGGGGGAAGGCTCCCCCGGATTCAGCGACAGTCGTGTTGGGCTCTGGTGCAAAGGTTACAAAGCAGTGAGTAAACCGGGATAATGCGCGCCATCAGACAAGGAGAAATATCAATGCCCCTAACCGACGCGCAGATTCAGTTGGCTATTGTCAGTGCAGTGCTGTTGCTGGGCTGGGCGTTGACGGCATGGCTACAGGTGCGCCGCCAGGCAGGCCTGCAACGCGAGCTCGAAGAGGCTCGGCGCCAAACCGAGCAACAGCGCGAGCTCTGCCAGCAACTGCAGCTTGAAGCGCATCAACAGCACAGTGAACGCGCGGGACTCCAGGTACGTCTCGAACATCTGCACGAAAATGTCGAATCCCTGCGCGAACAACACCGGCAGGGCCAAACGCGACAAAGTGAGCTGGAGCGGCAGGCCCATGACTGGCAGGTGCGGGCTGAAAAAGCCCAGACGCTTGGCGAGGAGCAGAGCCGCCAGTTGGAATCGGTTAAACAGGAGCGTGATGCGTTCAACGCTCGACTGCAGGAATTGCAGGCCAGCCATGAGGCTCTGGGGATTGAGCATTCCACCTTGCAGAATACCCTCGAACACCGTCAGCAGCATTTTACCGAGCAACAGCAGTTGCTCAAGGACAGTCGCGACCAGCTCAAACTGGAGTTCGAACAGCTCGCCAGCCGGATATTCGAAGCCAAGGGGCAGGCATTCTCGCAACAGAGCCAGCAGTCCCTGGATAACCTGCTCAAACCCTTCCGTGAGCAGATCGACCAATTTCGCCTCAAGGTCGAGGACATACACCACAAGGACACGCAGCAACAGGCGACCCTGGCCAGTGAGCTCAACCACCTCAAGGAGCTCAACCGGCAGATTACCCAGGAAGCCCATGATCTGAGCACGGCTTTGCGTGGACAGAAGAAAACCCAGGGCAACTGGGGCGAGCTGATCCTGGAGAACGTGCTGGAACGTTCAGGGCTGGTGGCAGGCAAGGATTTCAAGCGCGAAGTGAGCATGACCAACAGCGAAGGCCAGCGTCAGCGTCCGGATGTGCTGGTCTACCTGCCCCAGGAAAAGCATCTGATCATCGACGCGAAGGTGTCACTCAACGCCTACACGCGATATATCAACAGCGAGGACGATAGCGAGCGCCGCATCGCCCTGGCCGAGCACGTGCAGGCCATCGGCCAGCGCATTCGTGAGCTGTCTGATCGCAACTACTTTGATTTGCCCGGCTTGAACGCGCCGGAGATGGTTTTCATGTTCATTCCGATCGAATCTGCCTTTGTCGAGGCGCTCAGGGCTGATGAGACTCTGTTTCAGAAAGCCATCGAGCAGAACGTGCTGGTCGCCACGCCCACTACCTTGCTGACCAGTCTCAATATCGTTCGCCAGTTGTGGCGCTTCGAGGATCAGAATCGCCACACCGCAGAGCTCGCCGAGCGGGCTGCCAAGGTGCACGACAAGCTGCGCACCTTTCTGGGGAGCATGGATGGCATCGGCAAGAGTCTGGAAAAGGCGTCTGATGCCTATCAGAAGGCCTGTGATCAGTTGGTTGGTGGGCGTGGCAACCTTGTGAAACAGGTCAATGACTTCAAGGATCTGGGTGTATCGGTCAAGGCGGAGCTGGGCGAAACCTGGCGCGATCGGGCAGATCTTGAACTGGGTCATGACGTTCCGGGCGACATCAACTGATCAGAACTCGATTCGCCCTGGCCAAACCCAGTGTATAGACTGAAAAAAACAGGCGCAGGGGAATTGGATGAATGTGCTGAAGCAGGGCGCGCTATTTGTACGCGCCAATCTGTGGATTGTGCCGCTGGTAGCGATGTTGATCTGGGTGCTGTTCCGCTTTCTCGATCCAGCACCGCCACGGCACATCGCAATGGTGACAGGTGGTGAGGGTGGCGGTTATCACCAGTTCGGGCTGGCGCTCAAGGAGCGCCTGGCCGAGGATGGGGTGACGCTGGAGCTGCACAGCACCCGCGGCTCAATGGATAATCTGGAGCGGCTTACCGCTGATTCTCCCGACGTGCAGCTGGGGTTGATCCAAAGCGGGACGACCCGCTTGATAGAGCGCTCCAGGTTGAAAAAGCTCGAAGGCCTGGCTGCCTTGTATCATGAGCCCCTGTGGCTTTTTCAACGTGCTGGTCTGCAGGTTGAACGGCTGTCTGACCTGCACGGCAAGCGTTTGGCGGTTGGCAGCGAAGGCAGCGGCACCTGGGCCGTGGTGGGCAGTCTGTTCGAGGCCCATGGCGATGCGGGCAGGCTCCAGAATCTGGACGGCGGGAATTGGCAGAAATTGCCTGGCAAGGCTGCCGCCGAGGCGCTGCAGAATGGCGAGCTTGACGCGGCGTTCTTTGTTCTGCCGGCGGACAATGAGCGCATAGCCAGTTTGATATCCGACCCCGGTCTGGAGCTGGTGAGCCTCACACGGGCGCGAGCCTACGCGGCCAGGTTGACCTTTCTGGACCACCTGACCGTTACCGAGGGATTGCTGGATATCGCTGGCAACGTGCCGCGCCAGGATCTTGAGTTGCTTTCGCCCGTGGCTACCCTGATCGCCAACGAGACTTTTCACCCGGCATTGACTTCCCTGGTGCTGGAAGCATCACGCGAGGTCCTCAGTGAGGGCAACCTGCTCGATCCTGCTGGCGCCTTTCCCGCCGCCAAACCTCTAGAGCTGACCCTGACTGGTGAAGCGGACTATTACCATCGCCAGGGCGTGCCTTTTCTGCAGCGGTATCTGCCGTTCTGGATAGCGTCAATCGTTGATCGCTATGTGGTGTTGCTGATTCCATTCATCGCCATCATGGTGCCTTTGCTGCGCAGCATGGGACCGATCTACAGCTGGCGTATGCGTGCCCGCGTATTTCGCTGGTATGCCCAGCTGCGGGAGGTCGACAAGCTTATTCACCAGGGCCGGATACAGGGCGTGCTTGAGGAGCAGGTCGAACGCTTGCATCGACTGCAGGATGAGCTGACCCAGGTCGATGTTCCCCTGTCCTATGCCCATGAGCTATACAGCCTGCATTTACACGTGCGCTACATGATTAACCGTTTGGAAAGCATGCGCGCCAGCTCTCAGGAATCCGCTGCGGACGACGAGCTGGAATGACGCATGACAAACTCCTGCACCTGATCAACCACCGGCTCCCACCATTGCAGCGGGTCTGCCATCACCACAATGATCGTCAAATGGTGCAGTGATTCGTAGTAATGGGTTTCAACCGCAGTCCCCGCGCTGCGCAGCTTTTCGGTCAATTGGCCGGTGTTTCGCTGGGGATCGACCAGCTTGTCAGGTGTGGCCGCCATCAACAGCGCCGGTGGGCTCTGAGGCCTGGCATGGTAATAGGGCTGGGACGTCTCTGGGGTGTCGGGATGATGGAAGATGGGCTTGACGTCCGGATTGATGATTGGCAGAAATTCATAGGGGCCGGACAAGCCGATCCATCCAGCCAAATGTTGCGGACTCATGCCGTGTTCTCCGAGCCAGCGTTCGTCCAGGGCGAGCATGGCCGCGTTATAGGCCCCTGCGCTGTGCCCCATGACGAACAAGGGTTGGCGTCGGGTTTGCCAGGTATCCTGTTGTTTGCGCACCCAGGCGGTCGCTGCGGCGCTGTCCTCGACAAAGGCGGGGTAGGTGACCTCCGGATACACCCGGTAATCAGCTACCACGGTGATGATGCCGCGTGACGCCAGGGCTTCGCCGACAAAGGCGTAATCTGCCCGATCACCGTTCCGCCAGCTGCCGCCATAGAAAAAAACCACTACGGGCGCTTCGGCCACGCCCTCCAGTGGCATATAGACATCGAGCTTTTGCCGATCATTCTCACCGTAGGCCTGGTCTGGCAACAAAATGTAGGTGTCATCGGGCACCAGAAGATTTACCGGCGCAAGGGGTGAACAGGCGGTGCTGAGAACTGCCAGCAAAGCCAGTAGAATTTTTGCCGAACGAATGGACATGGTGCACGATCCCTGAACTTGACGTAGTTTTGACTGTGAACTTTCACTGGTGCAAGGCTTGAGAATGGATCAGGGCGCAGTGAGTTCAATCGACAAGCTGTTACAAGTCGTTGCGTGCGCCTTCTATCCGGCCGGCAGCAAACCTAACATGCCTTGACTATATGTAGCCTTGAGCACCCAGAAGCTTTGAATAAGGATCGAACATGAAGGATGTGTTGAATCGTGCGCTGGCGGCTGTAGATCAGGTAGTGATGGGGAAGGAGCATGCAGTAAAACTGGCCGTAGCCTGCATCCTTGCTCGTGGCCACCTGCTGATCGAAGACCTGCCTGGTATGGGCAAGACCACGCTTTCCCAGGCTTTGTCACGGGTCATGGGCATGAGCTATCAGCGTATCCAGTTCACCAGCGATCTGCTGCCCGGCGACATTCTCGGCACCTCGGTTTTCGACCGCAATACGGCCCAGTTTGTCTTTCATCCAGGGCCGATTTTTGCCGAGTTGGTGCTGGCCGATGAAATCAACCGTGCCACTCCAAAAAGCCAGAGCGCATTGCTGGAGGCGATGGAGGAGTATCAGGTGACGGTTGACGGGGCCACACGGAAACTGCCGGATCCATTTTTTGTTATAGCTACCCAGAATCCGGTGTCCCAGGCTGGTACCTATGCCTTGCCCGAGTCTCAGCTTGACCGGTTTCTGATGCGCCTGTCCCTGGGCTACCCGGGGCCAGCCGCCGAGAAAGCGCTGCTCCTGGGTGAAGATCGCAATGCCCGTCTGGGTCGCGTGGAGCCGGTGCTGGACCGCGCGACTCTCAAGAGCCTGCAGGAGAGCGTGCCGCAGATCACCGCCAGCCCGGCAATCATTGATTACATACTCCGGCTGGTTAACCGCACCCGTGAAAGCCAGGTATGTGCCTGGGGCCTGTCGCCGCGCGCCAGCCTCGGTCTGTTGGCCGCGTCCCGCGCCTGGGCAATGCTCGAGCATCGCAGCTACGTGATCCCCGAGGACGTGCAGGCCGTATTGCCGTCGGTAGTCAGCCATCGCCTGCGCGCCAGTGAAGATCCGGCAGGCCACGGCGGTGGCGGTCTGGCCCAGTGGCTGCTGAATGAGGTGGAAGCGGTTTGAAGTCCGTGCAGCAACGCGCCAGGAGCCTGTTCGACAGATGGCTCACAAGACGCATTCCGGCCGCTGCGCGGATGACCCTGTCACATCGGCAAATCTTCATTGTGCCCACGCGCGCCGGGCTGGCGCTGCTGCTACTGCTGCTGATCATGTTGATCGGCGCGATCAACTATCAGAACAGCCTGGTGTATGGGGTGACTTTTCTGTTGGGCAGTCTCTTCTGGGTGTCGTTACACCACACGTACCGCAACCTCGCAAGTCTGGAAGTACATGCCGCAGGCAGCAGCCCGGTGTTTGCCGGAGAAATGGCGCCCCTTGATCTGAATCTGCTCGCACCACGGCACGAGCACCAGGCCCTGGTGTTTTCCTGGCCGGATGCTCAATCACGTCAGATCGACATAGAGCGCAATGGCGAGTCGCGCATCACCCTGTACTACCCTAGCAGCAAGCGTGGGTGGTTGAAGCCCGGGCGATTGCGAATCGAGACCCGTTATCCGCTTGGCTGGTTTGTTGCCTGGAGCCTTGTGGACCTGGACTGGCAGGTGCTGGTCTATCCACGGGCTATCAGTTTGCCACTTCCGGCGCTGGCCCTTGGAGGGGAGGGGGAAACCGAACAGCTGTTGGCCGAAGGTACGGACGATTTTCAGGGGCTGCGCGACTATCAGCCCGGCGACTCGCGCCGGCGCCTGGACTGGCGGGCTTATTCCCGCGGCCAGGGCCTGCACAGCAAGGTTTTTGCCGAACCGGCGGGAACAACGCACTGGCTTGATCTGGCCCACACGCCCGGTGCCGATATGGAGCAGCGCTTGAGCCACCTCGCTGGTTGGGTCATGCAGTTGGAACAGGCAGGCCAGCCTTATGGTCTGCAAGTGGGTGAGACGCGCATCGATCCTGGTATAGGGGTGCAACACCGCGATCGCTGCCTGCGCACCCTGGCATTATTCGGGAGCGGGCAATGAAATCGACAACACACAAGACCCACACCCTTATACCGCGAAACAGCCTTGCCTGGCTTCTCACTGCGCAGATTGTCGTGCTGCTGCCGCATCTGCCGCGTTTGCCGTTGTGGGTTACCGTCATATGGGTTGGGTGCGCCCTCTGGCGCGTGCAGATCCAGCGGATGCGCTGGGCTTACCCCGGAATCATATTCAAGACCCTGGGGATTGTGGCTATTGGGGCCGGCGTCTGGCTTACCGAGCGAACACTAATCGGCCTGGATGCAGCGGTAATGCTGCTGCTTCTGCTGTTCATGTTCAAACTGCTGGAGATGCGCAACCCCCGTGACGCGATCGTGGTGATCTACCTGGGTTTCTTTATTGTCGCTACCGCGTTTCTGTTCGACCAGTCGATCTTGCTGGCGCTGTATCAGTTGTTCTCCCTGCTGGTTCTCGTTGCGGCGCTGGTAGGTCTGCAGCAGACGGCGGGGCGTAACGACCCATCCCGTGCGCTGCGCACCGGGTCGGTGCTGTTATTGCAGGCGGTGCCGCTGATGCTGGTGCTGTTCTTTCTCTTCCCGCGTATCGGGCCGCTCTGGTCTGTGGATACACCCGGCGGCCGTGCAACTACCGGGCTTGCAGAAAGTATGGCGCCGGGAGACATAGCCGATCTTGCCCGGTCAAGTGAGCTGGCTTTTCGTGTTCAGTTCGATGAAGAGATTCCCGCCCACGATACGCTCTACTGGCGTGCACTGACGCTATCGAGCTTCGATGGCCGCAGGTGGAGTCATCTGGATTTTGCCTCACGTGCAGAGCCCGGTAACTGGGAGCCGCTTGGCGAGCCCATGGGTTATCAGGTAACCACGCGGGCTACCCAGCAGCCCTGGGTGTTCAGCTTGCGCGGAGCCACTACCAAGGATAAAAGGCTGGTACTGACCCGGGACTTCATGCTTCGCTCCCGCCGGCCGCTCAGCGATACCACCAGCTATCGGGCCACCTCCTACCAACAGAGCCTGCTTGAGCCACAAGGGCTGACCGAAACGCAGCAGCGCCTGTACACGATACTCCCGGAGGAGGTAGACCCGCGTAGCAGGGCCTTTGCAGCCGAACTGCGCAACCAATACCCCGATGACGCCGAGCTGGTCCAGGCGCTCCTGCGCTATTTCAATTCGGAACCGTTTTTTTACACCCTGCGACCCGAAACGCTCGGAGTGAATACCAATGATGAGTTTCTCTTTGATTCCAGGCGCGGTTTCTGCGCCCATTTCGCTGGTGCCATGGCTTTCGTGCTGCGCGCTGCGGGAATTCCTGCGCGCATCGTCGCTGGGTATCAGGGTGGCGAGATCAACCCTGCGGGAAACTATGTATTGGTGCACCAGTTTGACGCCCATGCCTGGGTTGAGGCTTGGCTGCCCGGTCAAGGCTGGACGTCGGTCGACCCTACCTTTCAGGTGGCACCGCAGCGCATCGAGCGCGGCATCCAGCAGGCACTTCAGGGCGAGGGCAGCTTTCTCGAGGACTCGCCACTCTCAGCTGCCCGCTACCGGGATATCAACTGGGTCAACAGGATCCGGTTGCAATGGGACGAGATCAATTTTCAATGGCAGTTGCGCGTGCTGGGATTTCAATCCGACAGCCAGGCGGGATTCTTTCAGCGCTGGCTGGGAACCACTGATTGGCAACGTATCGGTGTGATTCTGTTGGCCTGTGCCGCTTTGGTCATGATCCCCCTGGCATTGTGGACGCTGCGCCCCGGGCGCATGCCGCAGGATCCAAGGCGTCGATCCTGGGCACGGCTGGATCGACGGCTACAGCGGCTGGATTTGCAGGCCAAACGGGGCGAGGGACCGCGTGACTGGCAAGCACGCTTGAGTAGTGCATTGCCCGGCAGCAAAGCGGAACTGGCGGCGTACTTCGATGAGTATGTGCGTCAGACCTATGCGAGCGAGAGCCGAGCTGATCGCACCATGCAGGGGCAGCTGCACAATCTCGAGCGCATGCTGACCAGGTCTTTGCCTCGCAGGTTGCCACCTGGTCGCATCGCATCCCTTGATACGGACGACTTGCCCGGACGTTCCACCCGCCTATAATGAGGCTTGCCGCCACCCTGGCGTTTTCAATCTTGCAGCGGAGCACCCATGCATCCTTTCAGCGCTATCAAACCGCCCCCCCTTGCAGTCGGACTCGGGCTTGCCGGATTGATCCCCTTCGTCAGCGCAGCCCTGGGACTATGGGTGACCCCCGAGGCATGGCGGGAGCGGGTGATGGAGGAACTGCTCAATTACGCTGCAGTGATTCTCGCTTTCATGGGGGCGATTCACTGGGGCCTGGCCATGCGCGCGGACGAGGCCAGCGATCAGGCCCCAGTGCAACTGGGCCTGTCGGTCATACCCCCACTGCTGGGTTGGGTAGCCTTGAGCCTACCCATCGATTTGGCTCTACCCGTGTTTTTTGTCGCCTTTGCCGGACTGTATTTTGCAGACATCTGGGCGGTCAACCACGGTCTGGCGCCGGTCTGGTACCCGGCATTACGCAAGCCACTGAGCTTCGTGGTAATCGCTTCACTGCTGATTGCCTGGCTGGCAACCTGGGTGAACAGATAGCCGGTCGATCAGGATTTCTTGACGAATTCGGACTTGAGCTTCATCGGTCCGATACCGTCAATCTTGCAATCAATATCGTGATCGCCGTCTACCAGGCGGATGTTCTTCACCTTGGTTCCGACCTTGACTACCAGCGAAGTACCCTTGACCTTGAGGTCCTTGATCACGGTGACCACATCGCCATCCTCGAGCGGGTTGCCATTGGCATCGCGGATGACCGCCGCGCCGCCAACTGATCCGGATTCGGCTTCGGCTGACCATTCATTGCCGCATTCTGGGCAGACCAGCATCGCTGCATCCTGGTAGGTATACTCGGACTGGCACTGGGGGCAGGGTGGTAAATCACTCATGGGGTACCTGGCTATTGACTGGTTGGGAGGCGGAATGATGACCAGTCAATCGGCCTCTGTCCAATCGAACTCCATTTGCCGTGCAGTGGCTATCGCCAGATCACGGCCCGCCAGGCGCTCGACTAGGTGCAGGCTCATGTCGATCCCGGCGGAAATGCCGGCGGAGCTGACGACTCTGCCCTCGTCCACCCATCGCTGGTCTGACAGTACCGTCACCTGCGGAAATTGCTCGCGCAGATCGTCGATGTCCTCCCAATGCGTCGTGGCGCGGCGGTTGTCGAGCAATCCCGCCTTGGCTACCAGAAAGGCACCAGTGCAAACCGAAGCTACCAGACACTGCGTAGCGGCTTCCCTGATCCAGCTGATGACGTGCGGCTTTTCCAGTTCATCGGTGACCACGCCGCCGGGAATAACAAGCAGATCCAGATGGGGAGCATCCTCCAGGGAGTGGTCAGTGTGCACCAGTAATCCGGCCCGCGCCCGAACCGATGTGGTTTCAGCAAGCAAGGTTACATTGAATAACGGCGGGTCCTGGGGATGGGAGCGTGCCCACACTCGTGCTGCAGTGGTAAGGACTTCGAAGGGGCCGGCGAAATCGAGCACTTCCACGTCCTCGAATACGAAAATACCCACCTGCACCGTTCGTACTTCGTCCATGAATGTCTCCACTATTTCCTGATGGCCAACAGGCAAATCCCCACTACACTGGCGACGGCGCCACCGATGAAATACCACATGGTGTTGTCGGTATACCGGCCGGTTACTGTCTCTACCAATTGCTCCCCCACCGATTGTGATGATTGCCAGCCAAAGAACAGCATGATCAAGCCTGCGACCAGTAGAGCGATACCCATTATCTGCTGTGTTTTCATTATTGGAGCCTTATCCCTGGTGTATTGTGCCCGGGCAGTATTGCACGACCTGAGAGTGGCAAGAAGCCAGTTGCAAAAAGCTACGTCATCAATACAGCGGTTACCAGCTTCGAGTGGACATTCGCACAGGCGAATGTGTAGTGGCCGAAGTCCTGCTGCGTTGGCGCTACCCTCCTGGTCAGCCACCGAAGTCGGTGAAGGCTAATACCCCGGCGCCGCCTACATAAAGCGAGAGCATGAGCACGCTCTCGATCCCTATAGAATTGCCAGCAGGACGATCTGCATGATGTTCTGCACTGACGCGACTGCATGTTCCAGATTGATCCGCGGGTAGCTTATATCCGCCAATCCGAGAAACGCTGTTTGCACTGCAATCCCGCCCAGGGCATTGCTGATGGCCAGGGAGGGCCTGCCATCGAGGGCAGCGGTTATCGACGTGGTGAGCCCCGGGAGCGAGGTGACCATGCCCAGGAACACGCTGCCTGCCATGGCCTCGCCAATACCTGTGCGGTCGGCGAAGCGATCAGCGAGCCCTGCCAGCCAGGTGCCGGTGAACAGGATCACCACGCCAGCGAGGGCAAACAACCCGATGTTCTGCCACAGGGAGAGCGTTCCCAAGTCCATTATCAACTCCTTTGCTCTGAGCGCTGAGAGTTTGGACCGCCCGGCGGCCTGGGGGTTTCACCCGCTATCGGTACGGTTGCTGATCTTCATTCACAGTGAAAGCGGTGAACCCTCACCTTATTCCGACGTCACACCTAGAAGACATCCGAGGCAAGGAGGACAGCATGAGCGAAGACCACAAGCATCCTGGCGAGAACAACCTGCCGCACAAACCCACCCCGGACCAGGAGGAGCCGCTGGAGAACCTGGAGGGGCCCGTCGACGGGGAGAATCTCAACCAGGTGGACCCTGCCAAGCTACGCGAGAACCTGGAGGAAGAGGACAAGGACGATTGATGAAGGTGTGTGGGTAGGAAGCCCGCTTTTCAGCGGGCTTTTTGCACCTGTTGAGCCTGACTCGTCTCTCGGCAAACTACTCGGGATGGAGCGTTCTGGTGGGTAAAACAGCCAAAGTCATGCTGATCGTGCTGGTGCTACTGCTGTTGGCTGCCGGTACCCTGGTGTATTTCGTGCCCGAATCCCAATGGGCGCGCAACTGGATCGAGGATCAGGCAAGCCAGCGACTGGAAGGCCGCGAAGTGAACATAGCGGATATCTCGGTCGAGTGGGGCTGGCCGCCGGTATTCACGATCGAGGGCATTCGCATTGCCAATACCGAATGGGCCGAACACGAGTATATGGTCAACATTGACACGCTTGAGTTTGCACCGGCGATGGGAGATCTGCTGGGCGGTAAAATTGGCATGCAGCGCCTGATTCTGGAGCAACCCCGCGTGCATCTGGCCCGGCGTGCGGACGGCACGACCAATTGGGGTGAATTGACCAGCGAAGATGACAACGAGCCACCCATGGTGCCCGATACGCTGGCGATCGAGGACGGGCGGCTGACCTATCAGGATGCGCAGTTGGACGCGTCAATCGAAGCCAGCGTTGCGACCCGAACAGCGGCAGACAGCGATCGGCGTCTGATGGTTAGCGGGGAGGGCCAGTGGCAAGGCAAACCGCTGCATTTCGATGCCTGGGGCGCGGCCCCGCTGGAGGCGCTTGACGAAGAGGACGCCTATCCACTCAGGCTCGAGGGCAATCTGGGCGAGCTGCAGGTGCGCTTCGATGGCCAGGCGCGTGATCCGCTGCAGCCGCAGGTCATGCAAGGCAGTTTCGAATTGTCAGCACCCGAGGAAACGGAGCTGGCAACCATGTTCGGCTATCCGGATCTGGCATTCCCGTCCTTCCAGCTGCAGGGCCGGCTGGAGCGTGACGGACCGCGCTGGATGCTCGAGGAGCTGCAGCTTGAATCTGCCGAAACCGATATCGACGGCGAGATGACCCTGGTCCTCGAAGACCCGCTGCGTCTGGATGCGCAGCTGCACGCAACCAGTCTGGACCTGAATCGCTGGAACGTCCTGGAACGATTAACCGCCGAGCAGCAACAACCTGAAAGTGAGAACAAACAACCACTTGCCGAGCGTCTCGCCGATCAATTCGAGATGTTGCGAGGCCGTGAAATCGAGTTGGCGTTGAAGGTGGACGAGCTGCTCTACGGCAACCATTCACTGCGCAATCTGACCCTCACTGCCAGCCTCGACGAGCGAGAACTGAATGTCTCTGAACTGCAGGCGCAACAGGGCGACGGACAATTTCAAGCCAGTGGATCGCTGCTGCTGGAAAAGGATGATGTGACCGGAGAGATCAATGCCCAGGTCGAGCAGTTTCATCTGGGCGATGCGCTGGAGCCAATCCGCTCGACCGACCTCGGTACGCTGGATGGCGACCTGCATATACGCTTTCGCGAGGGCGTGATGACATTGCACGAGACCGAGGTGGCCTATGACGCTCCGGCCCAGCAATTCAGTATCCAGTTGCAGGCGGACTCCAGGCAGTTGCCCGACGACCCGGTGCCGGGCCTGCAGGCAAAGGGCACCGGCTTTCGCAACGGCGAGCCCTTTCGATTCGATCTTGAGCTCGGTCCGCTGCTTGATCTGACCGAGGCCCAGAAACCCTATCCGGTGAAAGGTACGCTCGCCTCTCGGGATACCACGCTCTATGTAGACGGCACCCTCGTCAGGCCGCTGGAACTGGCGTCGGTGGATACGCAGTTCCGGCTCGAAGGACCCAATCCCGACCGGATCAACGAGATTACCCAGTTGAGCCTGCCATCATTGCCGCCTTATCACATCGAGGGACGGCTGCGCTGGGATGACCCCATACTGCGTCTGACCGACTTCAGTGGCGGTTTTGGCGAAAGCCAGCTCTCGGGAGACCTGCGGCTGCGTACCGGAGAACCGCCCAAGATCTGGGCGACACTGTACTCGGAAAGCCTGGATTATGATGATCTGCGTCCGCTATGGGGCAGCCCGCCCGGTACCGGCGAAGGAGAAGTGGCCTCGGCAGAACAGCGCCGTGAGGCGCGGCGGCAGGAAGAGTCCGGTCGCTTCTTTTCCGATGAGCCCTGGAGTCCGGAGGCGCTGCGCCGCATGGACGCAGAGGTCGACCTGACCGCTGCCCACGTGTATGCCAAAGGGCTGCCTTTGCAGGAACTCGAGATGGAAATGGACCTGCAGGATGGGCAGCTCAATCTGCGGCCTCTCAGATTTGGTCTGGGCGGCGGGACCGTGGACACTGATATCCGCATCGACGCCGGTGGAGCTGAGGTGACAGGCCAGCTTGATGCGTCCGCCACTGGTGTGAACCTCAAGCCGCTGCTGCGCGACGATTTTCCAGACGTTGCCCGGGATTCGGCTGGCATCATCGGCGGGAAGGCGGATATGAGTTTCACCGGGCTATCGATGGCTGATTTCATGGCTGGCGCGGATGGCCAGCTGGAACTGGCAATGTCAGGCGGGCATCTGGATATGCTGGCCCTGGAACTGCTGGGCCTGGACGCAGGGGAGGCCCTGGTGGCCGCCCTGGCCGAGGCCGATCAGGTGCCGATCCGTTGTGCCTACGTTCGGCTGCAGGCCGATGGAGGGATGGTGGACCTGTCGCAGTTGTTCATGGATACCGACGACAGCAACTTTACCGGTAAAGGATCTATTGACCTGAGCACCGAGCAGATCGATATGGAGCTCGAGGGCCACCCCAAGGATGTCAGCGTATTTACCGCCAACTCTCCGGTAATGCTGCGAGGCACGCTGGATTCTCCCAGTGTCGAGGTCACCAGTACCGAGCTGTTCGCCAGGGGGGTTGCCAGTGTTATCGGCCTGGCGGTGGCTCCGCCACTGGCAATTCTGCCCTGGGTGGACGCGGGTATGGGCGAAGGCGTCGGGCCGGGGTGCCGCCAGGTATTGAGTGAATATGAGTCAGCGCGGTGAAAGCGGAATTTCAATGTAGCAGCAGACTGCTCATTGCAGACAATTTTTCACAATTGACCAGTATCAATTTTTCCCGATCAGCCCACGCGTAGCCTTGGGACACGGGCAACCAGATTGCCCATCCCCGGGTTAATGGAGTTCTGATCATGAAAACCTTCCTTTCCCTGCTCATGCTGTGGTTTGTCGCAGCATTCGCAGTGCCGGCTCTCGCCGAGCATCCGCGCGGCAGCGCAGACGTAGCCTATGTTCCCGATGTGACCTTCACCCTGCGCACTGATATCGCAGATGGCAAGCTGGTCTATGTCAGCGAGGCAGGGCCCACCAAGGGCCAGGTCAACCCCGATCTGAAGGTCGCCGAAGGCGCAGTTGTACAGATCAACGTGGTCAACGGCGATGGCGCGCTGCATGACCTGGCCATTCCAGAGTTCGACGTCAACTCCGATCAGATTGGCGGCAAGGGCTCTGCTACCGCAGTTGTGTTCCGGGCCAACAAGAGTGGCGTATTCGAATACCTGTGTACCTTGCCGGGGCACAAGGCGGCCGGAATGTTCGGCAAGCTGATTGTGGGCGATCCACAGGAGCAGCCGGAGAATGAATTCCCCGATCTTTCGAAGAATCCGAGCCAGGTGGGCGAGCCGGTTGGCAAGCGCGGACCCAAGGAGGTCAATATCGATCTGGAAACCACCGAGGTACAGGGTCGCCTGAGTGATGGCAGCAGCTATAAATTCTGGACATTCAACAACACCGTCCCCGGCCCGATGATTCGCGTGCGGGTCGGCGATACCGTCAATGTCAACATGAAGAACTCGATCGACAGCGCCCACATCCATTCAGTGGACTTCCATGCGGCGACTGGCCCTGGCGGCGGCGCAGCAGTAACCCAGGCGGCTCCGGGTCAATCCAAGAGCTTCTCGTTCAAGGCACTCGCGCCGGGCCTGTATGTCTACCATTGCGCCACGCCTATGGTCGCCCAACACATCACCAACGGGATGTACGGCATGATTCTGGTTGAGCCCGAGGGTGGTCTGAAGCCGGTCGACAAGGAGTTCTACGTGATGCAGGGCGAGCTCTACACTGCTCAGGCCCATGGTTCCGCAGGTCTTCAGGAGTTCTCGCTGGAAAAGATGCTGGACGAGAATCCCGGGCACATGATGTTCAATGGCTCCATGGACGCGCTGACCAAGACGTACAAGATGGAGTCCAGTGTTGGCGACGACGTACGGATCTTTTTCGGCGTCGGCGGCCCGAATCTGATATCGAGCTTCCATGTGATCGGCGAAATCTTTGACCGGGTATATGATCAGGCCTCCCTGACCAGCCCGCCGCTGACCGACGTACAAACTACCCTGGTGCCCGCTGGTGGCGCCACCATGGTGGAGTTCAAGACCGAGTACCCGGGCAAATACACCCTGGTCGACCACGCCCTGGCACGGGCAGAGAAGGGCCTGGTCGGTTTGCTCACCGTAAAGGGTGATGCGGATTCCGAGATCTTCCACAGCGAGGAGAAGGCAGCGGAGAACGCTGGTCACTGAGGGACTCTGCACAGTAGTAGGTAAGCACCGGGCCTGTCTTTACAGGCCCGGTTTCATTTCAGCTCTGGAACGGTCCGGCTCTGGCTGTCGTTGCTGGTCAGACGATGGCCGACCGGTGCCCACCACTGCGGTAGCAAGCTGCGCACTGCGCGCTGGCCAAAGCGATCATCCAGAAGAAATATCACGCCGCTGTCCTGCGGCGTGCGTATGACCCGGCCGGCCGCCTGAACAACCTTTTGCACGCCGGGAAACAGATAGGTGTAGTCATATCCGGTCCCCGCACCGAACATGCTCTGCATGCGACTTTTTATCTCCTCGTTGACCGGGTTTACCTGCGGCAGGCCGAGGGTGGCGATAAAGGCCCCGATCAATCGATCGCCGGGCAGGTCGATGCCTTCGCCGAAGGCACCGCCGAGCACGGCAAAGCCAATGCCGCGCGAATGCGGGGTGAAGCGTTTGAGAAAATCCTCGCGCTCGGTTTCACTCATGCTGCGTGACTGGACCCACACCGGGACTTCCGGATGGGCGCTGGAAAATGTCTCGAACACCTGTTGCAGATACGCGTAGCTGCTGAAAAACGCCAGATAGTTACCGGGTTGTCGTTCATACTGCTCGGCCATGATCTGGGTGATCGGCTGCAGACTGGTCGCGCGGTGTTGATAGCGGGTAGACAGATTGCCGGTAATCCGCACGTCCAGCTGCGCAGCCTCAAACGGCGATTCCACATCAAGCCACTGGTAGTCCTCGGACAGGCCAAGCAGATCGGCATAGTAACCGGCCGGACTCAACGTGGCTGAGAACAGGGTGCTTGAATGGGCCGCGGCGAAGCGCGGTGCCAGAAAAGGCGCGGGTACCACATTACGCAGACACAGGGTGGACAGGGTACGGGTGCCGCTTGAGGGCAGGCGGGAAATGTCAAACAGCGAATGCGGCCCGTAGGCTTCGGCCAGACGGCAGAAAAGCATGGCGTCGAGATAGAACCGCAGCAGGGCTGAGTCGTTGCCGTTGGGCTGGTCGGTCAGATGATCGGTTATGGCGCCAACTGCCTTCTGCAGGCTGATGATGAACAGGTCGGCGATAGCAGGATATACCTGATAGGGCGCTTCCTGATCCCGGTGCAACTGGTTCCAATGCCGGCCAACCCGGTCCAGCGCGCTCTTCAGTCCGGATGGAGCTACCTTTCGCAAGTCATTGAATCTGTTCTGATCCAGCTCTGCGGTATACATGCTCCGGCCACGTTCGATTAGATTGTGCGACTCATCCACCAACAGGGTGACGCGCCAGTCGTTGATCACCGTCAGACCGTAGAGCAGGGCGGTCATGTCGAAATAGTAGTTGTAGTCGCACACCACCACATCCGACCAGCGGCATAGCTCCTGGCTCAGATAATAGGGGCAGACCTGGTGCTCCAGTGCGACTTTGCGCACCGCCTGCTGATCCAGCCAGCGTAGCGCCAGGGCTGCCTTGCGTGCGGCAGGTAAACGATCATAGAACCCCTGGGCCAGCGGGCAGGATTCGCCATGGCAGGCGCGATCGGGGTACTCGCAGGCCTTGTCGCGAGCGACGTGTTCGAGTACGCGCAGGGGCATGTCCGCTTCCTGGCTGCGCAGGGTAGCCAGTGCGTCCAGTCCCAGACGGCGACCAGGCGTCTTGGCCGTGAGGAAGAACAAGCGGTCCAGTTGCTGGTCGGGAAAGGCCTTCAACTGTGGGAACAGTGTAGCCAGTGTCTTGCCGATACCGGTCGTGGCCTGGGCCATCAGCGTTTTACCATCCCGTGCTGCCCGGTATACCGCCTCGGCCAGTTGCCGCTGGCCGCGGCGATAACTTGGGTGCGGAAAACTCAGCTGCCGCAGGCTCTGGTCGCGTTCGACCCGGTGGGCTGATTCCTGCTCCGCCCAGGCCAGAAAGCGCGAGCATTGCAGCTCGAAGAACTCGCGTAGCGCCTGCGCCCCGAAACGCTCGCGCAGCACCGTTTCCTTCTGGCTGATGACGTTGAAATACACCACCGCGAGATCTACCTCCTCCAGATCCAGCTCCGCACATAGCAGCCAGCCGTAGATCTTGACCTGCGCCCAGTGCAGTAGTCGGTGATTGTGCGGAATGCGGCTGACATCACCGCGGTGCGTCTTGACCTCTTCGAGCAGATTCAGGTCGGGGTCGTAACCATCGGCGCGGCCGGCGACATGCAGGTTTTCATAGGTACCGCTCAGCACCACCTCACACAGGTAATTCTCACCTCGCCGGGATGCCACAGTCCGGTGCCCGGCCATACCCTCCTGGGCGGTGGGCGCCGGCGTGAAGCGCAGGTCGAGATCACCCTCCTTGGCGGTGAATTCACAAAGGCTGCGCACGGCAACGCGATAACTCATGCCTCGGCCCATTGCACATGGCACACATCCACGGGCATACCGTGCTGCTCACAAAAGGCGATCCAGCGGCGCTGATTGTCCTGCAGCCGATCACCGGGGCCCTTTACTTCGATCATCCGATAGCGTTTTTCCTGGGGCCAGAACTGGATCAGATCCGGCATGCCTGTGCGGTTGGCGCGTATGTCGCGCAGCATGCGCTCGAACCACTGCTGCAGGTGCGCGGGAGGCAGGCACAGCAGGGCCTGGTCCAATACCTCCGGACTCAGCCCCCAGTAGACAAACGGCGACTGAATACCCTGTTTTGCCATGTAGTTGTTGCGAATCACCTGCGGGTAGGTACCTGCCTGCAGATGCGCCAGGCAACCGCGAAACAGATCTTCCCGGCGCCGGTAGAAGTCGGTGCTATGCAGATCCACAGGGGCGCTGTGGAAGGGATGAAAGAATGCGCCTGGCAAGGGTGCGAATATCGCCTCCCAGCAGAGCAGACCAAAGAGGCTGCTGATCAGCGCGTTTTCCACGTAATACACAGGTGCCTGGGGCGTGGCGAGTTGCTCACTGACCGCGCGCTCAACCGAGCCGTGTTCGGGGCGCAGGAGCAACAGATCCATTCGCTTATGATCCTTGACCGCCGCAGCGCGCTGACGTGGTTGGCCCAGCTTGCGCGACAGCCTGCCCAGGGCTCGCTCGACCAGTTGCAATTCGCTCTCACTCTCCGGATTGGCCATGGCCAGCGTTGCCAGGGCATGGGCTTCTTCGTGATGGGCGAGTTTTTCGAGAATGCGCACGCGTCGCTGCCTGGCTCCGGCGTAATGGCAACGGCTGTATAGTGCGAGTGCGGATACCAGCGCGCCCTCACGTTCCAGTTGCCGCGCCATTCTGTAAAGCAGCTTGCCGTGACGCTCCTGCAGATAGGGATTGGGGCTGGAGAAATCGCCGACCTGCTGCTCAACCTGTTGAACTGGCCTGCCGGCTTCGAATGCCTCACGACAGGCATGCAGATGCAGGAAATCGTCAATATCCCTCCTGCAGCGAAAGCCGCGGGATTGGGGTGGAATATCCACCGCCTCATAGCGAAAGATCCCCAGATCGGCGAGTACAAACTCGGCCCAGGTCTGGTTCAGATTGCCGAAGAACATCAGCCGCAAACGATCACACAGATCATTGATTGTGAGGCTGTAAATGGTCTCTTCGCTGCCTGCGCACCACTGGGCAAAGGGCCTTGGTTCGGTATTGAAGCCTTCAGTGCAGGAGCCGCTCAAGGCTTCGAAGATGGCGCCCTTGGTGCTGGTGCGCAGCGTTGCGGCTGCGGGCAACTGAGCCACAAGCTCATCCTTGCGCAGCAGCGAGAAAAGCTCGCCCATATCGATTTCGCCATCGGTACGTAGCCAACCTAGCGCGCATAGCGGCGCAGCGGCCTGGGCTGTGGGACCAATTTCACTGTAATTCAGTTTGCTTGCACGAAAGTGCACACCCTTGCGCATGACCAGGCGCACCAGCAATGCCTGGGCCGGAGTGTCCAGCCCGTCAAATTGCCTGATGAACGCCAGCTCATCCGCCTCCAGCAGATCGCTGTAACGCTCACGCACCCAGGCAAGGGCAACACGGAAGTTGTCCAGGTAGTACAAGGGGCTGAGTTCAGGGGGAGTGGGAATCGACATCATCAAAGTCTACTAGTTATCTATCCAGTAGTCTGCTCTCTGGCCAGCGTCTGTTCAAGCGCCTGGTGCAAGAGCAGGCAGTCCCTAAGGGATGGGGAACCGAATGTGTACGTCGCAATTGGAGTAGAGTGCTGCTATTCGGGCTATACGCCATGTCGCCCGTAGAATCGCCAACGAGAGGTCTGCTTTGCGCATCATGTTGTCTGTGTTCACTTTCCTTATCATTCTGAGCAGCCTCTGGGCCGTTCTGGCCCTGTGGTTTCAGGCGCACTGGGGCATCGCCGGGCGCTACCTGTTTTCTGGCCTGTGGGTTGTCGGGTCACTTCTTCTCATCTGGCTGGCGTGGAAAGGGTCGGCGTGGCTGGGCATTGGCATCTATGTCATTGCCTTTGCAGGGCTGCTGTTCTGGTGGAATAGCCTCGAACCTAGCCACGACCGCGACTGGGCAGACGATCTGGCGCATATCACCACGGGAGAGGTGCAGGGCAGCACTGTTGTTCTGCACAATGTCCGTAACTTCAGCTGGCGCAGTGATCAGGATTACGACACCGTCTGGGAAACGCGCCAGTACGATCTCAACCAGTTGGCGTCGGTGGACGTGGTGACGTCCTACTGGGGTATCCCGGCCATTGCCCATATTCTGGTGTCGTTCGGTTTCAGTGATGGCCGGTTCATTACCTTCACCGTGGAGGTCCGGCGTGAGCAGACCGAGGTGTTCTCCGAGCTTGGCGGCTTCTTCAAGCAATTCGAGCTCGCCATCATCGCCAGTGACGAGCGTGATGTGATTCACGTACGCACCAATGTGCGCGGTGAGGATGCCTATCTGTACCGCGTCGAATTGTCCGATGCCGCCATGCGCTCGCTGTTTCTTGCCTATGTGAATCAGGCAAACCGGCTGGCCGAACAGCCGCGGTTCTATCAAACGGTCACCGCCAACTGCACCACACTGGTGTTCAAGATGATGCAGTCGATTGTCGACGGCTTACCCTTTGACTACCGGCTGCTGCTTTCTGGGTATTTGCCGTCCTATATCCAGAAGATGGGCGGTTTGCAGCCGGATGTGGCCATGGCCGAGTTGCGCCAGGCTGGACGCATTACGCTTCGGGCCAGGGAGGCTGGGCACAGCAAGAACTTTTCCAGGGTAATCCGACAAGGCGTGCCGGGTTGGCGATAGGTGGCGGAACCTTCGGCAAGGGTGTGTGCTCGAATAGATAATAATCTCTGAATGAGCACCACACCATGAATCACATCAGCCACCCGCTGCTTCTCGCGGGATTACTGGGAATCAGCATCAGCCTCGGCGTCCAGGCGCAACAGGCGCCGATCGTTGCCGCTGAGGCAGAACATATCGTTGCCGACCCGGAAATGCATGCCCAGGAACGCATGGAACGTTCCATAAGCCTGGTCGAGTCACGTGCCAATATCGAGCGAAGCCGGGGTATGCGCGGTGCCGCGGAACAGCTGCATCAGGTAGCGGACCTGTTGCGCAAAGCACCGCAGACCGGAGAAACGGCGCAATTGGCCGCCGAAGCGGTCATAGCGGTAGAGCGTGGCGCAATTACTGAGGCGATGGTGCTGGCCGAGAGCGCGGCTATGCTCGCAGAACGCACCGCCGGGCACTAACCGGGGAATTCAATTGCGAACCCGTTTGGCAGTATCGCTCATCATGATGCCCGCCCAGCGCGTCTGGGGGGAGGAGTCCAAGGCCAGTTTGGCAATCATCGTCAGCGGCACCGCCAACAGCATGCCTATGGGGCCGAATACGTAGCCCCAGAGTAATAACGAAATCAACACCACCAGTGGTGACAACCCCAGGCTGCGACCCATCAGGCGCGGCTCAAGGACGCTGCCGATAGCCGTATTGACCGCCACATACAATGCCAGCACCAGCAACCCTTCTACCGGGCCGATACCCATCATGGCGATGAGAACTGCGGGTATCGCAGCAATAATCGAACCGATCGTAGGAATGAAATTGAGCAGGCCGGCTACGATCGCCCAGAGCACGGCAAAATCGACGCCCATGAAGGTCAGTCCGATACCCACGATGACCCCGGTTGCAGTACTTGCCGCAGTCTTGATCACCAGATAGCGATACACCGAACGCAGGAAGCGTCTTCCGCGCACACGTGCACGCCTGCGCCCCGGAAAGGCAGCATTGAGCTTGCCGGCAAAGGTGCGTTCTTCCAGCAGAAGGAACATGAACGCCAGCAACACCAACAGGGTGCTGGCCGTGAATTGCCCCAGCCCACCGGCCAGATCCCGGGCAACCCCGGTAATGGTCGCGGTCGCCGGCAGCGGCACGGTAGCGGGCAAAAGCTCGGCAGGCAGACCCCGTGCGGCGATCATTTCCCGTAGCTCAACCGTCCAGCCGACAAACCGCGCCTGATAAAACGGCGCCTGGGTTGCCATGCTCTCAGCCGCACCCTTCAGGGCCAGAAATAGCAGGAAAAAGGTCAAGCCCACCACCGAAAACAACACCAATACCGACAACGGCCCGGGCACACCACGCCGCTGCATCCAGCTCAACGGCGGCGCACAGATAATCGCCAGAAAGGCCGCCAACAGAAAAGGCGTAAGAATATGGCTGATCGCCTTGAGGCCACCCAGCACAATGACCAATGCCGCAGCGCCGAGCAGCCATTGCACAGCTGTGGAGTAGGATCGGTTGGTTTGGGGCAGATAGGATTGCATCTGGGTTCCTGGATGAGAAAAGAATGCCGCCATCTTAATGGGAAATCACTCGAGCCTATAGTGTGGAACGCATCGAAAATGCGACTCTGTATCTATATTTGTTCTAAGGATAGGAGGTGAAACATGCCAAACATAGACACTTTTATGCGCGCCACCATAGACGAAGCCCGTGCCGGCCTGGCCGAGGGGGGAATCCCGATTGGTTCGGTTCTGGTACACGACGGCAGGATCATTGGCCGTGGGCACAATCGGCGAGTCCAGCAGGGCAGTGCGATCCTGCATGGTGAGATGGATGCGCTGGAGAACGCCGGTCGCCAACCCGCGTCCGTATATGCGTCCTCCACGCTCTATACCACGCTGTCGCCATGCGCGATGTGCACCGGGGCGATTCTGCTCTATGGCATTCCGCGGGTGGTAATCGGTGAGAACCGGACATTCATGGGTGAAGAAGCGCTACTCCGGGAGCGGGGAGTGGAGGTGGAGGTATTGCAGGACCCGGAATGTATTGAGCTGATGCGGTCGTTTATTGCGGCCAACCCCGAACTATGGAACGAGGATATCGGTAAGGAGCAGCATTGACCTGGGATTTTTTTCTGGCGCTATCGTCAGGCTCGACTATATTTTTCTGTAACAAATCAGTTGTCGGGTCTAGGGATGCGGACGATTCAGGTATTTGTTCTGGCAGTGGAGGCCATTACCCGGTTCGTGGGCCGGTGTTCGATGTATCTGATTTTTGTCATGATGGGCGTTCTGCTCTATTCCTCCCTGAGTAAATCCTTCTGGCAGCCTGCGGTCTGGACCCTTGAGTCCGCGCAATTTCTGATGGTGGCGTACTTCCTGCTGGGGGGCGCCTATTCCATGCAGCTGGATGCCCATGTGCGCATGGATCTGCTGTACAGCCGCTGGGCACCTCGCACCCGCGCAATGATCGACTCAGTCACCATACTGCTATTGATTTTCTTTCTGGTGTTCCTGCTTTACGGCGGTATTTCCTCGACCAGTTATGCGTTGGAATACGATGAAACCAGTTATTCAGCCTGGTCACCGCCGATGGCCCCGATCAAGATCGTGATGTGCATCGGTATCGGATTGATGCTGCTGCAAACCGTTGCGACGCTCTGCCGCGACGTGGCCCAGGCAGTGGGGAGGCCATTGCGATGAGTCACAACGCCATTGCGCTGCTGATGTTCTCCAGCATGATGGTGTTGTTGTTGACGGGTAAACGGGTATTCGGTGCCATTGGCTTTGTTGCGGTGGCGTCCGCACTGCTGCTCTGGGGTGATGGCGGTTCGGAAATGGCCTTCAGCTCGGCGATGAAGCTGATGAAGTGGTACCCGCTGCTCACCCTGCCGCTGTTCATCTACATGGGTTACATGCTCTCCGAATCCGGGCTGGCGGAAGACCTGTATCGCATGTTTCATGTGTGGATGGGCCCGGTGCATGGTGGTCTGGCGATTGGAACCATTGCCTTGATGGTGGCCATCTCGGCTATGAACGGTCTGAGTGTGGCGGGCATGGCGATCGGCGCCAGTATTGCGCTACCGGAACTGCTGCGCCGGGGTTACGACAAGATCATGGTGACCGGCGTTATACAGGCGGGGAGTTCGCTGGGTATTCTGATTCCGCCCAGCGTTGTGCTGGTGCTCTACGGCATGATCGCCCGTCAACCGGTGGGTCAGTTATGGTTGGCAGGCGTGTTTCCGGGCCTGCTGATGGCCGGATTATTTATCCTCTATATCGCGATCCGTTGCCGGCTGCAGCCGGAGCTCGGGCCCCCACTGCCGGAAGAGGAGCGTCAGCAGATTACCTGGCCGGAAAAATTGCGTCTGTTGCAGGCGGGTATCGTGCCGCTTTTCATCTTTTTTGCCATGACCGGTCTGTTTCTGCTGGGTTACACCAGCCTGGTAGAGAGCTCTGCAGTGGGTGCGGCCGCTGCAACCCTCGCTGCGCTGGTGAAAAGACGCCTGTCGCGCAAGGTATTTGAAGAGACTCTGCGCCGTACCCTGGCGATCAGCTGCATGTTCATGTGGATCATTCTTGCTGCATTGTGCTTTGGCGCGGTATTCGATGGCCTGGGTGCGGTCCGCGCTATTGAAACCTTTTTCCTTGAAAACCTCGGGCTTGGGCCTTGGCAGGTGCTGATTCTGATGCAGCTGTCGTTCATCGTCATGGGTATGTTTCTGGACGACACGGCGATGCTGGTGATTGTCGCGCCGCTGTACATACCCCTGGTTGGCGCACTGGGGTTCGACCTGATCTGGTACGGCGTGCTCTATACCATCACCTGCCAGATTGCCTATATGACGCCGCCGTTCGGCTACAACCTGTTTCTCATGCGCGCAATGGCGCCACCGGAAGTCAGCCTGCGCGACATCTATGTATCGGTAACGCCTTTCGTGCTGATCATGATGCTGGCGCTGATTCTGGTGATGGTTTTCCCCCAGATAGCCCTCTGGTTGCCCGAGTGGCACTACGGCGACTGATTTAATGCGGCCCGGCTTTGTGAGTGCCGGGGTCTTGGCTGGACAGATTGACGGCAGCGCACGCCGCTGCCCGACAGGGACACTGCACCGACCATGCTGGCCGTTGCAGCGCAATGTGGTGGTACGAAGTGGTTGTACAACCCTAAGACATCAATGGAGAGACCAGCATGACTTCGAGACGGAAATTTCTACAGAACGCAGCAATTGTCACCGGTGCCGTCGGCGCTTCAACCCTGGGCAGCGCCCATATCTACGCCCAGGAGCGCAAGAAAATCACCTGGCGCCTACAGACCTACGCCGGCCCCGCGCTGGCCGAGCACGTCATCAAACCTTCTATCGACGCCTTCAACAAGGCAGCCAATGGCGAGATGGAAATCGAGCTGTATTTCGCCGACCAGTTGGTGCCCACGGGTGAGCTGTTTCGCGCGATGCAGCGTGGCACCATTGATGCGGTGCAGAGTGACGACGACTCCATTGCGGCGCCGGTAGACGTATCGGTTTTCGGTGGTTACTTCCCCTTTGCCTCGCGATATAGCCTGGATGTGCCCACCCTGTTCGAGCGGTACGGCTTGAATGAGATCTGGGAAGAGGCCTATGGCGAGGTAAAGGGCGTGACCTGGCTGGGGGCGGGTGCCTGGGATCCCTGCAATTTCTCGACGGTCAAGCCGATCAGGTCACTTGAAGATCTCAAGGGCAAGCGCATCTTTACCTTCCCCACTGCGGGCAAATTCCTCACCCGTTTTGGCGTGGTGCCTGTCACGTTGCCCTGGGAAGACGTGGAAGTGGCCCTGCAAACGGGCGAGCTGGACGGCATTGCCTGGTCCGGTATCACCGAGGCCTATACGGTCGGCTGGGCTGATGTGACCAACTACTTTCTGACCAACAATATTTCCGGTGCATGGTGCGGCTCCTACTTCGCCAACGAGGAGAAGTGGAACGAGGTGCCCGAGCATCTCAAAACCCTGTTCAAGCTGTGCATGGACAGCTCCAATTACTATCGGCAGCACTGGTATTGGGGCGGCGAGGCGCAACTGCGGGTCGGGCGCAGCAAGCTGGAGCTGACCACTATTCCGGATGCGGAGTGGGCTACAGTGGAAGCAGAGGCGATGAAGTTCTGGGATGAGATTGCCAAGACCAGCCCGCGCTGCGCCAAGGTGGTGAATATCTTCAAGGAATATAACGCGCTGATGGCCAAGGCGGGGACGCCGTATCGTTGTTGAGGGCTTGCAGTAGTGCCATGCGCGGCGGCTGAAGCCGTGCGTGGCCACTGGCATGGGAAAATGGATTCCCGCATGCGCGGGAATGACGGTGCAGGTAGGGGACGAATATGCTCAAGCCCAGGGAAGTAAAAACCGCTGACGATGCACGGCGTATCGTCGAGGAACGCGGCATCAGCCATGTGAAAGTCGGGCTGTTCGACAACGATGGCGTTATGCGTGGCAAATACATGAGCCGCGAGAAGTTTTTCTCCTCGCTGGACCATGGGTTTGCTTTCTGCGATGTGGTGTTGGGCTGGGATGTGAAGGATCAGCTGTATGACAACGCACAGTACACCGGCTGGCATACCGGTTACCCGGATGCGCCGGTGCGCATCTTGCCACATAGCTGCCGCGATATTCCCTTCGAAGAGGGGATGCTGCTGTTTCTTGCCGAGTTCGACAAGCAGGCAGAGGCGGTTTGCCCCCGCGGTACCCTGCGGCGGGTGATCGAACGCTGCCAGGGCATGGGGTACGAACCCTTTGCCGCCCTGGAATACGAATTTTTCATGTTCAATGAAACGCCCGAGTCGGCCCGCGCCAAAGGCTACCGCGATCTGACGCCTTTCACCCCGGACTGGTTTGGTTACTCGATGATTCGCAACTCGGTGCATGCCGAGCTATACCACGACATTCTCGCGATGGGCGAGAAAATGGATTTTCCCATCGAGGGTCTGCATACCGAAACGGGCCCCGGAGTGCTTGAAGCAGCGATTGGCGTAGACGGTGCCGAAGCCGCGGCAGACAAGGCAGCCCTGTTCAAGACTTTCATGAAGGTACTGGCCCAACGCCGGGGCATGATGGCCACATTCATGGCCAAATGGTCGGGAAAATACCCTGGTCAAAGCGGCCATATACACGTTTCGCTCCGAGATAAAAATACATATAAATCAGCATTCTACGACGCAAATGAAAAGCACTGCATGAGCAAGCTGCAGCGGCATTTTCTGGCTGGTCAGCAGCGGCTGATGCCGGAAATGCTGTGCATGGTGGCTCCCACACTGAACAGTTACCGCAGGATGATTCCGGGCTTCTGGGCGCCGACCGATGCGACATGGGGAGTGGAGAACCGTACGGCCGCACTTCGCGTGATTCCGGGTAGCGACAAGTCTCAGCGGCAGGAATATCGTCTGGGATCAGCCGATGGCAATCCCTACCTGGCATTGTCGGTTGCGCTGGCTTCCGGGCTCTACGGCATCATGCATGGATGGGAGCCGACAGATCCGGTGGAAGGCAATGCCTACGCCATGACTCACGCTCCGGAGCTGGCTTTGCCACGCACTCTGTGGGACGCAGCGCAACGCCTGCGACAGTCCGAGGCAGCCCGTGAGCTGTTTGGTGATGCCTTTGTCGAGCATTTTGCCGCCAGCCGGGAGTGGGAAGAGCGTGAATACCGTCGCCATGTGAGCGATTGGGAGCTGGACCGTTATTTCGAAATTATCTAGGAGCCTACGATGACCAAACGTCTGCAAACCCTGTCGCCGATTGATGGCTCGGTTTACGTTGAACGTGACCTTGCAACCGCTGAAGAAATCCAGGCGGTACTTGAATTGGCAGTCGGTGCCCAGCGCCGCTGGCGGACGGTTCCGGTGGCTGAACGTGTGGCTATTGTCCGCAAGGCCGTGGCTATATTCAGCTCCCGGGAAAGCGATCTGGCCATTGAACTAAGCTGGATGATGGGACGACCGATCCGCTTTGCCGCTGGCGAGATCAAGGGCTTTGTTGAGCGTGCGACCTATATGGCAGATATCGCCGAAGCCAGCCTGGCCGATCTGCAACTGCCGGCAAAAGAGGGCTTCAAGCGTTTTATCCGCCGCGAGCCCCTGGGGGTATCGCTGGTTATTGCACCATGGAATTTTCCCTATCTGACGGCGGTCAATGCGGTTGTTCCAGCTTTGCTGGCGGGCAATGCGGTGCTGCTCAAGCACTCGGCGCAAACGCCCCTGTGCTCAGAACGCATGGTGGCTGCGTTCACCGAGGCCGGTCTGCCGGGCGGTGTTTTTCAGTTTTTGCACATGGATCATGCCGATACCGAGACTCTGATTCAGTCGCCGGGCCTGGCTCATGTGGCTTTCACCGGGTCTGTGGGCGGTGGCGAAAAAGTCGAGCAGGCCATGGCCGGCCGGTTCCTATCCAGTGGCTTGGAGCTTGGGGGCAAGGATCCGGCCTACGTGCGCGCCGATGCTGATCTAACCCATGCAGTCGAGACCGCGATGGACGGGGCCTTCTTCAATTCCGGCCAGTCCTGTTGCGGTATCGAGCGAATCTACGTGCACGACTCGGTGCACGACGCCTTTATCGAGCAGGCGGTTGCGCTGGTCAACGGGTACAAGCTTGGGCGTTCCGATGATCCGGATACAACTCTGGGTCCGGTGGTAAAGCCTGAGTCGGCCGCCTTTATTCGCAGTCAGATTGCCGATGCCATCTCACAGGGAGCAAAGGCATTGATTGATGAAGCGCATTTTCCGATGGACGAGGCGGGCAGTGCCTATCTGGCGCCGCAGATCCTGACTGACGTCAATCACGGTATGCGCATCATGACCGAGGAGTCCTTCGGCCCCGTGGTGGGCATCCAGCGGGTAAGCAGCGACGAGGAGGCGATCGCCTTGATGAACGACAGTGAGTATGGCCTGACCGCGGCGATTTTCAGCCAGGATGTGGATGTTGCGCTGGCGCTGGCTGATCAGCTCCAGACCGGCACGGTGTTTCTAAACCGCTGCGACTATCTGGATCCGGCGCTGGCCTGGACCGGGGTGAAGCACTCGGGCCGGGGCTGTACGCTGTCGAGTGTGGGTTATGAGCATCTCACCCGCCCGAAATCCTTTCACTTCAAGATTCTTTCGTGAGGCCTGTGATGGACATGCAGCAATACAAGATGAACTGGAATTACCCGACCGCGGTGCGGGTGGGGGCCGGGCGCGTGGCTGAACTCGCCGATGCCTGTCGCGCCCTGGGCATGAGTGCACCTCTACTGGTGACAGACCCTGGACTGGCGGCTTTGCCGATGGTGGCCAGGACAGTGCAGCAGTGCAGGGAGCAGGGGCTGCAAGTGGAGGTGTTTTCGGCGATCAAGGGCAATCCGACCGGCCAGAATGTGATGGATGGTGTAGTGGTTTACCGTCTCGGGCATCACGATGGCGTTATTGCCTTTGGTGGAGGCTCGGCTCTGGATGCGGCCAAGGCGATAGCGCTGATGGCCGGACAGGATCGGCCCTTGTGGGATTTCGAGGATGTGGGCGATAACTTTTTGCGTGTAAACGAGGCTGGTATGGCCCCTGTGGTTGCCATCCCGACCACCGCCGGCACCGGCTCGGAGGTTGGCAGAGCATCCGTTATTACTGATGAAGCCGCGCAGCTCAAGCGGATCATTTTCCATCCGAAAATGCTCCCGGCTCTGGTTATTCTCGACCCGGAATTGACCACGGCTTTACCGCCGGGTATCACCGCCGCCACTGGCATGGACGCACTGTCGCACAACCTTGAAGCCTACTGCTCGCCACTGTTTCATCCGATGGCTGAAGCCATTGCGCTGCAAGGCATGCGCTTGATCAGAGACTACCTGCCGCGGGCTGTAGCTGACGGCAATGACCTGGAAGCCAGGTTGAAGATGCTGGTGGCCTCCAGTATGGGCGCGACGGCGTTTCAGCGCGGTCTAGGCGCAATGCACGCGCTGGCGCATCCGCTCGGCGCCCTATACGATGCGCACCACGGTACGCTCAATGCGGTGCTGATGCCTTATGTGCTGGTAGCCAATCGCGGCAGTATTGAAGATCAGATGGAGGTGTTGGCGCGCCACCTGCAGTTGCCGAAACCCGGGTTCGACGGAGTGCTCGATTGGGTGCTCAAACTGCGCAGCGATATGGGCATTGTCCATACTCTGGCCGATCTCGGTATAGACGAAAGCCGCGCAGATCTGATTGCGCAGATGGCGATTGTCGATGGGGCTGCAGGTACCAACCCCATCGCCCATGATGAAAAAAAGTATCGAGAAATATTCATAAACGCAGTTAAAGGTGTGTTGTAAGTACATGAAAATAGGTCTTTTACAGTGTGATGATGTGGCTGAAGATTTGCAGGCCGCCCATGGTAACTATCCGCAAATGTTCGAGGACTTGCTCCGGGGTCAGATACCGGGCCTGCAGTTGACGACCTACCGCGTGATGGACGGGGAGTATCCCGAGCGTCTGGATGAGCACGATGCGTATTTCACTACGGGCAGCAAGTTCGGTGTGAATGATGGCTTGGTCTGGATCGATGTGCTTGAGGAGTTCGTGCGTCAGTTATGGCACCAGCGCATTCCCCTCATTGGCGTCTGTTTCGGCCATCAGCTTATGGCCAAGGCGCTTGGCGGCGAAGTCGGCAAGTCTGAAAAGGGCTGGGGTGTAGGGGTGTCATTCAATCAGGTGGTCACGCGCAAGAGCTGGATGGACCCCTGGCAGGAAAAGCTGGACTTGATCGTCAGCCATCAGGATCAGGTAATGCGCCTACCCGCCGATGCCGCTGCCGAGGTGTTGGTCAGCAGCATTTTCTGCCCCTATTACGTTGTGCAGTACGATAACCATTTCATGAGCGTGCAGGGCCATCCGGAATTCTGCAAAACCTATTCACGGGACCTGATGGATATGCGTCGGGGCGCCATACCTGATGAACGGTTGCGACAGGGCCATGCGTCACTCGATGCCGAGGTGGACGCGGACGTGATGATGCGCTGGGTGCTCAACTTTCTGACGCAGGCTGCGCAGCAATCACCCGCGGCATGAAAAACCTTGGCATGCAGCCCTCAGCCGGTAAACTTGGCGCATGATCAATTTAAGCCACGATGTTCAATTGGGTGACTGGGAAGTGGATATAACGGCAATCCGCTCCCAGGGTGCGGGCGGCCAGAACGTGAACAAGGTCTCCAGCGCCATTCACCTGCGATTCGATATCAACACCTCCAGTCTGCCGCCCTTTTTCAAGGAGCGGCTCCTGAAGCTGTCGGATCAGCGGATTACCAAGGACGGGGTCATTATCATCAAGGCTCAATCCTACCGGACCCAGGAAATGAACCGTGATGATGCGATCAAGCGCCTTCAGGAGCTGATCAATGGGGCGGTGGCGGTGCAGAAGCGCCGCCGCCCCACACGGCCTACCAGAGGCTCCCAGGAGCGACGCATCGAGGGTAAGAAGATCCGCGGCAAGGCCAAGTCGTTACGCGGCAAAGTGGACCTCTAGCGCGCAGGACCGAGCCTTGTCTCAGTCCTGCTCGTCAGCCTCGCGTATACGCTCGCGGCGCTCGCGTTCTTCTTCCATGACTGCCTTGATTTCCTGAACGACGGAATCCACGTCTGCGGCGGTCTCGTCTTCCTTGAAATAGCCGGTCAGCTCGGTGTCGGGCGTCAGCTCGCCATCTTCGTACAGGGCCCACAACTCCTTCGCATACCGGGTTGCCAGCAGATCCGGTGCGTACTGACCGTAGTACTGAGTCATGTTGTTCACATCGCGATCAAGCATCGACTGGGCATTGTTATTTGCCGCTGCATCTACTGCCTGGGGCAAGTCGATGATCACCGGGCCGTAGGCATCCACCAGTACGTTGAATTCGGACAGGTCGCCGTGGACCAGGCCGGCACAGAGCATCAGCTTGACGTACTCCATGACCACCGCATGGTCCTCGCGCGCCTGCTCTGCGTCCATGGAGACATCATTCAGCCGCGGCGCCACGCCGCCCTCATCATCGGTCACCAGCTCCATGAGCAGCACGCCCTCAAAGCAGCCGTATGGCTTGGGTACCCGTACCCCCGCTGCATCGAGCTTGTACAGGGCGTCTACCTCAGCGTTCTGCCAGGCTTCTTCCTGTTGGCCTCGACCGAACCGGGAGCCTTTTTCCATGGCCCGCGAGCGTCGTGAGTTACGGACCTTGCGGCCTTCCTGATAAAGCACGGCCTGTTTGAAGCTGCGTTTGGCAGCTTCCTTGTAGACTTTCGCGCAGCGGATCTCCGAACCGCAACGCACCAGAAAGACGGCCGCTTCCTTGCCACTCATCAGCGGACGGATCACTTCGTCGATCAGGCCATCTTCAACCAGGGGTTCTAAGCGTTTTGGGATTTTCATAGCGCCCTTATACCTCAAAATGGGGCGTTATGGGTAATGGGAAATGGGTCTGTGGCAGTGCTCGACCACCCAGACCCGGTAACAGTTTTCAGCTCGGTGTCTGCAGGTTCCGGTTGGCAGCGCCGGGCAGGCAGACTCGCTCCTGGCTGCGGGCGCTGTCGATCTGGTAGCTGGTCGACTTGATTGTGTCGACAAACTGCCATTGGGCATGTGCTCGCTCGGGGGTAAAGGTCACCAGCATGTAGCCGCGCTGTGCGGCATTCAGGTAGTCCAGCTGGTCTACCAGAATGGTGAGGACCTGTTCAATCTGCGGAATCTGCGCAGCGGGTACCCCGAGGTATTCTTCAAGCCCGGGAGATGACACCGACGCGGTGGCGAACTCCACACCCACTGATTGCCCGGCAGCCGTAGTCAGATTGTTTGCCCAGGCGTTGTGTGTGTCGCCGGCCAGCACGACCAGGTTCTTGTCCATGGAACGGGCCATTTCCAATACCAGCTCACGCTCATAGGCATAACCGTCCCAGGCATCGAGATTGTAGGGCACTACGGTAGTGATACGTGCCCGCTCTGCGTCGGTCAGCGTCGGGTCGTTGGCCTGCAGGCGCAGCTTCAGGTTGACCAGCTCCGAGAAGGAGGCCACCAGATTGCTGTTGGCCGGGTCAAGCAGTCCGCCGAGTAGTTCGGCCGGGAGTAGCATGCGCCCCATCAACACTTGCTGGCCGAGCACCTGCCAGGTGGCGTTTGAGCTGGCCATACGGGCTTCGAGCCAGTTCAACTGGTCCTGACCGAGCAGGGTGCGATTGCGGTTGGTTACGTCCGCGGTGAAAGCGGCGGTGTCAAAGCCTGCAGCGCCAATGTAGTTGCCATAGGACAGTTGCTCGTTGCGACCGATGATACGCGTATCAAGCATGTGCAGGCTGACCAGGTCGCCAAAGTCAAAGCTGCGGTAGATGGTTTCTACGTCGTCCGAATTGGCTGGGCGAATGGGCATCCATTCGAAGTAGGCCGTCAGCGCTGCGAGCTTGCGCTGGGAGAAATCACCTTCGCCGTCGTTGTGATTCTCTGCGCCATCGGTCCAGGTATCGTTGGCGACTTCGTGATCATCCCACACGGCGATAAAGGGGGCGGCAGCATGCAGGGCTTGCAGGTCGGTGTCGCCGCGGTACAGGGCGTAGCGTTTGCGGTAATCCGCTAGCGTGAGTAACTCTCCGTTATTGTCCGCACCCAGGGTCCGCCCCAGTGCTACGGCATCTTCGCTGGCGTAACCCCCTGCAGCGTATTCATAGATGTAGTCCCCCAGATGCACGACGGCGTCCAGATCAGCCTGGCGGGCCGCTTCAGCGTACACATGGAAGTAGCCTGCCGGGTAGTTGGAGCATGAGAGCACGGCAAAGCGTACCTGGCCGATACTGCCCGCTGGCAGGGTTTTCATCTGGCCGGCCGGTGATCGCGTCCCCGCTGCACTGAAGCGGTAGTGGTAGGTCTGTCCGGGCATCAGATTAAGCACGTCGACCTTGACGGTGTAGTCGCGGCTGGCTTCGGTCTGGGTGCTGCCGTTGTGCAGCAATCGGGTAAACTCGGCATCCTCGGCGACTTCCCAGCTTACCTCCACGGGTCCTTGCTGGCCTTCTTCCGGGCTCACCCGGGTCCAGATCAGAATACGGTCTTGCAGGGGGTCACCGCTGGCTACGCCATGGGTAAAGGCAACGCCGGGAGCTGCCGGCTGGTCATTGCTACTGCTACCACTGCTGCTCAGGCAACCCTGCAGGCCGGTAGAAATGGCCACGGTGCCCATTGTCAGTGCGGATATCCGCAAGAAATCACGCCTTGTCATGCCTTTCATCGTCCTGCCCCGCATACGGTTGGAAAGAGCACGCAGTTTGCCGAGCACATATGACAATTGTTCTGTGTTGCCCCTGACGCAGGTTTACAGGAACCACTCTGCGATGGCTGCCTGGGTTATGGCATCGCGCTGGGAGGGTCGTGGCACCCAGTTGCGCCAGGACTGGCTGGCGCCGAGCAGAAATTCGAACAGCGGCAGATGCTGACGCAGAACGCGGCGCTTGCGATGGGTGATCACCGGGTTGAAGTAGCCAAAGTAATCCAGCATCTGCCGAGGGTTCTTGCGTACCCACAGCCAGGATCCCATTTCCAGAGTGAAGGGCAGAAATATATTGCCGGGATGCTGTTCTACAGACTCGTCATACAGGTAGTCCCACAGATCGCCATGGGTTGTGTACTGCACCGATTGGGGTTCGATGATGTAGGGGTGATGATTGGGGTAGGTGTTCTGATACAGGCGCTTGAGCGAGAGCACCTCGGCAATGTGCTGGATGGGTCGATGGCTGCGTGCATAGCTGCACCAGAGACGATCCTGACGCCCGAATCCACTGTGGCAATCGATACTCATGGAGAAGGGCGCAGTGAGTAGTCGTTTACGCACGGTATCCACCAGCGCAGCAGACTCGGCCTGCATGGGCTCTCCCTGTTTACCCCTGTACCAGGGGAGGCGGGCACTGATCCGGTGCCCACTGACCAGCCAGGGTGCTGCCCCCATCGCATCGATTGGAGCGTTACGCATCAGGTCCACACCGTTGAGGTTGCTACGCTTGTGATGCCATATGCCGCCGGGGTTGATCATCGGCATGAATACCAGGCGTATGCGCTCAAGCTGGCGCCGTAGCTGGTCATCCCAGTCCAGGCGATGGATCAGGCTGTGAAGCCAGGACAGCAGCACCTGGGTGCCGATACGCTCAACCCCATGCACGCCTCCAAAGAAACCGATCACGGGTACCAGGGGCGAACGGCTGCCCATTTCGATCACTTTGATGGGTATTTCGATCCCGTTGATATCCACCCGGTGCACGGTTTGCCAGCGCAGATGCCGCGCACCTGTGTGCAATAGATTTTCCAGTTGCAGGTGCTCCGGAAGGTGACGATGAATCTGCTGCTGGATTGACTCCGTAGACTGTGTGGGCATGAATATCGGGTATCGCTGGGGATTGTTACCGAAGGATGACATTCGAGCGTTGCAGGCAGATGACAGTTTCAGGGGCGCATTGCCAACAGCTCTTCGGCCTGTTGGCAATCCGCGCGTTCGCGGGTATCAGAATCGGGTAAAATCCCGGCTCAATCCACTATCGCGCCATTGATGATGGCGCGCAGCTCCTGGCGGATCTGGTAGGTGGAGGAGGGTATGAGTTGGGTCATGAAGATCATCATCAGGTCTTCTACCGGATCGATAAAGAAATTGGTGCTGGCCATGCCACCCCAGCCGTATTCACCTACCGAGCCATTGGTGTGGGATTTGGCTACATCGGTCTTGACCGAGAAGCCCAGTCCGAACCCCGAGCCCTCGTAGGGTGTTTCACTGAACGCGCCCACCGAGACGGCGGGCAGGTCCTGGTTGTTCGGCAGATGGTTCAGACGCATGAATTCCAGCGTTTTGCGGCCAATAATGCGTTCGCCCTGAAATTCACCGCCACTGGCCAGGGCCTGGGCGAAGCGGTAATAGTCATCGACGGTGGAGACCAGGCCGCCGCCACCTGACAGGTAGCCATGGCTGCGGGTAAATACAGACTGCTGCGGATCATCCTGCAAACTGAAGGTGTCGCCGGGTTGATACTGATAACAGGCGGCAAAGCGTTCTATCTTGTCTGCCGGCACAGTGAAAAAGGTGTCCTGCATACCCAGCGGTTTGAAAATATGCTCGGCGAAATACTCTTCGAGGGTCATGCCCGACAGTACCTGAACCAGATAGCCAACCACGTCGGTGGATACCGAATAATTCCAGGCGCTGCCCGGGGAGAACTCCAGCGGCAGGCGTGACAGCTCGTCAACCAGCTTCTCCAGCGTCAGGCCGGCGCCTCCGTCGAGTTTCAAAGCGCGGTAGGCTGCGTCCACATTGGTGCGGTTCATGAATCCGTAGGTCAGCCCCGACTGATGCGTCAGCAGGTCGCGGATGGTCATCGGTCGCTGGGCAGGGGTTGTCATGAACTGGGGATGCACACCGGCCTTGTATACGCGCAGATTGGCCCAGGACGGAATGTATTTGTGCACCGGGTCGTCGAGGAGAAAACGGCCTTGCTCATACATTTGCATCAGCGCGAGGGAGGTCATTGGCTTGGTCATCGAATACACCCGGAACAGGGTGTCTCGCTGAACGGGTTTGTTGCGCTCCACGTCCATCAGACCCTGGGCATGCAGAAAACATATCTCGCCTCGACGAGCGACCAGGGTAAGGGCTCCTGGCAGCTTGCCCGGCTGCAGGTAGGCTTGATCGATATGGGTCGCGATACGGTTCAGGCGATCGGTGTGCATCCCGGCGATGATGGCTGAATCAGACATGCGTTTATCCATGGCTCTGGTTATTAGAAGTTTTGATACTACCTTTTATCAGGGCTTTTCGGGGGCTTGACGGTGTGCTGAATGATCAGTCAGAGCGCTGAGTGATCTACTCGTTTCGAGGCTGTAAAAAATACTTGATGAAACGGCTTCAGACCCCTTGTGTAAAGGGCTGGAGACACTGTACAAGTCGTTCACCGCAGCCATATGAGTAAAGCAATGCCATGAACACCCCCTCGCCCTGTCTGAATTGTGGCGCCTGTTGTGCCACTTTCAGGGTTTCATTCTATTGGGGAGAGACCGACGCCACTGAAGGCGGTCTGGTACCCGGCCATCTGACGGAACAGATTTCACCCCACCTGAGCTGTATGCAGGGCACCAATCAGCCGATTCCGCGCTGCACTGCATTGCTGGGTACCGTAGGCGAGGGCGTGCGTTGCAATATCTACGAGCAGCGGTCCTCCAGCTGCCGGGAATTTGCCTGGCATGGCGAAGACGGTCAGCCCAACGCCGATTGTCAGCGGGCCCGAGCTCGTCACGGGTTGCCGCCGTTGCCATTCATGCCCCTTGAGCCGCAACTGGTTCCCACGCTGATCCCCATTGTGGCGGCCTGATCAGAGCGGGTTGGTGTAGTCTGCGACGACGCTGTGCACCATGTAGAGCTTGCGCAGACTGGGTACGGTAAGCACGAAGGGATAGATATCCGACTGGCCCATACTGCGTGCCAGCACGTTGAGGACGCTGCTAAGCTGTACCCAGCGATTGATGAATGACAAAAAGGCTGTCTGGTCATCATTACCCCGTGCACATCCATCCAGTTGGCTTTTTTTGAACTGGTCAGGCTTGAGCTCTAGGTTGTCCAGTCGGATCCCGAAGTCCAGAGCCACGTTCAGGGTGTCAGTCATGTGCAGGTAATGTGCCCAGGTTTCTGCCCAGTCTTCCCATGGATGGGAGGCGGCATAGCTGCTGATGAACGTGTTGTTCCAGTTGGGCGGCGGGCCTTCGTTGTAGTGTTTTTGCAGTGACTGCTGATAGTCCTGGCGCTCGTCGCCGAAAAGGTTACGGAAAGTATCCAGCCAGGGGCTGTTCTGCACCAGCCGGTCCCAGTAGTAGTGGCCGGATTCATGACGAAAATGACCGACAAGTGTCCGATAGGGCTCGTGCATGTTTTGCCGTACTTGTTCCCGATGGGCAGGGTCAGCTTCGATAACGTCGAGGGTAATCACGCCATCCATATGCCCGGTCATGACAGCGGGCCCACCTTGCTGCTGACGTAATAGTTTGAAGCCCAGACCTTGCTCAGGGTCGAGCGTCTGGGAAACTGTAGGTAATCCGAGCATGACCAACTGGGCAATCAGCCGGCGTTTGGCTTCCTCTGTTCGGTGCCAGTATTCGGCATTTTCCGATACGCTCAGATCGGGAACGACCAGGTTCAGCGCGCAAGCGGTGCAAAAGGGCGCTGTTTGCGGGTCAGTAATCAACCAGTTGCACTGGGCAGCGCTGGTGAGATTCTGGCAGCGGTAGAATAGCTTGCCCTTGAGCGGGCCAGCCGTCTCCACTCGCCACTGAACGCCGTCTTCGCCTGCTTTCAGGGCGCAGAGCATCCCTTGCTCGGGGTGGTAGCCCAGCTCGGCTCCACAGCGCAGGCAGTGGGTATTGTCAAAGAATATCGCCTGGCCACATTGGCACTTCTGCACGTGGCCGTTAGGGTGATAATCGAAGAGCTGGTGCCCTTCGCTACGGCTTACCAGCTGATCAAAATAGCTCATTTCGCAATTGCTTCCGGTATGGGGCGGCGTTACCTTGACTGGGTCTGGCTCTGGCTCTGGCCCTCGCTAGCACTCTGACCCTGATTCTGGGCATTAGTTTGCCCAGGTTCCTCCGGTTGGGCGAAGTAGGTACGGCGTATCGCCTCATGAACCTCGTCAAAGTCGATCTGTATTTCGTCAACGAAAGCGTGAAGCAGATCAGGCTCGGCCGCCATCCGAATAATTTCCGCATTGGCAATATGCGTTCTGCAGTTTTCCACTTCTTCAAGGGCTGCTTCGTGCATTGGCAGACTCTTCAGCGCTATCGCCAGCCGCTCAAGGCTGCACGCTACGGCGCGTGGAAAGCGTCGATCCTGCAAAAGATACTGCAGGACATCCGGTCCGCGGATGCGCAGTCGAACATGTTGACGATACATCTGAAAGCCACTCAAGGACTTGAGCACGCTCATCCATTGCAGGTTTTCGAAGGGCGTCAGGTCATCCGGGCTGCGCGGCAATAGGTTGGCTGAGCGCACGTCGATGATCCGGGTGGTCATGTCTGCGCGTTCAAGCTGGCGGCCGAGCATCAGGAAGGTACGTGCCTGCGTATAGCTGAGCATACCTTCAACCAGACCGTTGACCGTCTGGCAACTGCGGATGACCCTGCTCAGGAAAGCATCGCGTCGCCGCGGGGTGATGCCTGCTTCAACCTGTTCCTTGACGTTGAGATACAGCTGATTGATTTCTTCCCATATTTCGCGAGGAATGATCTCGCGGGTGGTGCGCAGATTTTCCCTGGCGGCAGCCAGGGAGCTCAAAATCGAGCCGGTATAACGGACGTCGCCACACATGAACGACAAGACGTTGGCTTCGTCCCTTGTGTCGTACAATTCATCGAACAGCTCGTCATTGCCGGTAATGGCAATAATCTCGCTCCAGCCCAATTTTGTCGGCTTTGGCAGGTCTAACAGCAGGTGACTATTCACGCTGAGCAGGCGGGCTGTATCTTCCGCGCGCTCAACGTAACGAGCCAGCCAGTAAATGTTTTCTGCAACTCTTGAAAGCATAATCAGTTCCCCGCCAGGTCGACGATCCAGGTGTCTTTGCTGCCGCCGCCCTGTGATGAGTTCACCACCAGGGAGCCCTTGGTCAACGCAACTCGGGTCAGTCCGCCGGTGGTGACCCAGGGGCTTTCACCGGAGAGAATGAACGGACGCAAGTCCACATGCCTTGGCTCCATTCCATCGGCGCAGAGTGTAGGTGAAGTCGACAGGCTCAGTGTGGGTTGCGCCATGTAATTGCGTGGATCAGATTTGATCAGCTCGGCGAACTTGTCCCGTTCCTTTTTGGTCGAGTGTGGACCGATCAGCATGCCGTAGCCGCCCGACTCGTTGGCGGGCTTGACCACCAGTTTGTCGAGGTTGGCCAGCACGTATTCTCGATCCTTGTCGAACATGCACAGGTAACTGGGCACGTTGGGAAGCAAGGGCTCCTGATCGAGATAATATTTGATGATCGCCGGTACGAAGGCATATACCACCTTGTCATCGGCCACCCCAGCACCCGGCGCATTGGCCAGGGCCACATTACCCTTGCGCCAGGCGCGCATCAGGCCGCGCACACCAAGGATGGAGTCAGGGTTGAACACCTCGGGGTCAATGAACATGTCATCTACGCGGCGATAGATCACATCGACCCGGCTCAGGCCGTCGATGCGGCGCATATAGACACAGTCGTCCTCGCCAACCACGAGATCCGAGCCTTCGACCACTTCAACGCCCATCTGCTGGGCAAGATAGGCATGCTCGTAATAGGCGGAGTTGTAGATCCCGGGGGTCAGAATCACTATGCAGGGGTCGTCACCGGGCCGCGGAGACATCGACGCCAGCATGTCGTATAGCTGGGAGGTATAGTCGTCGACCGGCTGGATACGACCTCCGGCGAACAGCTCGGGCATGACCCTTTTGGTGACATTGCGGTTTTCCAGCATGTAGGACACACCTGATGGAACCCGCAAATTATCTTCCAGCACATACAGGGTGCCATCGTTATCACGCACCAGGTCGGAGCCGCAGATGTGCGCCCAGACGTTATGCGGGGGATGGACGCCGACACACTGCGGCCTGAAGTTGACTGACTTCTCCAGAATTTCGGCTGGGAATACCTTGTCCTTGATGATCTTCTGATCGTGGTACAGGTCATCAATGAACATATTCAGCGCCTGTACTCGTTGCTTGAGACCTGCTTCGGTCTTCTGCCACTCGCTCAGGGCGATAATCCGCGGCACGATATCGAAGGGCCAGGCCCTGTCGATCATGCTGCCTTCGGTGTAGACGGTGAAGGTGATCCCCATCAATTGTATGGCTACTTCGGCAGCTGTCTTGTGTTCGGTTATTTCCCGTGAGTCGAGCTCTGCCAGGTACTGGCATAACATGGCTGCTTCTGGTCGGGGTTTGCCAGGCCCTGCGATCAGCTCGTCGAAAAAGCCTTTGGAGGCGTAGTTTTCCCAGTTAACTTTGCTCATTAGGCTACTCTGTCCGCTCCGTGATGTTGGTTTCCAGTGATGCAATTGCTATACCAGCGTGTGACCGGCGATGCCGGGGGCCTCTCCGACGGATAACATAACGGTAACCTCTGGTTGGTATCAGACTAGCACCAGTTAGCAACGTGCGTCGGGCATTCCTGCATGAGTCAGGTTTTATCGGGCATTTGGCACAGGGGTTGCTATGCTGGAAGGGATAACTATTTCTGATCCGGGAAGCGATTCATGACCATCCGTGTTGCACTCAAGCATTCGACCCGTTACGACTTTGACAAGCCCGTTGCGGTCGCCCCCCATCAGATCCGTTTGATGCCTGCGCCCCATTGTCGCACGCCGATAGACGCCTATAGCCTGAAAGTGAACGGTGGCGAGCACTTCATCAACTGGCAGCAGGATCCCTTTGGCAATCATGTGGCGCGGGTGGTTTTCCCCGACAAGATTGACCACCTGTATGTGGATGTTGAGCTGGTTGTACCCATGACGGTGGTCAATCCCTTCGACTTTTTCGTTGAAGAATACGCCGAGTACTTTCCATTCAGCTATCCCGAAGCCCTGCGCAAGGAGCTGGGACCCTATCTGGAGAAGGAGGCCAAGGGCCCGCTATTGAAGGCCTGGATGCAGACGCTGTCCATGGAAAAACGTCCGATCACGGATTTTCTGGTGTCGATCAATCAGCGACTCTCAGAGGATGTCGAATACCTGATCCGTATGGAGCCCGGCGTACAGACCGCAGAGGAAACACTGCAGCTCAAGCGTGGTTCCTGTCGTGATTCGGCCTGGTTGCTGGTAGAGATTTTCCGGCAGCTGGGACTGGCGGCGCGCTTTGTTTCCGGCTATCTGATCCAGTTGACGGCGGACGTCAAAGCGCTGGATGGGCCCTCGGGTACCGAGGTGGACTTCACAGACCTGCACGCCTGGACCGAAGTGTTTATTCCCGGTGCTGGATGGGTAGGTTTGGATCCCACCTCCGGTTTGTTCGCCGGGGAAGGGCATATCCCACTTGCGGCTACGCCTGAGCCGTCCAGCGCGGCCCCTATTACCGGTGCCTCGGAGCCCTGTGAAGTCAGTTTTGACTTTGCAATGAGTGTGACCCGCATTCATGAAGACCCGCGGGTCACCAAGCCGTATACGCAAGAGCAGTGGGAGCAGATTAAATCCCTGGGTGACCAGGTCGACAGGCAATTGGTTGATCAGGATGTGCGTTTGACCATGGGTGGTGAGCCCACTTTTGTGGCAATCGACGATATGGATGCACCAGAATGGACCATTGCAGCACAAGGTCCGACCAAACGAGCCTTTGCCGAAAAGCTGCTCATGCGTTTGCGCCCCCACTACGCCCCGCAATCGCTCATCCATTATCAGCAGGGCAAATGGTATCCGGGTGAACCCTTGCCGCGCTGGGCGCTTGCCTGTTACTGGCGTCGGGACGGGAAGGCCATGTGGCAGGATGACCAGTGGCTGGCGGACATCAATGGCGATTATCAGGTGGACGAGGAGCAGACCCGCGCTTTTGCGCGGGAACTGGTCAAGCGTCTGGGACTGGACGAGCGTTACCTTATTCCCTGCTACGAGGATGCCTACTACTACCTGTGGCTGGAACAACAGCAGCCGAGCGATGTGGGTCTTGCCGATAATGACCTCAAGGATGATGAGGCGCGCGCGCGTCTGGTGCGTTTGCTCGAACGTGGCCTGGATGAAATGACCGGGCTGGCCTTGCCCCTGGCACGGGACGCGAAGAAGGATAGCTGGCAGAGCAGCAAGTGGCCGGTACGCAGGGAAAATCTCTATCTGGTGCCAGGTGACTCGCCCATGGGGTTGCGCTTGCCGCTCTCGGCCCTGCCACTGCGCAAGCTGGAGGAGCCGCAACCTCGCTCTCTATTTGAGGCGCCACCAGCCCTGGCTGACATTCACGGTGAAGTGGCCAGTCGCTACAGCGAGTCGCAGGCCGCAGCCGCTGAGAATGACGGCCGGCACCACCAGGGACAAGGCCAGGACTGGCAGGAGCAACTTCCCGAGTTGGCGGAAGAGGGCGTGATTGGCACTGCGCTGTGTCTGGAGCCGCGGGATGGCAAGCTGTTTGTGTTCCTGCCGCCACTGACGCAGCTTGAAGAGTATCTGCAACTGCTTGCCACTATTGAACAGACAGCTGCCCATCTGGAATTGCCGGTATGCATCGAGGGCTACGCGCCACCTTCCGACACGCGCATTGAAAAATTCATGATCACACCGGATCCGGGCGTTATCGAAGTCAACGTGATGCCGGCAACCAACTGGCAGGATCTGGTAACCAATACCGAGATTCTCTATGAGGAAGCCAGGCTCACGCGCCTGGGCAGTGAGAAGTTCATGCTGGACGGACGCCATACCGGGACAGGCGGTGGCAACCATGTGACACTGGGTGGCAGCACGCCGACCGACTCGCCGTTTCTGCGTCGGCCGGATCTGCTGGCCAGCATGCTGATTTTCTGGCAGCACCACCCGAGCCTGTCCTATCTCTTTTCCGGCTTGTTTATTGGCCCTACCAGCCAGGCACCCCGTGTTGACGAGGCCCGCCACGAAGCTCTTTACGAGCTTGAGATAGCCTTGTCACAAATGCCCGAGGGTGAGGTACCCCAGCCCTGGATTGTTGATCGACTGTTGCGCCACCTGCTGACCGATATTACCGGCAATACCCACCGCGCCGAATTCTGTATCGACAAGCTTTATTCCCCTGATACGTCAACCGGCCGCCTTGGTTTGCTGGAGCTGCGCGGTTTCGAAATGCCGCCACATCCCCAGATGAGCCTTATGCAACAGTTGTTGATTCGGGCCCTGGTTGCACGTTTCTGGTCAAAGCCCTATCGCAAGCCCCTGGCACGCTGGGGTACCGCTCTGCATGATCGCTGGATGATGCCGCACTTTATCTGGGAGGATCTGTGCGAGGTCCTGGCGGATCTGCGCGAGCATGGTTTTGCTTTTGATGAAGAGTGGTTCGCGCCATTTCTTGAATTCCGTTTCCCCCGGGTTGGGGAGGTGCGTTATCAGGGAGTGGGTATAGAACTGCGCCAGGCTATCGAACCCTGGCATGTACTGGGTGAAGAGGTCAGTGGTGGCGGTACCGCGCGCTATGTGGATTCTTCAGTTGAGCGGATGGAAGTACGGGTGCAGGACTTCAATCCGGCGCGTCATATTCTTACCTGCAACGGCTATCAGATCCCCTTGCAGGCAACCGAAAAGCCCGGAGAGGCGGTAGCTGCGGTACGCTATCGTGCCTGGCAGCCGCCCTCGGCAATGCATCCCATGATTCAGGTGCACGCACCTCTGGTATTCGATCTGGTAGACAGCTGGAACAATCGATCCCTGGGTGGCTGCACCTACCACGTGGTGCACCCGGCTGGCCGTAACTATGAGACCTTCCCGGTAAACGCCAATGAGGCTGAAGCAAGGCGTATGACCCGTTTCTGGTCCCATGGACATACTCAGGGCGCCTTTGGTCGCATTGTGCAGGCACCTGGCCAGGAATATCCGCATACTCTCGATCTGCGCCGTGCCCGCGTGCCCGTCACTGGTTTATAATTCTGCCGGGCCGCGGTACGGGCCCCTCCCTATCTATATCAAAGGGCATACGAGTCTAGCTCACGTATGCCCCTGCTCTGCCGATACAGGGATGTCCCCTCGGAGAGCTCTTTTCAGGAAGCAGTTATGCAGCAGTCGGGCAGTCTGGATCACGCATTGAAATCGCTGCTCGGCGAATATCCGGGTCACCCGGAGCATGACGAGCTACTCGATCGCGACCGGCAGCCCCGTGCCCACTGGCAGGGGTTGATGGATGAGTTCGCTGCACTTGGCACCGATGCACTGGTTGCGCGCAGTGAAGAGGCTCAGAGCCTGCTGCACGAAAACGGTGTTACCTTTAATCCCTACGAGGATGACCCGGGTCAACTGCGGTCCTGGCAGCTCGATTGCCTTCCCTGGGTGATTGATACCGCCGAGTGGGAGGTCCTCGAGGCAGGTCTCAAACAACGTAGCCGGCTTCTCGAGCACTTGCTGGATGATCTCTATGGCGAACGCAAGGTTATCAATGAAGGCCTGTTGCCTCCTGAGCTGGTGTTCACCCATCCTGGTTACCTGTTCGCCGCTGCCGACACGCCTACTCAACTCGATCGTCCATTACTGATCTTCCATGGCACCGATGTAGTGCGTGATGAGCGCGGTCGCTGGCAGGTACTCGGAGATTCAACCCAGTCTCCTGCCGGCGCGGGGTACGCGCTGGAAAACCGCATTACCTTGAGCCGCGCATTGCCCAGTATCTACCGCGATGCACCAATCAAGCGCCTGGCCGGCTTTCTGCAAGCCCAACACCGGTGCCTGGCAAGCATGGCCAGCGCCCAGAAAGAGCAACCCAACATCGTCCTGTTGTCACCGGGCCCCGGTAGCGCTGGTTATTTCGAGCATGCCTGGCTGGCAAACTACATGAACTTCTCACTGGTGGAAGGGGATGACCTGGTAGTGCGCGACGGCCAGGTGTCAGTACGTACGCTGGGTGGCTTGACCCAGGTCGACGTGATTGTGCGGCAGATAAATGATCCCTGGTGTGATCCGCTGGAATTGCGGCCGGACTCCCTGCTGGGTGTGCCAGGCCTGCTTCAGGCCGCCCGCAACGGCGAAGTGCGCATTGCCAATGCGCTCGGAGCCGGCGTGCTGGAACATCCCGCTCTGGCAGCCTTCATGCCTGGGTTGTGTCAGCGTCTGCTCGGCGAAACCCTGCTGCTGCCTTGCCGGGAAACGCTGTGGTGTGGTGACCGGCTGGATTTGCAGGAGGTTAACAAGTCCCTGGATGCGTGGATTCTGCGCGACATCTCCCAACCGGGTAAAACCTTTCGCGCAGACCAGATGTCCCTCAAGGAGATTCAGGCTTTGCGGCACGACATGGAACGTCGGCCCTATCTGTTCACTGCCCAACGACCGGTGCTATCAGCAGTCACTCCCGGTTTCAATCCGGACACGCGGGAGGTAGAACGTCAGCACACGACACTGCGGTTCTTCAGTCTGGTGGAACCTGATGACCTGGATAAACCCGTCTATGAGCGCAGTTATCGGATCATGCCTGGCGGCCTGGCCTGGGTCGGGGAGCCTGGTCTGCCCCTGATGCAAAGCCGCACCGTAAAGGACGTTTGGGTGCTGGCGCCAGTGCCGCAGCCGCACATCAGCATGTTGCGGCAAGCTCTGGGCCCTATTGTGGTAACCAGAGACGGCAAGGACCTGCCATGCCGTGTTGCCGAAAGTATGTTCTGGTTGGGACGTTACGGAGAGCGTCTTGACGCACGGGGTCGTCTGCTGCGCGAGGCGCTTGGGCGCCTGCTGCAGAATGACAGACAGGAAAATGGTGCAAATGTGCTCCCTGATCTTCTGGTTGCGCTGGGCGTTGCCCCAGATGTAGAGGACGAAGAGGCGGAGCTTGACGCGCTTGCTGGCCACAAGCGATTTTCGGCGGAATACCTCATGGCACGCGATCGATTGATGCAGTTATTTGCCGAAGACCAGCCTGATGGCATGCCTGCGCTATTCGGCCACTTTGTGCGTAACAGCCGGGCAGTACGGGATCATTTGGGCGATGACAGCTGGCGCGCAATCAACAGCATGCGGCAACGCTTCAATGGCGTTTCCAGGGCCAGGGGAATCGTTGCCGGGCAGCGCCATCTGGAAGCAACGGTACTCGACCTATCGGCTTTTTTCGGCTTGTGCAACGAGACAATGCCTCATCATTATGGCTGGCGTTTTCTCGATATGGGCCGCTTTATCGAGCGCACCCTGAGCAGTCTGGAGCTTCTCAAATTGGCGCTTCTGACCGCAGCACAGCCGGGTATTCCGCTCTGGGAGGTGGTGCTGGCGACCACCGACAACTTCACTGTGTACCGCCGGCGCTACCGTTCACAGCTGCATCCTTCGGCCATTCTTGATCTTCTGCTGTTTGATGAGGCCAATCCAAGATCCATCGGTTACATGCTCAAGCGGCTGGAGCGTCAGGTCGAGAAATTGCCTTCGCCGGGCAACTCGCCGTATCGCAACCTGGAGAAGCGGCTGATTATTCAGGCGACCAGCCGATTGCACCTGGTGGATATCGATATGCTTGCCGATCTGGAGCATTCCGAGTCCGCCCGAGAAGCTCTGACATGCTTGCTGGATGATCTGATCGAGCCCATGTCTGCGTTGTCGAATGCAGTCTCCCACAGTCATTTCAGCCATGTCGAAGCGCCTCGCCAGTTGGTCACCATGCAGCATGGCAACAACACCCGAGTAGAGTAAATTTCCATGAGATTCCAGCTGCGCCACACCACGCGTTACGAATACAGCAGCTCTGCCAGTCTAAGTCATAACGAAGCTCGCATTCTGCCTCGCAATCTTGCGTGGCAGCATTGCAGCAAGTCGCAAGTTGAAATTTCTCCCGCGCCCGTACGTATGCGCGAGCGTACTGATTTCTTCGGTAATCGGGTGGTGTATTTTTCCCTCGAGGCGCTGCATGATGAGCTTCAGGTTAGCGTCACCAGTGAAATAGAGACGCGCCCACGACCGACCCAGGACTTCTTCTCGACCATCGCCTGGGAGCAGGCGGTCAGGGACACCACAGCCGACCCGCGATTCAGCAACCGTGATTGCCTGGATGCACGCCTCTATGTGCTCGACTCACCCTTTGTGCATCAGCATGAAAGCCTGGCGCGCTATGCGCTGGATAGCTTTCAGCCCGGACGCAATATGCTGGATGCGGTACTGGATCTGAATCTGCGCATATTCAACGAGTTTGCCTACGACCCGGACTCTACAACTGTCGCAACGCCACTCAGCGAGGTGTTGGCCAACAGAAGGGGGGTGTGTCAGGATTTTGCCCATCTGGCTATTGGTTGCCTGCGATCGCTCGGCCTGGCTGCACGCTATGTGAGCGGTTATATGGAAACCCTGCCGCCGCCTGGCCAGGAGAAGCTGGTCGGTGCCGACGCTACCCATGCCTGGATAGCCGTTTTCATCCCGGGCTGGGGCTGGCTGGAGATAGACCCCACCAATGGCTGCACCCCTGATGAGCGCTATATCATCCTCGGCTGGGGTCGCGATTTTGCCGATGTCACGCCCCTCAAGGGGGTGATGACCGGAGGCGGTGAGCACAAACTGACTGTGGCAGTGGATGTAATCGCGCTGAAAGACGAACTCGACCTGGTGGCTAACGCGTTCTGACACCCGGGCGGTTCGAGCTCCTGCTCGTACGCAGGTATCAGCCAACGCGAATGTTCCAGACTGAGCTTCTGAGCCTCTGCAACGCTTTCATCGAGCAGGAGCTCGACGATCCCAGGATGCTGAGACTTTCCCCAAGTAGGAATGCGTCGTTCCTGAACGCAAAAACCCCGGCCTAGGCCGGGGTTTTTGTTGGTGCGTACAGCAGATAGTGCGGCTTACATATTCGGGTAATTCGGGCCGCCGGTACCTTCTGGTGCTACCCAGTTGATGTTCTGCGAAGGATCCTTGATGTCACAGGTCTTGCAGTGCACGCAGTTCTGGGCATTGATCTGGAAGCGCTTCTCACCATCGTCCTGAGTGACCACTTCGTATACGCCGGCCGGGCAGTAACGCTGCGCTGGCTCGTCGTACAAAGGCAGGTTGGTGCCGATCGGGATGCTGGGATCCTTCAGGGTCAGGTGAACCGGCTGGTCTTCTTCATGGTTGGTGTTGGAGATGAACACCGAAGACAGCTTGTCGAAGCTCAACACACCATCAGGCTTGGGATAGTTGATCTTTGGCGCTTCGGAGGCCTTCTTCATGCACGCATAATCGGGCGTCTTGTCACGCAGTGTCATCGGTATCTTGCCACCGAAGATGTTCTGGTCGACAAAGTTGAACGCACCACCCATGAGCGCGCCGAATTTGTGGATCGCCGGGCCGAAGTTGCGTGAACCGAACAGCTCTTCATACAACCAGCTGGACTTGAACTTCTCCGGGTAGGCAGTCAGTTCATCTCCACCTTCACCGCCTGCCTTGAGCGCTTCAACGATTGCGTCAGCAGCGAGCATGCCGGACTTCATTGCGGTGTGGTTACCCTTGATCTTGGCGAAGTTCAGGGTGCCCAGATCGCAACCAATCAACGCGCCGCCGGGAAAAACCATCTTCGGTAGCGAGTTCAGGCCACCCTTGCAGATCGCGCGAGCGCCGTAGGAAACGCGCTTGCCGCCTTCCAGGTACTGCTTGACCACGGGGTGATGCTTGAGACGCTGGAATTCATCGAAGGGAGACAGGTGCGGGTTGGCGTAGGACAGGTCGACGATCAGACCCACCAGTACCTGGTTGTTCTCGGTGTGGTACAGGAAGGAGCCGCCGGTGTTTTCGTTGCCGGTCACTTCCAGGGGCCAGCCTGCCGTGTGTACAACCAGACCTTCTTCATGCTTGACCGGATCAATGTCCCAGATTTCCTTGATACCGATACCGTAATGCTGGGCATCGGCCTCGGAGTTCAGGTCGTAACGCTTGATCAGCTGCTTGCCGATGTGGCCACGGCAACCCTCGGCGAACAGAGTGTACTTGGCACGCAGTTCCATGCCAGGGGTGTAGAAGCCTTCCTTCGGATTGCCTTCACGGTCGACACCCAGGTCACCGGTCAGAATACCGCGAACAACGCCATTCTCATCGATCAGCGCTTCCTGTGCGGCAAAACCGGGATATACCTCAACGCCCAGATTCTCCGCCTGTTCGGCCATCCAGCGGCACAGGTTACCCAGGGAGATAATGTAATTACCTTCGTTGTGCATGGTCTTGGGGACCAGCATGCCGGGGAGCTTGACTGACTTGTCTTCGCCGGTAAGCATGTAAATGTCGTCACGGGTAACCGGGACATTCAGCGGAGCGCCAAGCTCTTTCCAGTCAGGAAACAGCTCGTTTAGGGCGCGTGGCTCGAACACGGCGCCGGAGAGGATATGCGCACCCACTTCGGAACCTTTTTCTACTACACATACGCTGACTTCCTGGCCGGCTTCGGCGGCTTGCTGCTTGATGCGACAAGCGGCGGCGAGACCCGAAGGCCCGGCGCCCACGATGACAACGTCAAACTCCATGAATTCGCGTTCCACTATGTATCTCCTACTCTAGGCCAGATCTGAAATCGATTATGTGAGTGATCTTCCGTGATCGTTTAGCCGGAAAGTATAACAGCCTGCCGTACCTGCTCCAAATGCGTAATAAGAACGGCATATGTTATGCAATGCGACCTTTGGGTCAGGTTAGGGGGAAGGACTCGAGTCGGTAGCCATTTTCGTCCACTTTCAGACACCATCCTGCGGTGTCCCAATCGCCAAGCACAATGCGCTGCGCCGGCTTACCGTCTATCACTAGTTGATGAATGGCGGGGCGATGAGTATGGCCATGGATCAGGGTCCGCACCCCGTGTCTGCGCATGGTTTCGGCTACCTGGCCGAGGTTGACGTCGGTTATATCGCTGGGTTTCTGGCGGGTCTGCTCCCGGCTTTCATTACGCAATTTACGTCCGATCTTCCGGCGTTGGGCCAGCGAGAGGTTACGCAGAACGAACAGGCTTACCGGGTTGCGCAGCAAGCGCCGCATCTTCATGTAAGCCAGGTCGTCGGTACACAGGCTGTCGCCATGCATCAGTAACACCTGCTCACCATTTATTTGCACGATATGGGGGTCGGGCAGCAGTGTGCAGCCCGCAGCACGGCAAAAACGCCTACCCAGGAGAAAATCCCGGTTGCCATGCATGACATATATACGGGTCCCTGTCCCCGACAGCTTTGCGAGGGCATTGATGACCTCGTTCGCCAGCGGACTCTGCTCGTCGTCGCCCAGCCAGACCTCGAAAAAGTCGCCGAGAATATACAGCTCATCGGCCTCGCGGGCGCGGGTGTCGAGACAATGCAGAAACGCCCGGGTTATATCCGGGCGTTCTGGTTGCAAATGCAGATCTGAAATAAACAGATAGCGCATTGATCTGCCTTATTCGGCCAGTTCCGCGCGCTCGATGATGACGTCTTCGGCGGGTACGTCCTGGTGGCCGGCGCGCATGGTAGTGGGAACCGATTTGATCTTCTCGACCACATCCATACCTTCGCTCACCTTGCCAAATACCGCGTAACCCCAGCCCTGCACGGTTTCCGCGCTGTGGTTGAGGAAGTCATTATCAGCTACGTTGATAAAAAACTGCGCGCTGGCAGAGTGCGGCTCCATGGTGCGGGCCATGGCGACAGTGCCGATGCTGTTGCTCACGCCATTATTGGCTTCGTTCTTGATCGTCGCGCGGGTGTCTTTCTGCTTCATGCCGGGTTCAAAACCGCCGCCCTGAACCATGAAGTTGGGTATCACGCGATGAAATATGGTGTTGTCGTAATGGCCGTCGCGGACATATTGCTTGAAGTTCTCGACCGTTTGCGGCGCCTTGTCTTCGAACAGTTCCAGGGTGATAACGCCGTAATTGGTGTGCAGCTTAACCATTTGCTCAGTCCTCGGGCTTGATTTGAATTCTGCTTGGCGCCAATACGCATACTGCGTTCAGGCACTTGACACTTTGCGGTATGATAAGCGTTTTGGCCAACATGGCCTAGCCAAAATCCGTGACGCCCCGGCGGCTTCACCCGTACCGAGTCTTGCAAATCCTATGAACAAACCGGAAACCACCGCACCCGCACACTTCCTGCGCCAGCTTGTACGCGCCGATCTGGAGAGCGGCAAACATGACAGGATTGTCACCCGTTTCCCGCCTGAACCCAACGGCTACCTGCATATTGGCCATGCGAAGTCGATCTGTCTGAATTTCGGCCTGGCCGACGAATTTGGCGGTGATTGCCATCTGCGCTTTGACGACACCAACCCTGCCAAGGAGGAGCAGGAATACATTGATGCTATCAAGCAAGATGTAGAGTGGCTGGGTTTCCAGTGGAAAGGCAATATTCGTTATGCCTCGGATTATTTCGATCAGCTGCATGCCTGGGCGATCGAGCTGATTCGCGCGGGAAAGGCTTATGTCTGCGATCTCAACTCCGAGCAAGCGCGCGAGTATCGCGGGAACCTTACCGAAGCGGGCAAGAACAGCCCGTACCGTGACCGTAGCGTCGAAGAGAACCTCGATCTGTTTGCGCGCATGACCGCCGGCGAGTTCCCCGATGGTGCCAAGGCTTTGCGGGCCAAGATCGATATGGCCGCGCCGAACATGAATCTGCGTGATCCGATTCTCTACCGTATCCGCCACGCTCACCATCACCAGACCGGTGACAAATGGTGTGTGTATCCCAGCTACGATTTTACCCACGGCCAGTCCGATGCAATCGAGGGTGTGACCCACTCGATCTGCACCCTGGAATTCGAGGATCACCGTCCCTTGTACGAGTGGTTCCTGAGCAATCTACCGGTGCAGGCCCAGCCGCGGCAGTATGAATTTGCCCGTCTCAACCTCAATTACACGGTCACAAGCAAGCGTAAGCTGAAACAGTTGGTGGATGAGAAGCATGTAGACGGTTGGGACGACCCGCGCATGTCAACGCTAAGCGCCTTTCGCCGCCGCGGTTATACCCCAGGCTCCCTGCGTGATTTCTGCGAGCGGATCGGCGTAACCCGTTCCGATGCGGTGGTTGATATGGGCGTGCTGGAATTCTGTATCCGCGATGACCTGGATGCCAACGCGCCGCGCGCCATGTGCGTTTTGCGTCCGCTCAAGGTAACCATTACCAACTACCCCGAGGGCCAGGTTGAAGATTTGCACCTGCCACGTCATCCAAAGGCCGATATCGGTACCCGCGAGCTGCCGTTCAGCCGCGAGATCTACATTGACCAGGATGACTTCATGGTCGATCCGCCCAAGGGCTACAAACGCCTGTTGCCCGGTGGTGAAGTGCGCCTGCGTGGCAGTTATGTGATCCGCGCGGATGAAGCGGTAACCGATGCCGATGGCAACATCGTAGAGCTGCTGTGCTCCTACGACCCGGACACGCTGGGCAAGAATCCCGAGGGCCGCAAGGTCAAGGGCGTTATTCACTGGGTACCGGCTGCGCAAAGTCTGGAGTGCGAAGTGCGTCTGTATGATCGCCTGTTCCGCGCGCCCAATCCTGACAAGAGCGAGGAGGGTGGCACTTTCCTGGAAAACATCAATCCGGAGTCACTGGTGGTGCTTGCCGGTTGCCGTGCAGAGCCTTCGCTGGCCAGCGCGGCTGCCGAGGAACGCTTCCAGTTTGAGCGTGAGGGTTATTTCTGTGTCGACAGCAAGGACTCGAAACCAGACCGTCTGGTGTTCAATCGCACCGTAACGCTGCGCGATTCCTGGGGGCAATAATGGTTCTGTCGATCTACAACACGCTGACCAAAACCAAGGCGCCGCTGATGCCGTTGGAAGACAATCATGTGCGGCTGTATGTATGCGGTATGACCGTCTACGACTACTGCCATATTGGCCACGCACGGGTGATGGTGGCCTTTGATGTGGTTGCCCGCTGGTTACGCTTTCGTGGCTACAAGCTGACCTACGTGCGAAATATCACTGACATTGACGACAAGATCATCCGTCGTGCCAATGAAAATGGTGAGACCTTCCAGGTGCTGACCAATCGCATGATTGCGGCGATGCATGAAGATGAAGCCCGGTTGAGTGTATTGAGACCGGACATGGAACCCCGAGCCAGCGATCATGTGCCAGGTATGCACAACATGATTCAGACTCTGATCGACAAGGGTTATGCCTACGCACCAGGGAATGGTGACGTGTATTACCGGGTCGGCAAGTTTGAAGGCTATGGCAAGTTGTCCCGCAAGAAGATCGAGGATCTGCGTTCGGGCGCCCGGGTAGAGGTAGGTGAGGCCAAGGAAGATCCACTGGACTTCGTGCTTTGGAAGGCCGCCAAGCCGGGCGAGCCCAGTTGGTCGTCGCCCTGGGGTGAGGGGCGCCCAGGCTGGCATATCGAGTGCTCGGTGATGTCCAACTGCTGCCTGGGGGATACCTTCGACATCCATGGTGGCGGGCCCGATCTGGTGTTTCCGCACCATGAAAATGAGATCGCGCAGAGCGAAGCTGCAAATGAAAAGCCCTATGCGATGGCCTGGATGCATGCGGGTGCGGTGCGTGTCGATGGCGAGAAAATGTCAAAGTCACTGGGGAATTTCTTCACCATTCGGGAGGTGCTGGAAAAGTATCACCCTGAAGTGGTGCGCTATCTGCTGGTCTCCAGTCAGTATCGTAGTTCGATCAATTATTCGGAAGATAACCTGAAGGAAGCTCGGGGCGCGCTTGAGCGGTTCTATCATGCGCTCAAGGGGTTGCCTGACGCTCAGGCCGCGGATGGCGAGGAGTTTGTCGAGCGTTTCGGCGCGGCGATGGATGATGATTTCAATACGCCCGAAGCCTGCGCTGTGCTGTTTGACATGGTGCGCGAGGTAAATCGCCTCAAGGACAGTAATCCGGCCTCCGCCGCAGCCCTGGCAGCGAGGCTACGTGAGTTGGCCGGGAATCTGGGGCTGTTGCAACTGGATCCTGATATGTTTCTTCAGGCTGGTGGGAGCGGCAAGGTCGACGCGGCCGAGATTGAAGCATTGATCAAGGCGCGGCTTCAGGCACGGGCAGACAAGAACTGGGCCGAGTCTGACCGCATAAGGGATGAGCTGACAGCCAAGGGTGTAGTGCTCGAGGATGGCAAGGGTGGTACGACCTGGCGTATCAAGGACTGATCTGACCGTCTGGTTCAGAAGAAAACGGCAACCTTGTGGTTGCCGTTTTTTTTGCTTTGTAGTTTTCCAGCATCAGACCTAGTGCCAGATATCGTTCTTTATCTTGTCCTTCAGCTCGGGGAAGTCCTTGAGCTTGAAGGTAGGTACGAGGCCTTCCTTGCGCTGCGCCAGATAATCCTTGGTCAGTTTCGCTACGGTGCCCGATAGCAGCACTATGGCGATCAGGTTTACCGTAGCCATCAGGCCCATGGACGCATCCGCAGCGTTGAATACGGTGGATACTGCCTGCATCGAGCCCCAGACAACCATGCCCAGCGCAGCCACGCGCAAAATGGTAAAACCTGTTCGATTGCCCATGCCCAGGAACGTCATCGCGTTTTCCGCATAGGAATAGTTGGCAACGATCGAGGTAAAGGCAAAGAACAGGATGGCGATAGCGATAAAGTAAGTGCCGGCAACGCCAATATGCGAGGCCATTGCCTGCTGGGTCAACTGTGTACCTGTGACGCCGGAGCCTGGTTCCAGCACACCCGATAGCAGAATCATTACTGCTGTGGCAGTGCAGATCACAATGGTGTCGATAAATACACCTAGCGCCTGAACCAGGCCCTGGGAGGAGGGGTGATGGGGCGCCGGCGTAGCAGTGGCTGCCACGTTTGGTGCCGAACCCATACCGGCTTCGTTGGAAAACAGACCGCGTTTGATGCCGTTCAGCATGGCGGCGGTAACCGAGCCTGCGACACCACCTGCGGCTTCTTCCAGCCCAAATGCGCTTCTGACGATAGTGGCCAGAACACCAGGAACGTCAGTAATGTTTATGGCCATTACTACCAGAGCCATCAATACGTAGGCACCGGCCATGAATGGCACGATTATTTCAGCGAACCGGGCAATCGAGCGCAATCCTCCGAAAATCACCAGGGCCGCACCGGCAGCCAGGGCGATACCGACCCACATCTTGGAAAAACCGAAGGCACCTTCCATGGCATCAGCGATGGAATTTGCCTGAACCGCGTTGAATACCAGGCCGAAGGAGATAATCAGACATACGGAAAATACGCCGCCGGCCCAGGGGGCATTCAGTCCCTTGGAAATATAGAAAGCAGGTCCGCCTCGGTATTGACCCTCACCATCACGGATCTTGTATAGCTGGGCCAGGGTGCTTTCCGAATAAGCGGTTGCCATACCCACGAGTGCGACCATCCACATCCAAAAAATGGCTCCCGCCCCACCCAGATACAAGGCGACTGCCACGCCGGCCAGGTTGCCCGTGCCTACCCGGGAAGCGAGGCTGGTTGCCAACGCCTGGAAGGGTGAGATTCCGTTCTCGTCGCTCTGGCGGGATCCCTTGATTGCACGGATCATCTCACCAAAATTGACGAACTGCAGAAAGCCCAGCCGGACAGTGAAGAACACGCCCACAGCCAATAGCCCGTAGATGAGGATGTAACCCCAGAAAAGGTTGTTGAGAAAGTCAATTATCGTTGTCATGGCTCTTCCTGAGTGGATAGATTCGCAAGGAGTACTTTTTAACCCTAGTCTTCGACAGACAATCCGCCAGCCTTGTGGCTCATTTCTTCGATATGCGCCATATACGCCGTGGTAAATGGCTGTATACGACCTGTCTTTTGACAAACTGTCAGCCTACTATCGTACCCATACATGAGAACGTGGCTAAAGCCCCGCCTGCACCAGGAGTCGATATGAGCCTTACACCCGCCAACCTGCAGATTCGTCCACGCCGCATGGATTTCAGCCTGCCGGATCCATTACCCCGCCATTGGCATGGAAATGATCCATTCAAGACCCATTTTTTCAATGCGATGTCGGTCCTGTTTCCAGACGGTGAGCGCTACTTCATCGATTCGGTACGCCAGTTCCGCAACCAGATCACCGATCCGGCGCTGCTCGAGCAGATTCGTGGATTTATTGGTCAGGAAGGCCACCACAGTCGCGAACATATCGACTACAACAACCGTCTGCGTGCACTGGGCTATGATGTCGACCGCCTGGAGTTGCCGGTGAAACGGCGCATACGGTTCGTGCAGAAACAGTTTTCACCTGATCGTCAGTTGGCCGGCACTGTCGCGATGGAGCATTTTACGGCGATTCTGGCCAATGCGCTGCTCAGTGAGCCGGAGTGGATAGACCAGGCCAGCCCCGAAATGCAGCGACTCTGGCGCTGGCATGCGTTGGAAGAAACCGAGCATAAAGCAGTCGCTTTTGACGTTTATATGCAGGTATCCGGTGACCGTAAAATTCTGCGCAAGGCAATGCGTCAGGCGACCTTTTTCTTTCTCAAGGATGTGACCAAAGGTACGCTGCATATGCTCAGGAAAGACGGAAAACTGACTCCATCAACATGGTGGAAGGGGCTGGTCTGGTTGTGGGGGCCCAAAGGGTTTTTCACTCGCCTGATTCCCGCCTACCGCGATTTCTTTCGTGAGGATTTCCATCCCTGGCAGCATGATAACGCCCAGCTGATGGACAGGGTCGCAAGAGAGTTCGAGCCCCTCCCGGCCTGAGCGCTAGACTCGCCTCCTAACAGTGCACCCTATCGCAAACAACCCAGACGATGGTCTATGATGGACCATCTTCTGTTGCGAAGGATGCGTCATGACTGTTCAGCTGTTTGTTCCCGGGGAAACCCGACTGCACGAGAAACGTGTGGCACTGGTGCCAGTGGTCGCAGAAAAACTCACCAAGCTCGGCATCGAGATCAGTTTGCAACCAGGGGCCGGCGAAGCAGCCAGGATACCGGACGCGGCTTATGAGAAGGCGGGGGTGAGGGTCGCCGAGCCACCCGCTGGTGTTGATCTGGTGTTTCGCGTGCAGCCACCCTCGATAGAAGAAATCGAGCAGATGAAGCCCGGCACAGTGCTGTGCTGCTTCGTTTATGCGCACCGCGAGGCGCCCATCGTCCAGGCCCTGCGTGATCACAGGATTACCTGTTTTGCCATGGAGCTCGTGCCGCGCATTACCCGTGCGCAGGCCATGGACGCCTTGTCTTCTCAAGCTGCTCTGGCAGGTTACTACGCCGCATTGCTAGCAGCGACCAATCTCAATCGTATTCTGCCAATGATGACGACGGCGGTGGGCTCACTGCGCCCGGCGCGGATTCTGGTCATGGGCGCTGGTGTGGCCGGGCTGCAAGCTCTGGCCACCGCCAAGCGGTTAGGCGCGATCGTTGAGGGTTACGACGTGCGCCCGGAAGTGAAAGAGCAGGTGGAATCGGTGGGTGGCAAGTTTGTGGATACCGGGGTGTCAGCCAGCGGTACCGGCGGTTATGCCCGCGAACTTACGTCGGAAGAGCAGGCCAAGGTGGATGAGGTGCTTACGCGCCACATTCAGACTGCGGACGCTGTGATCACTACGGCATCTATACCCGGCAGACCCAGTCCGAAAATCATCAGTGAATCCCAGATTCGCGGTATGAAGCCCGGCTCGGTCATTATTGATCTGGCAGCCGAAGGAGGCGGTAACACGCCGCTCACGGAACCGGGCGACACGGTGGAGATCGGACCGGTCACCATCGTTGCACCCCTGAATATTCCCAGTCACCTTGCCGAACACGCCTCTGAACTCTACTCGCGCAATCTGCTTGCTCTGATCGGTCTGATGGTCAAGGACGGAGAGTTGAACATTGACTGGGAAGATGAAGTTCTCACCGGTGCCGTGTTGACTCACGATGGCGAAATCAAGAATGAAGCTGCCAGAAAAGCAGTCGAAACCACTACGGGGGCATAACCATGGATGCTACAACCACCATTACCGGGTTTGTTGCCCTGTATATCTTCATGCTCGCGGCCTTCACAGGTTACGAGATCATTGGCCGGGTGCCGGCAATTCTGCATACGCCGCTGATGTCCGGCTCCAACTTTATCCACGGCATTGTCGTGGTCGGTGCAATGTGGGCGCTGCTGAATGCATCAACGCCGCTGGAGCAGGTGATCGGGTTTTTCGGTGTGCTGTTGGGCGCCGGCAACGCTGCTGGTGGCTACGTGGTGACCGAGCGGATGCTGCAGATGTTCAAGAGCAGCGACAAGCGCGCTGACAAAACCACATCGACGGACAAGGAATAGGTCATGGATACCACGCTGATTATTGAAGCGGCCTATTTCGTTGCGGCCCTGCTGTTTATCTATGGTCTCAAGCGTATGGCCAGCCCGGTGACCGCACGCTCCGGCATCCTGGTCGCGGGCTGGGGCATGGTGCTTGCTGTAGCTGTCGCGTTTTTATACGGCCTGGACGTTAACGAGAAGGCCCAGCCCCATGTCTGGGTAAACCTCACGTTAGTGGTTATCGCCCTGGGGATAGGTGTGGGCTGGGCCTGGTACAGTGGCAAGAAAGTAGCCATGACCGACATGCCGCAGATGGTGGCCCTTTACAACGGTATGGGCGGCGGCGCGGCGGCCGCGATCGCGGCAATTGAGTTGTTCTCAGGCAATGCCCAGTCCCACGGGATAGTGGTAACCATTCTTGCCGTACTCGGTGGTCTGATTGGTGCCGTGGCGCTGTCAGGTTCATTGATTGCCTGGGCCAAACTGGACGGGCGAATCAACAAGACGGTACGCCTGCCAGGCCAGCAGGCTATCAATGCCGCTCTGTTTTTCCTCGCACTGGCAACTGGCGCTGCAATTACCACCGCAGGGCTGGCTGGTGAAGTCTCGATAACGCTGGTAGCCGTGTTCTTCGTTATCTCGCTGGTGCTGGGCGTGATGCTGACCAATCCCATTGGCGGCGCGGACATGCCTGTGGTGATTTCCCTTTACAACGCCTTTACCGGTCTGGCCGTAGCGTTCGAAGGTTTCGTGTTGCAGAATCCGGCAATGATCATTGCCGGTACGGTGGTCGGGTCGGCTGGTACCTTGCTCACCCTGATGATGGCCAAGGCGATGAACCGCCCGGTATCCAATGTGATCTTCAGCCAGTTTGGTGAAACCGACGACGGTGGTGATAGCGAAATAGAAGGTAGCATGAAGGCGGCAGAGGCATCCGATGCGGCCATCGCAATGTACTACGCCAACAAGGTCATCATCGTTCCGGGTTATGGCCTGGCAGTGGCCCAGGCGCAGCACAAGCTCTATGAGTTTGTGAAGTTGCTGCAGAAACAGGGCGTTGACGTGCGTTTTGCCATTCACCCGGTTGCCGGACGCATGCCTGGTCATATGAACGTGCTGCTGGCTGAAGCGGGTGTGCCCTACGACATCATCTTCGATCTGGAAGACATCAATGAAGATTTCGCCCAGGCTGATGTGGCAATCGTATTGGGCGCCAACGATGTGGTGAACCCTGCAGCCCGGACCAAGAAATCCAGCCCTATCTACGGCATGCCGATTCTCAACGTGGATATGGCGCAGACGGCGTATGTGGTCAAGCGTGGCCAGGGCAAGGGGTACTCGGGTGTAGAGAACGAGCTTTTCTACGCCGACAACACCTCGATGGTCTACGGTGATGCTCAGAAGGTGATGGCGCAGATGATCGAGGCGGTGAAGTCGCTGGGGTGACCGGCAAGCTGCTAGCCGCAAGCTTCAAGCTTCAAGCTAGAAGCAAATAAAAAACCCGGCATTTGCCGGGTTTTTTTGTTGCTGGTGCTGGTTTCTGACGCCTTACTTGCAGCTTGCAGCTTCTAGCTGGGAGCGCAGCGACTATTTGGCGTTATAACCGAAGATCGATTTGACCTCGAGGAAGTCCTCGAAACCATAATGGCCCCATTCGCGGCCAATCCCCGACTCCTTGTAACCACCAAAGGGTGCCTTGTTATCCAGCGGCGCGCCGTTGAGGTGCACCATGCCGGTACGGATGCGGCGGGCAACATTGCGCGCACGGTCCAGGTTGCCGGAGGACACGTAGCCGGACAGTCCGTAAACGGTGTCGTTGGCGATGCGAACGGCGTCTTCTTCATCTTCATAGCCAATGATGGAGAGCACTGGCCCGAAGATTTCTTCACGGGCTATATGCATATCATTGGTTACGTGGCTGAATACGGTGGGTTTGACATAAAAGCCGGTTTCCAGGCCCTCTGGACGGTCCGGTCCGCCAGTAACCAGCCTGGCGCCTTCTTCCATACCGTCCTTGATCAGTCCCTGGATCTTTTTCCACTGATTTTCCGAAGCGACAGGACCAATAACAGTATCACTTGCGTTCGGGTCGCCAGCCTTGACCTTGGCAGCTACCGCCTTTGCAATAGCGGCAACTTCATCCATGCGGCTGTTAGGTACCAGCAGGCGCGTGGGGGCGTTACAGGACTGCCCTGTGTTGTTCATGCAGGACATGACCGCGTGGCCAACCATCTTTTCAAAGTCAACATCATCCAGCAGGATGTTGGCAGACTTTCCACCCAGTTCCAGTGCCACACGCTTAATGGTGTCGGCGCCGGATTTCATGACCATGCGGCCGGCTGCAGTAGAGCCAGTGAAGGACATCATGTCGATGCCAGGATGAGAAGACATGGCGGCGCCCACGGTGGGGCCATCGCCATTGACGAGGTTGAAGACGCCTGGTGGTACACCGGCTTCTTCAAGAATCTCAGCCAGAATCAGGGCGGACAAAGGAGCCACTTCCGAGGGCTTGAGCACCATGGTGCAACCGGTGGCCAGGGCAGGTGCGACCTTGCAGGTCATCTGGTTCATGGGCCAGTTCCAGGGAGTGATCAGACCGCAGACACCAATCGGCTCCTTGACGACCAGCGTGGTGCCCATTTCTTCCTCGAACTTGAACTCCTTCAGCGCGTCCAGTGCTGCCGAGAAGTGGCCGATACCAGAGGGCGCCTGGGCAGTCTTGGATAGTTTGGCCGGCGCACCCATCTCGATGGAAATGGCTTCGGCTACATCGGGAAGACGCTTCATGAAAACTTCCATGACGCGTTCCAGCAGCGCAATACGCTCCTCACGGGTGGTCTGGGAAAAGGTGGCAAATGCATTTCTGGCAGCTTCAACAGCCAGGTCAACGTCTTCCTTGTTGCCCAGGGCAATGTTGGCTGCGACCTGTTCGGTAGCCGGGTTGATCACGTCGATGGTGTTCTCGCCCTTGGGTTGTACCCATTGGCCGTTGATGAAGAATTCGTGGTAATGACTCATTGATGGACTCCTTTTCATGTAATTCGAATATCCCTGTGACGATAGCATTGTCAGGCTGGATCTATCAGCCTCTTTATGTGCAATCTGCTTACCAATGATGACGGGACATCGGTTGGCCTGATGTGGTCATGGCAGTGTCAGCGATTCCATTGCTGCTGTCGGGATGTATGAGCAGATGTCAGCGCCTTCTGAATGCGGGTAAATACCCTTATAATGCGGGCCTTAGGTCAGGGGTAATACTTGACTAAAACGCTTGGCTATTGCATAGTGTCTGCACGTCCAACCGGCTCGGGATCGCTAATGCGTCTGACAACGAAAGGCCGCTATGCGGTAACTGCCATGCTGGATCTTGCCCTCCACGAAGATCAGGGGCCGATCACGCTGGCAGACATTTCACAGCGTCAGGGTGTCTCCATTTCATACCTCGAACAGCTGTTTGCCAAGCTGCGCCGGTGCAAGTTGGTGGAAAGCGTGCGTGGCCCAGGCGGCGGCTACCGGCTAGCTGGCGGCCCTGCCGCCATTAGCGTGGCGCAGATTGTGGAAGCTGTTAACGATTCGATGGACGCCACCCGTTGCCTGGGGCGCGGCGATTGCCAGCAGGGCGAAGTCTGTTTGACGCATCATTTATGGTCGGACCTGAGTGATCGATTACACGATTTTCTAAGCGACATCAGTCTGGCAGACCTGGTCTCACGTGAAGACATTCAACGGGTCCGCATACGCCAGGACACAAATGGATGCGCCAGTACCTCCGCAGCAAAAGCAACAACGTTGGAACGTATTATCTGAAACGGTCACCAGAACCGTCCGATTCATGCAGTGCAGGCCCAGCGTCGGTCCGTACTGCTGCCTGATATAAGCAGCAACAGATGGTCTTCATCATCCGTTGCCTGACTGAGGTGATACCGTGACTGAGCAAGTCGAAAGCCTTATTAAGAGTGATTATGCAGCTGGATTTCACTCCAGCATCGAATCCGATACTCTGCCTCCCGGCCTGGATGAGAGCACCGTACGCTTCATCTCCGAGAAGAAAGGTGAGCCCGAGTGGTTGCTGGAGTGGCGCCTCAAGGCGTTCCGCGCCTGGCAGGAGATGGATGAGCCTACATGGGCCCACGTGCATTATCCGGAAATCGATTTCCAGTCGGTGTCCTATTTTTCTTCGCCCAAGAGTATGGCTGATAAACCCAAGAGTCTGGACGAGGTCGATCCCGAGCTGATCCGTACTTATGAAAAGCTGGGTATCCCACTCCACGAGCAGGAAATGCTTGCTGGCGTTGCGGTCGATGCGGTTTTCGACTCGGTATCCGTGGTCACTACCTTTCGTGCGAAGCTGGAGGAGGCGGGTGTCATCTTCTGCCCCATCAGCGAGGCGGTGCATCGGTGTCCTGAGCTGGTGAAGAAATATCTGGGCAGTGTGGTCCCCCAGAAGGACAACTACTACGCTGCGCTCAACTCCGCGGTCTTCTCCGATGGCTCCTTCGTCTATATCCCCAAGGGCGTGCGTTGCCCCATGGAGCTGTCGACCTATTTCCGCATCAACGAAATGAACACCGGGCAGTTTGAGCGCACGCTGATCATTGCCGAGGAAGGCTCCCATGTGAGCTACCTGGAAGGCTGTACGGCGCCTATGCGCGATGAAAATCAGTTGCACGCTGCGGTAGTTGAGCTGGTTGCTCTGGACAACGCGACCATCAAGTATTCGACGGTGCAAAACTGGTACCCGGGTAATGCCGAGGGTAAGGGTGGGATCTACAACTTCGTCACCAAGCGAGGCATCTGCCACACCAATGCGAAGATCTCCTGGACACAGGTTGAAACCGGCTCGGCGGTGACCTGGAAGTACCCCAGTTGCATTCTCAAGGGGGATAACAGTGTTGGTGAGTTCTACTCTGTCGCGTTGACCAACAACTTTCAGCAGGCCGATACCGGAACCAAGATGATCCACCTGGGCAAAAACACCAAGTCCACGATTATCGCCAAGGGTATTTCCGCGGGCCAGAGCAACAGCTCCTATCGTGGCCTGGTGCGCTTTAATCCGGGCGCCGACGGCGCGCGTAACTTCACCCAGTGCGACTCCTTGCTGATTGGTGACCGCTGTGGCGCGCATACCTTCCCGTACATAGAAAGCCGCAACCCTACCGCTGTGGTCGAGCATGAGGCTACTACCTCCAAGGTCAGCGATGATCAGATGTTCCTTTGTCAGCAGCGCGGTCTGGATGCCGAGAAAGCAATCTCGATGATCGTCAATGGCTTCTGTCGTGAGGTGTTCAAGGAGTTGCCGATGGAGTTTGCGGTCGAGGCAGGTAAATTGCTCGAAGTCAGTCTGGAAGGGTCGGTGGGTTAAACCCGACTTCCAGTCTACTTTGGTTGTATAAAATTCACACAGTTATTGGGCACCAAAAATGCTATCAGTCAAAGGGTTACACGCTAAAGTTGAGCAAATAGATATCCTCAAGGGCCTGGATATCGAGATCAAGCCGGGCGAAGTCCATGCGATCATGGGACCCAACGGATCGGGTAAAAGTACCCTCGGTAATGTGTTGGCCGGGCGCCCGGGCTATGAAGCGACTGCCGGTTCAATTACCTATAAAGGGCATGATCTGCTCGAAATGGATACCGAAGAGCGTGCTCGCGAGGGCCTCTTTCTGGCATTCCAGTATCCGGTTGAAATTCCCGGCGTCAGCAACATGGAGTTCCTCAAGGTTTCCCTGGATGCACGACGCAAGCACGCGGGGCTGCCAGAACTCTCGGCGATGGATTTCATGAAGCTGGCCCGTGAAACCAGCAAGCGGGTGGACCTGCCTGCTAGCTTTCTCAAGCGTGGCGTTAATGAAGGCTTCTCCGGCGGTGAAAAGAAGCGCAACGAGCTGATGCAGATGATGCTGCTCGAGCCAGACCTGTGCATTCTCGACGAGACCGATTCAGGCCTGGATATTGATGCTCTGCAACTGGTTGCCGACGGCGTAAACAGCCTGCGCGACGGTAAACGCAGCTTTATTGTGGTGACCCACTACCAGCGTCTGCTGGATTACATCGTCCCTGACCATGTCCACGTGCTTGCCGGTGGTCGCATCGTCAAATCCGGCGACAAGAGTTTGGCACTTGAGCTGGAAGCCAAGGGTTATGCCTGGCTTGAAGAAGAGGTGGCCTGATTCCCATGACGGATTTCCAGAACAGGGCGATTGAGCTCGCAGCCCAACAGCAAAGCCCCGATTGGCTGACCAGTCTGCGCCGCAAGGGTGCGGACAACTGGACCGCCGCAGCCTGGCCCACGCGCAAGACCGAGAGTTGGAAGTACACACCTCTGGCGCCACTGCAAAGCGCGTCCGCAGGCACCTGGGGTTCTTCAGAGGGTGTGGAGTGGAAGGAGGATATTGAACCGATCGAGGATTTCGATGCGACCCGGCTGGTCTTCGTCAATGGGCAGTTTGTCCCGGCCGAATCGAGCCCATTGCCTGCTTCTGTCGTGCGTTTTGCCGATGCTGATGCGGACCAGCGCGCGCTGGTACAAGAGCACCTGGGCTCCGTAGTGGACTCCAGTCGGCACCTGTTTGCAGCATTGAGTAACGCCTGGACCGCAGACGGTCTACTTATTCACGTTGCCAAAGGCGAAAAGCTCGCCAAGCCGGTTTATATAATCAACGTGTCTACTCCAGGCGCCGAGCCTGTAATCAGCAACCAGCGGGTACTGCTGGTTCTGGAAGAGAACAGCCAGGCCGAGTTGATCGAGCATTATGTCTCCAGCGAGACGCAGCAGAATGGCTTCGTCAACTGCCTGACAGAGGTTGTGGTAGGCAATAACGCGCAAATTCAACATTACCGCATCAATCTGGAGCAGGAAGACCTGCTGCACGTGGGCGGAGTGCACGTGGATCTGCATCGCTCTGCGCGGTTCTATGGCTTTACCATCGCTCAGGGCAGCCGCTTGAAGCGTATCGATTACCAGGTCAACCACCGCGGCGAAGGTGCACATCTGGAACTGCACGGTGTGTATCTGCCGCGTAACAATCAGTTGATCGACTATCACACCAACGTTGAGCACTGTGTGCCCCATTGCACTACCAACGAAGTTTTCCGCGGTATTGTTGGTGACTCATCCAAGGCGGTTTTCAACGGGCGTATTCATATCCACCCGCACGCGCAGAAGACCCTGGCTGAGCTGAGCAACAAGAATCTGCTCACCTCGCACAAAGCCGAGATCAACACCAAGCCTGAGCTTGAGATCTACGCGGACGACGTGCGTTGCGCCCATGGCGCGACCATAAGCCAGCTCAACGAGACGTCCCTGTTCTATCTACAGAGCCGCGGCGTATCACATGCAGAGGCCATGAGCATGCTCAGCTTCGGTTTTATCAACGAGCTGCTCAACGAGGTGCCGGAGCCTGCGATCCAGCAATATCTCCGCCCGCGTCTGGCCGAGCTGTTTGGTCGCAAGAGCGGCAAGATTGGACAATTGGCCCATGACTGATTTGGCGCTGAAGACGGGTACTGCGTTCGATGCCGAGCGGGTGCGCCTGGACTTTCCGATCCTGAACCAGGAGGTAAACGGGCATCCGCTGGTTTATCTGGACAACGCCGCTACCACGCAGAAGCCCAAGGCGGTTATTCAGGCGATTGTCGATTATTACCAGCAGGACAACAGCAACGTTCATCGCGGTGCCCACGCCCTGGCCGAACGCGCTACGGAGAAGTTCGAAGCGGCCCGCAACAAGGTGGCGCGTTTCATCAACTCCCCTGATGCCTGTCAGGTTATCTGGACCCGGGGCACCACGGAGAGCATTAATCTGGTAGCCGCCAGCTGGGGCAGGGCTAATCTGCAGAAGGGCGATCGGATTCTGGTGTCAGCGATGGAGCACCATTCCAATATTGTGCCCTGGCAGATGGTCGCGGCCGAAGTTGGCGCGACAGTTGAAGCTATCCCGGTGGATGGTACTGGTACCATCGACATGCAGGCTTTCGAGCAGATGCTCGATGAGCGTGTGCGCATGGTTGCCTGCGGCCACGTATCCAACGCCTTTGGCAGCATCAATCCGGTTGCGGACATCGTAAAGCTGGCCCACGACCATGGTGCGCTATGTCTGGTCGATGGCGCCCAGGCGATCAGTCACTGGGCGGTTGATGTGCAGGCGCTGGATTGTGACTTTTATGTCTTTTCGGCCCATAAGCTCTTCGGCCCCACTGGCCTTGGTGTGCTTTATGGACGCAGGGAATTGCTTGAAAGTATGAGCCCCTACCAGGGTGGCGGGGAAATGATCGAGTCGGTCAGTTTTGATGGCACGACCTACAACCAGCTGCCATACAAGTTCGAGGCTGGCACACCGGATATCGCCAGTGTCATCGGCATGGGCGCGGCAGTGGATTATGTTGAAGCGCTGGATCGTGAAGGCGCTGCTGCACATGAAGACGCGCTGCTTGCCTACGCACAAAAACGTGCACTGGATACGCCCGGTATGAAACTGGTTGGCACGGCCAGGAACAAGGTTGCGGTGATGAGCTTTCTGCTGGAGGGTGCCCACCCGCACGATGTTGGCATGCTGCTCGACCAGCAGGGTGTTGCGGTGCGCACAGGAAATCACTGCGCGCAACCTATCATGGACCAGTTCGGTATCCCGGGCACTATTCGCGCCAGTTTCAGTATTTACAATACCTTTGCCGATGTTGATCGTTTGTTCGAGGCATTGGCCAAGGTCAGACAGTTCCTATAGGAGTCATGCATGAGCGTTGAATCCTTTGATCCGGGCAGCCAGGTGGTAACAGTCACGCCCGCTGCACTGGAGCATTTCCGCCACCAGCTGGCGACTCAGCCCGGACGATCAGTCCGCCTGAGTGTGAAGAAGAGCGGTTGTACCGGTTTCATGTACGTGATCGATATGGTCGAGGAGGGCGCCGAGAGCGACCTGCATTACCGTCTTGATGATCAGATCGAACTCTTCGTAGACAGTGAGAGCCTACCGGTTCTCAGCGGCACGCAAATTGATCTGGTCAAGGAAGGCATCAACAAACAGATTCGTTTCGTCAATCCCAACGTCGTCGACCAGTGCGGTTGCGGTGAAAGTTTCAGCGTGAATTAAGGCAGACGTTCAGATGGAAAGACGTATGGTGGTTGCGCAGGCAGATTGTCCCGCGCGCCGGGTTCCGGATGGCACACCGCTGACCATTCCCAAGGACACCTTTGTTACCATAACCCAGGCACTGGGTGGCAATTACACGGTGACCTATAACGGCCAGATGGTCCGAGTTGACGGCACCGATGCGGCCAGGCTTGGCCTTGAGCCCGAGTTGCTCAGTTTCCCCGAGCCAACTGACGACCAGATTCATGAAGATCAGGTATGGGAAGCGCTACGCACGGTATATGACCCGGAGATCCCTGTGGATCTGGTAAATCTGGGGCTCATCTATGCTGTCTCAGTCGACCAGGAACATCGGCGTGTGGACATTCGCATGACCTTGACTGCGCCCGCCTGTGGCATGGGACCGGTTCTGGTCGGTGATGTGGAATACCGGGTGCGCCGTGTGCCGAATGTGGAGGCCGTTAAAGTGGATCTGGTTTTCGATCCGGCATGGTCCCGTGAAATGATGAGCGAAGAAGCCCAGCTTGCCACCGGCATGTTTTTTTGAGGAATTGCAGCACATGAGTCAGTTTGGCACCGAAGTCACCAGCGACGATATTATCGATACGCTGTCATTCTTCGACACATGGGAAGAGCGTTACAAGTACATAATCGACCTTGGTCGCGAGCTTCCAGCGCTGGAAGACGCTCAGCGTTCTGACGACCATATTGTGCGTGGTTGCCAGAGTCAGGTGTGGCTGGTCGGTCATGAACGGGACGGTCGCCTGTATTTTGATGCCGATAGCGATGCTTTTATCGTCAAGGGTTTGTTGGCTGTGGTATTGGCTGCCTATAACGGCAAAACCCCACAGGAAATCCTGGCCTTCGATATCGAGCAGTATTTTGCCGAATTGAATCTGCTCAAGCACCTGAGCATGACCCGTGGCAATGGCCTGAAAGCCATGGTCAAGCGCATTCAACAGAGTGCCGAAGCCAGCCTCTGACGAGAGTTCAGCGTCGGTGTCGCGCATGCACTTAAAAGCGAAACCGGACTGAGTCTATACGCAGATAATGTACCGTAACGAGTCATTTTCCTAAGGGATACATCTGCCTCTTGTTTGAGACTGTATCTGGATGTAATGTTCGCACTGCGAAACAATCCTGATCACGGTCGGGTTGAACAATAAAAACAGGCAGTACCTCAATGCACAATATCTGGATGCGTCTGAAGGACGATTTTCAGTTATCCATCATCACCCTGGTAGGGTTTTGCTCCCTGATCGGCATAACCCCCTATACCGTTTTCCGCTTGCTTGAAGGTAATCTGGTTGTCGGCTTGGTTGATGCGTTTCTGGTGTGCAGTACCATGCTCGCGGTGCTGTACGCCTGGCGAACCGGTAACACGCTGCGGCCAGGTCAGTTTTTGGCTGTGGTCTATTCGATTGGCACCTTCCTGGTTGCGATGAAGCTGGGCGTTAACGGGCTATTCTGGTTTTACACTCTTATTCTGTTCAACTTTTTTGTTGTGCCGCCGCTGCAGAGTGCCTTGGCGACCTTCAGCTCGCTGCTGGCCATCTGCATTTATGGCTATCTGAATCCCGGCGTGGTGTTTGAAAGTCATTATCAGATGACCTCGTTCTTTGTGACCTGTCTCATCGCCAGTTTTTTCGCCTCGGTTTTTGCCTACCGTGGCCGGCGTCAGCGTGTGCAACTGGTCGAGCTGGCCACACTGGATCCGCTGACTCGTGTGGGCAATCGCAGGGCGATGGATTCGGAACTGGAAATCGCCCTTGCCGAGCACCGACGGTACGGAACCCGCTACGGTATGCTGGTGTTGGATCTTGATCTGTTCAAGGAGGTCAACGACAGTCATGGGCACAAAGCCGGGGATCGTGTACTGATCGACTTTGCCCGCATCATCAAACAATCCTGTCGGCAATCTGACAGGTTGTTCCGCATGGGCGGTGAGGAGTTCGTTCTATTGCTTCCCAAGCTCTCCCGCGAGGGGCTGGAGAAAACCGCCGGACACATCCGCATGAGTGTTGCCGAACATCTCAAGGGGCCTGGTGGGCCCGTCACAGTCTCAATCGGCGGCTGTGTACTGGACCAACATGCCAGCGTTGATGCATGGATGCATGAAGCTGACTTGTGTCTGTACGAGGCAAAGGACGAAGGGCGTGACCGGTTCGTTATCAGCCCCGGGAATGGCTCTGAAAAGAAAGGAGAGCCGATGACCCAGACTGAAAACGAACTGAGTCTGTAATTCGCTCAGGGGTAGTTGCTGAACCTTGTCTGAGTGCCGTCCGCTTCAATTGCGATTACGTCGTAATTGTCTACTCTATCGCCTACTTCCATTCCGGGTGAGCCCACCGGCATACCTGGTACGGCAAGCCCCAGCAAGCCGGGCTGACGCTGCATGCGTAGGATGTCGGCGGCTGGGACATGGCCTTCCACAAAGCGTCCGTCAATAACTGCGGTGTGGCAGGAGCCCAGCTCCCGAGGCACACCTTGTTGTTGCTTGATCCGGCCCATATCACCTTCCAGGTGATCGTTCACTGCGAAACCGTTTTCCTCCAAATGGTCAATCCATGCTGAACAGCATCCGCAGTTAGGGTCTCGGTAGACGTCGATGGCGACAGGGTCGGCAGCGTATAACCAGCTTGCACTCAACATGCTGCCAGCGAGTATTGATGTCAGAGCTATGAGTTTCATGGGGCTCTCCTGTGATTTTTCCCAGAGTACGGTTTCCAAATGACTCTGGCAATCTTTGGGCGCAGGGGCTCGCCGGGGTTGAGCAAGATCTGTGTTGCCCGCAGTTACTGGTTCCCCTTGGGCCCGCCGGAATGGCCGGGCAATATCAGCCAGGCGATCAGGCCCGCGACCAGTGCCCAGAATGCAGCTCCGATCGAGAAAAGCGTAAAACCTGATGCGCTGATCAGAAACACGATTAGGGCGGCCTCTCGCTCCCCCGGCTGCTCCATTGCTTTTGCAAGCCCGTTGGCTATTGATCCCAGCAATGCCAGGGCCGCAATACTGATAACCAGTACGGGCGGGAGCGCCATGAACAAAGCTGTCAAATTGCCCGCGAACAGGGCTACGACAGCAAAGAAAACCCCGCACCAAAGTGCCGCCGTATAACGCCGGGCAGGATTGGAGTGTGATTGCTTGCCGGTGCATATAGCGGCGCTGATTGCCGCCAGGTTCAGTCCGTGTGACCCGAAAGGCGCCAGCAAAATCGTAGCGATTCCTGTCAGTGACAATATAGGTGCCGGATCGGGCTCGTATCCGTCAGTTTTGAGTATTGCCAGTCCCGGCAGGTTTTGCGACGTCATGGCCACGATATATAACGGTAAGCTGATACTGATGACGGTGCCCAGTGACCAGCTGGGTGTTGTCCATACTGGCGCGGTCAATGCCCAGGTGACCTCGGGCATATCCAGCATGCCCGCAAGCCATGCCACTAGGGTCCCGGTTATCAGTGCAATCAGTACCGCATAACGTGCCAGCCAACGTTTACCCAACAAATAACTGGCAAGCATCAAGACGATCAGAGCGGTGTGTTCGCTGGTACCATCAAACATCTGGCTGGCGATACGAAACAGAATGCCGGCCAACAAGGCGGCCGCCAGTGAAGTGGGAAGCCAGCGCATCAGGCGCGCTACGGTGCCGCTGATCCCGCTGACAAGAAGCATTAACCCACATACCATGAATGCACCTATCGCCTCACCGTAAGTCACACCCGGAAGGCTGGTTATCAGGAGCGCCGCGCCGGGGGTGGACCAGACAACGACCAGGGGCATCCGGTAACGCAGAGATAGCGCCAGGGTGCATATCGCCATGCCGATGGAGAGAGCCCAGATCCATGAAGCGATCTGCTCCGGGGTCAGACCGGCTGCCTGTCCCGCCTGGATCATCAACACGACAGAGGAGCTGTAGCCGGTCAGCATAGCGATAAACCCGGCCGTCAGGGTGGACAGGCTCGAGTCGCGCGTTACGCCATTGAGGATTGAAGGAAAGAAATTGATAGAACGCATGACGGGCCTGTGCCGGACCAGCTTGGATATGGTCCGCAATCATAGCCGCATCCACAGACCTGGCTGAGCTACAGCCAGGCCGTCAGATAGCGCAACAGTTACCGGGTTTCCTGTGCAAGGGGCGCGTCAGTCGTGCAGAGAGAAGCGATAGTCGTGACGCTCAAGGGGCGGGTCACCCGCACCAGCTTCATAGGTATCGACTACCACCTGGCCGTCAGCGTACAGCGACACAATGCGAAACATCGGAATGTGCCGCGTTTCATCCGGAATTTTGGTCCTTTCCAGTCCAGGTATGTGCAAATACTGCACGTGACCGATCTTTTTCGAGTGATCGACGCGGTCCATGTCCATATGCAGATCACCGGAAATCAGCACCGCCAGATTTTCCATACCAAGAACACTGTCAAAACTACCGTTGGTGATGCCCTTGTCCGCATTTTCCGGATAGGCGCCGGCCTGGGCGCCGTGGACGATCAGAAAAACCGGCTTGGGATACAGATGTTCAATCTGTTCAGCCATCCATTGCACACCGCTGTTATCAAAGTCACGGCCGTGATCCGGTGAGGCAAATACCAGGGCAACCTGTTCCCGCTCGACGACATAGCGGTCGTTACCTATGTGAGCTTTGCCGGCGTTCCAGCGATTGGCATATTGAAGGAAGCGGGCAACGCTGGAATGGTGCTCCTCGTTTCCCATGATGGGATAGAAGGGCAGGCTAAGTCGCTCGAGCTCCAGGCTGGCGTTGTCGTACTGAATCAAGGTGCCCTTGTGAGCGATATCACCAACGCCAATGACGAAATCCATGGGCTGTTCTGCAGCCAGACTATTGACGTGATCGACGGCGCTGGCCAGCCCGGGGAATTCAGCCAGGGGTTTGGGCTCGGCGTCACCCAACACAGCAAAGCGCAGTACGGGTTTTGAGTCATCTGTCGGACTGGCTTGTAGTGTGCTTGGGCCAACTAGAATCAAGGCCAGGATTAAAGCTAGAAATTTAGTAAAAATACTCATATAACTCCATGAATCTATTAGTATTAGTATCAAGTGGATGATCAGGCTCCGATCACGCCACCATCATCTCGGCTGATCAGAACCGTGGTACTGCGCGGGCGGGTTTGTCCATCGCTGGCGGGATAACTGATGCCCGGATGCTGTACGTTGATCCACATGCTTCGGTAATCCGGCGTCCAGGTAATACCGGTGATTTCTGCACCCGATGGGCCAACCAGAAAGCGCCTTACCTCGCGGCTGACAGGATCAGCGCACAGTAGCTGATTGCACCCGGTTCTTGCGGTGTGGGATGCCTGGTCATCCGAGTCGGTCTGAATCCAGAGACGACCGTCAGCGTCGAAGGCCAGACCGTCAGGGGATGAAAAAATATCGCCTTTGATATTGCCGGTCAGATGCTCAGCGACGGGCTGGCCAGAGTCATCCAGCGTGCCGGGTTGATCCCCGGCAAGCAGAAAGAGCTCCCAGGTGAAAGTCGTGGCAGTAGGGTCTGCGTCGCTTTCGTTCCAGCGGAGGATTTGGCCGTGCAGGTTATCGGGACGCGGGTTAGCCGCATCCACCCGGAAGCAGGATCCGCGTTCACTGTTGTTGGTCAGCGTCACATAGACTTCACGGGTTTGTGGATGAACGGCCACCCATTCCGGTCGATCCATCGGGGTGGCCTGCAGAAAATCAGCGGCGCCGCGGGCGTTGAGCAATACCCCTTGCTGGTCGACAAACCCATTCTCGGCAGTCAATCCATTTTCACCCCAGACCAGGGGTAACCATTGGCCTGACCCATCTGCATTGAACCGCGCAACATAGAGAATCCCGGCGTCGAGCAAGCGCCTGTTGGCGGCGGGCTGAGCCGCGTCGAATCGTCCCTCGGGCACAAACTTGTAGACGTATTCACCGCGGCTGTCGTCGCCGGAGTAGCAGGCCATGCGTCCATCGCCGCCAAGTGACAGCACCGAACACTCGCGCCCGAGGCGCCCCATAGCCGTGCGTTTTACCGGGGTTGCGGTTGGATCGAAGGGGTCGATTTCTACCACCCAGCCAAAGCGGTTGGGTTCATTGCAGTGCCCCAGATGAGGCTGCTCGGCATAGGGCGTGGCGTCAAATCGTGGATCTACCGATTCCCAGGCGTAATAGCGGCTGTTCTGTTGATTGCCGATACCGTAGCGTCGATGCTCGTCACGCTGCTGATAGTCAACACCATCACGATTGACGAAGTAGTTATGAAAATTCTCTTCGCATGCCAGATAGGTGCCCCAGGGCGTAACGCCCATTGAGCAGTTGTTCAGTGTGCCCAACACCTGCACACCAGCAGGATCACTGGCCGTCTTCATGCGGTTATCACCGCGTAACGGTCCGGCCAGGTCAATCGGGGACATGGCTGTCACTCTTCGGTTGTAACGGGATTTACTCACCCGCTGCCAGATACCGTGCTGGTCCCTGCGTACCTCGATGATGCTCAACCCGTGGGCCGCCTGCTCCTTGCGTACCTGATCCATGGGACGCTGTTTGCGCCCGGTATCGTCTTCGAAAAACGTCATCCCCCCGGTGTGCAGAGTCGGGTTGATGTATTCATGGTTGATAACCAGCAGACCATGATCATTGTGCGCATCGGCGAAGGGAAAGAAGTGCATGCCATCGTGGTTGTCGCCCGCCTGTTGCATTTGCGCCTGCCAATCGTCAGAGGCATCCGGCCGCCAGGTCGGGGCTTCCTCCAACACTGCATCGCCCCAGCTGAAGAAAGCTCTGGCGGAGTAACCCGGAGGCACGATGACCTGATCGAATGCGGCGGACGTTTGCGCGGCTACTCCCTTGAATCCCAGTAACGACGTTCCCATGGCCAGCGCTTCGGTACCCCAGAGCAATCTGCCGCCCAGAAAGCCAAAGGCTGCCAGGCCCAGGCTACCTTTCAGCAGATTACGGCGACTCTGGTTGACCAGGCTGTTCAGCGTGGGAGCCTTGCTCGGGTTGATGCTTTGATCGTCTGCTGCTTCGAGATCGGCATGGTAATGCTGGTGGTCCTGTCGCATGGTCATTGCTCCAAACGAAAACGGAAGGTATTGCGTACGCCGGGCACCGCTACAGCAACACCGTTTACAACCCGGGGCTGGTAACGAAAGCTCTTTGCGGAGGTAAGTGATGGTCGGGCAAACACCATGTCATCACAGCCGCCTTCGACCACCACCGGGTCCTTCACCTTGCCCTGTGCAGTCACGGTGTATTCCACGGTGCAGTCACCTTCCTTATGCCGATCCAGTGCCCGTTTCGGGTAGGCGGGAGGTTTCTTGCTGATCGGCTGATACTGGCTCAGGGTGTCTGCTGCCGCTTTGCTTTTTGCCGCCGCCAGGCGTTGCTGTTCAGCTCTGTCTAAAGCCTCATGGTGCGCTTGTTCGGCAGCCAGTTGCTCGAGCCGCTGCTGTTCACGTCTTTGCTCCTCCTTGAGGCGTTGTCGCTCGGCGATTCGGGCCTGCTCCCGGCGCTGTTGCTCGGCCAGTTTGGCTTCCTCACGCCGCTTCTCTTCCTCGACTCTTTTTCGGGCAATGGCGGCATGATCGATTTGAGGCTTTACCGGATCGGGCACTTTCACCTCGGCGGGTGGGGATGGCGGAGGCGGGGGTGGCTCCGGAGCCGGTGGTTCCGGCAGCGTAATCGGGGGCGGTTCGGGAGCCGGTGCGGTGTTGATCGTCACCAGTTGCGTCCTGAGCACCCGTTCCGTGGCCACCGCGGGCGCCTCAGGCGACCAGTTGCCGAGCAGCAGGGCAAAGACGCTTCCATGCAGTGCCATGGTGGCGACCGCAGGCCATGCAAAATGGCCGAGCCTGCTCGGGGGCGAGGGGTGAGATGGCGACTGGGTAGTCGGTGGCAGCATGGCAGTCATTGTCTCAGGGGGCCTCCGTAATCAAACCAAGCTGAACAACGCCGCTCTGCTGCAGAGCGGCCATGCCGGCGACCACCAGACCGTAGCCGGCCTCGCTATCGGCGCGTATGAACACCTGTGTTTCGGGATTGGCCGCGACCAGCCCCGAGACCCGGGCGGACATGTCCTGCAGGCTGGTGGCGCTCTCGCTGTAATGCTCGGTATCAACCGTCTCGCCCTGGTTCCAATGGTAGGTGCCGTCAGCTTCAACGGAGAGGGTGACGATGGATTGAGTCTCATCGGTTGGCAGGGCCTCACTGGCGACCTTGGGCAGTTCGATCTGTATGCCCTGGGTCAGCATGGGCGCGGTGACCATAAAGATCACCAACAGCACGAGCATGACGTCGATATAGGGCACCACATTCATCTCGGCCTTCGGTTTGCGTTTGTGCCTGACTGGACGCATGGGTTACCTCTGGCCTGGCGTGTGCAAACGACGGTGGAGCAGGGTGGCCAGTTCGTCGGCTACCGTGTAATAGCTGGCGATCAGATCTTCACTGCTGGCGGCAAAGCGGTTGTAGGCGATCACCGCGGGTATCGCAGCAAACAGGCCAATGGCGGTGGCGATAAGCGCCTCGGCAATTCCGGGGGCTACGGCCGCGAGGGTCGCCTGCTGAACCTGGGACAAGCCGATGAAGGAGTTCATGATTCCCCATACCGTCCCGAACAGGCCGATGTAGGGGCTGACTGAACCGACGGTGGCGAGAAAGGGTAATTGTTTTTCCAGCCGTTTTTCCTCACGGGCAATTGCGGTCATCATTGCCCGTTGGGTCCCTTCCATAACCGCGGTTGACTCGGTGCCGGGATACTGACTGAGCTGCTGGTATTCACCGAAGCCGGAGCGAAATACCTGTTCGGCGGCATTACGGTTCTCGGTTGAATTGGAAAACAACTGATCGAGATTGCCTGCTGCCTTGAACTGATTCTCGAACTGACGCAGCGAGCGTCGGGCAGATGCCATGAGCGTGCTGCGTTGTACTATCACGAACCAGGACGCGACGGACGCCGCGACCAGAACCAGCATGACGATCTGTACCAGCACACTGGCTTCTTCTATCAATCCCCAAATGGACATAGTGTCTACCGTTGTAGGCATGGCTTTGTGTCTCCGTTAAGGGGCCGCCATTGGCAGCCCGTACACCTATTGAATGATGCTTGTGTGACGATCTGTGGACAGGTTCAGTCCAGACCCAGCGCCTTGGCGACGTCCTGCCAGGCCACATATTTGTAGTTCTGGTTGCCCTCTGGCATACGCTTGCGGCCGTCCTGCAGGACCAGCATGCCTTTGCCCCAAGCGCTGCCCAGATTGCTCGAGTTGATTTCCAGTCCGTCGGTTTCCGACACGCCATCAATTCCCCCTTCGGCGTTCAGACCGACCCGGAAGGCGCCGCGTACGGTGTAGGGCGCTTCGCCGTCGAGCACTACAAAGCTGTCGTTGCCCTGACTGGAAATCACCAGATAGGGATGCTCCGGATGCTGGTAGAACGCCAGACCCTCGATGTCGTCCTTTACCAGACCGCCAATCCCGACTACCTTTTGTAGCGTTGCAGGCGCATCGGCGCCGGCGTCCAGCACCCATACCGCCTCGTCTTCTTCACCGATAAACAGCTTCTGGCGTTGATCATCGGCAACGCAGCCCTCGGGCTGGGTCTGGGTGGCGAACTCGCGGACCAGCTCGCCTCGGACCTGCTGGACCTCTGCGCTCAACTGGTACTGCAGAAACCGGCCGCTCTTGCTATTGGCAATGGCGTAGATGAGGCCCTCTGGCGACTGGCTCAGGCACAGGCCGTAAATCTCGCTTAAAGGTGTTGGAATCTGGCCTATGTCTGTCAGTTCGCCGCTGGACTGGTCAATGGCAAACAGATGCAGACTGTTTCTGTCGCGATTACTCGCCACGGCCAGGTCAACCAAGCCCCCATTGAAGGTAAAGTTGCGACGCACATCGACGTTATTCAGCCGGCCAACCGCGAGAAACTGCAGCTCCTTGCCCTGCAGGTCATAAACAGCCAGACCCGCGCGCTTGTCGGTGCCCAGTACGCGACTGCGTTCCGGCTGGCTGGGATGGACCCATATGGCTGGATCGTCAGCCGCATCGCCGGCGCTGGGTATAGCGTCGGTATGTATCCGGGGTAGCAGAACCGGTAAGGGAGCAGCTAGTTCGGCTGGTTCGGGACGCCATTGCAGCTCTCCCGCAAACAGCGCCGTTTTGCCATCGTTGACCAGCAGCAGGTCAATGCCATTTTCGGTTGGCCGGCTGGTGACTCGTTCAGGTTCTTCAAGCTCGCTCAGGCTTATGGGCGGCAGTGCGGACCAGTCGTTGCCGGTCTGCTGGTAGCGGTGCATAAGAGCGGCTTCGGCATCCAGCACCAACAATCCTCCAGGCACGGCAGTCACACCCGCTGCGCTTGCGGCTATGGAGCCAAAGGGGGCGACCATGTCAATTGCTGCACGGCTCAGTTCTGCCTCGGGATGTGCCCCGTAGGCCCAGACACCAACGGTCTCTTCGTTGACGAAGAGCAGATGTTGCTGGTCATCTACTGCGCAGAACTCGCTTTGGGGTGGCATGCTCAAACGCCGGACCGGCAAAGCACTGTCGAGCAGGCGCTGGTCGCTCGCTATCAGCCACTGCTCTCCAATACCTTCCTCTCCGAGCAGAAAGAGAAACAGATTCTCTTGCTCGTCTCTGTACAGGCAAAGGTTTTCAACCTTGTACTGGGTAGCAGGGAGATACAGCGGCTGTCCGAAGCTTTGATCCTGGCTATTGAATCTGATCAGCATGGGCCTGGCGGTACGGCTGTTCACGCTGGCCAGAGTAAGACCGCCCGCGTGTGAACGCACATCCAGAGTGGCAAAACGGCCGGGCAGATGCGCTTGGACCTTGCCCTGGTCATTCATCAACCACAAACCCTTGTTATTGGCGGCGGCACGGTCCAGGTCGCCGTTGTCGGCATGTTCGGGTATTAAGGTCCAGCTTTCTGCGTTGCCAGCTGACTCGGGTTCCCACCCTGTGAGTGTCAACCGTGGTTGTTCTGTGGGCAGGGCGCTGGCGTTAGCAGTTGTGCCGGAGCCTTGATCTTCCTGCGTCTGACTTTCAGCAGGTGTGCATCCGCCAAGCAATGCTGCACTGGACACCAGCGCGGCGGCCAGTGTGAGTGTGAAGCGATTAATCATCATTTGTTCTCAAAAAAATCAGGATGTCCCGGCCCTCGGGGCCGGGGCGATAGGGCCTCAGAACTGGCTGAGCGTCAGGCCCAGCTTGTAGCTCGGACCGTACTCTTCGTACTGGGCGTTGAAGCGGCGGCTGCCGGTGTAAACGTAATAGGATTCATCGGTCAGGTTCTGCGCCTCGAAGAACACCTGGAGGTTCTGGGTCAGGAAGTAGCTGGCGCTGAAATCGACAAACAGCTGATCATCGACCTGGAAGTCATAGCGTTTATCAAGCACGTTACCGACCTCGTCGAGGTAGTCGGACTTGTAGTTGCTCGACAGGCGCAGGCTGAGCTTCTCGTTCTCCCAGCCCAGGGTCAGGTTGCCTGTGACATCCGATTGACCGGGCAGGCTGATGTCGCGACCCCTGCGCGCGCCGAGATCCTGGTCGAACTGGTCTATGCGGGCATTGGAGCGCGTGAAGGTCGAATTGGCATTGAGCAGGAATCCGTTCCAGGGGCTGGGCAACCAGTTGAATTTCTGGGAGTAGGCCAGTTCAAGGCCATAAACTTCCGCCTCGTCGCCGTTGACCGAGGTTAAAGCTTCATCGAAACCCACATAGTCACCGGTACCGGCGACGTTTGCGCTGTAGATGAAGTTTTCGATGTCCTTGTAGAAGACGAAAGCTGACACAGCCCCGGCGCGGCCCATGTAGTGCTCGATCCCCAGATCGAAGTTGCTGGCTTCCAGTGGGTCAAGGCCCGGGTTGCCAAACTCGGCCTCATCACCGTCCAGCACGAATCCCGGAAACAGTTGACCGAAGGTCGGCCGCACGACGCTGTTGGTCCAGGCCGCACGGATCTGGGTTTTGGAATTGAGCTGATAGATGGCGTGCAGACCGGGCAGCCAGTGATCGTAGTCGTTGGAGGTGTTGCTGGCTTCGAAAACACCGTCATTCAACCCGGTGCCGCGGGCATCGAGCTTGGTACTCTCGTACCGTATGCCGGCAATGATACGTAGCGCGTCGATATCCACAGTATTCATGATGTAGGCGGCGTTGATGTCTTCGTCGATATCGAAATCGTTGATCCGTGATTCTTCCTCGTCGTAGAAATCGTCACGCGCCAGGCCGCCAATCAGGTTCTGTACCGCGTCCGGTGAAGCGCCTGGGCCAAAGCGACCCAGACCGTAATCGGTATTACCGCGGCTGAAGTTGGTCATGTTGAGCTGATCATCCGTAAAGCCCAGCTCATCAAAGTCTTCATAGACCCAGACATCCAGATCGTTGTCCTTTTGGCGCCGGCTGGCCTTGGCACCAAACTTCAGCTGGGACGGCATCATGCTGATGTAGAAATCCCGGGTCAGGTCCAGGCGAATGTTGCGTTCGGTGTCTGTGGTGGTCTGTTTTTCCTGCTCTACTTCATCGAGTGTGAAGCTCGATGGGTCGTAAAAGCTGTCTTCGATACTCAAGCGGGGTTTGCGCGTGTCGGTAAAGCCGGCATTGATAAAGTCATCGTTACCGGCGAAAGAGGCGTTGGCCAGACCGTCCGGGCTTTTTTCACTTGCCTGGCTGTAACCGGCCTGGGCGGCAAGAGTCCAGTCACCCAGGTGCCGTTTGCCTCCCAATACCAGGCTCTTGACCTCCTGAGTCTCCTCGCGTGCCTTCAGTTCGCGTGCCGCCTCGGCGGTGCCTGACTGACCGCTGCCTTGCGGATCTGCAAATTCAATTACGCTCGCCTGGCGGACTTCATCGTCCTTGTAGCGACTGTAAAGTGTGCGCAGATACACTTCACTGTCTTCATCAGGACGGTAATCAAAGTTGAGGCCTAACCCTGTTCGCTCCCGGGTAATGTCGTAGCGACGCTGCTCGAGCTCCTCGAGCGCTGGGCCGTTATCGAAATCCCAGGCTCCTCCGGTTTCGACATTGTCGGAGCCGAAGTCCCGCTCCTGCCAACTGACTGCGGCGGCGAACGCAAAATTGTCCACGCCGTCGCCAAGGCTGTAACGGTCACTGAATGAGCCAGACAGCTTCGGGCTGGTCTGACTGGTATTTTCATCGTAGCTTCCTTCGGCGTTAATGCTGTAGAACTGCTCGTCGTGGTCGAAACCAGACAGGCTTTCCACTTCGATAGTGCCGCCCAGGGAGTTGGCATCCATATCGGGGGTGAGTGTCTTGACGACGGAAAGCGACTGGATCAACTCGCTGGGCAATACGTCCAGCGCCACTGCGCGGCGATCGTCTTCGGGGGCGGGTACCAGCGTGCCGTTGATCGTCACGCTGTTCAGGTCCGAACCCAGGCCACGAACCCGAACGAAACGTCCTTCGCCCTGATCACGTTCTACCGAGAGGCCGGGTACTCGCTGCAAAGCTTCTGCAGCGTTGTCATCGGGTAACTGGCCAATAGCGTCGGCATGTACCACGCTTTCGATCGAACTGGAGCGGCGCTGTTCTTCAAGCGCTTGCTCCAATTGGGCTGCCTGGCCGATTACCTCGACGATCTCGGGCTGGTTTTCCGCCGCCCAACCCTGCGCGCAGGCGCTGATGGCCAATGCCATGACGCTGATTCTGAATCCATTACGAGTAACAATCTGCTTTCGGCCTGACATGGTTCTTCCCCCGGTTGATTGCCATGGAGCAAGGAGCTGCTTGCTCTGTTGCCAACGGACCTTAGGGAGCCTGGATGTCAGTTTGGTTACAATGCTTGCCGGCGCGCCCCGTTTTCGGGGGTTGTGGGGCAATTTCCAATCAGTTTTGAGCTTAATTGACTCGTCAGAACAGGAAAGAGTAAACGGTTCTACAGGCCTGCGTGGGCGCGTTGGGGCGGAGTGCGGCATTCAGAGAGAAAGATGCTGCGTTCGTGCGAGCTGAATTGACCCCCCACGCTGCAATCTCCCTGTCATCTGCCTCTGTTGTTCTGGGCAGCATGTCCCAGTCGGAGGCCTCCATGCCCTCATTGTTCGCATTTCACCGCATCAAGCTATTGGTGCTGTTTCTGGTAGCCAATCTCGGGCTGATCCTGCATTTGTCCCTGGGAGCAGTGAAGCCTCTGTCCATCTGGGATCCGCTGGACGTGGCGGGCGAGGGCGGGTCGGCGATACTGGTGCTGGTATGGATATGTCTACTGCTGAAAAGTCGACCTGCGGGTCGTGTTACCACACTCCTGTTTGCCGGTCTTGCCTGCTTGTTCTTTTCCCTGTGGATGGATGTGATTGATGAGTTCATCCAGTTGCCCGACAGCGTACGTTGGGACGGATGGCTTGAGTCCGGGCCGATGCCGGTGGGTTTCGTGCTGCTTACGTTGGGCATCTATCACTGGCACAGTGAGCAACTGGCGATCAACCTGCAGATGCGCAACCGTGAACGGCTTTACCGTGAGCATCGCGAGTTCGACACACTGACCCCGCTGGGAGGCGCGACCTATCTCAGAAACCAGATCGGGTCGTCCATTCAGCAGGCAGAAGCAGACCGTCAACCGCTATCGCTGGTCATGTTGGATATGGATACATTCAACACGATCAATCGCGATTACGGACAGGCAGAAGGTGACCGCGTGCTGCAGGTGGTCACGCAATTGGTTCTACTGAACCTGCGTGAACACGATCTGCTCTGCCGCCTGGCCGGCGACCGCTTCGTTATTGTCCTGCCCAATACATTGGAGTCGCAGGCAAAGGTAATGGCAATGGAGGTGTCACTGGCCATTGCGCACCTGGCCTACAGAACCACCGGACAGGGTGAGCGGCTTGTGCTGAGCGCCACTACGGTGGCGGTGATGGCGCGACAGGAAAGCGCGGAGGGTCTGCTGGAACGCCTGAACCTGCGCATGGCACAGGCCAAGCAGATGCCTCTGGCCCGCAGCGCATGAGCAATGCACCTGCCAGACAACGGAACTGGTACGAACGCGATGCGCGCTTCATTCCGGCCCATCACCAACCTGCCAGTCTGCTTGATCTGGCGTTGGGACGCGGAATTGACAGTCACCGACTGCTGCGGGGTACCGGACTGTTTTACCAGGATATTCTGGGTGGTCGGCAGTCGGTTACCGCCGAGCAGTTTCTGCGACTGATCGACAACGTGCGTCAACTGCAAGGCGGAGATGATTGCAGCTTTCTGTTCGGCCAGCAGTTGTTGCCCGGCCATTACGGGAATGCCAGCCACGCCCTGCGCCACGCCCAGAATCTGCAGCAGGCCCTGGAGCGTCTGGTGCTTTTACGCCGGCGCCTTTCGCCTCTTCTGACCCCCCGTTTCAGGCTGGATGACCGGTACGCTTATATCCATTGGTTCGATAGCTGCGGGGTGGGCGGACGTGAAATCTTCCTGATGGAGGCGTGCATGACAGCGGTTACGGCCATGTGTCGGTGGCTCTCGGGCGGGCCCTTGCCATGGCAATACCAGTTGCGCCATCCGAAACCCGGTTATGTCGAACAATATTGGGTACATCTGAGCGAGGAGGTGCGGTTCGGTTGCCCGCAAAACCTTATGCGTCTGCCGCGCGAATTCCTGGTTCGGCCCTGGTCCAATGTGTCCGTGACGGTAGGGCAGGTAGCCGAGCAGGCCAGCCTTGAAGAGTTGGCAGCAGCTGATGAAATGGCCCCAAGCATGCTCGATATCCTGTTCGAATATCTCCATGAACATATCCGGCAGCCCCTTGGGCTCGACCGCCTGGCCGAGGCACAGGGGATGAGCGCGGCAACGCTCAAACGCAAGCTGAAGCGACACGATACCCATTTTCAGCAGCTGCTCGATCAGGTCAGAACCTATGTGGCATTGGACCTCTATGTGAGCAAGGGCTTTAGCAGTGACGAAGTGGCGGCTTATCTGAACTTCAATGACAAGGCCAACTTCCGTCGTTCTTTCAAGCGCTGGACAGGGCTGTTGCCCAGCGATTTGCCGGGCAGCTTTGCCTGAACAGCATTGTGAACCAGCAGATCATGCTGGCGCATCGAGGTTGCTGGTTTCCCCCGGTGCCAGTGTTAACGCAATATTCTCGTGCCACTGCGCGAGCGTGCGTGGATCGCTGCGGTCAGCTTTCAGCGCTGTAAATGTCCGGGTTGCCCCCTGAGCCGCAAGCCAGTCGTCCAGGTCCTCGGCGCAAGCGCAAAAGCGCTTGTAGCGCCGGTCACCCAGCCCCAGCACTGCATATTCCAGGTGACTGAGATCCAGTGATTTGCAAAGGAAACGCTGAAAGAACTGCCGCGCATTTTCCGGCGCCGCACCCTGACCTGTCGTACTGACCACCAAAAGCATCCGCCGACACCGGCGCAAATGTCCTCTCTTGACGCTGTTCAACGGTAGCAGTTGCGCCGTAGGGGGTGCTTCGCCAAGGCTTTGTATCTGGGCAAGTGTGGCTCTTGCCAGTGTCTCGGCCGTACCGTTCTGGCTGGCGTAGGCGACTAACCATGGCGCCTCGGCGGGCGCAGCCTTCCTGCGGGAGCAGTGCCAGGACCAGAGACAGACAATCACCCAGAGCAACGTGACCAGAAGGGCCCAGCCGACGCGTTCGGCGCCGACATTTTGCATCACATTCAATATTGGCATGGATCAGAGCGCCAGCACTTCCAGCGTGGCACTGTAACTGGCCCGTCGACGGGTGACTGGCGGTGTGACTCCCGCCTTCGTGTCGTATTCCGCCTCTAGCCAATACATGCCAGCCGAAGGCCAGGTGATTTCGATCCTGCCGTTGGCATCCGTTTGCATCGTCATTTCACCCAGTTCATCGCGGTAACGGTTTCCGCCGGGAATGATCGTCACCTTCATATCGGCAGCAGGTTTGCCGTCCAGGCTGAACGCAAACTCGGCGGCTTCGCCAGCGTAGAGATCATTGGGGTGAGTGATGGGGGTTAGTTCAAGGCCTTTCCCCGTGAGCTCGAATACGCTATCGCTAGGGTTGCCGGACGTCACGAACACTTCCATGCGCGAGTTGCCCTGGGTAACCTCGAGGTCCTCTACCGAGGCTGGCAGATTGGCTTGCAGATCCTTCAGCTCACCCATCCAGCGGGCGCGTTCGCCTTTGTCAGTATAGGTGGCCATGTGGCGACCGCTGGCTACAGCCAGTTTGTAGGTACCTTTCTGGGTCAGATGCACGTCGAAGGTAGTGCGATAGCGGCCGGTTTTGCCGTTCAGTCCTTCCACCAGCGTGCCGTCAGGTGCGCTGATAAGCAAAGGCGAGGGCGCCCGCCCGTTTTGCGTCTCAGTTTTGGCAGCCGCTTCACCGATACCGGCCAGCCGCAGGGGGAAGTGCTCGAAGTAGAAAAGATCGTTTGAAACGGCGGCGTCGACGGTTATCCAGGGGTCTTCACCGGACAAGACGGTAGCTGACGGCAGCAACCAGGCGCGATGGGCCTGCGCTGGCAAAGCCAGGCAGATGGCAGTTGCTACTAGTGTGTATTTCAGAACTTTGTTCATTGATTCATTCCTTTTGGAGGCCCAGGGTTTCACCCGGAAACCGGCTGTTGTTGTATCAGGGGGTCAGCGTCAAAGTGACTCTTCCCAGTTCGTTGTCGCCCTGGATGTTTGAGGTGGTTGTTTCTTGCGGTGGCCACTGGAAAGGCAGGCGAAGCATTTCACGGCCGCCTACTTCGCGTGCCGCCTCGACCACCAGTTCGTAGTTGCCCGGGGCAAGCTCGGCGAGCGGAAGCCTGGTGTTATCCAGCGTTAACCTATGGGTGCCCGGCGGCCGGGTGGCGGCGCTGAGACCGTCGATCGGCAGGTCAAGGCTGCGGCCACTGCGGCGCCACCATTGGCGTAGATCCTTTAGCCACTTCTCGCCCTCCTGCTCAGCCAGCTTCAGGTCGTACCAGAGGGCGATATCTGCCGCGTGGCGGTTGTCCTGCTCCAGCCACAGGGCGACGTAGGGGCGATGGTATTCGGCGGCATCGAGCCGGGGGATCTGCACCTCGATATTCATCTCGGCGGCGGCAAGAGGCCCGCTGAGCAGAGCGCAAAACAGGGTCAGTGACTTGTGCATCGATTATTCCTGTCAGTGGATGAGCAAAAACATCAGTAGTAGGGGGATCAGCAGACCCAGGCCGGTCAAAGGCCAGGTTGTGGGGCGGCTGGCGACCTGACGTCGCAGCAGCAATAGCCCAGTCAGACTGAACAGCACGCAGACAGCAGCAAACACGTCAATGAACCAGCTCCAGGCAATGCCGGTATGACGGCCCTTGTGCAGATCATTGAAATAGGCGATCAAGCCGCGGTCAGTGTCCTCGAACAGCAAATCACCGGTTTCCAGATCCAGACTCAACCAGGCGTCGGCGCCGGGCCTTGGCATGCCTATGTAGAGCTCGCCCGGATTCCATTCAGGCGCGCGACCGTACAGACTGGTGTTGATCTGTTGCTCGAGAAAATCCTGCAGCCGCTGTGGTAGCCCCGCTTCGCCGATTGAGGCTTCGCGGGCCATAACCAGCAGCTCTTCGGGCAACTGCGTTTCCACCGTGGTGATGGCGTTGCGGCCTTCAATTTGCCCGGCATGGTTGAGGGTTATTCCGGTTACCGCGAACAACAGCAGACCGGCCAGGCACAGTGCCGAGCTTATCCAGTGCCATTCGCGCAACGATCCCAGGGTGAAACGCTTGTGCATGGGTTTTCTCTAGGGTTATAGGAGCCAGCGCCGGCGAACCGGCTGCCGGGTCCCGGCTCGATCAGAAGCTGTAGTTGGCCGACAGCCAGAAGCTGCGGGCTTTTTCGGTGACGTTGTAGTCGTTGCTGCAAGACCAGGTGTCCAGACTGCCAGTGCCGTCATAGGTCGGTTCACAGTTGCGGCCCGCCATGTCGCGATCGAGCAGGTTGTTGATCCTGCCATTGATGGTCAGCGCATCCGTTGCCCGGAATCGTGCACCCAGGTGATAGATGTCATAGGACTTGTAATACAGCTTGCGGGTCTGCGGTTGCGGCCCGGCGGTGGTGGCTGTGCCCCTATAGCGCTCATCCCGTACCTCGGCGATCAAGGCCAGGTTCAGCCGTGGTAATACGTCCCAACCCAGTGTGGCGTTGAACATGTGCTCCGGCGTGTTGACCAGCGGCAGGCCCTTTTGAGCGCCACTTTTCTGTTCGCTGTCGGTGTAGGTGTAGTTGCCGCTGAGGGCGACGGCGCGGGTGATATCCCATTTCGCAGCCAACTCGATACCTTTGGTATCAGCTTTGTCGACGTTGGTGCTCTGGCTGAAACTGTTGTAGCCGAGCTCGGCCCAGCCGGGCCCTACATCCACGCAGCCACTGCTCAGGTACTTCACCCCATTGGCGTCGTAGCAGTTGGGCACGGCGTCGGCTCGGGCGATCTTGTCCTTAAAGCGGTTGAAGAACAGCGTGGCATTGATGTTGAAGTTGTCCAGGTTGTCGTAATACGCCGCGACTTCATAATTGGTGCTGGTCTCGGGCTGTAGATCTGGCGAGCCGGCGAACGGGCTGACGCCCTGACCACCGAAACCGACGATCCCCGGGTACAGTTCATTGGGTTTGGGGGTCTTGTAGCCGGTACTGACACCGCCCTTGAGAGTCCACTGATCGTTGGTGCGCCAGGTGAGATAGCCGCGCGGGCTGATCTGACTGCCGAAGATGTTGTGATGGTCGTAGCGGGCACCCAGGGTCAGGGTCAGGTCATTGAGCACGTCCCAGTTATCCTCAGCGAACAGCGCCCATTGTTTGTGATCCTGGGTCGTGCCTGACTGATAGCCAGCGCCGTTCATGCCAAATACACCATCTTCCATTTCGGCAAACAGGTACTGCCCGCCGATGGTGAGATAGTGGGCGCCGAGCTGGCTGGTCAGCTTGGTATCGAAGATGGTGTTGCGGATTTCCAGCTCCCGGCGCTCCCTGGGTAGATACTCAGCCTCTAGTTGAGCCCTGATCGGGTCGGTCAGTTGCGGCGTGTTGGTACCCTGGTCGGCAACCGCCTGATCCCAGATCACCTGCAAGTTTTCCCTTTCCTGAACGGTCAGGGGCTGTGAGCGGCCCAGGTTACTGCTTGTGCTGCGTGTGAGGCTGGTTTCGCTCTGTCCGATATTCCAGCGGCCGGAGTGTGCGAGGACGAACTGCTCCCGCTCCACGCGCTGGTATTCGGTGTACCCCACACGCGGCTGGACAATGCCATTGCGACCACGCCATAGGCTGTCTACCGAGTCGAGGGTGCCGGTCTGGCCTTCGGTGTTATCGTAGCGCTGCTTGGCGACGTCGTATTCGAGCTGGAAGTCGTGGTTCTCGAGCGCTGTGAGATTAAGAGTGAATCCGGCATTCCAGTTCTTTGCCGCAACAATTTTCTTGTCACCAAAGCTGCCGCTGTCGGTAAAAGGTGTGCCGTCGCCGTTGATCAGATTCTCGACGCTGTAACCTGGGTCACTCTGCTCGCGGTCATACAGGCTGCCCCGCAGACCGAGCCCCAGCACACCCTCTATCAATGGGCCACTGGCGAACAGGTCGGTTTTCTGATCATCGCCAAACTGGGAATCCTCCTGCAGGGTGTAGCTCTGAGTTATAGCTCCCCCCCAATTCTCCTGCACCTTACGGGTAATGATGTTGATCACACCCCCCATGGCATCAGCGCCGTACAGGGTCGACATCGGCCCGCGGATAACCTCGATACGCTCTATAGCCTCCATGGAAGGCATGTACATGAACTGGCTATTGCCGAAGTTGTTCGGTCCAATATCGCCAATGTCGCTCTGACGCCGGCCATCAATCAGGACCAGAGTGTAGTCCTTGGGCAGGCCGCGCATGGTGATGCTGATATTGCCGTTCTTGTCCAGATCGGCTCCCACGTCGACGCCTTCGACATCACGCAGGGCGTCTGCCAGACCGGCGTATGGCTTACTCCTCAGTTGCTCTCGGCTGATCACGCTGATGCTTGCAGGTGCATCGGCAATCTTCTGTTCATAGCCCGTTGCCGAGACTACCGTCAGATCAGGGAGCTGGTAGGCGTCCTGCTGGTTAGCCAGTGCAATACTCGAGGCCAGCAGGGCGGCACCGCCGAGCAGGTGGCGGGTTGTGTTCGTGGGGCTGAGCGTGAAGATCATTCCGGTGTATCTCCCAGGGCCAAAGGGCCATTTAGAGTAATCAGTTTGGCTAATAGGAATAATTATCATTATTACTGTGAGGCGGATTTTATGGGCCATGTGCCGAAAGTTCCACTGCCTGGGCCGCAACACGAAGTTCCGTAAACTGGAACGCATGCGATATATTCACATTTGACAATGGTTATCATTAAATGCAGGATTCGGAGCTGCCAATCTCTCCGTGGACTCCAGGGGCAGGGCGCTTCCAGCGACGATTCGAAGGAACCAGACATTTTGGTAATGCACGACTTCAATGAAATAAGCGTATTTGCCGCGGTAGTCGAGCAAGGTGGATTAACGCCTGTATCCCATAGCATGGGTTTGCCAAAATCGACGCTGAGTAGACGTATCAGTCAACTGGAGGGCAGGGTTGGCCAGCGTTTGCTACTGCGCCACTCCAATCGCATGGTGCCGACCGAAGCCGGTAGCCTGTTTTACGACTACTGTCGTCAGTTGATGGATCTGGCAGAACAGAGCCAGCAGTCGCTGGACGATCTCCGGGAAGAGGTCAGTGGGCAACTCGTGCTGCATGTGCATAATGCCTTCGAACGTGGCTGGTTGCCGGCGGTAGTCGATGGTTTTCTGGCGCTGCACCCGGGCATTCATCTCGAACTGGTTGTAGCCGCGGGCTCGCCTGATGCCGGTCGGGGGGGAATAGGTGATCTCTGGTTATGGTTGGGGCCGGGGCAGTCGTCAAGTCTGCGCTGTGAACAGTTGGGACGCTGGGAAACTGCGCTGTACGCCAGCCCCGGGTATCTGGCCTCCCATGGCATACCTGAACGACCCGATCAGTTGGGCCGGCATCGCTGGGTCAATCTACTGGACGCGGGTTCACGCCCGGTGCTGCTGCAGCACGAGAGCGGTAGAGAGTATCTCTTTACCCCGGCACCATCGCGATTGAAGGCCAACACGCTGGTATTGCAAGCCGATTCATTGGTGCGAGGGCAGGGCATCGGCGTCTTGCCTAGCTGGTACGCGAGCCGCTACGAGCAGGCTCACCCGGGTAGTTTTGTGAAGTGTTTGCCGGAGTGGCAACCCGCGTCTTTGCAGGTAGGCCTGCACTACAGCTTTGGCCGGCCTGCCCGAAAGGTATCCGCTCTGGCTGAATGTCTGCGTCGGGAGATACCTGCAGAATGGATAGACTGAGCGCTCCTGATTATTTCAGGCGGCGCTCGATACCCATCTCCACAAGGATTTTTGCAGAGATTTCCTCGATGGAGAAAGTCGTGGTGTTAACGAAGGGAATGTTTTCGCGCTTGAACAAGCTTTCCACTTCGCGTACTTCGAACTCGCACTGGCCGAAGCTGGCATAACGGCTGTTGGGGCGGCGCTCATGACGAATGCTGGTCAGTCGGTCCGGATCGATGGTCAAGCCGAAGAGCTTGTGTTTGTGGGCTTTGAGTGCTGAGGGCAATTGCAGCCGCTCCATATCCTCTTCGGTCAGCGGATAGTTGGCTGCCCGAATACCGGATTGCAGCGCCAGATACAGCGAGGTTGGAGTCTTGCCACAGCGCGAAACTCCTACCAGGATGATATCCGCCCGGTCATAGTGTTCCGTGCGAGCGCCGTCATCGTTGTCCATGGCGTAGTGCACCGCATCGATACGCTCTTTGTACAGACCGCCATGTTGTATCGAATGTGATTTGCCCACAGAGTAGGAGGAGCCGTCACCGATTTCTTGCTCCAGGGGCGCCAGGAACGTGGAAAAAATATCGATCAGGTAGCCGTTAGAAGCAGCCAGTTCGTTGCGAATATCCTTGTTGACCACAGTGTCAAAAATGATCGGTCTGATGCCGTCCCGCTCGGCAGCTGCGTTGATTTGTTGTACCATGTCCCGCGCTTTTTCCACGGTGTCGACATAGGGTCTTAGCAGCTTGATGAACTCGACGTTCTCGAATTGTGACAGCAGGCTTTGCCCCAGCGTTTCGGCGGTGATACCGGTACCATCGGAAATGAAAAAAGCGGTGCGTTTCATGCGCGAGGCCTTAAGATGTTGGTGTCTGAGCGCGAGGATAGCGAAGTTGCCCCTGTCTCGATGGGGCCATTGTGGCGCATTTGTGTCAGTCCGGCCAGATACCAGCGCGGCAGCGCTGCCAATTCATTGATTTACGGAGAGATCACCTTGTTAGAGTACGTAGTGTCCTTCGAGCAACTGGGTGTTGACGATGTCGAACGGGTTGGCGGCAAGAACGCTTCCCTGGGTGAGATGATCAGCAACCTGGCTCACGCCGGCGTTTCCGTCCCTGGCGGTTTTGCCACCACAGCGCAGGCCTATCGCGACTTCCTGGAACAAAGTGGTCTGAATGAGCGCATTAATGCCTCGCTGGACGCGCTGGATGTCGATGACGTTACCGAGCTGGCTCGTGTAGGCGCGCAGATTCGGCAATGGATCATGGACGCGCCTTTTCCTGAAGCCCTCGATGCAGCTATCCGCAAGGCCTTTGCCGAACTGTCCGGCGACAACGACAATCTGTCTGTGGCAGTGCGTTCGTCTGCTACCGCAGAGGACTTGCCCGATGCCTCTTTTGCCGGTCAGCAGGAAACTTTCCTGAATATCCGTGGTGTGGATAATGTGATTCGCGCAGCCAAGGAGGTATTTGCTTCCTTGTTCAACGATCGCGCGATCTCCTACCGCGTGCACCAGGGCTTCGATCATAAACTGGTCGCCCTGTCAGCAGGTGTGCAACGCATGGTGCGTTCGGAAACCGGCACGGCGGGCGTCATGTTTACGCTGGATACCGAGTCGGGGTTCCGGGATGTGGTGTTTATCACTGGCGCCTACGGTCTGGGCGAAACGGTGGTACAGGGTGCAGTCAACCCTGACGAGTTCTACGTTCACAAACCTACGCTGGAAGCGGGTCGTCCAGCCATCCTGCGCCGCAACCTGGGTAGCAAGGCGATCAAGATGATCTACGGCGCCGACGCCAGCGCGGGTCGCTCTGTACAGACCGTTGACGTCGACAAGGCCGAACGTGCGCGTTTTTGTCTGAGCGATGAGGAAGTAACCGACCTGTCGAAGCAGGCACTGATTATTGAGAAACATTACGGCCGTCCAATGGATATCGAGTGGGCCAAGGACGGTGACGACGGCAAGCTGTACATCGTTCAGGCGCGTCCGGAGACGGTCAAGAGCCGCAACAACGTCAACGTGATGGAGCGTTACCTTCTGAAGGAGAAGGGCAAGGTGCTGGTCGAGGGTCGCGCGATCGGTCAGCGCATCGGCGCCGGCTGTGTACGCATCATTCACAACGTCACCGAGATGGACAAGGTCCAGCCCGGCGATGTGTTGGTCTCTGACATGACTGATCCGGACTGGGAGCCAGTGATGAAGCGTGCCAGCGCAATCATCACCAATCGCGGCGGCCGGACCTGCCATGCGGCGATCATAGCGCGCGAACTGGGTATACCGGCGGTGGTAGGAACGGGTAATGCGACAACCCAGTTGCACGATGGTCAACAGGTAACTGTTTCCTGCGCTGAAGGTGATACTGGCATGATCTACGAAGGTCAGCTGTCCTTCGACATCCGCACAAATAGCGTCGATGCGATGCCAGCCATTCCGTTCAAGATCATGATGAACGTGGGCAACCCTGACCGTGCCTTCGATTTCGCCAATCTACCCAATGAAGGCGTGGGTCTGGCGCGGCTGGAATTCATTATCAATCGCATGATTGGTGTGCATCCCAAGGCCCTGTTGAATTTCGCCAGTCTGCCGACGGACGTGAAGGACAGCGTCGAGAAGCGTATTGCCGGTTACGCTGATCCGGTCAGCTTCTATATCGACAAGCTTGTCGAAGGTGTCAGTACGCTGGCTGCCGCATTCTGGCCCAAAAAGGTGATCGTGCGTCTGTCAGACTTCAAGTCCAACGAGTACGCCAACCTGATTGGCGGTCGTTTATACGAGCCTGAAGAAGAGAATCCCATGTTGGGTTTCCGCGGTGCCTCGCGTTACATCAGCGAGTCGTTCCGCGATTGTTTTGAGCTTGAATGTCGGGCAATGAAGCGCGTGCGCGACGAAATGGGTCTAACCAACGTCGAGATCATGGTGCCTTTCGTACGTACCGTGGGCGAAGCGCAACAGGTAGTCGAGCTGCTTGCCGAAAACGGGCTCAAGCGTGGCGAAAATGGTCTTCGCTTGATCATGATGTGCGAGCTACCGGCCAATGCGCTGCTGGCTGACGAATTCCTCGAGCATTTTGATGGTTTCTCGATCGGCTCCAATGACCTGACCCAGCTCACTCTGGGGCTGGACAGGGACTCGGGTATCATTGCTCACCTATTCGACGAGCGAAATGCCGCTGTGAAAAAGCTGCTCAGTATGGCGATTTCTGCCTGTATTGCCGCGAACAAGTACATAGGGATCTGCGGGCAGGGGCCATCCGACCATCCGGATCTGGCGCGCTGGTTGATGGATCAGAAAATCGAAAGCGTTTCCTTGAATCCCGATTCCGTCATGGATACCTGGTTCTTTCTTGCCGAAGACCAGAAGTAAGGTCTTTGGCTGGATCATGGCTTACCGAAGGAGAAACATGTTATGCACTACATAACCCCGGATCTTTGCGACACCTATCCTGACGTGCTGGTGTTGGAGCCGATGTTCAGTAATTTTGGTGGCCATGATTCCTTCGGCGGCCAGATCGTCACCGTCAAATGCTTTGAAGACAATTCCGTGGTCAAGGAGCAGGTTGCTCTCGACGGACACGGCAAGGTCATGGTGGTTGATGGTGGTGGCTCCATGCGCCGTGCACTGCTGGGCGACATGCTCGCAGAGCAGGCGGCCAAGAACGGCTGGGAAGGTATTATCGTCTATGGCTGCGTGCGCGACGTTGACGTTCTGGCTCAGACACCGCTGGGCATCCAGGCGCTGGCAAGTCATCCCATGAAAACAGATAAGCGCGGTATAGGTGATTTGAATGTTGCGGTCACCTTTGCCGGGGTGACCTTCCGGCCCGGTGAGTACGTGTATGCCGATAACAATGGCATTATCGTATCCCCCAACGCACTGCAGATGCCTGACTGAGTTGATGACCCGCTTTTTTTAGCGGGTTTCTTCCTTCGCTTCTCAACTATGCCCGCCAGTGACAGGTATGCCAGAGGTACACATGGAAGATCCGATCGAGCAACGTCTGCGTGAACTGATGCAAGGGAATCAGGCAGAGGATTGCGAAAGTGTTGATGACGCTCGAATGGAGCGGGTGCTGCACAGGGTACACGTCCGCAGTGGTGTATTTGATCTCCTGGGCCTCTTTGCCAACTGGGGTTGGGTGATTTCAGAGGGCGGCTCCCGCGGCTTGCGGCATGCGCGTCCTGCCCGGCGCGGCACGAGTGCTTCCTCCGACTCTTCAAATAATCAGAGTACCTAGTATGCAACTTGATACCTGGGGCCAGAGCTTTATGGCCAGCATGGCGGCACTGTGGGGGAATATCGCGGCTTTTATTCCCAATCTGCTAGCAGCGCTGCTGATTGTGCTGCTTGGATTTATCGTGGCGAAACTGGTCGACGCATTGCTCAGCAAAGGGCTGGCTCGACTTGGCCTGGACCGGTTGATGAGTGGTGCGGGTGTTACCAAGTTGCTGAGCAGGGTCGGTATTGTCATGCCGGTCTCGGCGCTGGTAGGCAAGATTCTCTACTGGTTCATCGTTTTGATGTTCGTGGTTTCTGCCTCGGAGACCCTGGGTCTGGCCAGGGTCTCCTCTACGCTGGATGCCTTTACTCTCTATCTCCCCAAGGTATTTGGTGCAGCTCTCATTCTGTTGGCTGGCCTGCTGCTGTCGCACCTTGTCAATGGCCTGGTACGGGGTGCTGCTCAGGGTATAGGGATCGACTACGCAAACGGTCTGGGAAGACTTGCCCAGGGCCTGCTTCTGATTATCACTGTTTCTCTGGCGATTGGTCAGCTGCAAATAGAAACCCAATTGCTTAATATGGTCATCGCCATTGTGCTGATTTCCTTCGGGTTTGCCGCAGCACTTGCCCTTGGTCTGGGTAGCCGCTCGGTGGTCAGCCAGATCATCGCCGGCATTTATGTCCGGGAGCTCTACCAGGTAGGCGATCGGATCAGCATGGAGGGGCTCGAGGGCGTAGTGGAGGAGATTGGCACCGTCAAGACTCAGGTCATGGATGATGACGGTCAGTTGGTATCTGTCTCAAACCGCACCTTGATTGAGCAGCGGGTTGCGCGCTGACAATTTCCACAAACCCACCAAATCACTCACCGTGGTGAAAGCGTATTTTGACCAGTCAAAATAAGACGGCGCGCTACAATCCGCTCGAGCTCACGGATGAGGAGCTGGTTGAGCGAGCGAACCGGGAACTTTTCCATACTACTGTTGCCTATGAGGAACTGATGCGCCGTTACCAGCGCACGTTGTTCAACGTGTGTGCCCGTTATCTGGGCAATGAGCGTGACGCTGATGATGTTTGTCAGGAGGTTATGCTCAAGGTGTTGCATGGATTGCGTCAGTTTGAGGGAAAAGCAAAGTTCAAAACCTGGCTTTACAGTATTACGTATAACGAGTGCATCACGCAGTATCGCAAGGAAAAGCGCAAGCGTCGGTTGCTCGATGCGCTGAGTCTGGATCCGCAGGAAGAAGAAAGCCCGGAGCTGGATGCAGTGCAGGTGACCGACCGGATCAGTCTGGATCGCTGGCTGGTGCATGTTAATCAGGTGGATCGCGAGATACTTGTTTTGCGTTTTGTAGCCGAATTGGAGTTTCAGGACATAGCGGACATCATGCGGATGGGGCTAAGTGCAACTAAGATGCGATACAAAAGAGCATTAGAGAAACTCAGATCACACCTTGATAATCCTTTTTGAACGGTTTTTATTTGCTTTTCATTATTTCTGTTATACTCCAGCGTGAGTTTTACGCAAGTTAACGTCCTAAACGGATTGATGGGGATTTACTAATGAAATTGAAAAACACTCTGGGTATCGTTGTTAGTGCCGCGATCGCTGCTTCTGCCATGCCTGTCATGGCTCAGAGCGCCGGTTCAGTTGAAGTGGAAGCGTTCGCCAAGCGCTACTTCACAGGTAGCTACCGTGACATGAGCGACGGCACTCTGGTGGGCGGCGGCATTGGTACGTTCCTCACCGATGATGTTTTGTTGAACGTTAACCTGGGTACTTACCGTGACAGCCTCGAGTCTGACGTTACCGGTGAAGATATCGACGGCCGTCTGATGACTCTGGAAGCTGTTTACCACTTCGGTGAAGGCGCTATCCGTCCTTACCTCTCCGGTGGTCTGGGTCACCAGGAACTGGACGGCGTTGGTGGTAGCTTCGACGATCGCACCACCATGGCACTGGTCGGTGCTGGCGTGAAAAACTACCTCAGCGAAAACTTCTACGTGAAAGCTGGCGTTGATGGCATGTACGCCATCGACACCAGCGAAGTTGAGTGGATGGCTGGCGTTGGCATGGGTCTGAACTTCGGTGGTGCACCGGCTCCTGTTGCCCAGGCACCTGCTCCGGCACCTGCACCTGCTCCGGCTCCACAGCCTGCGCCTGAGATGCAGAACGTTCGCGTTGAGCTGGACGTCAAGTTCGATTTCGACAAGGCGAGCATCCGTCCTGAGTACCGTAACGACATCAACAGCCTGGCTGAATTCATGAAGACCTATCCTTCGGTTACTACTACCGTTGAAGGTCACACTGACTCGGTCGGTTCCGATGCTTACAACAAGGGTCTGTCCGAGCGTCGCGCTGCTTCAGTACGTCAAGCTCTGATCAACGAAGGTGTTGAGGCTTCACGCATCAACTCCGTTGGCTACGGTGAAGAGCGTCCAATCGCTGACAACTCTACTGACGAAGGTCGTCAGATGAACCGTCGCGTTGAAGCTGACGTCGAAACTCAGGTTGAAGTTCGCTAAGAACTCAATCTGTAGTACAAAAAAACCCGGCTTCGGCCGGGTTTTTTTATGTTTGAGCTGGCGACAAAATCGCTTTTAGATGTAATTGACGCCGGGGAAGCGCAGGCGGAAGTCTTCCGGCATGTGTGCGACCTTTGACGTGGTGAAGTCGTAGAACACAAAGCCGGACTTGGCAAGGGCAACCAGTTCGCCGCCTATCGCCTTGGTGATGCGGAAAATGATATCTCCACCGTATTTGTTCAGATCCATCATGCCTACCTCAAATATCAGCGCATCCCTGGCGAAAGCCTCGCGTTTGTAGGTTGTTGCAAGGTCTGTGACGATGATGCCGGTATCCATATCACTGACTTCTTCGATGCCGAACTGGTACAGGAAGCGTGCCCGGGCTTCGGAGATCATCGATACCATCGAGTCGTTGGCCAGATGTTTGCCGGCATTTATGTCGGTGATGCGTACCGTCAGTTGAGTGGTAAAGTAAAACTGATTGTCTGGGAATTCAAGTTCAAGACGTGCCATGCGGAGAGAACCTTTAACGTCGGGGAGGGCTGAAGCAAAAATCAGCGCGCATTGTACTCAAGATGTTGTGGTCGAGACACCCGAAGCAGACGTGTGGCAATAAAAAAGGCCACCCGAGGGTGGCCTTTCTCCAAACACCTGGACCGAAGTCCAATCAGATGGTTATCAACCGAACTGATTCATGGTGTTGTCTTTGCCGCCAGCCTTCAGAGCCGCTTCGCCAGCGAAGTACTCTTTATGGTTGTCACCAATGTCGGAGCCAGCCATGTTCTGGTGCTTGACGCAGGCGATGCCCTGACGCAGTTCCTGGCGCTGAACGCCTTTCACGTATGCCAGCATGCCTTGATCTGCGAAGTACCCTTTGGCCAGGTTGTCGGTAGACAGCGCAGCGGTGTGGTAAGTGGGCAGAGTGATCAGGTGGTGGAAGATACCTGCTTCACGTGAACCGTCAGCCTGGAAGGTGCGGATCTTCTCGTCAGCGATCTGAGCCAGTTCGGTTTCGTCATACTCGACGCTCATCAGCTTGGCGCGATCGTATGCGGAAACGTCCTTGCCTTCTTCAGCCATGGCATCGAATACCTGCTGACGGAAGTTCAGGGTCCAGTTGAAGGACGGGCTGTTGTTGTAAACCAGTTTGGCAGTCGGGATCACTTCGCGGATGCGGTTAACCATCTTGGCGATCTGGCCAACGTGAGGCTTTTCGGTCTCGATCCACAGCAGGTCGGCGCCATGCTGCAGGGAGGTGATGCAGTCGAGAACAACACGGTCTTCGCCAGTGCCGGCGCGGAACTGGAACAGGTTGCTTGGCAGGCGCTTGGGACGCAGCAGCTTGCCATCACGGTTCAGAACGACGTCGCCGTTCTTCATGTCGGCAGCAGAAACTTCTTCGCAATCCAGGAAGGAGTTGTACTGGTCACCCAGGTCGCCCGGCTCCTTGGTTACTGCGATCTGCTTGGTCAGGCCTGCACCCAGCGAATCGGTACGAGCAACGATGACGCCGTCATCAACGCCAAGCTCAAGGAACGCGTAACGCACAGCGTTGATCTTGGCCAGAAAATCTTCATGGGGAACAGTTACCTTGCCGTCCTGGTGACCGCACTGCTTCTCGTCGGAAACCTGGTTCTCGATCTGGATGCAGCAAGCACCAGCTTCGATCATTTTCTTGGCCAGCAGGTATGTGGCTTCGGGATTACCGAAACCGGCGTCGATGTCGGCGATGATCGGCACAACGTGAGTTTCGAAGTTGTCGATCTTGGTCTGAATTTCAGCTTCTTTGGACTTGTCGCCAGCATCGCGGGCGGCGTCCAGATCCATGAACAGCAGGTCCAGTTCACGTGCATCAGCCTGGCGCAGGAAGGTGTACAGCTCTTCGATCAGGCCGGAAACAGCAGTCTTTTCGTGCATGGACTGGTCAGGCAGCGGGCCAAAGTCGGAACGCAGGGCGGCAACCATCCAGCCAGACAGATACAGATAACGCTTATTAGTGGTCTTCAGGTGCTTCTTGATCGAGATCAGCTTCTGCTGCCCGATGAAGCCGTGCCAGCAACCCAGTGATTGGGTGTAGACGGAAGTGTCGGCGTCGTACTCGGCCATGTCCTTGCGCATGATGGCGGCAGTGTACTTGGCGATTTCCAGGCCGGTCTTGAAGCGGTTCTGGGCGCGCATGCGAGCCACGGATTCTGGGTTGATAGCGCTCCAGCTGTTACCGGCAGTTTCTTTCAGCGCGGCTACGGCCTTGATGTCGTTTTGATAAGCTGACATGGTCAATCCTTCAAAGTTTGCGTTTGGTTGAGCACGAATATTCCACCCAAAACCCACATGCTAAAGGTCGTGCATGGGCGGTGCACCGCTGCGCGTCTGAACAGGACTGAAAGAAATGAACCATGAGGAGGGGTATGAGCAGGTGAACGATTGCAGCTGCTATCGCGAACGTGGTCGCGTTTGCCAGGAGAAAAGGATGTATTCCCAGGGCAGAGCAGTGGTATTTCAATCATTCAGACTGACGCTAAATCGCTTCCCCGTCCCTCAGGACAACTTCGTTCCAGTCGCAACCTCGTCGAACTGCCTTGTGGGCTGTTGAGACACTGACCGATCCGATGGTTAGGGATGCGGTCCGGAGAAATCCTTTCGGAATCTCTGGCTAGCGGGAGCGACGCAATGATGCGACTTGGTTGGCAATAAGTCAATCGCGTGTAGTGATTTTTTCGACCAACTACACGAACTTGAGGTAGGTTTGAAGCCTGTTACAGACGCTCGACCATCAACCGGATGCTGCTGTCATTCTGGTTGCGGGTGGTGGTGCGTCGGCCGATATCTTTGTCGTTGCTGCGCGCAGTGTCGCCCAGGCCCCCAATACTGATCCATTCCCCGACGCGTCCGGAGACCACGGTATCAGCCTGTTGAACGTCTACGATGCGCTTGTCATTCGGGTTAAGGCGATCATTATTGGCACTAAGGATTACTGTAGCCTGATCGCCATTGAGTCTTACCGTGGCATAAAAACCCTGCGTCACGTTGCGGTACTGGGTTTGCTGGACGACCCGTCCATATACATCCGTAGCAGTGCTGGTCAGAGGAACGCTCTGACCCGACTGTATAAGCACCGGATAACCCTCACTCGCCGTTAGACGACGGATTCCATCATTCTGACCCCGTGTCTCACGGCGAATGATGCGTGTCTGATTACTGCCGTCACCTACAACGATATCGCCCGCTGCGGTTTCAACACGGCTGTTAATCTGGAAGCCACGATCGCCGCTCAATGCGCTGCCGCTGTTGGCTACGCTTATTCTGATTTGCGCTGGCTTGCGATCCAGGTTGGCGAGCAGGGTGCGTATCTCTTCCAGCCGCTCTGGTTCGGCGCGCACAATCAGCTGATTGCCATAGGCAGACACGCGCTCGTCTTCGCCGAGCATGGGCTGAATGGCCGGGATCATGCTGTCGGCCATGCTGTACCCAAGGCTGAATATCTCGGTTTGTGGCGCCGCCTGCAACGGGCCAGACGCTGCCAGAGCGAGAAGGAGCGCAGCTGCTTGTTGCCATTTTGGCATTTTCATAACAGAAATCTCCTGATAGCAGAATCACTCTGGCTGCTGGCCCATAAATCTTCGAAGGTACCCTGCCAGCGTCTGACCTGGTCTGGACTGTTATACCGGATGAAGCCCTCGCGGCGAATCGATCGCGGCAGCATCAGGACCCCGCTGTCATCCACAAGCATATAGACCTGTGGTCCCTTGAGGCGTTCAGGATGCTGTTTGCGAATCTGCAGCAAGCTGGGGAATCTGTGCATCAGGTTGACCAGAGAGTGGCCTTGGAGGAAAGGTTTGGTAGCTTCATGCAACAGAATCTGAACGCGGGCCTTGGGTTGACGAGCCACCAACTGCTCGACCGCGTCGATAACCTCGCGCCTGTTGAATAGCCACACGGCCTGATCGGCGGCATAGATGAATACACGGCGGCGGGCCTGTGCAAGCATCCAGAGCAGATGGTCCTGTGTCTGCTGCTCGTCTATTTCTATAAGGTCGCGATGCTCCCCCAGTTGCCAGGTCAGATTCAACTCGCGCGTGACGGCCGCAGCCTCTTGCGGGTTGTGAATACTGAAACGCCCTGGGGAGACGAACTCAATGGGCGGCATGTCGTTGCAGGGGTTGTCGCGACGCATGGCATAGTGCGCAATACCTGCTTCCAGATATTCCGCGGAACAGACCTGAAAGCCCAGCCGCCGATAGAACTCAAGCGCATAGCTCTGCGCCGAGAGCAGCAGGGTATGCATTCCGAGCGCCTGGGCGTGCTCCATGACGGCGAGCATGAGTGTCTCGCCCAGATTGCGGCCACGCCACTCTTGCAGGATGGCAACCCGGCCGATATGACCGTCATCAAGTAGTCTTGCCGTGCCGACAGGCTCCTGATCACAGGTGAGAAGAAAATGAGTGGCAACGGGATCGTCCGAATCCCATTCAAGCGATTCGGGGATCTGCTGTTCAATAATGAAAACGGCCCTGCGAATATCACGCAGGGCCTCGGTGGTGTGCCAGTCAACTACCTGAACTTCAATCTCATTCATCATCTCCCTCCAGCAGGAGGTCCCCTTTAGTCAATAGCTGCTCCAGCAGGGTCCATGCCTCCTCGTCAGCCTGCCAGCCAAGCAGGGTTTCGCTATCAAAATAGTCGTTGTTACAGACTAGTTGAACAAGAGGCAACAGGGTAGCTGGCAACAGACAGTGTTCACCGCTGGCAAACAGCAGCAGGTGATCATCTGCTTCCAGACGGTAGGCCAGCCGGGCGCTGGGGTTTCGCATCAGTCCATAACCATTGCGGAGTTCCTCCAGCAGAGTGCCGGCCGGTAGCTCCTGTGGCTGGATCAGCTCTGGGTAGCGTGGCTCAGTCATGTGCCTGCCGAACCAGGCGGCCAAAGCGGACTTGTCGTTGACCAACTCAAGGACAATGTTCTTGAGTCGTTCGATGCTTTGATCATCTATGGCGGCCGGGTCGGCGACGGGTGTGGCATCTGGATCGCCATAGCGTTGGCTGTCACCCAGATACTGACCCAGAAAGTCAGTGAAATGCAGCAATATGTCCTGGTGGCTGGGCGCCCGGAAGCCGACGGAGCAGGTCATGCACTCATCCTCGGCTATTCCGTAATGAGCTACGCCAGGCGGAATATAGAGCATGTCGCCTGGCTCCAGTACATACTCCTGCAGCTCCTGGAAGTCACTGAGAATGCGTAGATCGGGATGGTCGAGCAAGGGGCTCTGATCATCGCAGTTCTGGCCGATCTTCCACCGGCGGCGGCCATGGCTTTGCAGCAGGAAAACGTCGTAGTTGTCGTAATGCGGCCCTACACTGCCACCAGGGGCCGCATAGCTGATCATGACGTCATCCAGGCGCCAGGTCGGCAGGAAAATGAACGCTTTCATCAGCTCTGCCACTTCCGGCACAAACTGGTCCACAGCCTGGACCAGCAGAGTCCAGTTCTGCTCGGGCAGGGTCTTGAAGTCGTCTTCGCTGAATGGGCCGCGGCGGAGTTCCCAGGGGGTGGCGCCCTGGGTCAGCACAATTCTGGATTCGACCTCTTCTTCCAGAGCCAGCCCGGCCAGCTCATCGGGCGAAAGGGGGTTGTCCAGCTCTACAAAGGCCTGACGAATGAGCAGGGGTTTTTTCTGCCAGTATTCGCGCAGAAAAACGTCCGGGCTTATGCCGCCCAGCAGGGCGGTAGGGTGCGGCAGAGACATGGGTCAGACCTTGTTGAGTGATTGAAGCCGTCAGATCCGTTTCGCCTGAGCGATAGCACTGCCGATATAGTTGGCAGGCGTAAGGGCTTTCAGGTCAGTCTTGGCTTGTTCCGGTATTTCCAGTGTATCGACGAATTCCTGCAGCGCCTGGGGTGTAATGCCTTTGCCGCGCGTCAGTTCCTTGAGTTTCTCATAGGCATCCGGCACGGCATAACGGCGCATGACGGTCTGAATAGGCTCGGCAAGTACTTCCCATGTGGCATCCAGATCATCAGCAATACGTTGAGCATTTAGCTCCAACTTGCTGATTCCCTTGAGAGTTGATTCATAGGCGATCAAGCTATGGGCAAAACCAACACCCAGGTTACGCAGCACAGTGGAGTCGGTCAGGTCGCGCTGCCAGCGGGAGATAGGAAGTTTGCTGGCCAGGTGCTGAAGAATGGCGTTGGCGATCCCCAGGTTACCTTCGGAATTCTCGAAATCGATCGGGTTGACTTTGTGCGGCATGGTGGAAGAGCCAATCTCGCCGGCAATGGTTTTCTGTTTGAAATATCCCAGGGAAATATAGCCCCAGATATCACGGTCGAAATCAATCAGAATGGTGTTGAAGCGCGCGGTGGCATCATAGAGCTCGGCGATGTAATCATGCGGCTCGATCTGAGTGGTGTAGGGGTTGAAGTCCAGTCCCAGGGTTTCTTCCACGAAGCTCTGGGCGTTGGCTTCCCAGTCAATCTCCGGATAAGCCGACAGGTGGGCGTTGTAGTTCCCTACGGCGCCGTTGATCTTGCCCAGCAGGGGGACGGCCGCGATCTGCTTGATCTGACGCTCAAGACGGTAGACCACGTTTGCCAGTTCCTTGCCCATGGTTGTGGGCGAGGCAGGTTGGCCGTGGGTGCGCGACAGCAGGGGCACGTCGGCGTGGGCTACAGCGAGGGTGCGGATCTCGTCCGCAATGCGCTGCATCAACGGAAGCATCACGTCATCGCGACCGGCGCGGAGCATCAGCGCGTGGGACAGATTGTTGATGTCCTCGGAGGTGCAGGCAAAGTGGATGAATTCATTCACTGCCTTGAGCTCGGGCAGGCTTTCCACTTGTTCCTTGAGCAGATACTCAACGGCCTTCACGTCGTGATTTGTCGTGCGCTCGATTTCCTTGATGCGCTCGGCATGTTCAGGCTGAAAATCGTCGACCAGCTTATTGAGCAGGGCGTTTGCTTCATCCGAAAAGGGACCGATCTCGGGGATCTGCGGATGGGCCGCCAGGCATTGTAGCCACCTCACCTCGACCTGAACGCGAAAACGGATCAGACCATATTCGCTGAAAATAGGGCGCAGGCTGGCTGTCTTGCTGCCGTAACGGCCATCAACCGGGGATACGGCGGTCAGGGAGGAGAGTTGCATAGGTTTTCTCGTCAAAAGATGGGGCGGAAAAACGCCAGATGATACACCAGATCAGCCGGCTTTGGCCCGGGTGCCGGGCAGGAAGATGCTGATCATGGTTGAGGCAAATATGAGAGCGGCGCCAATCCAGGAAGAAAGACCGGGCATCTCACCCCAGAGGAACCAGGCGAAAATGCCGGAAAAGACAATCGCCAGATAGCTCAGGGGCCCGATTTTTCCGGGCGGTGCGAGGCTGTAGGCACGTGACATCAGTAGCTGACTGACAGTGGCCACCAGGCCAATTGCCACCAGCATGCCCAGCTGTCTGGAGTCCAGGGGTTGCCAGGCCCAGAGCAAAGGAATGGCTGACAACAAAGAGGAGAACAGGGCGAAATAGAATACGATCCGGGTGGCCGGCTCGGTATTGCTCATTGCGCGGATGGATACAAAGGCACAGGCCGCGAGCAAGCTGGCTCCCACGCCGGCAAGAGCGTTGGGGTCGAACAGCGCTCCCGAGGGTTTGGCGACCAGCAACACGCCGGCAAAGCCCAGCAGAACCATGAAGATCATGCGTAAAGTCAGTGATTCGCGAAGCCACCACCAGGCCAGGAGTGGTGTGAATACCGGCGCGGCGTAGGTGAACAGCATCGCGTCGGCCAGGGGCAGGTGGGCGATTGCATAGAAAAAGCAGTACATGGCGCCCAGGCCGAAGAAAGTACGCAGAAAGTGGCTGCGCAGGTGGTGGGTACGGAAGGGGCCGAAGCCCTTGACCAGTATCATTGGCAGAAAGAACAGCACGCCGAGCAGATTGCGAAAGAACACCACGTTTTCATTATTTACCGTGGTTGATACTTCGCGTATGAGGATACCCATCAGCGCAAACATAAGCGCTGAGCACGCCAGCAGAATCGCACCTTTGCGTGGCTGGTCAAGCCTGACCAGCTCAACCATTGAGTACCGACCGGGTGGCTTCCAGTAGTTTCTTGCGGGCGATGAGCAACTGCCAACGATGCCCCCCGAGCTGCCGCCACAACCTGGCAGAGCGGATTCCCGCAAGAAGCAGGGCCCGGATCCGGTTGGCAATATCCGGCTGCTGCAGGTAGCGCATATCACCATGCACCTGAATGCGTAGCCGCAGTGTGCTGAGGGTGTCCTGGTAAATACTTCCGAGCGAGGCTGCAACGTTGTCGTGCATGATGCCGAAATGTTCAACCTGTGAGTTGGCCTGCTCAAGTCGTTGACCGAGCACGCTGAGCATGTCGTCGCGTTTGCTCAATTGCCGTTCCAGGGTCAGAAGATTCATGCTGTAACGCAAGGCATCGCGTTGCAGGGACGCGGTATCACGCTCAAGCATGGCTTGCAGGGCCTGGATACCACGGCGGATGTCGTGGTGAGATCCGCCGTAGACTGCGATGACGTCATCAGGGGAGCGATTGAGGATGCTGCCCAGAAGGCAGGTGACCGGGCCTTCGCTGACCTGACCGGTGCGCGCCAGTTTGTCCACCTGAATGGCTGCTTCAAAAATCGCACCAAGGGCTATTACCTGCTCTTCGGCGTTGGTCATGCTGCGTCCTTATCAAATGCCGGAACGGCGGTTTCGATCACGCCACCACCCAGGCAGACATCGCCCTGATAAAGCACCACGGATTGTCCCGGAGTCACGGCGCGCTGAGGTTCATCGAAACGAATCAGGTAGCCGTCGGTTGTCCGCTCGAGTGTGCAGTCCTGGTCGGGCTGGCGATAGCGGACCTTGGCAGTCAGGCGCAACGGCGCGGATACCTCGAGTTCATTGACCCAGTAGATGGCCGAGCAGCCCAGCGCGCTGGAAAACAGGCGAGGGTGATCATTCCCCTGGCCGACCACCAGCACATTGCGCTGCAGATCCTTGTCCAGAACGTACCAGGGGTCATCGCTCGCGCCCTGCAGACCGCCGATACCCAGACCCTGACGCTGCCCTATGGTGTGATACATCAGGCCGTGGTGTCTGCCGATAACCTTACCTTCGGTGGTTTCTATATCACCGGGCTGGGCCGGAAGGTATTGTTTGAGAAAGTCGCTGAACCGACGCTCGCCGATGAAACAGATACCGGTGGAGTCCTTCTTGCGTGCGGTTGCCAGTTCGTACTTTTCGGCGATACGCCGCACCTCGGGCTTTTCCAGTTCACCTACCGGAAAGAGTGTGCGCGTGATCTGTTCGGCACCGACCGCGTGCAGGAAGTAGCTCTGATCCTTGTTGGTATCCAGGCCACGCAACAGCACAGTCTGGCCGTTCTGTTCGTCACGACGCACATAATGGCCGGTGGCAATAAGGTCTGCGCCGAGCATCAGGGCGTAATCGAGAAACGCCTTGAACTTGATTTCCCGGTTACAGAGGATGTCGGGGTTGGGTGTGCGGCCAGCCTTGTATTCCTCCAGAAAATGCTCGAATACGTTGTCCCAGTACTCAGCGGCAAAATTGGCGGTATGCAATTTGATGCCCAGGCGATCACTGACGGCCTGGGCATCATCCAGGTCCTCGCGGGCGGTGCAGTATTCGGTGCCGTCGTCTTCATCCCAGTTTTTCATGAACAGGCCTTCAACCTGGTAGCCTTGCTCAAGCAAAAGGGCTGCAGAGACGGATGAATCCACACCTCCAGACATACCGACGATCACGCGGGTCTGGGCAGGTGATTTGCTAGCTGAGATAGTCATCTTAACGAAATAGGTCCAGTGAATGATGAGGCTTGGTGATGTAGTCGACTATACAGTCCAATACTAGGGGGCTGCGCAGGTCCGCGCTGCGTGCGCGCACCTCGTCCAGCGTCATCCAGAGTGCACGAACAATTCCCTCGTCCAGCTCCATCTCGGGATGTTCCTCCAGCAACTGACCCGCAAAGCAGCTGCGTTGATAACAGATGCCATTGGCGGCCTTGAATAGATAGATACCCAGCACGCTGGTAATCTCGACAGTGCAGCCGGTTTCTTCGAGAACTTCGCGCCTGGCAGCGTTAATAAGACTTTCGTCTTCTTCCAGATGACCGGCTGGCTGGTTTAAAACTAGCCGCCCGTCACGGTGTTCCTCTACCATCAGAAATCGGCCTTGATTCTCGATTATGGTGGCAACAGTCACGTGGGGTATGAAACGCATGTAGGGCTCCTGAGCAGGGTGCATAGGTTAGCCTATATCTACAGCAGAGGTGAAACACACTACCCGTCCGATGGTATGAGCTGACTGGATTTGGTGGTAAAAAAGACTAGGATTCCTGAACACGGACAAGTAGTGGCTATGTAGTGACACTACATAATAGGCCGGACATTGCCGACAGGTTGGTAAAAGGGCGTAAAGAGTGTTTCCAGATAATGAAGAACTCGCCTATCCACCGAAAAGGGCGTGACTTTTTGTAGGAAAACTACAACAATGTGCGCCATCAGTACTACCGTATTCTCTGATCTCGGGTTACCCCGCGGGATCATTCATGACAACGACAACTTAACGGAGTCAACAATGGGATACCAAAAGATCCAGGTGCCGGCTAGCGGCGACAAAATTTCCGTAAACGCCGACCAGTCCCTCAACGTGCCAGACAACCCGATTATTCCTTACATCGAGGGAGACGGGATCGGCGTCGATATTTCACCAGTGATGATGAAGGTAGTCGACGCAGCAGTTGAGAAGGCCTATAACGGCAAGCGCAAGATCTCCTGGATGGAGGTTTTTGCTGGTGAGAAAGCTACTCAGGTCTATGATCAGGATACCTGGCTGCCGGAAGAGACCCTGCATGCAGTAAAGGATTATGTTGTTTCTATCAAAGGCCCCCTTACTACTCCGGTAGGTGGCGGGATCCGCTCCCTGAACGTTGCCCTGCGTCAGCAGCTTGACCTGTATGTGTGTCAGCGTCCGGTTCGCTGGTTTACCGGCGTACCTAGCCCCGTGAAGAAGCCGGGCGACGTCGACATGGTCATCTTCCGTGAAAACTCCGAAGACATCTATGCAGGCGTTGAATTCAAGGCCGGCACCCCTGAAGCCAAGAAGGTGATCAAGTTCCTGCAGGAAGAGATGGGCGTAACCAAGATCCGCTTCAGCGACATGTGCGGTATTGGCGTAAAGCCGGTTTCCGAGGAAGGCACCAAACGGCTGGTACAGAAAGCACTGCAGTACGCCGTAGACAATGACCGCAAGTCAGTAACGATCGTGCACAAGGGCAACATCATGAAGTTCACCGAAGGTGCCTTCAAGGAATGGGGCTACGAAGTGGCTCGTGACGAGTTCGGTGCCGAATTGCTTGATGGCGGTCCCTGGATGCAATTCAAGAACCCGAAAACTGGCCGCAATATCGTAGTCAAGGACGTGATCGCCGATGCGATGCTGCAGCAGATCCTGCTGCGTCCGGCTGACTACGATGTGATCGCCACCCTGAACCTGAACGGCGACTACCTGTCCGACGCGCTTGCTGCAGAAGTTGGCGGTATTGGTATCGCTCCGGGTGCAAACCTGTCTGACACCGTGGCCATGTTCGAAGCTACCCACGGCACTGCGCCCAAGTATGCTGGTCAGGACAAGGTAAACCCCGGTTCACTGATCCTGTCTGCCGAGATGATGTTGCGCCACATGGGCTGGATTGAAGCTGCTGACCTGATCATCAAGGGCACAGAAGGCGCAATCGCCAACAAGACGGTTACTTATGACTTCGAGCGTTTGATGGACGGCGCTACGCTGCGTTCGTGCTCCGAGTTTGGTGACGACATGATTGCCAGCATGGGCTGAAATACCCAGGCAGTGCAATAATGACAAGGCCGGCTAATGCCGGCCTTGTTGTTTCTGCTTTCTGGCCTCCAAGGGGAGTCAGTGTTGCGCGGCATGTGCCTCTTCTGTTCTGCTTTCACTCTCGGGACGAATACCGGGCTCCGCCACCTCATGTGACTGAATATTGACCGCATGCAGCCCCTTGGGGCCCTGAATAATCTCGAACCGAACGGGTTGCCCGGCCTTCAAAGTCCGGTAACCGTCCATCTGAATTGCTGAGTAATGAGCAAAGAGGTCTTCATCCCGGCCTTCGGCTATAATGAAGCCAAACCCTTTGGCGTTATTGAACCATTTCACCTTGCCGTATTGCATGCCACATCCCTCGTGCTGCCCCAGGTTGGGGGTTTTGTGTTCGCGGTGTTGAGCTGCTTGGCGCTGTAGTGGTAACAGATGACCGCCGTGCAATGCTCGTTTACACTTTTTAACACTGAATCAAAGTAAGTCAAGTCAGCCTCTGGCAAGCTGAGTAGTAGCTCACAGTTTGTCACCGGGCTTTTATCCAATAGCCTGTAATCAGCGATGTTTCTCATGTTTGCAATGACCAATTATCAACTAACCTTGAACCAGAGACCGGACGATCCAGAACACGAGGATGACTCCGGTCTGGCGGTGGAGACCAGCAAGCCGGAGCTCAAACCGCCTTCACGCTACCAGGTCGTCATGATGAATGATGACTACACCCCGATGGATTTTGTCGTAGAAGTGCTTGAAACATTTTTCTCTCTTAACCGAGAGGCAGCTACACAGATCATGTTGAGGGTCCATACTGAAGGAAAGGCGGTCTGTGGGGTCTTTACCCGCGATATCGCGGAGACCAAAGCCGCACAGGTCAATGAATATGCCAGGGAATGCCAGCACCCGTTGATATGTCAGATTGAACGGGAAGCGTAACAAAGCGGCCACGGCCGCATGATGAGGTGGCACCATGCTCAATAGAGATCTCGAGATCACCTTGAATCTGGCGTTCAAGGAAGCGCGCAACAAGCGGCATGAGTTCATGACCGTAGAGCACTTGTTGCTCGCGTTGCTGGATAATCACGCCGCCATAGATGTTTTGCGGGCCTGCGGTGCCGATATCGAGCGCCTGCGCCGGGAGTTGGTCGAATTCATCGACTCCACCACGCCGCTGATCCCGAAACAGGATCATGAACGTGAAACCCAACCCACGCTTGGCTTTCAGCGCGTTTTGCAACGGGCGGTTTTCCATGTTCAAAGTTCCGGAAAGGGTGAAGTCAGTGGCGCTAACGTGTTGGTCGCTATTTTCAGCGAGCAGGAAAGCCAGGCGGTTTTCTTTCTCAAGCAGCAGCAGATTGCCAGGATCGACATAGTCAACTTCATCTCCCATGGGATCTCCAAAGTGGGCGGGGAAGCTGATCAGGTTCCGCCGGACAGCGAGAGTATTGATGACGAGGGGGGCGAGACGGTTGGCAATACCAATCCCCTCGATGCGTACGCCACTAACCTTAATGAGCAGGCACGGCTGGGGCGGATTGATCCATTGGTAGGACGCGCCCACGAAGTGGAACGTGTCGCGCAGATTCTGGTCCGCCGCCGCAAGAACAACCCGCTGCTGGTAGGCGAAGCCGGCGTGGGTAAAACCGCCATTGCCGAGGGTCTTGCCAAGCGTATCGTTGATGGTGAGGTGCCCGATATTCTCTCTGAAGCGGTTGTCTACTCGCTGGACTTGGGCGCGCTGTTGGCGGGGACCAAATATCGGGGGGACTTCGAGAAGCGCTTCAAGGCACTTCTGAAGGCGCTCAAGAAGCGGCCGCAAGCCATTCTTTTCATTGATGAAATCCATACGATTATCGGTGCTGGTGCTGCCTCGGGCGGTGTCATGGATGCCTCGAATCTGCTCAAACCGCTGCTGACATCCGGCGAAATGCGCTGTATAGGTTCAACGACCTATCAGGAGTTCCGCGGTATCTTCGAGAAGGATCGGGCATTGGCACGGCGTTTCCAGAAAGTGGATGTGATCGAACCCTCTGTGGAAGATACCATTCAGATTCTCAAGGGCCTGAAAAGCCGTTTCGAGGACCACCACGGCATTGGTTATACCGATGAAGCGCTCAGATCTGCTGCGGAACTCGCTTCACGTTATATCAACGACAGACATATGCCGGACAAGGCCATCGACGTGATTGACGAGGCGGGCGCTTATCAGCGGCTAAAGCCTGTTTCGGAGCGTCCGGCTGTGATCGACGTGGCAGAGGTGGAAGCCATCGTTGCCAAGATCGCGCGTATTCCTCCCAAGCATGTCTCTTCCAGTGACAAGGAGCTACTGAAGAATCTGGAACGCGACCTGAAGCTAGTGGTTTTCGGCCAGGATGAGGCCATCGATTCGCTGGCTTCAGCCATCAAGCTGTCTCGTGCCGGGCTTAAATCCGCTGACAAGCCGGTGGGATCCTTCCTGTTTTCGGGTCCAACGGGTGTTGGCAAGACAGAAGTTACCAGGCAACTGGCAAAGAGTCTTGGCGTCGAGTTGCTGCGTTTTGACATGTCCGAGTACATGGAACGGCACACGGTATCGCGTCTCATCGGTGCCCCTCCGGGCTACGTGGGATTCGATCAGGGTGGTCTGCTGACAGAGGCCGTGACCAAGAATCCTCACTGTGTACTCTTGCTCGACGAAATCGAGAAGGCACATCCTGAGGTTTTCAACCTGCTGCTGCAGGTAATGGATCACGGCACCCTGACGGACAACAATGGGCGTAAGGCGGATTTCCGCAATGTGATCATCGTGTTGACTACCAATGCCGGGGCGGAATCGATGGCTCGTGCTTCAATTGGTTTTACTCAGCAGGATCACAGTACCGATGCCTCCGAAGTGATCAAGAAAACCTTCACGCCGGAGTTCCGTAACCGCCTGGACACCATTATCCAGTTCGGACGTCTTACCCATGACAGCATCAAGTTCGTCGTCGACAAGTTTCTTACCGAGCTACAAGCCCAGTTGGAAGATAAGCATGTTCTTCTGGAGGTCGATGAAAGGGCTCGAGACTGGCTTGCCGAACATGGCTATGACCCATTGATGGGAGCTCGCCCTATGGCGCGGCTAATTCAGGACAAGATCAAACGGCCTCTGGCCGAGGCGATCCTGTTCGGGGAATTGGCAGATCATGGCGGTACCGTCAACATCAGCTGCAGGGACAACGAGTTGGTGCTCGACGTGCTTGAGGAGGAAATGGCCTGAGCGCCTAATTTCGAGTAGCTGGTTGTTCAGGTTAAAGAAGGCCCCGCTAAAGCGGGGCCTTTCTGTTTTCGTATTGGTAGTCAGTCCTTGAAATCGGCCCAGACCGGAGCGTGATCAGATGGCTTTTCCATCCCCCGTATATCGTAATCAACGCCAGCATCCACACAGTGTTCGATCAGGTTCCTGCTTGCCATGATCAGATCTATACGCAGTCCGCGCTTTGGATCAGCCTCGAATCCGCGGCTGCGGTAGTCGAACCAGCTGAAACGATCGTCTACGTTCGGGTTCAGGTGGCGAAATGTATCAATCAGCCCCCAGTCCTTCAGTTTTTTCAGCCATTCACGCTCTTCTGGCAGGAAGCTGCACTTACCTGTGCGCAACCAACGTTTGGCGTTATCCGCCCCTATGCCAATGTCGATATCTTCAGGGGATATATTTATGTCGCCCATCACCACGACACGCTGATCCGGAGTGAATTGCTGCTCCAGATGGGCCTGCAGATCGGCGTAAAAGCGCGTCTTGGCAGGGAACTTTAGCGGGTGATCGCGGCTCTCACCCTGAGGGAAATAACCGTTGAAGATGACCGTCTGCTCACCATTCTTACTCATTATGGCGGCGCTTATCATGCGCTTTTGCGCGTCCTCACCGTCCCCCGGAAAGCCCTTGTTCACCCACAGGGGCTTTTCCCGGGTCATCAGGGCAACGCCATAGTGGCCTTTCTGGCCATGGAAATGAACGTGATATCCAAGGGAAGCAACGTCATCGAGGGGAAACATGGAATCGTCGACCTTGGTTTCCTGTAAGCCGATCACATCAGGCGCATGTCGTTCGACTATTTCCTTCAGTTGATGAGGTCTGGCTCTTAGCCCGTTGATATTGAAGGAAACGAATTTCATTGCTCATCCTGTTCAGGTTGGACCGGGTGCCGGTCTGTAAGAAGATGTATCTTGTGCCGGACATGGGTAGCCAGCATGTTAGCATCACTTTTGGCCTATTTGTCGCTGGAAAAACTACATGCTTCGTCCGTTACTGCTGATTTTGCTGACCTTTTTTTCCATGGCAGCGCATGCCGGCCTCGAAGTGAATGTCGAGCCGGAAAATGAGCAGGTAGAAGACAATATTCAAGCCTTTGTCGGTGAAGTGGAAGCTTCCACAAGGCGCGAGATGGAGCGACTAGCCGGGCACAGCAAGGAGCAGGCGATTGATGCCGCGCAGGCGTTGGGGTATTACCAGGCCGAGATCACCCATCGAATAACGGGCAACCGGACTGACCCGGTCCTGGTGCTGGAAGTGCAGCTGGGTGAGCCTGTCCGACTCAGGGAAGTGGATATTCGCGTCGAAGGGGCCGGCATGGGAACCGAACCTTTTGATCTGCAAGGGGCCCAGAGAGGGCGGTTGCAACCGGGCGACGTGTTGCACCATGGTCACTACGAAGCGATCAAGAGTTACATGGCTAATCAGGCCCTGCGCTTTGGCTATTTTTCGGGCCAATTCAGCCAGCAGCGCCTGCTGGTCAACATCGAAGACAACGTCGCCGATATCACGCTGGTCTACCAGACTGGCGAGCGCTTCCGTTTGGGCGACGTTGTCTTTTCCGAAACTCCCTTCGACGACAACCTGCTGCAGCGTATGGTGGATTTTCGGACCGGTGCGCCATACGACGCCGACCTTCTTGCCAAACTGAATCGAGATCTGCTTGCCAGCGGATACTTTGAGAATGTCCTGGTTTCAGCGCCGGCCTCACGGGCCGAGGAAGGGCTTATCCCGGTTGAGGTGCAGATTGCTGAACGTAAGCCGCATTCCCTCGGGCTGGGCGCGGGTTATTCAACCGACGTGGGTGCACGAGGGCGCATCAGCTGGACCGAGCATTGGGTCAATGCCCGTGGCCACAAACGTGGAGCGGAACTCGAGCTTTCCCTGCCCCGACAAGCGTTAACCGGTTATTACCAGATTCCGCTGACACACCCCCAAACCAATTCAGTGCGCTTTTTTGGTGGATGGCAGAACGAAGATATAGATGATATCGAGAGCCAGAGCTTCACCGTCGGGGCGCAGCATGAAAAGCTGCTGGACAGTGGATGGGAGCGGATCGCCGGTCTGCGTCTGGAGCATGAACGCTTTAGCCTGGGTAATGACTCCGGACAGAGCACACTCCTTATCCCGGGGGTGTCTTTCCAGCGCACAAAAAGCGTCGGTGGAATTGATCCAAGTCGGGGCTACAGTCTGATGCTGGACCTGCAAGGAGCAAAGAAAGGGGTAGTGTCGGATGTCGACTTCGCTCGTGTCTTTACCACAGCCAAAGGCCTGTATACGTTTGAGGAAAACCACCGGTTTCTAGCCAGGGTCGGTCTGGGCGCGGTATATACCGATGATTTTGAACAGATCCCACCCTCGCTACGTTTTTTTGCCGGCGGCGATCAGTCGGTGCGAGGCTATGACTATCGTAGCCTGTCGCCGACCGATGATTCCGGCGAGCGAGTCGGAGGCCGGTTTTTGCTCGATAGCAGTCTCGAGTATCAATACGAATTCATTCCCAAGTGGCGTGCGGCTACCTTTGTAGACCATGGCAACGCCATGGACTCCCTCGCTGCGGCTCGCAAGACCAGTGTCGGCGTGGGTATTCGCTGGGTATCTCCGGTAGGTCCTATTCGGGTGGATCTCGCTCAGTCCATCAGTGACTCGGATGAGGGCTTCCGTATCCACTTTTCCATGGGGCCGGAACTATGATGCTGTTCGTCCTCAAGGTACTGTTCAGAGGCTTGCTGGTACTGCTGCTCATCCCTTTGCTGTTGGCCTTGTTGCTTATGAACGAGTCAGTCAATCGCTGGCTGTTCGAGCGTATACAGGGGCTTGAACCCCGACTGGAACTTGGGCTTGAGGAGGGGCAGCTGTGGCGGGGCTGGGATTTCGATCGCATAGTCTGGCGTGACCAGGGGATCGAGGTTGTGGTTGAGGATGTCCGCTTTGCCTGGTCGCCCGAATGTCTTTTTGGTGCGCGTTTTTGCGTCGATGAACTGGATGTGGCCAGCATCCAGATGACGACGCAGCCAACGGATGAGGAGCAGGTGGAGCGTACCCAGATCACGCTGCCGGATATCCGGTTGCCGGTTGGCGTTCAGATCGAGCAGCTCCGTGTCGGTAGTTTGTACGTCAACTCCAATGAACCTCTACTGACCAATATCGAGCTGGCAGCGCATCTGCGTGACTCCGAACTGGTCATTCATCGCTTTACCGGCACAGGTCCCGATCTTGACTGGCAAATGAACGGCGACATCCGGCTGGTCAATGGTTGGCCACTGAAGATCCATGCACTGCTGAACCTGCCCCCGGTCGATCAACAGCCCTGGGCGCTTGATCTGCGTCTGGGCGGAAGTGTTACTGAACTGGATGTCGAAGCTGCCAGCAAAGGCTTCCTGGAAGGACGCCTGAGCGCACAGCTGCAACCCCTCGACCCGCAGATGCCGGCTACCCTCGCGTGGCGGGGCGATCGTTTTGTTGTACCTGTGGAATTGCCCAGAGAGCTTGTTATCCGCCAGTCGTCACTGGACGCGCAGGGCAATATGGAGGAGGGGTATCGAATTACCGGCGGTGCCATCCTGCCTGGTGAGGGCGGCGACATAGAGCTTGATCTGGCTACCATCATCAACATGACAGGAATGGAAGATCTGATGTTGGCGCTGTCCGTCGTCGAGCAGCCAACTCGCCGTGTGGCGCTGACCGGTAGCGCCAGTTGGGAAGAACAGCTTGTTGGGGAGGTCGAGCTCGATCTGGCTCAGTTTCCGTGGCAGTGGCTATATCCGCAGGAAACCGGTGAAATTCAACTCGAGCAGCTATCGATTGACGCCACTCTGCGTGACATGCAGGGCCAGGGCAATCTGCACGCACAACTATCTGGTGTGGCCGGGCAGAATGTCGATCTGAGCATGGCCGTATCCGGAAACCCGGACGAAATACGTGTGGCTTCGGCTGAGATGATCACCGAGGCTGGCTCCGCCACTGCAACCGGCATCTTGCAGTTGGTCAATGGCCTGGCATGGGATGCCCGTATGGTGCTCGAAGGTATCGACCCTGGCGCCTTCGTAGACGATCTTCCAGGGGACCTGAACGGAACGGTTGCCACTACCGGCAGCCTGGTGAACGAGCAACTTGAGCTGGATGCCGAATGGGCGCTGGAAGGCACATTACGGGCCAGACCCCTGGAACTGACTGGCTCGGTGAGCAAGGGAGAGGATTCCTGGGTGCTGGAGGATCTGCTCTTTCGCCAGGGCCGCAATAGCGTTACGGGTAGCGGGCGAATCAGCGACAACATCGACGCCCGGTTAAATGTGCGGATGCCTGAGCTGGCTACGCTCTGGCCGGGACTTGGCGGTGCACTCAATGGTGATATCAACACCAGCGGGCGGCAGACAGCGCCAATAATTGATGCTGACCTGCGTGGCGAGCGTCTGGCTTATGAAGGGTCACGCATTGCGGACCTGACGCTGAAAGGCAAGGTGACTCTGTCCGAGGCGATGCCTGGTGATCTGACTCTGACCGCCCTGAAGATTCGCAGCGGCGACACCCGAATTGGCGATCTGTCACTGACCTTAAAGGGCAACCGTGCGGCCCATCGACTTGCAGTCGAGCTGGAAAACGGTATCGCCGGTATTGATGCCGAATTACGGGGCGCATTGAGTGATGATCGTTGGCAGGGACTGCTCAGCAGTGCCGACATCGAATATGGTGTGCTGGACTGGCAGCTGGTTGACGCAGCCAGGTTGACATACCGGCTTGACCCCGCTCAGTTACGCATTGCCGAGCACTGCTGGCGGCATGCGCAAGCGCGACTGTGTTTCAACGGGGAGCAACGCCTGTTGCCCGATCGCCAGCTCGATGTTGCGTTGACCGATTTTTCCCTGTCTTCGCTCGAGGATCTGCTTCCCGAGGGCTTTGCCTGGAACGCGGACCTCAATGCCAATCTCGAACTCAAGCAGGCGGTGGGCGGGGAACCTGTCGTTGACTTGAGCTTGCGTAGTGTCGACGGCATGGTGGCGATTACTGAAGCGGAACAGACTCTGGCGTTTCCCTACGATCTTCTGGATATCAACACCCAGATGCGAGCTGGCATCGCTCGCAGTCGTATCCAGTTGGCCAGCGAAGGCTTCGGGACGCTGGATATCCAGGCAGATGTAGATGATCCGGTAGGCGAGCAGATTCTCACCGGTCAGTACAATATCGAAGGCCTTAAACTGAATATCCTGAGGCCTTTCCTGCCTCAGGTAGACACCCTGCGTGGTGAATTGAGTGGCAGCGGCAGGCTTGCCGGAGCCTTGCGTCAACCGGAGATAGTCGGAAGGCTGCAACTGGTCGAAGGACATGTCAGCGGGCCCGAGCTGCCCGTGAGCCTGGAGGAGCTTGAAGTCGAGATTGATATCAATGGCCAGCGAGCTGTGGTGGATGGCCAGTGGACCAGTGGCGATGAGGGCGAGGGGAGTCTCACTGGCTCCATCACCTGGGCTCCGGAACTTGATCTTGATCTGGCCTTGAAGGGCAGTCGGCTACCAGTCATTGTGGAACCCTACGCCGACCTGCGTGTCAGCCCGGATCTGCAGGTAACGCTGGCTGACAACAAGCTGCGAGTCAGGGGCGAGATAGCAGTCCCTGAGGGTGATATTACTGTACGTGAATTGCCCGAACAGGCGGTGAGGCTGTCTCCGGACGTGGTTATTGTCGGTGAAGAACCTGAAGATCAAGCTCCACCGCTGGACATCGACGCACGAATACAACTGGCAGTGGGTGATCAGCTGCGCTTTTCGGCCTTCGGCCTGAGCGGGCGTCTGAGCGGGCGCATCATGGTCGAAGAAGATATGAATGCGACCGGCGATCTGAATATTCTGGATGGCCGTTTCCGGCGCTATGGTCAGCGGCTCAGCCTGCGCCGGGCACAAATTCTGTTTGCCGGTCCGATTTCACAGCCCTTTCTTAACATTGAAGCCATTCGGCGCGTTGACGACGTCGTCGCCGGTTTGCGCCTGACCGGGCGTGCCGAGGCGCCGCAGACCGAAGTCTTCTCCGAACCAGGCATGCCCCAGGAGCAAGCCCTGGCCTATTTGATTCTGGGTCGCCCCCTGGGAGCAGATGGCGGCGACAGCAACCTGGTAGGTCAGGCAGCCTTGGCTCTGGGCATGGCCGGTGGCGCCCCGCTTGCCAAGAATCTGGCCAATACACTTGGCATAGAGGATTTTCAGCTGGAAACCGAGGGCTCAGGTATTTCGACACAAGTTGTCGCAGCGGGCTACATTACGGAAAAGCTCAGCCTGCGTTATGGTGTCGGGGTGTTCGATCAGGCGAATCAGTTGGCTATACGCTATGATCTGACTCGCAGGTTATATCTTGAGGCGGTGAGCGGCTTTGCCAGTTCGCTGGATTTCTTCTACCGTATCGATTTCTAGGGCCGCCACGGCGGATGTCGGGCGGTCATTTGCCATGCAGGTTCTGCATGGTTTCCACAAGTACAAAGGAGCTCTTATGTCTAGCGTTACAATGCGCGGTAATCCAGTTCTGGTTGGTGGTGATTTCCCCAAGGCGGGTGACAAGGCTCCGGCGTTCAGTCTGGTGGGCAAGGACCTGTCGGATGTTGAACTGTCGAGCATGGCTGGCAAGCGCAAGATCCTCAACATTTTCCCCAGCGTTGATACACCGACCTGCGCTACCTCGGTGCGTACCTTCAACGCCAAGGCCAACGATGTGGAAAACACCGTTGTCGTCTGCATCTCGGCTGACCTGCCATTCGCCCAGGCGCGCTTTTGCGGTGGTGAGGGTCTGGATAACGTGATCAATCTGTCCACCATGCGCGGTAGCGAATTTGCCCATAACTATGGTGTAGCGATTGAGGACGGCCCGCTGGCTGGTCTGACTGCCAGAGCGGTAGTAGTGCTGGATGAGAATGATCAGGTCCTGTACAGCGAACTGGTACCCGAAATTGGTCAGGAGCCGAACTACGAGCAAGCACTGGGTGCTCTGGCTTGATATAGTCGCGGGTCAGAATAAAAGAGCCGGGGAGCGAAAGCTTCCCGGCTTTTTGCTATCTGATTCAGCTATTGAGTTTGGCTGTAATTTTGGCCACATGTTCGCCCTGGAAACGGGCGATACTCAGTTCGCGCTCGTCCGGTTGCCGTGAGCCATCGCCACCCGCCAGGGTCGATGCGCCGTAAGGTGTGCCGCCACTGACCTTGGAGATATCGAACAGCTCCGGTGTGCCGTAACCAATGGGTACGATAGTCATGCCGTGATGGGCGAGGGTGGTCCACACAGATGTGATAGTCATCTCTTGCCCGCCGCCCGTGCCGGTGGACGTGAATACGCTGGCAACCTTGCCGAACAAGGCGCCCTTGGCCCAGAGACCTCCAGTCTGATCGAAGAAGGTCCGCATCTGACCTGACATATTGCCGAAACGTGTGGGCGTGCCAACGATGATCGCATCGTAATCGCCCAGTTCTGATGGGGACGCCTGGTTACCAGCCAGATCCGTCTTTCCGCCGGCATTCTTGAAAGCTTCCTGATCCATGGTTTCGGGGATATGTTTCAGCGTGACTTCAACGCCTTCTACACGACGAGCGCCTTCGGCTACGGCCTGGGCCATGGTTTCGATATGACCATACATGGAATGGTATAGAACGAGTACTTTAGCCATTGATTGCTCCTTGAGATGAGTAATTTACCAAACCATGATGCATCGGATTAACGGTTGTTAAAAATCAAAAAACGGCACAAAACAATCGGTACTGTCGATGTATTGACTTCGCGCATTACCCTACCAGCCAGCCTAGCCGAAGATTTCTACCCTGACCTGTAATCCACCAGAATGCGCTGGCATAAAGCGGACTAATCCGGAATACCGCTCTACCACGTCCCGAACAATGGCCAGGCCCAGACCGTGACCAGGTGTCTGCTCATCCAGTCGCAAGCCACGCTGCCCCAGTCTGATCATTTCAGTGTTCTCTACACCACTACCATCGTCGCTGACCGTGATAGAGATCATCTGGGGGGTCTGTTCCAGGGAAAGCTCAATAAAGCGTGTTGACCACTTGCCGGCGTTATCCAGCAGATTGCCGAGTATTTCGTTCAGGTCATGTTCCTCGACCGGCCACCGACTTTCCTCTGCAAGGGACGTGGATAGTTCGAAGGTTTTTTCCGGGTAAAGACGGCCAAGCATCCACAAGAGATCGCGCGCCTGTTTGACGGGATAGGCGCTCTTGCCGACCTGAGGTCCGGCAAATCGACTGCGACGCATTTCTGCTTCGAGCTGCTTGTCAAGGTCACCCAGGCGCACAGCCATCTGTTGCCGTAGTGAGTCATCGAGTGGTCGGTTGGTGTCCTCGAGAACCTGCCTGACCGCGGCGATGGGTGTTTTCACGCTATGGGACAGGTTGGCCAGCGCCTCCCGGGAACGTTCCAGGCGCTGATCCAGAGAGTCGAGTAATTGGTTGAGCTGTTGAACCAATGGGCGAAACTCATCTGGCGTCTTTACATCGATTCGCGAAATCTCACCGGTTTGAAGTTGCTTCAAAGCCACTTGGAGTGCTGCTGCCGGGCGCATGGAGAAGCTGATGCCAAGCCAGATCACTCCGGCCAGCAGGCCGACTAATAACACCGAGACTACGGCGGTCCAGGCATGCAGCTCCGCCTGACTCAATTTGAGGGCATCCATATCCTCCGAGACGATAACCACAATCGGCGTGCCCTGGATTTCAAACGACCGCCGATAGGCAAGAATGTCCGCCGGTGCGTTATCTGCCGTTTTATTCTGCACTCGGATGCTGCCCTGTTTCCCGGATTGAATCAGTGGCCTGAGCAGCGGTGCCCAGGTTTCGGGCGAGATGACGGTGGTGGTAGGGGAGTGCACGGCAAAGGCATGGTGGAAGACTTCCTGAAAGTAATCACCGGTTTGCAGTGCACCTACCACGCCATCGACTTCCTGCAGCTGCAATTGGAGAAAGGTAACCTCCTCCATAAGCCGGTGTTCTATAAAGTCCCGTGACATTCTGTCCAGCAGAAAACCATGCACTACCCAGGCGATAGCCATCAGCCCGATTCCGGCTGGCAGCAGTATGGCAAGCAAGGCACCCTTTACCGATGTTGGTCCCCTAAACAGTATCATTGAACAGGTACCCCTGACCGCGCCGCGTTGAGATGGTGTCTGTGCCTACAAGTTTGCGCAGTCTGCCGATGTAGGCCTCAATGACGTTGTCACTTGGGCTTTCATTGAGGCTGTAAAGCTGCTCTATCAGCTGCTCCTTGGAGAACACATGACCGGGCTGGCTCATCAAGCAGCGCAGAAGGCGGAACTCGGTGCCCGTCAGGCTGTGCTCGATACCGTCGCCCATTTTCAGGCTCTGGCGATGTTCATCAAGCTCAAACCGACCCGCTGTAATCAATGAGCGCACTCTGCCTTCGCTGCGCCGGACTATGGCATTGAGCCGCGCTATCAGTTCTTCGGACTGAAAGGGCTTGGCCAGATAGTCGTCGGCCCCCGCCTTGAGTCCATTTACCTTGTCCTGCCAGTCACTCCGTGCGGTCAGGATCAGGACCGGAAAGTCTGCTTGATTCGCGCGCCAGTTACGCAGCACATCCAGACCGCTGCCATCCGGCAGGCCCAGGTCCAACACACACACCCGGTAATCTTCCTGTTTGCCAAGCAGCTCGGCCTCTCTGGCTGTGTGAGCGGTATCGACGCTGAAGCCAGCCTTGGCCAATTGGCTGGCAAGTCCTTCTGCCAGCAATAAATCATCTTCAACGAGCAGTAGTCGCACGGGCGGCTTCCTCGCGGGATTGATGGAGGTTGACAGTGTCTCCCATCAACCTGAAACCAGACTGAACTGCAATTAATTCACCATTTTCAGAAAGGATTCAGGTTGATGGGTGATGGTGCACTCATTCAGACCAATGAGAGGAAGGTGTCATGAATCCAGCCAGATTTGTAGTTGCAGCGGTAGCTTTATCGGTCTCGAGTTTTGTTTTTGCCGCGGGTGGTCACCATGGTGCCCACGGCGAGGGAGTCAATATCGGGGAAGTGGGCAAAGCCTCGGATGCTGACCGGACTATCACCGTACAGATGCACGACAACTACTACGAGCCCGAGTCGATCGCGGTGAAGCCGGGTGAAACCGTGCGGTTTGTGGTCGAGAACAAGGGCAGCCTGGTTCACGAGTTCAATATCGGAACGGCAGCCACCCATGAGGCCCATCAGGAAGAAATGATGATGATGGTCAACCATGGCGTGATCGACGGCGGCACCATCCACCACGACATGATGGAGATGGATATGGGTAATGGCCACTCCATGAAGCACGATGATCCCAATAGTGTGCTGCTTGAGCCGGGTAAGAGCCAGGAGCTGGTCTGGACATTTGCCGAAAGCGGCACTATCGAATTTGCCTGCAATGTCCCGGGCCATTACCAGGCAGGCATGTATGGCGAGGTGGTATTTGACTGATCCCGTTTTCTCACCGAGCCCATCAATTCAATCAGTAATGTCTGGAGCAAAACCATGAAGCGAGCCCTGCTGCTGGGTTTTTTCAGTTTGTTGGCGCCTGTGTCGGTACTGGCCGGCGAATACAATCTGATCGTGGACCGGGTCCAGATCGATACCGGGGATTTCGTCAAGGAGGGCATAGGCTACAACGGTGCTTCGCCAGGTCCGATCCTGCGCTTCAAGGAAGGAGAGAACGTCAGGATAAAGGTGACCAACAATCTGGCGGAAATGACTTCCATACACTGGCACGGACTCATTCTGCCTTTCACCCAGGACGGCGTGCCCGGCTTCAGCTTTCCCGGAATACGTCCGGGAGAAACTTTCACATACGAGTTTCCGATCACACAGGCCGGCACCTATTGGTATCACAGCCACTCGGGCTTCCAGGAGCCTGACGGTGCATTTGGGGCCATCGTCATTGAGCCCGAAGGGCGTGAACCCTTCCGCTACGATCGTGAGTATGTGGTTCAACTAACCGACAAACATCCACACTCGGGTGATCGCATCATGCGTAACCTGAAAATGATGCCGGACTATTACAACCGTCAGCAGCAAACGGTGCCCGAGTTTTTCTCTGATGTTGCAGAGAAAGGATTGATGAGTACCGTCCGCGATCGCATGGACTGGGGTGATATGCGGATGATGAAGGCGGATGTAGAAGACGTGCAGGGCTTTACAGGCATGATCAACGGCTTGGGCCCGGAACAGAACTGGACCGGTCTGTTCGAGCCCGGTGAACGTATTCGTCTGCGGTTCATCAACTCATCGGCCATGACCTACTTTGATGTGCGCATTCCCGGTATGGAAATGACCGTGGTGCAGGCAGACGGTAACAACGTCCGGCCGGTTACGGTCGATGAGTTCCGCATTGGCGTTGCCGAGACCTATGACGTCATCGTTCATCCGAAGGACGCCCAGGCCTACACCATCTTCGCCGAGTCGATGGGCCGCTCGGGTTTTGCTCGGGCGACGCTGGCACCAGAGAAGGGTATGCAGGCACCGATTCCCGAGATGCGCGAGCCGGCACGTCTGACCATGGCTGATATGGGCGGAATGCCGGGTATGGATCATGGTTCCATGGATCATGGCTCTATGGACCACGGCTCAATGGGTAGTGGGAGCATGGGCTCTCAGGATGATATGCCGGCAATGGATCATTCCACCATGGATGGAATGGAGGGTATGGACCACTCGAACATGGCAGGTATGGATCACTCCAGCATGGCAGGTATGGGCCATTCGGCCATGGGCGCAGCGGACGCTCCCAGCGATGCCTTCTATGCCGACGGTAGCGGTATTACGCCTGTAGCGGCGAACGGCGGCAAGTTCCTGTCCTATTCGGATCTGCGAGCGCAAAAGCCGCTGTATGCAGACCGGGAGCCCACGCGTGAAATTGAACTGCGGCTGACGGGCAATATGGAGCGATACATATGGAGCATCAATGGCGTCAAGTATGAAGACGCAGACCCTATCCGCCTGCAATACGGTGAGCGGGTGCGCTTCAAGTTTGTCAATGAAACCATGATGACTCATCCGATGCACCTGCATGGCATGTGGTCGATTCTTGACGTCGGGGCAGGGGAGTGGGATCCGATCAAACACACTATCAACGTTCAGCCAGGCACCACCGTCTACATGGAAACCGAAGTGGATGCGCCGGGGCACTGGGCTTTCCATTGCCACCTGTCTTACCACGCGGCGGCGGGGATGTTCCGCAAGGTGATTGTCGAGGGTGCGCCTGATTCTGCGCCGATTGAAACTTCAAACGAAGCTGACGCAGGGGGTGATGCATGAGTCTTATCCGAATCCGGAAACCTGCCAATGTGGTGGTGTTGATGCTTCTGTCTGGTGCCGTTGCGGCTCAGGCGCACATGGTCGACACCACACAGCGTAAGGATCCTCTCAAGGTATGGGGCGTCCAAGTCGAAGAGCTGGAGTATCGTTACAGTGATGACGGCGAAGAGCTTGGTGTATGGAATGCAGATGTTTTCTACGGAACAGACGAGCTCAAGTTTCGCTGGCTGACCTCGGGTGAGTACGCCATTGAAGAGCAGTCCTACGAGGGGCTGGAAAATCAGTTTGTGGCGCAGGTTCCGATTTCCACGTTTTTTGATGCCAAGGCGGGTGTGCGTTTTGATACGCCCGAGGTTCCGGATCGCACCTATGCGGTGCTGGGCATCACTGGCCTTGCGCCGCAATGGGTGGAAGTCGATGCCAGCTTTTATTACAGCAATAAAGGCAACACTTCAGCTGAAATTGATGCCGAGTACGAACTGCTACTCAGCAACTATTGGATTCTTGCCGCTACATTCGATGCGACAGTGGCCTTCAGTGAAGATCGCGACATTGGTGTCGGCAAGGGTCTGGTATCTACAGAGACAGGCCTGAGACTCAGTTACGACCTGGTCGACCGCGCTATTTCTCCCTATGTGGGCATAGTTCATGAGAAGAAGTTTGGTGATACAGCCGACTTCGCCAGGGCTGATGGCGGTGGCACCGAAGACTGGTTTGCAGTCATTGGAGCCAGACTGGTCTTTTAATCTTTTTCCAGAATCATGAGGGGTATTCATGAGCAAGGGGCAGGATAGAAGCACACATTACAAAGAGGGCAGTCTGAGTTTGGCCGGCACCGTCATGCTCGGCACCGGGGTCATGATTGGTGCGGGTATTTTTGCGCTTACCGGTCAGATGGCAGAAATGAGCGGAGCCTTGTTCCCTCTGGCATTCCTTGCAGCCGCAGTGATTGTCAGCTTCAGTGCCTATTCGTACATCAAGATTTCCAACAAATGGCCGGATGCCGGCGGTATCGGGATGTATCTGCACAAGGCTTACGGCAACAGCTTGCCTACCGCCTTTAATGCCCTGTTGATGTATTTCTCGATGGTGATAGCCCAGAGCTTTCTGGCCAGAACATTCGGCTCTTACACCATGCAGCTGTTCGGCGGCGACGAGAGTGGGCGCATGGTACCTGTTCTGGGGGTCGCGCTTATTCTGGCGGCCTTTGTGGTTAACCTGCTGAGCAACCGTTTTATTCAGGGCGTTGCTTCCATCATCGGGGTCTTCAAAATTGGTGGGATTCTGATTTTCGGTATCGTCGGAGTCTGGGTCGCAGATAGCATCAGCGTCGATTTCTCCAGCCCTGGAGACGCCGGAACGATGGGCAATTTTCTCGGTGCCACTGCACTGGGCATCCTTGCATTCAAGGGTTTCACCACGATCACCAACAGCGGATCGGAGATAAAGAATCCTCGCCGCAATGTTGGCCGTGCCATTGTGATTTCCATATTGGTCTGCGTGGTCATCTATGCGCTGGTCGGCTTCGCCGTTTCCAGTAACTTGTCCCTGTCAGAAATTATCGAGACCCAGGACTATTCCCTGGCGGCCGCCGCACGACCGGCGCTGGGCGAATATGCAGTCTGGTTTACCGTGGCGATTGCGATGTTGGCGACGGCTGGCGGTATTGTGGCGAGTATATTTGCCGTGTCACGCATGTTGGCAATGCTGACTGAAATGAAGCTGGTACCTCACAGTCACTTCGGGATGCCGGGCAGCATTCAGAAACACACGCTGGTCTACACCGTGGTGCTCGGATTACTCCTGACAGCATTCTTCGATCTTTCAAGAATTGCAGCCCTGGGTATCGTGTTCTACCTGATCATGGACATAGCCATTCACTGGGGTGTTATTCGCTACTTGCGCGACGATCTGAAGGCGGTGACCTGGGTTCCGGCTGTTGCCATTGTGCTCGATCTGCTCGCGCTGGGCGGTTTTGTCTGGGTCAAGCTGAACACTGACCCTTTTGTAATCGGCGTGGCTGTTGGCGGCATGACCCTGATCGCCATTGTAGAGCTGATCTTTCTAAAAAAATCTGGACCTTCGCACCAAGAGCATCACTGAACGCACTCAGCAAGGGAAATAATTGCATGATCTGGATAATCACCAAATACGCAATCACCGCTGCACTGATAGTGCTGATTTCTGAAGTGGCCAAACGCAGTGACAAGCTAGGAGCGTTGATCGCCGCATTACCCTTGATTACGGTACTGGCGATGATCTGGCTGTATGTGGAGCAACAACCAGCGGAAAAGATCAGCAAGCACGCCTGGTATACGTTCTGGTACGTATTGCCTACTCTGCCGATGTTTCTGGTTTTTCCGTTTTTGCATCCACGCCTTGGTTTCTGGTTGTCGCTCGGTGCTAGCGCAGTTATCACCATTGTCTGTTTTGCTGCGCTGGCCGTCATCATGCGACGATTTGGCGTTGTGTTGTGGTAGCTCCTGACTGCAGGTTCTCAACCGGAACGGACATTTCCTGACTTAATGGTCCAGGAACTATAGGTAAGGGCTGTCAGTCCATTGTGGCAGACAGGGAAGGGCGAACCTTTGCCTTGCACCCACCTATCAGATCCGGAAGGAGCGACCATGTCGACTATCACCACCATCAATCCCGCAACTGAAGAAGAACTCCAGAGCTACGCTGTCATGTCCGAAAAGGAAGCGACAGACCGTTTGGAGGCCTGTCACGCAGCCTTCCTGGAATGGCGCGAACTGACGCCCCAGGACCGGGCACCCTATCTCAAGAAGATTGCGCAAAAACTGCGCGACAATACCGATGAACTGGCTGCATTGATGACCAGTGAAACGGGCAAGCTTCTCAAGGACGGCCGAGTAGAGGTAGAGCTCTGTGCAGCCCTGTTTGATTACAGTGCGCAACACGGCCCCGAGTTGTTGGCCGATGAGGAACGTGAACAGGGCCTCAATGGCAAGCGCGGCATCGTCACCTATCAACCCATTGGCGTGATCTATTCGATTCAGCCCTGGAACTTTCCCGCCTATCAGGTGGTTAGGGTGTTGGCAGCTAACCTTATGGCAGGTAATGGTTGTGTGCTCAAGCACGCCAGCATCTGCACCGGTTCTGGCTTGCGTCTGCGTGAGATTTGCATTGAAGCCGGTCTGCCAGAAAACCTGTTCCAGGTCGTCGTGATTAACCATGACACCAGCGACAAGCTGATAGCTCACCCCAAGGTTCGTGGCGTTACGCTGACCGGGAGCGATGGGGCAGGGCGACACGTCGGGGCGTTGGCAGCCAAGTCGTTGAAGAAAACCGTACTTGAGCTCGGATCAAATGACGCTTATCTCGTCCTTGAGGATGCCGATATTGAAACCGCGGTGAAATATTCGGTGATGGGGCGGCTTTACAACAACGGTGAGACCTGTGTTTCCGCCAAGCGGTTTATCGTGACAGACAAGGCCCATGACGCCTTTGTTGAAGCGTTCGTGGCGCAGATGAAAGCTATCACCATGGGCGACCCCACGAGCAAGGACACCCAACTGGGCCCGCTTTCAAGTCAAGACCAGTTTGATACGGTTAAAGAGCAGGTGGAGATCAGCGTCGCCAAGGGTGCAAAGATTCTATGTGGTGGAGAGGTGCCAGAGCGCAAGGGTGCCTATTATCCTGCCACCGTGCTGACGAATGTCACACCTGGAATGCCGGCCTACGATGACGAAATCTTCGGCCCCGTCGCAGCCATCATTCGCGCCAAGGATGATGAAGACGCCATGCGCCTGGCTAATGACAGCCGCTACGGTCTGGGCGGCGGGATTTTCTGCAAGGATGAGGAGCGTGCAATCAAGCTGGCCCGCAATCACTTTGATACGGGCATGATCCGCATCAACTCCTTTGGCGCTGCTGATCCGAATATGCCCTTTGGCGGGGTCAAGGATTCTGGATATGGGCGCGAACACGGGGGCTTCGGCATGAAGGAATTCGTCAACGTAAAGGCGATTTTCCTGCCTTGAGTACACCGGCAAGTCGAGATTTCACTTTATTCAATTCCCCATGGAGGCTCACCTTATGAGCATGACTATTCTTGTCGCCGGTGCAACCGGTAAAACGGGCCACCAGGTTGTTCAGAACCTGGTTGACCAGGGCCATAAGCCGACGGCACTTGTGCGTGAAGGCTCTGATACCAGTGCGCTCCCCAAGGGTGTAGACGTGCGCCGCGGCGATCTGACAGACCTGAAATCCGGAGTATGCGAAGGCATGGAGGCGGTGATCTTTGCCGCCGGTTCTGGTTCGGCAACCGGTCCTGAAATGACCGAGAAAGTCGATCGGGATGGGGCCAAACGCCTGATCGATCTGGCCCGTGAATCAGGTGTGAAACGCTTCGTTATGCTCAGCTCGGTTGGCGCGGATCAGGCTAATCCTTCAGGCAAGATAGCCCCGTATTTGAACGCCAAGCATGCAGCGGACGAGCATCTCAAGAACTCCGGTTTGACCTACGCGATCCTGCGCCCGGTGGCATTAACCAATGAGGGACGAAGCAGCAAGGTGATATTGGGCGAGGGCGTCGACAAGTCGGCAAAGGCGTCCCGTGCGGACGTGGCCCATGTGCTGGCCGAGGCAGCCACTACCGGTCGTTATGACGGTACCGCGCAGAATATGCAGTCCGCCTGAGCGCCCTGCAGCCGCGTATCGCGCGGCTTTCAGCTTCATTTCGAATGAATAATCCATATCCAGAGGAGAAGAATCCATGTCAGAAATCAATGGCAAGGTCGTCATCATAACCGGCGCAAGCAGCGGACTTGGTGAAGCTACAGCCCACCGTCTGGCCAAAAGTGGTGCCAAGGTAATGCTGGCTGCGCGCCGCGAAGATCGCCTAGTGGCCCTTCGCGACGCTATCGTCGAACAGGGTGGCGATGCTATTTACAAGGTGACTGACGTTACCGAACGCGAGCAGATGGAGTCATTGGCTCAGGCCACCAAGGATGCCTATGGACGGATCGACGTGCTGATCAACAATGCGGGCCTGATGCCCTTGTCGCCGCTGGACAAGCTCAAGGTCGACGAGTGGGACAAAATGATCGACGTTAACATCCGGGGTGTTCTCTACGGCATCGCTGCGGTGCTGCCAACCATGCGTGAGCAGCACGCCGGACACATCATCAATCTGTCATCGGTAGCCGGGCACAAAGTATTTCCATCCTCGGCGGTTTATTCCGCGACCAAATATGCGGTCAAGGCCATATCAGAAGGCATCCGTCAGGAAGGTGAAGGGGAAATTCGGTCAACCAATATATCCCCGGGCGCGGTAGCGACCGAGTTGACCAGCACCATCAGCGACTCGGAGACAGCCAAGAATGTAGACGAGCTTTACGATATGGCCATAGACGCCGACGCGATTGCCCGCGCCATTGCCTTCGCTATCGAGCAACCAGCCGATGTGGACATCAACGAACTGATAATCCGGCCCAGCAAGCAACCGCTGTAACCTACGGCCTGATAGGGTGAATGTCCGATCCGGAAGGTACAGGCATTCGCCATAACCAAACGCCGTCACTGAACAATCGAGTACTACGTATAATCTATATTATGTTAAATAGCGTGTTATTTGATTTGCGTCATGAACAGATCGTCAGCAGGTTTGTATAACAGACGTCAGGACAGATTTATTCGGACTCATCCCGCTTTCGCCGATGGCATTACGGGATAAGTCTCGCCCGCGGTTGTACTTATGAGGACGCGTAAATGAAGAAGCTGACGTTAGCACTCGCTTTTGGCACTGTGTTGCTCTCCGGCGCAGCATTGGCCCAATCAACTGGGGACAGCAACGAGCCTATCTATGGTTCGCAGATCATGACTGATCAGGAGCGCATCGAGCACCGGGGTCTTATGCGTGACGCCCCTACTCAACAGGACCGTGAACGTATCCGCACTGAGCATCATGAACTCATGCGTGAACGAGCCCGTGAACGGGGCATCACCCTTCCGGATACGCCTCCTGCAAGAGGCGGCATGGGCCAAGGCATGGGACAAGGAACTGGTATGGGCCAAGGCATGGGTCAAGGAGCTGGCAAGGGGCAAGGACCGGGTATGGGTCAGGGCACCGGCCAGGGACAAGGGAATATGCGCAACAAGATGGAATCAGATGCTCCCTGATTGCAACCTCTGTTCTGGGCTGCCTGAGCAGCCTCCCAGCTGTATATTCGACCAATACATCAAATGGCAGTAATTGATCACTAATTGGCAACATATGCCAGTCGCAGCACGCCTTTAAACAGGCAGTCTAGGAATGTGCAGAAAGCTCACTCCAAGAGAACAATAATATGGCTGCTGAACATCTCGATGTAATCATCGTTGGCGCGGGTCTGTCCGGTATCGGCATGGCCTGCCACCTCACCCACACTTGCCCCGATAAACGTTTTGTTGTGCTCGAAAAGCGCGCTGCCATCGGCGGCACCTGGGACCTGTTTCGCTATCCCGGCATTCGTTCGGATTCGGATATGTTCACCTTCGGCTACAAATTCCGTCCCTGGAACGAGCTTCAGGTGCTGGCTGGTGGCGACTCGATCCGTGAGTACATTCGCGAAACAGCTGAAGAATTCCGGATAACTGACAAGATCCGCTTCAATACGGCTACTGAAAGCGCTGACTGGTCCAGTGAAGATAAGCGTTGGACTGTTAGTACCACTGACGTTGCGACCGGAATACAGAAAGTCTACACCTGCAATTTCCTGGTTGGCTGCACTGGTTACTACAACTACGAGTCGGGCTATCTACCCGAGTTTCCCGGTGTGCAAAACTTCAAAGGCACCTGCATCCATCCCCAGCATTGGCCTACTGATCTGGATTACGCCGGTAAAAAGGTTGTGGTGATCGGCAGTGGTGCAACGGCTGTTACTTTGGTACCCGCCATGGCTGATACCGCCGGGCACGTAACCATGCTGCAGCGCTCCCCTTCCTATGTGTTCTCCGTTCCGGGTCATGACAGAATTTCCGAGATTCTGGGTAAGGTCCTACCGCAGAAATGGGTCTACAACATGGCCCGCAAACGCAACATCGTGATGCAGCGCTGGATATACAAGGCGGCCAAACGCTGGCCGGAGAAAACCCGCAAGGTACTGCTCAATGGCGTCAGCAAGAAGCTGGATGACCAGGGCAATATGAAGCACTTCACACCCAGCTATAACCCCTGGGATGAGCGGCTCTGTGCGGTACCCGACGCGGATCTGTTCGAAGCCATCAACAAGGGCAAGGCCTCGGTCGTCACCGATCACATTGATACCTTCACCGAGAAAGGCATCCGGCTGAAATCGGGGCAAGAACTGCAAGCGGATATCATTATTACCGCTACAGGCCTGCAGATGCAGATGTTGGGCGGTATGCAACTGAGCCTGGATGGCGAGCCCTGCCCGCTCAATGAGCAGATGACCTACAAGGCGGTGATGATGCAGAACGTGCCGAATATGGCCTGGATTCTGGGCTACACCAATGCACCCTGGACCCTCAAGGCGGATATGGCATCACTGTACATCTGCCGACTGCTCAAGCACATGGATGAAACAGGTAAACAGGTTGCGGTCCCTGTGGACAAGCATGGCCACGCTGAAAAAGACTCCATCATGGGGTCTCTGCAGTCCGGATATGTACAAAGGGCCAACGGTATTCTGCCACGCCAGGGCCGCGCCCTGCCCTGGCGGATTCTGAACAATTACGAGCTCGATTCGGTGCTGTTACTCAAGGAGTCGCTCGAGGACGGTATTTTGACCTTCGATCCGTCCGCCACTACCAAACAGGCGGCCGACCAGGCTGCTTGACCTCCGGAGATCCCTATGACACAAGCATTGAATAATCTGACTGTTCTAGGTGCAGGCGTATTGGGTGGCCAGATTGCCTGGCACAGTGCATTCAAGGGCAAGCAGGTCGTTGTATACGATCTGTTTGAAGAGTCCCTGCAGCGTTGCCAGCTTGCTCATCAGCAGTATGCCGCTATCTACCAGGCTGAACTGGGTGCGAGTCAGTCCATGATCAGTGAGACCCAGGCTCGTCTCAGCTACAGCTGCATTCTCGCCGATGTCGTTATCAACGCCGATCTTGTTATAGAAGCAGTACCGGAAATCCCGGAAGTAAAAACTGCGGTCTATCAGGAGATGGCAGCATTATTGCCGGCACACACCCTGGTAGCGACCAACTCATCAACATTGCTACCTGCCCAGTTTGCGAGCGCTACCGGTCGGCCGGAAAAATACTGCGCGCTGCATTTTGCCAACATGATCTGGAGCATGAACCTGGCAGAGGTGATGGCCCATGCCGGCACCGCCGAAGACACGCTACGGGCAGTAACCCGGTTTGCCATTGAAATTGGCATGGTGCCCATCCCGATTCAAAAAGAGCAGAACGGCTATGTACTCAATACCTGGCTGGTGCCTTTATTGAGCGCCACTCAGTCGCTAATCACCAATGGCGTATCCACCCCTGAATACATCGACCGGACCTATCTGATTGCCAATCGCGGATGTGCTGTGGGGCCTTGCGGCATCATGGATATTATCGGCATGAAAACCTGCTACGACGTGATGAATTATTGGGGTAACGAGAAACAGGATGCCCAATTGCTGGCCGATGCCGTCTATATCAAACAGCATTTTGTAGACAAGGGAAAACTGGGTCTGCAGACCGGGGAAGGCTATTATCGTTATCCGAATCCGGCTTATCAGGCTTCAGACTTTCTTGCAGTTCCGGATATGGATGCCTTGGAAGAACTGGTCGCCTTGGTTAAGCCGCAAAGCCTCGCTGCTGCGAGCTGAGCACGCCAAACTGTCGTCTGCTGCCACTTTCTGTGGCAGTATTGGCGCGCTTCATCTTAATCCCACATTTTAGTCGCCAGGGGAGCCTGTCCGTCATCCGCACAGGCTGAGAATCAGTGGGCTGTCTGCAGCCCGCCCAAACCCTGGAACCTGATCCGGATAATACCGGCGGAGGAAGTGCGACATGCCTTACCTGACCCTCGCCGTGCTGGGCGCGGCGCTTCTGTTATTCGTCTGGCTGGGCCTGCGTGCCCGACGCAGCCATGCTGAACTCGATGATTTCCTGACCGCTCGCAACAGCCAGGGCGCCCAGGCACTTGGGCTGTCGTTTCTGGCCTCGGGTATGGGCGGCTGGATTCTCTTTGCGCCGCCGGAAGTGGGGGCTCTGGTGGGGCCTGTGGCACTGGCTGGTTACGCTATTGGTGCTGCCCTGCCCTTTATTGTATTTGCATTCTGCGGACCGGCTATTCGCCGTTATCTACCGCAGGGCAGCAGCATCGGCGAGTTTGCCCAGGCGTGTTATGGCGCTTTGGTACGTCGCTGGGTGGCAATGATCTCGTTGCTCTACATGTTGTGCTTCCTGATTGCCGAACTCACTGCCATTGGCGCAATTACCGCCATGTTGTCCGATGTGAATCCCGCATTGGTCATTCTGGGAGTAGCTGTAGCCACGCTTATCTACACTGCCGGCGGTGGTTTGCGGGCGAGCTTGATGACGGACCGCTGGCAAGCTTGGCTATTATTGGCACTGCTTGTAGTCGTAGGTGCTGTTGCGTTGCAGCGTCTACCCGATATGGACTCATCCTCAATGCAGCTGCCAGGCATTCCGGTGGGCAGTGCCTTGGGCGTCGCGTTGACGCTGATCATCGCCGTCACGGCTGCAAATCTCTTTCATCAGGGCTACTGGCAACGGGTCTGGTCTGCCCGTGATGGTGCATCACTGGGTCGGGGCGCTCTTCTCGGCGGCCTAATAACGGTCATTGTAGTGGCGATTGTAGGTGGGCTGGGTATTGCTGCAGCAATGAGTGGCACCGATCTGGGTAGCCCTCCGATTCCATTTTTCGCATTGCTGATGGATGCGTCTGCGTGGTTGACCATACCCGCGCTGGTACTGGCACTTACCCTGGTTGCTTCTTCAGTGGATACCCTGCAGAACGCGATTGCCTCGCTGGCGGTTACGGAAAAGAAAGGGCTTTCGCTGACCAGTGCGCGCTGGATCACCGTTTTACTTATGGTTCCGGTAGTGCTCATCGCCTTGCAGGGAATCTCGGTGCTGCGACTGTTTCTGATCGCTGATCTGCTCTGCGCCACGGCGGTGGTACCGGTATTGATGGGGTTGTGGAAACGCATGGGAGCGGTAGCTGCCATAGCCGGTTGCCTGGCCGGGCTGTTGGGCGCCGTACTGCCAGGATGGGTTACGGGTGGGTCCTTTTCATCGGGCCTGCTGGCTGCCAGTTTTCCGGGTGCGATTCCGACACTGGCACCTTTTCTGGGCGCCCTGCTCGCGTCCAGTCTGGTCAGTATTGCGGTGGCACTGATCATGCCCGCCTCACGAAAGTGAGGCGGCAGGCGTCCCTCAAACGTGGTGACTGATTCTCGTACTCAGACTGTGGGTCTCACCAGGATCCAGAACACGCCTGTCGTGCCCTGCGTTAGCTGTTTCGATGCACAGCATCTCCCGGTAGCCGTCCTCTGGAAAATGACCAAGACGCCGAGACTTTTTCACCCAGGGGTTCCAGATGACTGTCGAGCCGCTTCCCGAACCTGCGACGGTGATGGTCTCGCCAGCGTCCTCAAGCTGCACGGCGCCAATGGCCCCATGGTAGATCCGGTCTACCTCCTGCGAGAAGCGAACCGGCCCCAGCTGTACTTCCTCTTTGCCGGTCAATTGATCCAGATAGCTGGCCTGGTCCAGACCCTTTATCTCGACCTGTGTGATATCTGAAACAGGCAGGTAGGCGTGTAAAGCCTGCCCGAGGATTTGTGCTTTGCTGCCCGTATTGGTTGAGGTCAGTGTCACCTGCAAGTCGCTTGCCAGTATGAACTGAACCCCCAGTTTCCAGTGTTCGTCGGGTATATGAATGGCCATTTCAGACTGCGGAAGCTCGAGATTTATCTGTACTGCTTCATCCGTGACCACGACTGATTCCAACTCCCAGAGCCCCGTGCGAGCAATGCCATGTGCAGGGCCGGAGCGCTCGTTGCCAAACCAGGGCCAACACAGGGGAACTCCCCCTCTCAGGGGCTTACCCGGTACCTCCGGCTCCTGCGGGCTTAACCAAAGCAGCGGTTTTTGCCCGGCTGGCAAGCAGCTGACCAAGTGCCCTCCTTCCAGCGCTATTCTGGCTGAAACCCGCGGGTGTGCAACCTCTATGAACTCGCGACCGTTGCTGTTGCGCAGACGCGTCACACCTGCGGCGAGTTGCTGTGTTTCCTGCCGGCTTGGCATGATCTTCAGTCCTTAATAGCTTATTTGAAACTGAGCATAAGGTAACAATGCTGATTTTACAGCGTTTTGTGAGTGAACTAATCTGTTTGAATAGTGTCGCCGACTGCGGTGGGTGACTGCACCTTCGAGGTTGGCATTGAAATATGGCGTCAGCCCGCAATGCTGGAGAACTGCATGCTCGACAAGGCCCGCCTGACAGGCACTCTGCTGACGCTGTCGTTGATACTTACCGCCTGCGACAGTACTGAGAACTCAGCGGCTAAACTGTTATCCCCCGATGAAACCGGTGTATTGAAGGTTTCAACCCGCAACGGTTCTACCACCTATTACACTGATCGCTTCGAACAGCCCGTCGGCCCGGAATATGACCTTGTAAATCGCTTCGCCGCTGCGCAGGGTTGGGAAGTCGAGTGGGATGTGCAGTTCTCCACCGCTGCGGTACTTCGGCAGTTGGAAGAAGGCCGATCGCACTTGGGTGCTGCCGGGCTTACCAAGTTGGCTTCGCGGGATGAGCGCCTTACCGCAGGTCCGATGCACCACAATGTGCGCGAACAACTGGTTTGCCACCGGGAAATCATTCTGTTGCCCACGGATGCCGCCAAGCTCGAGGGAATTGATATAGAGGTAGCCGCTGACTCCAGTTATGTGGAAACCCTTGAGCAATTTATCAGCGCAAGGCCGAATGTCAGCTTCAGGCAAACGGAAACCCGGGGGACAGAACAGCTTCTTGCTGCGGTATTTGAAGGAGAGCTCGACTGCACCGTGGCTGATTCCAATATTGTGGACATCAATCGTCGGTCCATGCCGGAATTGGCTGTAGTCATGGATCTGTCACCTGAACAACAGATTGGTTGGTATCTCGCGCCGGGTAGCGACAGCCTCGCAGCAATAGCAGCAAGCTGGATGAGCAGCGAAGCTGGTTTGGCAGCTATTTCCGCGGTAAACACCCGCTACTACGCCTACATTTCCGAATTCGATTTCGTTGACCTCAACACGCTGGTCATGCGGATGGAAAATCGATTGCCACAGTATATCGACCATTTTGTGAAAGCTGAGCAGGACACGGGAATCCCGGCTGACCTGCTGGCAGCTCTCGCCTACCAGGAGTCCCACTGGGACCCCCATGCGCGTAGCCCTACAGGAGTCCGAGGACTCATGATGCTGACGCAGAATACAGCCAGATCCTTGGGCGTGACCAACCGGCTGGATCCGATTCAGAGCATTGACGGAGGCGCGCGCTATCTGGCCGGGCGATACGAATTGTTATCCGAAGAAATACCCGACCCGGATCGTTATTTCATGGCGCTCGCCGCTTACAACGTAGGTCGTGGTCATTTACTTGACGCTCGGAAGCTGGCCCGGGAGCTAGGCAAAAATCCTGACTCCTGGTCCGATATGCGTGAGGTGCTCCCCCTGCTTGCTGACAAACGCTACTACCCAAGCCTGCGTTACGGTTACGCTCGCGGCTATGAACCGGTTCACCTTGTACAGCGCGTGCGAAATTATCGCGACGTTATCAGTAGCGCATTCCAGTAATTCACTCTTCAGCTATAACGTAAAAAACCCGCTGACTAACGAGCACAGGCCGTTAGTCAGCGGGTTTTTTAATTTGCCTTGATCAGGTGCTTTCTACGCGAAAGCCAACCTTGAGAACCACCTGATAGTGCGCAACCTTCCCATTAGTCACGTGGCCTCGGGTTTCCTGAACTTCAAACCATTCTACATTTTTCACCGATTTACTTGTCTCGGCGATCGCGTGCTCGATGGCTTCTTCGATGCTGGTGGTAGAAGAGCCAACAATTTCGACTTTCTTGTAAACGTGATGGTTGGACATGTAGTACTCCTTGCTTGCTGTGCATGTTCACTGAGTATGGCAAAAGATATTCGGGTTAGTTCAGAACACACCACGCGCGGGTTAATGCACCATGTTGCCACGAAGGACGAAAACCAGTGGGTCGGGGCTGAGGACTGCTTGATGCGAACACTCTTATAGAACAGCGGTCCCACGAGTGTTGCAGCCACCTTTTACACGGACTGGCATTGCAAAATCACATTTCCGGCATATAATCGGAAACACAAATCAATCTCATTATGACCCAAACGGGTACAGGGAGTTCTAATTCATGGCAGTTCATTTTCCACTCAAGGCTTTGGCGCTTGCAGTCTCCGCGACCTTCATCCTGACCGCATGCAACAACGATGATGACTATGCTCCCGCTGCACAGGCCAGTGATTCGCCGGCAGTAGAGACTATGGCTGATGCCGAGCCGGGCGCGGAAGTGTTCCCGTCTGATGAAAACGAAACAGCTTCCGCCAGTGTCGATCACCAGGCGGTTGCAGCGCACTATGCTGATATGGCGCACGCCAATTATCAGGATGCGCTGAAAACCGCACGGACCCTCAACGAAGCCACTGATGCTCTGATTGCGGAACCCACTGAAGAGAATCTGGCAGCAGCCAAGCAGGCCTGGCTGCAAGCCCGAGTGGCCTATCAGCAATCCGAAGTCTTTCGTTTCGGCAACGCCGTTGTCGATGACTGGGAGGGCCAGATGAACGCCTGGCCACTGGATGAAGGCATGATTGACTATGTCGCCGCCGATGATTACCAATACGAGATGGGTAACGAAGGTGCTACCGCCAACATTATTGCCAACCAGGAAATCAACGTGGGAGGCGAAACGGTTGACGTCAGCACCCTCACCCCGGAAATCCTGGCTAACCTGAATGAAGCTGGCGGTTCCGAGGCCAATGTTGCCACCGGTTATCATGCAGTTGAATTTCTGCTTTGGGGCCAGGATCTGAACGGCTTTGAACATGGTGCTGGCAGCCGTCCGGTTACTGATTATGCCAAGGGCGAGGAGTGCACCAATGGCAACTGTGACCGCCGCGGCGAATATCTTGATGCGGTCACCGATCTGTTGGTCAACGACCTTGAGTGGATGGTTGGCCAGTGGGCGCCAGGTGAAGGCGGCAACTACCGGCAAGAACTGCTTGCCCTGCAACCACAGGAAGTCTTCCAGAAAATGCTGTTCGGGATGGGATCCCTCTCCCTGGGCGAGCTGGCTGGCGAGCGCATGAAAGTTGCATTGGAAGCCAACTCCTATGAAGACGAGCATGACTGCTTCAGTGACAACACCCACAACTCGCATTTCTATAATGCCAAGGGCGTGCAGAATGTTTACCTGGGCACCTACACCACCACCGATGGCGAAGAAATGTCTGGCCCTGCCCTCTCCGATCTGATGGCAGACCGTAATCCGGAGCTTGATCAGAAACTGCGCGGCGACCTCGAGCAGACCATGGCAGCTCTGCAGCAGATGAAGGACGCTGCCGAAGCGAGCGACGAGCCCATGTCATTCGACATGATGATTGCACCTGGTAATGAGCAAGGCGCAAAGATCGTCAACAAGGCTATCGCTGCTCTGGTTGAACAGACCGGTACCATCGAGCAGATCGCCAACGAGCTGGGCCTGGATTCGCTGGAGCCGGACGACGCCGGGCATTCTTTCTGATTCGCCGGACAGTTCGGAAACAGCGGTAACAATTGAAAGCCTGGCGTATCGCGCCGGGCTTTTATTCTTTCAGTGACTACATAGACCTGCATTCATGAACTCACTTTTTCACTCGTCGGGTGCAGTTGCACCACGACTAGCATGCGTAACTCTGCTTATTGCCCTTCTGGCCGCTGGCACAGAGGCTCACAGTTATCCGCTCCAGGAGACCCCCCAAACGGGCGGAGAAGGAACGGTTGAGCAATCCGATCACAATGCTTTCTCGCTGCCCCAGGGCAATCTGTCCATGACCAAGCGACTTGATTTCAGTGTGGGCAACAGTTTCTTCCGTAATCCCTGGGTTATTGCACCCTCCAGCACAGCAGCCCGAGACGGTCTGGGCGCGCTGTTCAATACCAACTCCTGTCAGGGTTGCCATATCAAGGATGGCCGTGGTCACCCTCCCCTGACCGATGAAGCAAGCATCTCCCTGTTCTTGCGCCTGGCGATGCCAGCCGATCCAGAAAAAGATGTCGAGATCCTTGAGCAGCACGGCTTTGTCCCGCATCCGGTTTACGGTAGCCAGTTACAGACCGCCGCTATTCCGGGTTTCAAGCCAGAAGCCGAGTTGGTAATCAACTGGACCCAGCGTGAGGAGTTACTGGGCGATGGCACCAAGGTGACAATGCGCGTGCCGCATTATCGAATAGAAAACCCACAGTACGGACCACTGCCTGCCGATTTGTTGACGTCCCCGCGGGTGGCCCCGCCCATGATCGGCCTGGGTCTGCTGGCGAATATTCCAGAGGAGCTGATTCTAGCTGCGGCCGACCCGGATGATACCGATAACGATGGTATCTCGGGCCGGGCCAACCGCGTGTGGGACAAGGCTGAAAAAACCACTGTACTTGGCCGTTTTGGCTGGAAAGCCAGTGAACCAACGGTCATGCAGCAGAGTATGGGTGCTTTTGCGGGTGATATGGGCCTGACTTCCGCACTGGTTCCGGGAACCGATTGCACGCCCAGCCAGGGCTGCGATGCCGCCCCCCATGGAGGCGAACCCGAGGTCAGCGATGAAGTGGCTGGGTTTATCGATTTCTACGCCAGCAGCCTTGCGGTGCCGGCCCGCCGTAACATGGACGACCCACAAGTTATGGCTGGAGCCAAGCTGTTTAATCAGAGCGACTGCGCTGCCTGCCACACCCCACGGCATGTCACTGGCGAGGCAGCCGGCCGGCCTGATTTGAGTCATCAGACCATATGGCCTTATACCGACCTGTTGTTGCACGACATGGGCTCAGGTCTGGCAGATGGCCGTGATGAATTTCTAGCCAATGGCAATGAATGGCGTACACCGCCATTGTGGGGTTTAGGTCTTGCCCAGGAGATCAACCCGCGGGCGGGCTTCCTGCATGATGGCCGTGCAGAAACGCTGGAACAGGCGATCCTCTGGCATGGTGGTGAAGCTCAGGCGTCGGCTGATCGCTATCGGTCGATGACGGTTAAAGATCGCTCTGCTCTTATTCGCTTTCTCGAGTCCCTATGAACATCACTTTATGGAGTATCGACATGCGTTTGTTTCACCGCTCGAGAAAACTGCTGGTGTATCTGTGCGGGTTGTTTGCCATTTCTCTCAGCCAGCTGGCCATTGCCCAGCAACACGCCAAACCCCAATGGCACGCGGACCTGAATACAGGCTACGAGGCGTTTGTCATTAGCAGCGAAGCGCTGCAAGAGCGCGCCCGGGCCTATTGCCAGGCACCGGACAATCATCAAGTAACGACGATTCGCGATGCGTGGTTGAGCGCCTTTTTGGATTGGCAGCGGATTCGGTTTGTCGACTTCGGTCCAATCGAGCAAGACAACATTGCCTGGCAATTGCAGTTCTGGCCGGATTCCAAGAACCTGATCGCCCGCAAGACAGACCAGTGGCTGCAAGGTGAGCAGCTCATTGATGCGGCATCAATTGCCAGCGACAGTGTCGCAGCCAAAGGGTTTCCCGCCCTGGAATATGTATTATTCGACCCACGTGTCGTCAACGCCGGTCACGCACTACCCGCCAAACGCGCCTGTGACTTTCTGCAGACGGTAAGCGCACAGATCCACACCAACGCCATGCGGCTGCAAGCTGGCTGGACAAGTTTCGAGCTGCATTTCCTAAGCCGGCCAGAGTATGTTCACACCACCGTTTTGGCCGCCATGCACAGCCTGGAAATCCTGCGCGACAAGCGCCTTGCGGCGCCCATGGGGCTAGGCAGCACGACCCGGCGCAATCCGTATATTGCCGACGCCTGGCGCAGTGGTGAATCACTGGCCACCATGCACGCAACGCTTGCTGGCCTGCAGACCTATTTTTTACCCGGGCTGGTTATCCTGTTGGAGGAACGCAAGCTCACACCGCTTGCGGAACAATTTCGCAAGCAATTGAGTGCCACCTTGGCACGTCTGGAAAACATGCCTGCAGCCCTCACGCCTTTACTTGAAAGTGACGACGGTTATCGTCAGTTGCAGCTGCTCTATATTGATGTTGATCGCCTGACGACGTTGCTTAACGGCAGTATTGCCAGCGAACTGGGCATCATAAAGGGCTTCAACTCGAGCGACGGAGACTGATACCCGTGATCAACCGTAGAGCTTTGCTGCGCGCGGGTCTGGCCAGTGTGGGTGCCATGGCCGCTTTCTCTGTGATGGGGGCCGCAAGGTCAGCGACGCAGAGCTCTTCTGCCCGGCCCGGCCCACTGTATCTCAGTGCCCTGGATGATGCAGACGGAGGGCATTTCATTGCCGGTTTCTATGAGGACGGCGTGATTGGCTTTCGCCTGCCCGTGCCGGAGCGTGGGCATGGCGGTTGCAGACGGCCACTTGCCAACGAAGTCGTCATGTTCAGTCGCAGGCCCGGCCGCCATTTTCAGGTAATTGACTTTCAGGCAGGTACCATTGTTCGGCAGATCGAGGCAGAAAAAGATCATCACTTTTATGGGCATGGCGTTTTCAGTCCGGACGGTAACCTGCTGTACGCTACCGCCAATCATTACCCCAGCGGTGGCGGAAAGATTCTGGTGTACGACGCGCAACACGCCTACCAGTTGCTGGGCGACCTGGACGTCGACGGGATTGGCCCGCACGAGATTCGTCTGCATCCGGACGGCCAGACTCTGGTGGTTGCCCTGGGTGGCATCAGGACGCATCCCGACTACGATCGCATCAAGCTCAATCTGGCCGACATGCAGCCCGCGCTATTGCTGATCAATCGCGACAGTGGTCATATTTCCCAACGACACGAGCCATCCCACCACCAGCTCAGCCTTCGCCATCTGGATGTGAGTAAGGAAGGGATTGTTATCGCCGGGTATCAATTTGAAGGCCAGGCATGGGAAACACCACCGCTGATTGGGCGGCTGGATTGTGCCAATAGCGAGTTTTCCGAGATCAAACTGCCTGCAGAGCAGCAGAGCAAATTACGCAATTACATTGCCAGCGTGGCCATTGATCCTGCGAGCCATATCGTGGCGGTGACTGCGCCGCGTGGCAATCGCGCTTTGCTGCTGGATTATATGACCTGTGAGACCCTGGAAACGGTAGAGATCGACGACGTTGCCGGTGCTATTGCCGACCGGCGCAGCACCTTCGTGTTTACCTCAGGCATGGGCGGCATCTATCTCAATCGGGCAAGTCGTGTGACGCGGATCGAGGCCAGTGATCAGCGATGGGACAATCATCTAACGTCAACTCGCACCTGACATCAATACTGCCTGGATAAAACTAGCGGCTGGCAACCATTTTTTCGATACAGGTACGGGAAGCCTCTGGCAACTGGGTGAAGTGCAAGCCGGTCCAGTACTGCCCCCCGGCGAGGCTTTCCCGGTTCCAGAGGCTTTCGGCATCAAGAAAGAACTCGGTCAAGCCGTTGAGCGTCATTGGCAGGCTCACCTGCAGCGCATAGTGCTTGTAGAGATCAATAGGCCGATCGCTCAGCAGCATAAGTCCTTCGGCATGCAGATCTACAACCCTGCCCAGGTGGTTACCCGTATCCAGATCGTACACCTCGAGACTTGTGCTCACTGTTTTTCGTTCCAGTTTTCGTTTTTCGTACATATTTGACTCAATGGTCAAGGTAATAGTCCATGTTTTTGCCCGCGGTGCCTGACCCATACAGTCTGCTGGAAACTGATGCTGGCTAACAGCCATGCGCCAAAGAATTAACGTTAACTACTCCGCAAATCTCGCCATAATTCTGACACCGCCCAAGTAATGGCACAATGACATATTCGTATCTTTGAGTAATTTGCGATGTCGTTGTAGCGACGGCTGGCTGGCCAGGTTACTCTCGATCAATCAACCTTTAGAGAAACAGTGCATGTTACACAAAACACTTTCCAGTCTTTTTTGTGCCCTACTAATGGTAGGGCCTGCTCTGGCCCATGACTACCAGGTTGGGGACCTCCACATAGCCCACCCTTGGGCGCGCCCCCTTCCCCCGGTCGTGCCTTCCGGCGCCGCCTATATGGTCATTGAAAACCGCGGCAACAATCAGGAAATCCTGGTCGATGCCCATTCGCCGATTGCAGAAAAGGTCGAGGTACACGAGCACGTTCATGTGGATGGGCTGATGAAAATGCAGAGGGTTGATCAGCTAGCTATTCCGCCAGGTGCTGAGGTTGTCTTCAAACCCGGTGGCTACCACCTCATGATGTTCGGCCTGAAGCAACCGCTCGAAGCGGGCGAGCGTTTTCCAATGACCCTGGTCTTCACAGATGGCGGTAGTATCGAGGTGCAGGTAATGATTGAAGAGAAGCCGCCCAGCACCACGGCGCACGACACTCACTCGGCTGATATAGAGCGGAGCGAGCATCAGCACCACTGAATCAGTCTTTTTCAGCGGGCTTGCGATCCAGTAGATGAAAACGTGGCAACCCCAGATGCCAGCGGATTGCTGCGAGCCGGATGACCAGCACCGTAGCTACTGCAATTGCCACATCCAGGTCGGCTGGTGTATCCAGTCGGTATAGACCGATATACACCAACGACCCGACGATGCAGGCTGTTGCATAGATCTCTCGCTGAAAAATCAGCGGGATCTCGTTGCAGATGATGTCGCGTATTACGCCACCGGCCACGCCGGTCATCACGCCCATGATGACGGCGGCACTGACTGGTACCGATTGTGCCAACGCCACCTGCGTACCGATCACGGTGAAAATCGCCAATCCGAACGCATCCGCGACCAGCAGGCCGGTTTCATGGATTGGTCTTGTCAAGCGAACCCAGGCAATGGTGCCAAGTGCCCCCAGAACCGCAACCAGAATATAGAGATCGTCACGAATCCAGACAACCGGATGGTTGTCCAGAATCGTATCTCTCAGGGTTCCCCCTCCCAGTGAGGTGATAAGCGCAATTACCAGCACCCCGAACAGGTCCATGGACTTGCGTCCAGCCATCAATGCGCCAGAGATGGCAAACACGGCGACACCAAAAAGATCAAACGCGTAAAACCAGCTCATGCCCACAGCTCCTGTCGGCTCAGTCGGGATCTACACGCGTAGGGACCCGCATCGTCACGAATTCTTCAGCGGCTGTGGGATGGATACCCAGAGTGGCATCAAACATGGCCTTGGTCGCTCCCGCCTTGAGTGCAATCGCCATGCCCTGGACGATCTCCCCCGCATCCGGGCCAACCATGTGAACACCCAGTACCCGGTCGGTCTGCTTGTCGACGATCATCTTCATCAGGCTCTCTTCCCCCCGTCCGGCCAAGGTGTTGCGCATCGGGCGGAATCGGCTTTCGTAGACAGCGAGTGTGTAGCCCTTGCCTCTGGCCTGCTCTTCAGTCAGCCCCAGAGCTGCCACGTTGGGGATGCAGAACACCGCGGTGGCGATATCGTCATAATCCACCGGGCGGTATTCGTCGGGCTTGTACAGGCGCCGCACAAGCGCCATGCCCTCAGCCAGCGCGACCGGTGTCAGCTGCATGGTATGGGTAACATCACCTATGGCAAGCACGGCGGGATCGCTGGTCTGATAATCCTGGTCGACATCGATGAAACCCATATCGTCCACGGTGACTCCGGTATTCTCCAGACCCAGTCCGGCAATATTGGGGCGCCTGCCAGTGGCGTAAAGCACCAGATCGGTCTCCAGTGTTGAGCCATCGGACAGCGACAGCGACAGCACTCCGTCCTCGCGGCGCTCGACGGAAAGCACATCGGTGTTAAAGCGCAGATCCAGCTCCTTGGCCTTCATGGTAGTAGCCATGTGTTCACGGATGCTTTGATCGAACCCGCGCAGAAACAGGTCTCCACGGTACAACTGAGTCACCTCGCAGCCGACGCCCTGGAAGATACTGGCGAACTCTATTGCGATATAACCACCGCCTACCACGGTTACCCGTTTTGGGAGGGTTTCGAGGTAAAAGGCTTCGTTGGAGCTTATGACATGTTCGCTACCAGGAAAATCCGGGATGTAAGGCCAGCCGCCTGTGGCTACCAGAACACGCTCGGCGGTGAAGGTCTTGTCACCTACCGCAACGGTATGCGAGTCCACAAAGCGTGCACGCCCATCAATAAGCGTGACCCCTGCGCTGGAGAGCAGATTGCGGTAGATGCCGTTAAGCCGCGTAATTTCGCGGTTCTTGTTTTCCAGCAGGCGGCTCCAGGTAAAGCTGGTTTCGCCAATGTTCCAGCCATAGCCATGGGCATCTTCCATGTCTTCGGCGAAATGCGCAGCATAGGCGAACAGTTTCTTTGGCACGCAGCCAACGTTGACGCAGGTGCCTCCGAGGTACAGGTCTTCGGCAACGGCAACTTTCGCCCCATAACTTGCGGCGAGGCGGCTGGCCCGCACGCCTCCTGACCCGGCCCCGATTACAAAAAGGTCAAAATCAAAATCGCTCATGTTTCCGCCTGGCTGCTGAAAAAAGATGCCACAGCATAACGCATCGACAGGCTGTTTTGCCCACGCATTAGCCCACCAGATGGTTTGTCACCACGGGATCATGATTCGACCTGTTTCTCGCCCTTGTCCTTGCCCTCCGTCGAGGCATGTTCAATAGTGGCATTGAGCTCTGCACCCAGGAGTAATACCGCTGAGGAGATGTAAAAGAACAGCAGCAGCACAATCATCGCTCCGATCCCGCCGTACATGGCGTCGTAGTTGCCGAAATTGCTGACGTAGAAGCCGAACCCCAAGGAAGCGACTATCCAGATGATCACAGCCATTATTGATCCTGGAGTGATGTAACGAAATTTCTGTTCGACGTCAGGTGTGAAGTAATACAAAAGGGCAACTACTAACATCAGCAGCATGATAGCGAACGGCCAGCGTAAAACGGCCCACAGCGTAACCGCCATATCACCTAGCCCCACCCAGCTACCTATCCACGCTATCAAGCCCGGCCCCACCACCATCAGTGCCGTAGCAGTGAGCAGCAGCAATGCAAGCCCGACGGTGTATGCCACGGAAAGCAGATAGCGTTTCCAGCCCGGTCTGGTTTCAGACACGTTGTAAGCCTTGTTCATTGCGTTCATCAGCGAGCGGATGCCGTTTGACGCTACCCAGATTGCCACCACAATGGCTACCGAGAAGATGCTGTTCTTGCCGCTTTGCAAATCAGTAATCACAGGATCCACGATCTCTAGTGCTGCCGATGGAAGCACCAGCGCCGCCTGCTCACGTAACCAGCCGAAAAAATCCTGTAGGTTGAGAAAGCTCAGCATGGCTATCAGGAAAAGCAGAAAGGGAAAAAGCGCAAAGAGTGCGCGGTATGAGAGTGCCGCGGCGTAAGTGGGCATATCATCGGAGATGAAGTTCTTGAAGGTACGCTTGATCAGCGTGAAAGTACTCGTTCCCTGCAGATCCAGAAATGCCATTGTCGTCCCTCGGTACATGAATCGTCTCTAGGTCTGACGATAACATCAAGCAAGAGTTCTGCGTTGCCAAAAAGACTGGTGATAAGACAGAAGAGCGGGGTTTATATAACCACATCAGTGTAATTTACCCTGATGCCTCGTGGTGTATCTGACCATTAAGTTTAAAATGTTAACAAACTCATGGGGTTAAGTAGCGGCATGAAATATGCTTAAGGTTACAGGGAGAAGCGAAACTTCGCTTCAAGATCCAACAAAGGACTATCAGTAATGCCTAACCACACTCTTGGCTTATGCCTCGCGATTGTAATTACGGCTCTGCCGCTCAGCCTGTCCCATGCCGAAGATAATGCCGGTGCTCATGCCCATGGTGGGGAAACGCACCAGCAGCAGAGTGAAAGACCAAATGCTCTGCAATTGAACAACGGCAATCAGTGGCAGACCGATGGTCCGTTACGCAAGGCCATGGCCAGATTAAGAAACGATCTGCAGCCACTGGCGCTGGATATTCATCAGCGTCGGCTCTCAGTTGATCACTACGACGCGATTGCTGCCAGCGTGAATGACCAGGTGACCTATATGATTGACAATTGCGAGCTGGAGGCCCAAGCGGATGCACAACTGCATGTGATCATTGCCGAGCTAATGGCTGGAGTCGTCTTGATGCAGGGCGATAAGCACGGGCAGGCTCGTAGCGATGGTGCCATACGGGTGGTGGAGGCGTTGAACAGCTACGCAACCTACTTCAATGACCCGACTTTCGAAAAGCTTGATCACTAACTGCTCACTCTCGATAGCCCGCGACCTCAGTCAGGCTCGGCGGACGGACAGCCACTGAGAGGGTTCATGCCGTTACCATGCTGGAAGAGTGCAGGCGGGCTGCACTCGCCATTGCATACAGAGTTTTCCCAGGAAGCCGGTTTTTTCAGTGCATGTCATGCCCATGCTGCGAGGACGCGGACTGCTGCAATACTTGCTGATCTATCTCTTCAAAGCGCAACATTTGTCCGCCATGTTCGTCAGCGAGTGTCTGCGCCGCAGCTTCGTCTGCAAAGCTGGCCAGACTGGCGCCCATTGCGCTCTTCAGCGGAATGCCGATGACGTAAAAGGCCTGGGTTGCGTCGATCAGGTGCGCATCATCTGGCGAGCTCCATGTGCTCTGGCCCATGTCGTGAACGAACAGCGAAACATCACTGATGCGGTTTTCAGGCTGCAGCCACCAGCCGAACATCTCGGCAGTCGAGCAAAACTTGCGCACGCCATCATTGCCCACGCCCTGCCCTTTCGGCCCCTCGAATTCGCTGATCACCATCCCACAGACATGGCACTCGTCTTCCTGATGGAATGCCACAGGTTCGCGGGCGACCTGCTCGACATCTTCTTTGCCACAGGCCAGCAAGCTCAAACCCAACAGGGCAATTGCAATCAGGCGCGCGCTGCGCCCTTCGAGATAACTCATCATCCAGATATCCTCATAGCTACACAACACGTCGACGGAATAACCAATAAGCCAATAGCAGGGAAACACCCACCCAAACCACCAGGCAGGCCCACAACAGCCAACCTGATATGGGCAGATCATCACCCAGGGTGAGTACACCCACGGCGCTGCTGCCAACTTCAAAGCCGGACAGATTGATCAGGCGGTAGATGTCGGTGGGGTTGAATAATAAAAGCCAGGGCAACAGGTCCGGATTGAACTTGCCCTCGCTGATAACAAGTACCGCCAGCAACGCAAGATCGAATACCAGCACGAACACGAACCACACCCCAAGGGCCAGACCCGCCGCGGTCGATTTTTCCCGGGCAAGGCTGCTCAACACGTAGGCCAGGGCCAGGAACACCCAGCCCAGCAGCGTCGAAGAGATCATGAAACGTCCGAATGCCCACATCAGCAGGCTCAGTTCCACATCTTCGACCAGGACACCGATGGCCACGGCAGCGCAGCCAAAACCGATCAAGGTGGCCAGGGCCAGGATCAAGCCATGCCCGAAAAACTTGCCCAGGAGTATCTGTCCGCGGCCGAGCGGATAGGTCAGAAGCAACATCAGCGTACCACCCTCCTCCTCGCCGACGATCGCATCGTAGGCCAGCATCAAGGCGATCAGTGGCATGAGAAAGGTTGCCAGACTGGCGAGGCTAGCAATGGTCGCCGGAATAGACGTAAAACCCACCTGCCCTGAAGCCGCTGCGCCAAACCAGGCGATGCCTACTGCCAGCAATGCGAACACCAGACTGATCGCCAGCAACCAGCGATTGCGTAGCCCGTCGCTGAGTTCCTTGCGCGCGATATTCCATATCTGGTTCATGCCGTGACCTCGCTGGCCTGATCCATATAGTGGCGATAGAGGTCGGTGAGCGAGGGCTGGTGAATTTCGATGTCAGTCAGTGTTTCTCCGGCGAGCAGCTCACGTAACAGGTCAAGCTTCTGATCCCCGCGTGCAACTACTTCGATACCGTCGTTACCAAGGGGCGTGGCAATATGACCAGCTGCGTTCCACCGTTGCAGCCATGACTCCCGATCGACCACACCGCTGACCCGGATACGCTCGGGCAGCGCAGCCTCCTGGCGCAAGCTGGTCAGGGTGCCCACTGCCTGCAGGCGACCACCTGCGAGGATGGCACCTCGATCGATATGCCGTTCGACGCCCGGCAGTACGTGGGAACAGAGAATGACGCTGCAGCCCTGTTGGCGCAGGCCATCGATCAGGCTGTACAGATCCTCGGTGGCAACCGGGTCCAGCCCGACAGTAGGCTCGTCCAGTAACAACAACCGGGGCTCGCCCAGCAATGCTTGCGCCAGGCCCAGGCGTTGGCGCATACCTTTGGAATAGGTGCGTACCTTGCGATCGGCCGCGTGCCCCAGACCTACCTGCTCCAGCAAATGGTCGGTCTGGCTGGTGTGAGCACCTTTGAGACGGGCAAAGTGACGCAATGTTTCGCGCCCACTCAGTTGTGCATAGAAAGTGACATTCTCGGGTAGATAACCGAGTGTGCGACGAACCTGCGGATCATTCGGCTCGCGACCCAGCACCCGCACTCGACCTTCGGTGGCGTTGAGCAGGCCAAGAACAAGTTTCATGGTAGTGGTCTTGCCTGCCCCGTTATGTCCGAACAGGCCGAGCACTTCACCTTCGTCCAGGGTCAGGCTAAGGTCTTCGAGCACGGTCATGGTGCCGTAGCGCTGGGTGAGATTCTGGATTTCAACAGCATTCATCGAGTGGTTTCCTGAATCAGCGCCGGACTGTCGGCCGGCAGCTTCATTAGCGGATGACTATCCTGCACGCCCGGTGACTTGGTCACCGGGAAAACTCGCTGCACCCAGCGCAACAGTTCAATGGCCGGGCTGTTCATCAACAAGCGCACCTGCGGATAGAGCCAGAGCAGTCTGTCGATATTGTCGTTCGGTTCGTAGGACACATCGCCGATACCGTCATCATCACGATCCCAGCCCAGATAATCGCTCCAATAGTTACCCTGCCCCTCCACCGACCATTCCTGGGTTCGGGTAGCGACATATTTGACTTGTTGCTGGTTACCCACAAAGGCATTGCGACTGATCTTGTTGTCCTCAGAACCAGCAGTAAGATGTATTCCCAACCCGCTGTTTTCAAAATAATTATTCTCAATGGTATTGAACAGGGAGTTATAGATGAACAAAGCCTTGCCTTCCGCGCCCGAGATCATGGCATCACCATCTCCCTGGTGTGCATCGGATACGAAGTTATCGCTTATCGTGGAGTAGGTGATGTAGTTCATCAGAATGCCGTAATTCTGATCGTGCTCGGAGCGATTACCGGTGACCGTCAGTTGACGGCTCTGCATCAGCGCATAGCCGGTACGGGTATTGCGCGTGAGATTTCCGATTACCGTATTGTCGTGGGAAAACATGTAGTGCACGCCATAGCGCAGATCTTCCAGCGTATTGCCCTCGATCTGATTGCCGTTGGAATTGCCGATATATACGCCGTCGCGGGTGTGGCGCACATGGTTATCGATAATGCGGGCACCCTTGGTACTGAACATATGGATGCCATTGCCACGGTTTTGCGAGCGAACCGTCTCGTCTCCTTCAATGTCGTTGCCGATCACGCTGACATCACTGGCTTGATCGATCCAGATGCCAAAACCGGGCCCCCGCAGACGGTTGCCGCGCAGGGTCACGCGATCCGCGTGTGGATGAATGAAAACCCCCGCATCCAGATCGGTCAGGTTCGCTCCCCACTCCAGCAAGGTGCAGTTCTCGAGCGTGACGTCCGGGGCTTTGATCTCGACGATATGGCCGGTGCCCTGGCCTCTTAGTATTGCGCCATCTTCGCAACGCAGATGGATAGGCTGATCAATCAGAAACTGACCCTGATACTCCCCTTCAGGGAGGATCCAGCGGTTGTCACTGTCGGCAGACAGTGGCAAGTCAACAATATTCTGGGGAGCCGCCTGGGCAACTCCGGAAACATACAGTAATGCACATGTAGCACTAAAGCGCGATACCACTCTCGCCAGTCTTTTCGGCACTGCTGTTACCTTCTTTGGGCGCCATAGAAAAACAGCCCGGCGATTTCGCCGGGCTGTTAAGCATGCTGACAACGTGCTTATCAGGCGGGCTCGACCAACATCCGGCCAGTCATTTCCATGTGCAATGCGTGGCAGAACCAGCTGCAGTAGTACCAGTACACACCGGGTTTGTCGGCAGTAAAGGTAATAGAGGAGGTCTGCTGCGGACTGATTTCCATGCTCACACCATGGTTGACCATCACGAAGCCGTGGGTCACATCCTCGATCTGGTCGATGTTGGTGATGGTCACAGTGACCTCATCACCCTGCTTGACGGTGAACTCTGTTACACCGTAAGCCGGCGCAAAGGACGTCATGTAGACGCGCACCTTGTTGCCGTCGCGGATCACCTTGTTATCGGAAGTCAGGCTGATGCCGTCCTTTTCCGCCCGTTTGACCGTCTCGGCAAAGAACGGATCATCACGATCCCAGATCTTCTTGGTCCGGATCTGATCACGACGCGCCAGAACACAGTCATGCGGCTCGGCAAAGGCAGGACCATCATGCACCAGCTTCATTTCGTCACCGGAGATGTCAAACAACTGGTCGTTCTCTGGGTGCAACGGACCGGTTGGCAAGAATCGATCCTTGCCGAACTTGCTCAGCACTACCATCCATTGACCATCTGCTTCGGACGTTTCAGTCAGCGACGCATGGTTATGACCGGGCTGATAGTGCACATCAATCTTCTGCTTGATGTACTTCACGTCTTCGCCGTTATACGCACGAATAGCATCTGCCATGTTCCACTTAACCACCTGGCTATCAATGAACAGGGTGGTATAGGCATTTCCACGGCCATCAAAAGTCGTGTGCAGCGGTCCGAGGCCCAGTTCAACTTCAGCAACGATCACCTCACGTGGATCTTCGAACTTGTCGTCGAACAGATCATCGAGTCGGTCGATAGCGATCATGCTGACCGTAGGTGACAGCTTGCCGGCTGCTACAAAGTACTTGCCATCAGGCGAGGTGTTGCAGCCGTGGGGGTTCTTCGGCACGGGGATGTACCGCGTCAGCTCTGAGCCGGCGCGGCCGTTCACAACTGGCACTTTCGAGTCGCCCAGGGTGATAAAGTCGCCTTTTTTGACCGCAGCTTCGATGCGAGCGATATTGAACACCACTACCCAGTCGCGTTCTGCGCGCATCATGCCGCCCAGATCAGTGGCCTTTTCCGAGTTGTAGCAGGTAGATGCTGCGTATTTGCCGGTAAAGTCTGAGTCGGTATTGTCCAGGTTACCATCAACGATAACCTGGAAAGCGACTTCCATACTCTCGGCATCGATCACGTTGAACATGGTGTAGACATCATCGCCAGTCATGTCGAAGTTGCTGCCGTCGTTCGGGTGCGGAATGAAGTACTCGGCATTGGCATAAACGTACTTGGTATACGGCACTTTTTGTAGCCGCAGGCCATGAATCGCCTGAACGTTGGGGATCGTGGTGATCTTGTCGCACTTCATGATATCCAGGCGGATACGCGCGACGCGGCTGTTGGCCTTGTCGTTGATGAACAGGTATTTGCCGTCGTACTTGCCATCGGTCATGGAGAGGTGCGGATGGTGACAGTCCCCATTCAGAAACTTCGCACCATCGCCCAGGATCTTTCTGCTTTCGTTGGTAAGACCCCAGCCGGTGGCCGAATCAACGTTGAAAACGGGGATGCGCATCAGCTCGCGCATGGACGGGACGCCCATGACCCGGACCTCACCCTGATGCCCGCCGCTCCAGAAACCATAATACGAATCCAGTTCGCCTGGCGCGACATGGATCTTGGACTTGCCCTTACCCTCCTTTGCGGCCTGGGCGAAGGCCTCGCGGCTCATGACGGAACTGCCCAGCGTCGCTGCGCCGAAAACTGCTGCGCCGGTCATGGCGCTGGCACCGAGGAAGCCGCGGCGGCTTAGTCCTTTGGACTCAATTATCTCGCCTGCTTTATCTTTGTCGCTCATCTTGTGCTCCTTGAATACTTTATATTCGGATCCTGAACGTTAAGATTTCTGCTCGTTCAGGGTTCAACCACATGCACAGGTATCAGCTCGGGTATGGGCTCCTTCTTCCCATTTCGGGCGCGCTTTTTCTTGAGGATCAACGGCGGACATTTTTCGTCGTTGTGATAGGTCATCTGACAATCCAGACAGTAGTGGCACTCGTTATGATTGATGTGTCCATCCGGATGAATGGCCTGGATCTCACACTCTTTGGCGCACAACTGGCAGGGGTCACCGCACTCCTTGCGACGCTTCAACCAGTCAAACAAACGGAACTTTGAAGGGATGGCTAGCGCTGCGCCGAGCGGACAGATGTAGCGGCAGTACACCTTGCGAGTGAATATGCTGATCACCAGCAGGATCACCGCATACAACACAAACCACCATTGGCGATCGAATTTGAGAGTGATGGCCGTCTTGAACGGCTCCACCTCGGCCGCCCGCTCCGCGACTGACATGGACTCCAGCGATATGGCAAAGAGGACCATAAGCACGATGTATTTGATCGCCCAAAGCCGCTCATGCACTGCGAAGGGCAGTTCATACTGAGGCACTTTCAGTTTGCGTGCTGCTTCGTTGATCAGCTCCTGCAGAGCGCCGAAGGGGCACAGCCAGCCGCAAAACACCCCGCGCCCCCAAAGCAGGATGCTGCCTGCAGTGAAGACCCACAGGATAAAGATGATCGGGTCGGTGAGAAACAGCTCCCAACGGAAGTCATCAAAGACCGCGTGAACAAAGGTCAGTACGTTGACTATCGACAACTGACCCAGCGCATACCAGCCGAGAAACACCACGGTGAAAACCAGATATCCGCGACGTAGCCAATGCAGCATGGTTGGGTGCTTGGTGAGTTTGTCCTGGAAGAACAGGATCCCGAGCAAAACCAGCAGTGCCGTAATGACCACGGCGATCTGCCAGCTTTGTTGATACCAGATATTGACCCACATAGGCCGGTTGGCTTCTTCGATGGCAGCCAGCTCCTGCTCAGTGGGCAGCGGCCGCTCGAGGTAATCCTCAGGAAGCTGGTATGCAAGCTCGAAGCTGCTGAACATACTGCTCACCGGCCCGGTCTGACGGCGAACCAGCAGCTCTAGGGACCAGGGCGTGCCAGGGTCGAACGCATGCTCATCCCGCACGATAAAGATGGACTTCTCGTCAAAATCGGGCGTACCAGCGGCATACACATCCGACAGACGATCATGATCCAGGTCGCGAAAACTCATCATTTCGCCGAACTGCCGCAACTGCAAACGATCAAAGATGCCACCGCGGACGTAACCGGAACCCTTGTAGGAGTAATCTCCACGTCCCATCACAGCGATGGCGTGTTCACCAGGTTCGAGATCTTCCATCAGAAATCGGTACTGGTTGTCACCCAGCAAGTTGCGACCAATGGTAGGCGGGTTGAGATGCGCAACGTACAGATCAATGAAGGTCGTGTCGGCCTGATCTGGGCCTGCTTCGTCTATTCCCTCTGCAGGCGTACCGCGAAAAGCTTCGTCGATCTGACCATGGGTTAGACGCAGGCGGCGGATTGCTCCATTCCCGGTGAGAGTTTCCCAGTCCGCTTCCTGATATACATCATCTCGAACAGTGGCCGGCCTGGTTCCGACACCACTTGTCTCTTCGACCAGCCCCAGGGAAACCGCCACTGTATGCGCAGTGCCCATGACAATTTCATTGACCACCATGACGGTCACTGTAGCGCCGCTCACTGCATCCACAGTGACCGCGTTTTCATCTCTCGAGCGGCCGACCACTACACGCTGGTTGACGGAGACGCCGGTATACTTGGAGGTAAAATCGTGCAATTTTTGCTCGGGGATGCCGATGAGCAAAATGGGCTCATGATGCTCAAGTACATAGGCATCAACGATTACGCCCAACGGATCCAGGATCACATGGAGATTGATAGGTTTGCCGGAATAGGCGGGAATAGTAGTGACGTCAATACTCTGGTAGCTATAACCCACCACCTCCTCGCCTGCATACAAGGTACGGACGTTGTACTCACCTTCGGGCTCGGAGATGACATCAACGTCGGGCAACGCAGTATCAATGCGCTGTTGCACAAGCTCGGTGGATTCCTGGGCGACAGCAGCCTGGAATGCTCCCAACGCAAGAAAAACGCAGACGGCAGTTCTGCATAGCCATGCAGAGCTGAGAAGGTTGGTCATTCAACGAGACTCCCGTTGCGGTGAGGGGACTTGCGGGGCGATCAGTGTAGGTCCAATCCAAACTTTTAGAATTGATATTGATCAAAAACGATTTTTTACTTGTTATCGTCTTTTTTCGCGTCAAATCACCGTTTTTCGCGAAAATTGCATTTATGGCCCGCTGTTCAATGTTCGATGTTCGATGTTCGATGTTGAATCAGACTTGGGCTTTTTATCGCTTACAGGTAGGGACCGCCGGAAAGCGGATACGTTCAGGAGGAATGTTCGAGAAGTTGGTTTCTGGGTGCTGGAGCGCTATAAAGCAGAAATAATGAAACGGGATAATTGATGCCGGAGAAGAATAACCAATGGTGCCCGGAGCCGGAATCGAACCGGCACGGAGTTGCCTCCGAGGGATTTTAAGTCCCTTGCGTCTACCAGTTTCGCCATCCGGGCTAGCAGGTACTGAATGCTACTGAATAATGGAGGCCGAGGTCGGAATCGAACCGGCGTACACGGATTTGCAATCCGCTGCATGACCACTCTGCCACCCGGCCTCAGAGGAAAACAGCTACGTTGTGGGTGAGTCAAACGTAACTTTTATCGATACCGGCAATCGCAACAAAAACATCTCAGATATTAACTTATCTTGTTGATAAGACTGATAATTTTCAAGCGTGCCGCAATCGATGGGCTGCATTATGTATTAATTTGGAGGGCTTGGCAAGCATGCCCTGAACTCTAGAGGCAGACCTGCTTGTACAACGGCTCGCCAGGCTCAAGCTGCCGCATAGCGGACACTCGCAAGGATCCGTCCTCGGCCATTGGCACAAGTTCCCGAGTATCACAATTGAGCAGGTGGGTCTGGTGCGAGACCAGGTCCACGTATTCCTTGTCGAACGTGTAAAGTATGAATTGACGAACACGCTGCTCATCACGGTCAGTCCGGATGATGTTTTCGGTGTCCAGTACAGTAAAGCCTACTGTCATCGGGAACAGATAAGTCCAGGGACGCCAGAACACGCCTTCCTGATCCAGAGCTATCACCTGCGACGCTGCAGGTAACTGGCTTTGTTTATGCTCGAACCAGGAATACTCATAGTAGATCTGGTAAGCCAGCATTCCCGCTCCGGCAAATATTGGAACTATCCATGTCGGCAGTTTCTTTCCAGTCAAACCGCGCAACAGGAAAGCGATCCCCGCCGCGCCCAGGCCTGCTACAGCCAATGCAAATAAATGCCAGATCATAAATTCATTTCCCGGAAATAAGGCGGGCTCCCATAAGGAAGCCCGCTCAGGTTCAGCCAGTTGCAGAGCGTGGCCCTGCAGGTCTGGCTTGGATAGTACTCAGTGATCCAGCGCGGTGCCAGCTCCTTTCGGGTAGCGGACGCTCTCTACCAGATCCTGAATTTCCTGCGGAGGCTCCTCTGTCGCGTAGGCTACTGCGAATGCGACGGCAAAGTTGATCAGCGCACCAACTGCCCCGAAGGCCAAAGGCGAGATGCCAAACACCCAGTTCGCTGGAATGTTTTCCAGGGTGTTGGTGCCTGGGATAAAGAACCAGCCCAGATAGATGAAGATGTACACGGTGGTGGCGATCAAGCCGGCCAGCATGCCCAATACCGCGCCCTTGCTGTTGATGCGCTTGGAGAAAATACCCATCATCAGTACGGGGAAGATGGTTGCCGCGGCAATACCGAACGCCAGTGCGACCACCTGTGCAGCAAATCCGGGTGGATTGATACCCAGGTACGTGGCAATGATAATGGCTACCGCCATGGAAATACGGGCTGCCAGCATTTCTCCTTTATCCGTGATATCGGGTTTTATGATCTTCTTGATCAGGTCGTGACTGATTGCCGATGAAATCGCCAACAGAAGACCCGCAGCGGTGGAAAGCGCCGCTGCAATGCCCCCCGCCGCAATCAGACCGATGACCCATCCCGGCAGGTTGGCGATCTCAGGGTTCGCCAGTACCAGAATGTCGTTGTTGACGACCAGCTCACTACCCTCCCAGCCACGCGCTTCGGCTGTTTCAGCAAATGCAGGCACATCGTTGTACATCTGGATACGACCGTCATTATTCTTGTCTTCATAGGTGACAAGCCCGGTTGCTTCCCATGTCCTGATCCATTCTGGCCGTTCCTCGTATTCCAGTGATTCGGCGGTCGGACCTTCAGGATAGACAGTGTCGATCAGGTTCAAACGGCCCATGGAGGCGACAGCGGGTGCAGTGGTATACAGAATCGCGATGAATACCAGCGCCCAGCCGGCGGTCCAACGCGCATCGGCGACCTTTGGCACAGTGAAGAAGCGAATGATGACGTGCGGCAGACCAGCAGTACCGATCATCAACGACACAGTGAACAGGAACATGTTCAGCTTGTTGGAGACGTCAGCGGTATAGTCCTGAAAGCCAAGCTCATTAACCACTTGATCCAGTTTCTGCAACATGGGCATGCCGGACTCCAGATGGGTTCCGAACAGACCTGTCTGTGGTAATACATGACCCGTCATTTGCAGCGAAATAAAGATCGCGGGAATGGTGTAGGCAATGATCAGCACGACGTACTGGGCAACCTGGGTGTAGGTAATACCCTTCATGCCGCCCAGCACCGCATAAGCGAATACCACTGCAGATGCGATAATCAGGCCGGTGGTGCTGTCGACTTCAAGAAAGCGCGCAAATGCCACGCCTGCACCGGTCATCTGCCCGATAACGTAGGTGGTGGAAATCACCAGAAGACAGATGACTGCTACTACCCGCGCCGCATTGCTGTTGAACCGATCACCGACGAAATCCGGCACGGTGTATTTGCCAAATTTGCGCAGGTAGGGAGCCAGCAACATCGCCAGGAGCACGAAGCCGCCGGTCCAGCCCATCAGGAATGACGAGTTGACATAGCCAACCGAGATCAGGCCAGCCATTGAGATGAAAGAGGCCGCAGACATCCAGTCAGCTGCCGTCGCCATGCCGTTCGCGACGGGATGCACGCCGCCGCCTGCGACATAGAATTCTTTAGTCGATCCGGCACGCGCCCATATCGCAATGAAGATATAGACAGCGAAAGACCCGCCGACGAACAAGAGGTTGATAACGAATTGGCTCATTCCGGTTACTCCTCCAGGCCGTGTTTTTTGTCCAGACGATTCATTTTCCAGGCATAGAAGAAGATCAGGAAAACGAACGTCAGGATTGAGCCCTGCTGGGCAAACCAGAAGCCAAGGTCTGCGCCACCGACCGAAATGTCAGATAGAAAAGGTCGTAACAAGATACCGAAACCGAATGAAACCGTAGCCCAGACTGCCAGGCATCCGTAGATCAGGCGTAGATTCGCCGACCAGTACGCCTTGCCTTTTTCTTTATCATCCATCGTATCTCTCCACTTTATTGTTATTACCGATTTGGGAAATTCCACTAGCTCGGAAGGGTTCCGTGCTAGCGATTCTGCAAAATTCGGCCTGACAATAAATCCCCGACATTAGTCTTAGGCTGAATTGCGCGCGTAGGGAGAGATCTGGAGGTCTAGGGGGGGGCTAGAAACTGCGCGAAAGAGACAACGAAAAAAGCCACCCTAAGGTGGCTTTGATCTGTATCTGGAGCGGGAAACGAGACTCGAACTCGCGACCCCGACCTTGGCAAGGTCGTGCTCTACCAACTGAGCTATTCCCGCTTTGCAACGGCGCCTATTCTATCTTGCTGCGCCAGCCTGTCAACTCATTGATTCAGAAAAAGTTATTTGTCGCTTTTTTGATCAGAATGCATACTCATATGAGGCCATGCGGCTTTTAAATACAGGCACATGGACCACAAAGTGAGCACGGCGGAGATCATCAGCAGTACATAGCCCAGGATCACCCAGCTCGAAAATGTTGGGGGATTGGCCAGCAGCACGATCAGCGCGACCATTTGCGCGGCCGTCTTGTACTTGCCAAGGTTGGAGACGGCTACCTGTGCCCGCGCGCCTATCTCCGCCATCCATTCGCGCAGCGCCGAGATAACAATCTCGCGCCCGATAATTACCATAGCTGGTGCGGTAACCCAGAAATTGGCGTGGGCTTGCACCAGCAGAACCAGGGCCACGGCGACCATCAGCTTGTCTGCCACCGGGTCCAGGAAGGCGCCAAAGGCGGTGCTCTGCTGCCACTTTCGGGCCAGATAGCCGTCCAGCCAGTCAGTCAGACTCGCCAAAGTAAAGACCGTAGCGGCGGCCAGGTAGCTCCAGTGCAGAGGCAGGTAATACAGCAGGATGAAGATGGGGATCAGCGCGACCCGCAACAACGTCAGGATATTGGGAATGTTCATAAACTTTCGGCGACCCTCTCTTGATCATGCATTCTAGTCGCTATGCAGTGATGCATAAATCTGTTCCGCAAGTTTTTTGCTGATGCCTGGCACCTTGACCATTTCGGCGGCACTGGCACGACGCAATTCCTGCAGGCCACCAAAGTGACGCAGCAACTCCCTCCGGCGCTTGGGCCCCACGCCTTCAATACCCTCAAGTGGTGAGGTGTTGCGTGCCTTGCCACGACGGGCGCGGTGACCAGTAATGGCAAATCGGTGGGCCTCATCGCGGATATGTTGAATCAGGTGCAGCGCGGGTGAATGTCCGGGCAATACCAGCTCCACCTGCGGATCGTTCAGATAGAGCGTTTCCATACCAGCCTTGCGAGTAACGCCCTTGGCCACACCGAGCAGCGTCAGGTCGTGGATAGCGAGTTCCTTGAGCACCTCCAGAGCCATGGACATCTGGCCCTTGCCGCCGTCGACCAGCAGAATATCGGGCATCTTGCCCTCGCCCTCCTGGATCCGACTGAAACGTCGTACCAGTGCCTGGCGCATCGCGGCATAATCATCGCCGGCGGTGACGCCCTCGATATTGAATCGGCGGTAATCGCTCTTGATCGGTCCCTGGGGCCCAAAGACCACGCAGGAAGCAACTGTTGCTTCGCCGCTGGAATGGCTTATGTCGTAGCACTCCAGCCGCGTGGGCATTTCATCCAGCTTGAGTGCTTCCTGCAGGGTTTCGAAGCGCACTTGAATATTCTGACGATTGGCCAGCATGCCGGTCAGCGCCATATCGGCATTATTGACCGCCATGGTTTGCCAGCGGCTGCGAGTACCGCGCACGCGATGGCTGATGACCAGATTGTGGCCGCGGGCCTGGGCAAGGGCCTCGGCGATCACGGGCAGGTCTTCGTGCGTGTCGTTGACGATAATCTCGCCAGGCAGTTCACGCTCGGCGCCGCCCAGATAGAATTGCGGCAGAAAGGCTGCCAGCACCTCCCCAGGCGTCTGTTCAATGGGTACCCTCGGGAAATGGTTCTTGCTCCCGAGCACCCTGCCCTGGCGCACCATGATGACATGCACGCAGGCCCCGCCCGGGGATACAGCCGCAGCGACTACGTCGACGTTGCCTTGCTCGGTGTCCATGCTCTGTTGATCTTGAACACGTCTTAGCAGCCCGACCTGATCGCGCAGCTCGGCGGCGCGCTCGAAATCCAGGTCCTGGGCGGCCTGCTCCATTGCCCTGTTGAGTTCATCGGTCAGGGCATTGCTTCGGCCCTCGAGGAACATCACCGAATGACGTACATCTTCAGCGTATTCCTGCTCGTCTACCAGGCCAACGCATGGGGCCTTGCAGCGGTTGATCTGGTGCTGCAGGCATGGCCGGCTGCGGTTGCGATAATAGCTGTCTTCGCATTGGCGGACTTTGAAGGTCTTCTGCAGCAGGCTGAGGCTCTCGCGAATAGCGCCGGCGCTGGGATAAGGGCCGAAGTAGCGGCCCTTGAGTTTCTTTGTGCCGCGGTGCAGGCCCAGCCGTGGAAAGCTGTCCTGGCTAGACAGAAAGACATAGGGGTAGGATTTATCGTCACGTAGCAGAATATTGTATGGCGGCCGCGATGCCTTGATCAGGCTCTGCTCAAGGAGCAGTGCCTCGGTCTCATTTGCGGTAATAGTGGTGTCGATCTGCTGAATGCGCGCCACGAGAGCAGCAGTCTTGGGGCTCAGGCCAGTCTTGCGAAAGTAACTGGCCAGGCGTTTCTTGAGACTTTTTGCCTTGCCCACATACAACAGCTCGCCTTTGACGTCGAACATGCGGTAAACGCCGGGCTTATTGCTCGCAGTCGCCAGAAAGGCGCTCGGATCGAATTCGGTAATTTGCTGCATCAACGGGGTATGGCGTCGATCATGCCGTGGCGAATCGCCAACAGGGTGAGCTCTACGTCACTGGTGATGCCGAGTTTCTCGAACAGTCGATAACGGTAGGTATTCACGGTTTTCGGGCTGAGACACAGCTTGTCGGCGATAGCCAAAACCTTTTCGCAGCTGACAATCATGAAAGCGATCTGCATTTCACGTTCGGACAGACTGTCGAAAGGCGATTCACTGGCGGGGGCAAATGATTTGAGTGCCAGCTGCTGGGCAATTTCCGGGCTGATATAACGTTGTCCGCTGGCCACCTGGCGGATGGCCGTGACCATTTCATCGAGCGCCGCGCCCTTGGTTACATAACCGGCTGCGCCAGCCTGCATAAGACGCGTGGGAAAGGGTTCTTCGTGGCAGACAGTGACGGCGATAATGCGCAGGTTCTTGTCATGCAGCAGCAATTTCCGGGTGGCTTCAAGGCCGCCAATACCGGGCATGCGCACATCCATAAGCACCACATCGGGCTTCAGCGCGCGAGCCTGGGTCACTGCGCTCTCACCGCAGTTGGCCTCCCCTACCACACTCAAACCGGGGACGTCGCCGAGCATGCGGCTGATGCCCATGCGTACCAGATCATGGTCGTCAACAACCAGTACCTTGATCAAATCCCACCCCTTGCGCAAATTGACGGTCGGCGTTTGTGCCTGCCGGGTTTCCGTCTCCGGGCAGCTTTGGCAGTGTTTCCTGCCGCTATTCGTAAGCCGCTACCATAGCAAATCGACGCGCAGAGTGGAACGATTCTCAGCCGGTGCGGCTCTCCTCCATCTGAGGGTCCAGTTGGCCCTTCAGCTCCTCGAGGCAGGCCGGATCATCAATGGTAGAAGGCGTCACAAAGGCTTCGCCGCTGGCAATCTGGCGCATGATTCTGCGCAAGATCTTGCCTGATCGGGTTTTAGGCAGACGTTGCACAATCAGGCTGCGTTGAAAGCACGCCAAGGCGCCTATTTCCTTGCGCACCATGCTCGCCAGTTCGCCAGCCAGCTGTTGCGGGTCGATGTGCACGCCATTTTTGAGCACCACCAGGCCCAGGGGTAATTCGCCTTTCAGTTCGTCAGGAATACCGATTACCGCGCATTCGGCCACGGCTGGGTGTGCGCCCAGCACCTCTTCCATTTCACCGGTGGATAGCCGGTGCCCTGCCACGTTGATGATATCGTCGGTACGACCCATCACGAAGACGTAGCCGTCCCTATCGACGTAGCCGGCGTCACCAGACACATAGAAACCGGGGAAGGTATTCAGATATCCCTCGCGAAAACGAGCCGGATTACCCCAGATGCCGGTCAGGCAACCTGGGGGCAGGGGCAGACGAATGGCAATGTTACCCTTCATGCCAGCGCTTACGGGTAGGCCCTCATCGTCCAGAATGCTCAGCATGTAACCAGGCATCGGCCATGTGGCGGACCCCATCTTCGGCGCCTGCAGTTCGTAGCCTGCGGGGTTGGCAGCAATTGCCCAGCCTGTTTCTGTCTGCCACCAGTGATCAATGATCGGCCGATCAAAGTGCTCCTGAAGCCACGCCCAGGTGGGTGGATCCAGGCGTTCGCCGGCCAGGTACAGCCGCTCGAGGCGCGTCAGATCGAATTGCCTGGCCAGATCGGCATCCGGGTCCTCCTTGCGAACCGCGCGGAAAGCGGTTGGCGCAGCAAACAGGGTTTTCACGCCATACTCGCTGCAGACCCGCCAGAACGCGCCGGCGTCCGGTGTGCGTATCGGTTTGCCCTCGTAGATCACAGTGGTGCAGCCTGCCAGCAGCGGGCCGTACACGATGTAGGAGTGACCCACCACCCAGCCCACATCTGACGCGGCCCAGAATACATCACCCACGCCTACATCGTAGACGGACTGCATGCTGTAGCGCATGGCAACCGCATGGCCCCCATGGTCGCGGACTACCCCTTTGGGTTTGCCGGTGGTGCCTGAGGTATACAGAATATATAGAGGGTCGGTTGCCATTACGGGTACAGCATCGGCGGGTTCTGCATTGGCCAGGGCCTGGTGCCAGTCCAGGTCGCGGTCGGTATAAAGCTCGGCCTTGCAGGAGGGGCGCTGTAGAACCACGCAGTGGCGAACCGGATGCCGCGCCAGCTCGATCGCAGCGTCAACCAGGGGTTTGTAGGCAATAGTCCGATCAATTTCAATACCGCAGGAGGCTGTCAGAACCACATCTGCCCTGGCATCATCGATGCGTACCGCAAGTTCCGGTGCAGCAAAGCCACCGAATACCACGCAGTGCACCGCTCCCAGGCGCGCGCAGGCCAGCATGGCAATGACCGTCTCGGGAATCATCGGCATGTAGATGATGACCCTGTCGCCTTTCCCTACACCGAGCCCACGCAACATGCCGGCGCATTGAGCGACTCTACGGGTCAGATCCGCGTAGGTGATGGTTGCCTTGGTAGAAGTGACCGGTGAATCGTAGATAATGGCGGCCTGGTTGCCACGGCCGGCCTGCACATGGGCATCCAGGGCAAGCCATGACGTATTCAGCCTGCCGTCCGCAAACCATTGGTGGTTACCTTCGGCATCCTGCGCGAGAATGGTGGTTGGCCGGGTATGCCATTCCAGTTTTGCTGCCTGGTCAGCCCAAAAAGCTTCCGGGTTCTCACTGGCCTGGTGGTAGGCTTGCTGGTAGTTTTGTGCGGACATGATGACTATTCCTCTTGTTTGCCGCCATGATTCGCTCCTGGGTCGGTGAGGGGAACTAGACTTACGTCGGGTGGGCTGAAACTGCCCACCGGCGCACAATAGCCACACATGCAAGAGGGTCTTGCCCGTGATAATAAGTCTTTAACTGCCCGGGTGACAAAGAGTCCATGAGCAAAGACACAGTGTTCGCCGAAGCCGGTAAAACAGCGGTCATGCAGAACGTGCATGGCACTATGACGTTTCTGCTCGCCTATCCGCCCTTCAATCAGATGGAGACCAACCATCTGGCATACCTGGTTGAACACTGCCAGCTGCGTTTCTATGCCCAGGGTGAAGCCATCATCCGCCCCCAGCAGGGGGCAGTGACACATTTCTATATCGTCAAGCAGGGCCTGGTGCGCGGCGAGCGTCTGCTCAGCGGTCAGGACGAACCTGAGACCACCTTTGAAATCAGCGTTGGCGAGTGTTTTCCCCTGGCGGCACTGATTGGTGAGCGCGCCACCCGCACCGAGCATCTGGCCGGTGAAGATACCTTTTGTCTGGCTCTGCCGCGCAGTGAGTTCGCACGCCTGTTCAGCCTCTCTGCGCCCTTCCGCGACTTTGCCTTGCGCGGGGTCAGCAGCCTGCTTGATCAGGTCAACCAGCAGGCGCAGCAGCAGGCTGCTGAAAACCTCGGCGCACAATATTCGCTGGACACCCGTCTTGGCGACCTGGCCGTACGCAGCCCGGTCTGTTGCGCCGCCGAACTGTCCATCCGTGACGCGGTTAAAGCGATGGATGATGCCAGCGTGGGCAGCATTGTAATCGTTGATGCCGCGCATAAACCCCTGGGCATTTTCACCCTGCGCGACCTGCGCCGGGTAATCGCCCAGATCGATATAGATCTGGAGGACCCGGTAAGCGGCGTCATGACTCCATCGCCCCACTACCTGGCTCCTGGTGCTTCGGCCTTTGATGCCGCCATTGCCATGACCAGTCTGCATATCGCGCATATATGCGTGGTTGAGAAAGAAAAGCTCATCGGCGTGGTGTCCGAGCGGGACCTATTCTCCTTGCAGCGCGTAGACCTGGTGCACCTGGCCAGAACCATCCGCCAAGCCACCAAGGTCAGTACTCTAGCCGCCCTGCGCACCGATGTACGCCAGTTGGTAGAGAGCATGATGGCCCATGGCGCCTCGTCAACCCAGATCACCCACATTATCACCCTGCTCAACGACCATACGGTGTGCCGGGTGATTGAACTTTGCATTCAACAGTATGGCGATCCGGGCTTCCCCTTCACCTGGATGTGTTTTGGTAGTGAGGGTCGTCGCGAACAGACCCTGCATACCGATCAGGACAACGGCATTCTCTTTCAGGCCGAAAGTCCCGCACAGGCAGCCAGTTACCGTGAACGTCTGTTACCACTGGCGCGACATATAAACAATGCCCTGGCGGAGTGCAGTTTCACACTGTGCAAGGGCAATATCATGGCCAGCAACCCCGAATTGTGTCTGTCGGAGCAGGAGTGGGATAAACGCTTCGATCAGCTGATCCGTACCACTACACCAAAGAACCTGATGGAGTCCTCGATTTTCTTCGACCTGAGGGTCATATGGGGCGAGCCTGAGGGCACGCGCAGGATATTTGACCGGCTGCTCGACAAGATCCGCGACAACTCCCTGTTCCAGCATATGCTGGCCCAGAATGCCTTGACACAACGGCCGCCCATCGGGCGCTTCCGTGATTTCGTGGTGGCTCGCAGCGGCGCCGAAAAAGACACCCTGGATCTGAAGAAACAGGGGTTGATGCCCTTTGTGGACGGCGCGCGACTGCTGGCACTGGCCCATGGCATTACCGACTGCAACACGCTCGAGCGCTTTCAGCAACTGAGTGCCCGCGAGGTGATTGACGCCAAGGATGCCGCCGCATACGAAGAGGCCTATCACTTCATTCAGCTGATCCGCATGCAGCAACACCAGTTGCAGGATCGGCAAGGTCTGCCTTTCAGCAATAGAATTGACCCGGACACCCTCAACCATCTTGACCGGCGCATCCTCCGCGAATCCTTTCGCCAGGCCAAGCGCCTCCAGGCCAGCCTGGCCATCCGTTACCAGCTATGAATCCGTTTGACTGGCTCTCACGCAAGAGTGGCGCTCAACTGACCGAAGCTCAGCAGGCCCGCAGGGAACATCTCCCCCCTGTGCAACCGCTGAATGACACTCCCCTGGAGAAAGCGCGGTTGGTCGTCATGGATCTGGAAACCAGCGGCCTGGATACACGACGCGACAAGGTCTTGTCGATCGGTGCGGTGGTTATCGAGCAGGGTGCCATCGACATGGGCACCCAGTACGAATGCACGCTCTACCGTGAAAACCACAAGGTAACCGAAGCCATTCTGATCCACGGTATCGCGCCCAGCGAGATAGCCGAAGGCCGGGACGCCGCCGATGCGCTGCTGGATTTCATGGAATTCTCCGGCCAGTGCGTATTCATGGCTTTTCACGCCCGCTTCGATCAACGCATGCTGCGGCGCAGCTTGCGCGAGGACCTGGGGCATCGACTGCAGCATGTGTTTATTGATATCGCCGAAATGTCGCCCATGCTCTGCCCTGACGCGCAAGTTGGCCGCGGCGGTCTTGATGACTGGCAGGCCCATTTTCGTCTCAATAACACTCAGCGGCATAATGCGGCAGCTGATGCACTGGCCACCGCTGAAATCGCCTTGATCCTGTTGAGCAAGGCGCGCGCCCAGGGAATCCCCAATCTGGCCGCCCTGGAGAGTCGCCTCGGCCACTGGCGCAAGCTCAAGCACGCCCGTTCGGGCGGAATCTAGCCTTATCGAAAAAAACTGAACCCCAGGGTTGGACACGGGTCGGAACGGACGATAGTCTTCGCGCCCCTGCCAATTCCGGAGTTCCAAATGATCAACAAAACACGCCTTAGAACCGCCCTCGCCCTAGCCGCTGCTGCGGCCTCCACACAGGCTATGGCCAACGGTGTGGCCGTGAACGAGCAAAGTGCTAGCGGCATGGGCACGGGTTTTGCGGGCCGGTCGTCTTCTGCACAGGACGCCAGCACCGTATTTGGCAACCCTGCTGGCATGTCGAAAATCGAGCGTACCCAGATCAGCGGCGGCTTTGCCGTGATCGACGCCAGCACTGACATCAGCAGTGTACAAAGCCCGGCTACCGGAACCAACGATGGCGATATGGTGCCATTCACCGCGATTCCCTTTGGTTATTACGTCAAACCCCTTAGCGACAACTGGCATTTCGGTCTGGGCGTCTACGTTCCCTTCGGCGTGATCAGCGACTACGAGAACAGCTTCCAGGGCCGCTACCACGGACTGGAAAGCGAAGTGCAGGTAGTTACTGTGCAGCCTACAATCAGCTACCGGATCAACGAGCGGGTCTCGGTTGGTTTCGGGCCCACCATCAATCGTATTGAAGGCACCCTGACCCGTGCGGTAGCTGCCAGTCCGCTCAACGATAGTTATGTGGATATTGAAGGAGACGACGTCGGGTATGGTTTCAATGTGGGCGTTCTGGCTGATCTGACCGATAGCCTGGCACTGGGCCTGACCTATCACTCGAAGGTTGACTACACCCTGGAAGGCGACACCCAGGTGTCTGATTTCCCTATCCCGGTTAACGGTACCTACGACGCCACGCTGGACGTCACCACTCCGGAGTCGATTGACCTGTCGCTGACCTATGCACACAACGAATACTGGACGCTGTACGCCGGTGCTACCTGGACCCGCTGGAGCCAGTTTGATCAGTTGGTTATTGAAAACCCCTCTGCCCCAGGGCGGTTCGGCAATATCGAGGAGGACCTCAATTGGTCTGACACCGTAGCCTATGCATTAGGGGCTGCCTACCAGATCACTCCAAGTGTGGTGTTGCGTACTGGTGTTGCCTTTGATCGCTCGCCAACCAACGATGCCGACCGTACGGTACGTATACCGGTCAGTGATCGCACGGTTCTGTCATTGGGTGCTGGCTGGGAGGCCACTGATAATCTGACATTGGATGTGGCCTATGCCTATTTGCACGAAGATGAAGGCAGTGTCAGCTACTCAGGATCCGACACCAGTCCCGCCTACACCGCCGATTACCGCAACAGCGCCCATGGTCTGTCAGCCCAGGCGACCTATAGCTATTAATTAATAGCGTACACAAAAACGCCCCGAACCAGTCGGGGCGTTTTCATTCAACCTCGAACTTCGGTGCGCCAACAAAGGGAGCGTCCGGGCTGTAATGCATCACACCGCCTCTCGGCGGGCACCTTTAGAGCGGACGACCTATCAGGACGGGTTGCCGGCGGGAAGTAGATCAGCTAGCGCGCCCAAATTGTTCTTGAATGCCTTGGCAAACACATCACGATTTTGCGCCAGGTAAAGGCTGACATCTTCAGCGGTCTGCTCGGTCAATGACGGTACCGCAGTCTGCAGCACTTCACCGAGCGCTTCAGCCAGTTCTAGCATCTTGTCGTGACGATCAGCTTCGGCTTTATCCATGAACAACTGCTCCGGGTCTCTGCTACTACGATAAACAACTTCAACGGCCATACTCATACCTCTGGCTTGATAGTGATATCCGTTCTGTCGCTTTGATCAGACCGGCCGACACAGGATACTGTATGTGCGTACAGTTATCACCTTTTTGTCGTGTCACTTTTTTTGGCGCCTTCAGTCTCAATTGCCTATGCTTTCTCCAACTGGCTCACAACAACAACCCAGCAAGCCGGTTCAGGACACAGCTCATGGCACAGCATCTGTATCTGTACGAGGGCATCAGCGAGCGACTGCGCTGCCATATTCGACAGGGCAATTATCGATCGGGCGAACGACTGCCTTCGGTACGATCGCTCAGTCGACTGTTCAATGTCAGTGTGAACACCATCACCCAGTGTTTTCGACAATTGGAAGCTGACGGCTTTATCGAAGTGCGTCCCCGTTCCGGCGTATTTGTTGCGGACGCGCTCCCTGCCCCAGCCCGCCCTGACAATATTGCGCATTTCCCGTTGCTGCCGGTAGAGGTCTCCCTGAGCGAGGACATACTTCATTTCATGGAGCCCCATGCGAGATCCGAACTTGTGCGCTTCGGAATCGCCCTGCCCAGCCCCCAGTTGATAGCAGTGGACCGCATACTCAAAACCATGCGCGAGGTTACCCGTACGCACGCACTGGAGTCCTGGGACTATACCCATCCCCATGGTCATGAGCGCTTTACCCATCAGCTCTCCCGGCGAAGCATCAACTATCCCGTACCCATCGACCAGCATGAGCTGCTGGCTACCAACGGGTGTATGGAGGGAATTGAACTGGCTCTGCGCGCGCTGACGCAACCCGGAGACACTGTGGCCGTGGAGACGCCCACTTACTATGGCACCCTGCTCGCGTTAGGCGTCATGCGGCGACGTGTCCTGGAGATCCCGACGCATTACCGGGATGGTATATGCCTGTATTCACTGGAACAGGCATTCAAACGGGGACAGGTCAAAGCCTGCCTGCTTTCGACCAACGCCCAGAACCCCCTGGGCTTTACCATGTCTGCGGAGCGTAAACGCAGGCTGGTCGCCCTGGCGGTCAAATTTGACGTACCCATCATAGAGAACGATATCTGGGGCGATACCGTATTCACCGGAGAGGCTTTACCCGCCAAGGCCTATGATGAAACGGGCATGGTGATCTACTGCAATTCGTTTTCCAAAGCACTGATGCCCGGCTTACGACTTGGCTGGGTTGCGCCCGGGCGTTATCACCGCCGTATTCGGGAGCTGAAACAGATCAGCAACATCACCACCGCTTCGGTTCCACAGATAATGATGGCGCGGTTAATGGAAAGCGGGTTTTACACGCAGCACATACAGCATTTACGGGGCCATCTGGCAACACAGACAGAACAGACCTCGAAACAGATCCTCGAATGCTTTCCCGCCGGTACCACAGCCAGGCAACCTACCGGTGGTTGCGTTTTATGGGTTGGATTACCTGGCGGCAGGGATGCGCGCCAACTCTTCGATCTGGCCTTGGCTGAGGGCATACACGTATTCCCCGGCAGCGTATTCTCTGCCGGGCCGAGGCATAGTGATTTCCTGCGGTTGAATGCCGGCAATCCGCTCAGCGAGCAAAACAGCAGGGCCATCCAGCGTCTTGGCGATATCGCAGCGAGGCTTTGACGCTTCGGGTACTGGCCCTGGACTCCTCTGTGTCAGTCAAATGCATGGATCTGTACCTGTTCCGCTCCACTCCCCGGGCCTAGCATGATGATTCCAAAAACCAACAAGAAGGCTCCGGCCCAGAGGGATCTGCACCATGACACCTTTCAGAAGTTACGCATTACCTTGCGCCCTTGGCGCACTTACAGTGGCACTCACAGGCTGCCTCGGTGGCGGTGGCGGTTCAAGCTCCGATATTGAAGACCCTGCGGCGTTGTCTATAGCGGTGCTCTCCAGCAGTCCTGACCAGGTCACCGGGAACTCGGTACTGCTGGGCGTCGAGGGTGATGTCGACCTGACTGAACAACAGGTGGCAGAGCTGGAACTGTGGGTTAATGACCAGAAAACCGAGCCGACACGTGTCACGCGGCGCAACGGCCGCATCGAGGTGCTTATTCCGGGCCTGAGCGAGGGTGAAAACCGGATAGAGCTGCACCACACCGAGCGTGGTCCGCTGGACTCGATGGCTGTGTCAGCGTTTCCAGAAACTGGTCCGATTTTCTCTGGCCCGCAGCAATACCCCTTTGTCTGCACAACAGTCAGCGAGTGGGACAAACAGCCCTTGGTCGATACCAATGGCGATACAGGTTTTCCGGTATTCGAGGGAGGTACACAGATCGGCCTAAGCCGTGATTGTTCGGTTGAGCCCTTCGTGACATTTGTTTATCGCACTACAGGCGGCAGCTACCAGCCTCTACCGGGCGACGGTACTCGCCCAGCCGACATGGCCAGCACCACCCTGACCGACGGCCGTGAAGTAGATTTCGTCGTGCGCTGGGAGCGCGGAACGCTGAACAGGTTCCTTTACAGCTTTGCCACCCTTGCCACCCTGGGAGATGCCGCAGATGCGGCAGCGACTGATAACTGGAATGGCCGGCTGCTGTTCCAGTTCGAGGGAGGTGTTGCCATCGGCCACACCCAGGGCCGAGTCAGCGGTCGAGCTTTGGCACCAGAAGTTCTGGGCAAGGGATATGCCGTCATCTACTCTTCCGGCACCCGAACCAATGCGCATTACAACCTCCAGGTTGGCGGCGAAACTGCACTCATGGTCAAGGAGCACTTTATCAAACGCTTCGGTGTGCCGGACTACACCGTGGCCATCGGTGGCTCGGGCGGCGGAATCCAGCAGTATGTCTACTCCCAGAACCACCCCGACCTACTGGATGCCGGTGTGCCGCAGTACGCCTATCCGGACATGGTCACCCAGACCATCCATATCGGCGATTGCGAACTTCTGGAACACTACATGGACGTGACTGACCGCAACAACGCACGCTGGCAAACCACCGAGAATCGCTCTTTGCTGGTAGGGCTGAATGCGACAGATGACTATCCCGATCCCTTCGCCGACGCCAAGACCATGTTGGGTTACGCAACGGCACCCGGAATGTCCGAGTGTATTCCTGCATGGCGCGGCTTGACACCCCTGGTCATGAATCCAATGTTCGGACAGGTGGCCAATCAGGCCCAGATGGAACCTGCAGGGGTAATGGAGCAGGTTAACTGGACTCACTATGACGACCTGCGCAATATCTACGGCGTAGATGCCCAAGGTAATCCGCGAACACTGTTCGATAACGTCGGTGTTCAATACGGCCTTGATGCGCTGACCAGCAATGAGATATCTCCTGAGGAGTTTCTCAAACTCAATTCGCAAGTAGGCGGCTGGAAGCAGCCGGAGGACATGGTTCAGGAAGGTTTTCCCTTTATCGGCACCATCGCCGATGTAATGAATGATCCTACCAAGTTCGACCCCTGGAGCCGGCGGAACATGTTACTCAGTCCGGATGGTATCGCACCTGCGCCGCGCACGGAGGGTGATCTGCTGGCAATCCGGGCAGCCTATGAGTCAGGAATGGTATTCGATGGTCAGCTGAATATTCCCGTAATTGAATGGCGGCATTACCTGGAAGAAGTGCTCGACATGCACAACAGCCATCAGTCGTTCTCCGCACGCCAGCGTATCCGTAACAAAATGGGCCATTCTGATAATCAGGTTATATGGTTTACCGATACTCGCCCGACCGATACTTCCGACCCGGCTCGTCCTCGCCCTCGGGAAGAATTCGATCACACCTGGCTGGCCCTTGAGGTGTTGCACGAATGGCTTGAAAACATCGAACAGAATCCGGACCAGACCATCGCTGAAAACAAGCCAGCCGCTGCAGTGGACAGTTGCTTTGAAACGCAGGGCGATCTGATTGCATCCGGCACCGACGTATGGGACGGAATAATCGACAACGACCCGGAGGGCCTGTGCACTAGCCAGTTCCCTACCTATACCACCTCACGCATGGAGGCCGGCGGGCCGATAGAGGGCAGTATTTTCAAGTGCACTCTCAAGCCGATCAGTACTGCGTTGAACGATGGTACTTATGGAAGCTGGGTGCCTGACACCGCGGAGATAACGCAACTGAATGCCATTTTCCCCGAGGGGGTTTGTAACTATAACGAGCCTGATCAGGGCCGCCCACAGAACTGAAATACCTACGCTGGTTGAGAAACAAAGCCCCGAACTTCGGGGCTTTGTTTTTATGGCTCGCACCGCAATAGTGCATAGAATGCATCACTTTGTTACAGTTAGAGCTGCAGCGAACCTGGTAGATCCCCGAAAGGAATCCTTTGAAAAAACGATATTCACCGCGCGACTGTGTCTATTTCCAGTCCCGGGGTCAGGCGCGACTGCGTGTCTGTATGCATATGCCCTTAAGCCAATAATGTTCTTCACGCTTACTACAAGAGAATGCAAATGACCTACACCCTGGAAAACTGTCTCGCGAATATCAAAAAGCGTGATCCCGACCAGCCTGAATTCCATCAGGCTGCGGAAGAAATACTCAGCTCTCTTTGGGAGTTTCTGGAATCACATCCCAAGTACTTGAAAAGTGGCATTATCGAGCGTCTCGTCGAGCCAGAGCGGGTGATAATGTTCCGGGTGCCGTGGATGGATGACAAGAACCAGGTCCAGGTCAATCGGGGCTTCCGGATACAGATGAACAGCGCCATAGGGCCCTACAAGGGTGGGCTGCGCTTTCATCCATCGGTAAATCTGAGCGTGCTGAAGTTCCTCGCCTTTGAACAGGTTTTCAAGAATGCATTGACAACTCTGCCAATGGGCGGTGGCAAGGGCGGATCGGATTTTGACCCCAAGGGCAAGAGTGACGAAGAAGTGATGCGCTTCTGTCAGTCGTTCATGACGGAACTCGCGCGTCATATCGGTGCAGATGTGGATGTGCCCGCTGGCGACATCGGAGTTGGCGCACGCGAGATTGGCTATATGTACGGGCAGTACAAACGTCTGCGCAATGAATTCACTTCGGTGCTGACTGGCAAGGGCCCCACCTACGGAGGCAGCCTCATCCGTCCGGAAGCGACCGGCTACGGCTGTGTGTATTTTGCGCAAGAGATGCTCAAGGGCCGTGATACCGGTTTCGCAGGCAAACGCGTCGCTATTTCGGGCTCCGGCAACGTTGCCCAGTACGCTGCGCAAAAAGTGCTGGAACTCGGTGGGCAGGTGATTTCCGTTTCCGACTCTGGCGGTACCCTGCACTTCGTCGAAGGTATGACGTCTGATCAATGGTTCGAGCTGATGGCGCTCAAGAACGAACGTCGCGGAAGGCTGGAAGAAATGGCCAGCGACAACGCTGACTTTTACCCCGGACAGACGCCCTGGCATTTGCAGTGTGATATCGCCCTGCCCTGCGCCACACAAAATGAGCTTGACGAAACCGACGCTCGTGCTCTGGTCCAGAATGGCTGCATATGCGTGGCTGAAGGTGCCAATATGCCGTGCACTCTGGCTGCCGTCGATGTGTTCATGGAGCACCAGATCCTGTTCGCGCCGGGTAAAGCCGCTAATGCTGGCGGCGTTGCCGTGAGCGGGCTGGAAATGACTCAGAACGCCATGCGCCTGCATTGGACTGCCGGTGAGGTAGACGAAAAGCTGCACAGCATCATGAAGTCGATCCACAACACCTGCGTGCATTTCGGCAGGGAACATGATGGATTTATCAACTATGTCAAAGGGGCTAACATAGCAGGCTTCGTCAAAATTGCGGACACGATGCTCGCTCAGGGCGTAGTCTGATATCCAGCATTTTCCTGTGTATTGGCCAGCAGCATGTTTGCTACGCGGCTGGCCAATACATCAATGGTAAAAGGCTTGGTCAACAATTGCATATGCGGACCGAGAAAATCGGTCTGGTTGATGGCGCTCTCTGCGTAACCGGTGAGAAAGAGAACAGGCAACCTTGGTTGCAGCTGCTGAATAACCTCAGCCAACTGCCGACCGTTCATTCCCGGTAGCCCGACATCGGTCAACAGCAGATCAACGCGGTCCATGACGTAAAAGGATTCGAGCGCCTCATCGCTGTTGCGAGCCACCGTAACCTGATAGCCGAGCTCTTCCAGCACTTCCTTGTTGATCAGCCTCACCGAATCGTCGTCTTCAACCAGTAGTATCGACTGACCGCTACCTGCTTTAGCCAACCTTTCAATAGGCGCTGAGTCCTTGTGAGCCTGGTAGTTTTCCGGCAGGCAGATGGTTACGTTGGTACCCCTCTCCGGCACGCTGTTGATTGTAAGGTAACCATGACTTTGCTGAGCAAAGCCGTAAACCATGGACAGACCTAGCCCTGTGCCCTGACCAATCGGCTTGGTGGTGAAGAAGGGCTCCATGACCTTGTCCTGAACATGGTGGGGTATTCCATACCCGGTATCTTGCACATCAATACACACCTGCCCCTGCTCAGCCTCATTGGACTTGATAAGCCGAGTGCGAATGATCAGGGCTCCCCCCGCAGGCATTGCGTCCCTGGCATTGATGACGAGATTGAGAATAGCGTTTTCCAACTGATTGCCGTCGGCGTGGATCCATGGATCCTCACTACAGAGCTCCAATGTGAGGGCGATCTGCTCGGATACCGTTCTCTGCAGCAGATCCTTGAGAGTCGACACCAGACGGTTGATTGGCAAGGGTTTGGCGTCCAGTGGTTGGCGCCTTGAAAAAGCCAGCAATCGTTGGGTCAAGGAGGCTGCGCGCTGTGCAGAGCTGTTGGCCGCGTCCATAAACCGTTCAATGTCTTTGGTTTGGCCTTTAGCCATGCGAATCTTGATCAGATCAAGCGCGCTGATAACGCCCGTGAGCATATTGTTGAAATCATGCGCGATACCCCCGGTCAACTGGCCTACCGCCTCCATCTTCAGTGCCTGGCGGAGCTGGTCCTCGGCTCGTTCGCGCTCATCACTCTCCTTTCTGAGTCGCTCAATAGCGGCATTGAGTTCGCGTGTTCGCGCCTGTACCTGAATCTCGAGCTCCTCATTAAAACGGCGCAGAGACAGCTCAGCCTGCTTTTCTTCGTTTATATCCAGAATGACCGACGCGGCTCCAAGAATATTGCGCTGCTCGTCGTACAAAGGCACCGCGCTTACACGCATCCAGGACTCGGAACCACTATCAAGTTTGTGGCAAAACTCCACACCTGTCGCGGCCTCGCCTCTGAGGGCTCTGGCGCCGGGAAACATGTTCGGCTCCAGCTTTTTACCCTCTGAATCACGAGCGATCCAGCGTGCAGCGCTTGACGGGTGCTTTGAAGGAATAATTCCACTGGGCAGATACTTTCTGAACAGCGGATTGCTGATGATTGATTTGCCCTGACTGTCCATGAAACTGATACCGACGGGCACGTTTTCCAAAAGCGTTGTCAGCCGGCCGCGTTCTTCCGCGAGTTCAGCCAGGCGATCACGCATCTCGAACTGACGCTCACGTGAACCCCAGGCAGCATCAACTGCACTCAATAACGATGCGGAACTCAATGGTCGCTCCAGCACGATCACGTAGCCGGCGGAGGCAGGCAAACGGCGTCTGGCAACATCGGTATCACGCCCCAATCGACCTTTGTTAGATGCCAAGAGTATGGTCGGAATATCAGACCAGCTGGGCTGGCGACCCAGCGCCTCGTCCAGCGCAACGACTCCGCCCAGCAGGGACTCTTCGGTCAGGATGACCAGCCCCGTACCCGCGCCGAGCTCTGCTGCAAGGGAGTTGATATTGGAATGAACCTGAACATAGTACTTACCTGAGAAAAGCTTGTTCAGGCTGGGCGCATCCCCTTTGAACGGTGCAACAATTGAAAGGGTCTTCGCTTCAGGTCGTCTTTCAGAAATCACGCTGCCTCTCTTCCATGAGGTGTTCTTCGCCAAAATATTCCGGGGTGCCCGTAAGTACGCCGCGGAATGTTATCAGTGGATCGCCAACGCGTACGCCATGAGAGTCAATCCGCAATTCACGAATAGCATCTTCATGGGCGCCAGTACGGTGTTTGAGTACTGAAATCGCTTTGCGAAGCCTCCCTTGGGCTTCGAAATAGCGAATCAGTATGACTGAGTCTGCTATGTAGGAAACGTTGAGGCTGGTGGACATCGAGCCTATGAGCCCATGCTGTGGGTTTATCAGAAAGGTGACGACCCCCAACTGGCTCAGATAGGACAGCACCTCATGCATCTGCAGGATGAGCTGCTGCTCCTGAGGCATAGCGGCCATATAGCCATTAAGACTGTCAACTACGATCATCCTGCTGTTGCGTTCTTCTACTTCGGTGCGCACTCGCCAGGTAAATTCACCGGGGGAGATTTCTGCCGGATCAATCTGCTGGATTACCAGCTGACCATTTGCTACATACCTACTGAGGTCGAGCCCCATGCTGTCCGCGCGATTGATGAGCGTGGCTACCCGCTCATCGAATTCGTAGATGGTGCAGTTTTCCCCCCTTCTACAGGCAGCTGCCAGGTATACGAGTGCCAGAGTGGTTTTGCCGGAGCCGGCCGGACCGGTTACCAGAGTGCTGGTACCCCGTAGGGGGCCACCAACCAGCAAGTCGTCGAGCTCTTTTATCCCGCTACAAACTGATTCAGTGCTGAACTTGACATGGTGCTTGGCCGCAATGAGACGAGGGTACACCTCCAATCCACCTTTCTTGATAGTAAAGTCATGATAGCCAGCTACGAAATCCACTCCTCGCAGTTTCTGTACCTGCATGCGCCTGCGAGCGGCCCCGAACTCCAGGGTCAGCCGTTCCAGGGTAACAACACCATGGCAAAGACTGTGCAAGTGATTATCACGCTCCCCGTTAGAACCTGTCATATCGTCTACCAGCAGAACGGTGATCTGCTGACCAGAGAAATACTGTTTGAGCGCCAAAACCTGGCGTCGGTAGCGCAAGGGATCCTGAGCAAGCAGGCGCATTTCTGACAGGCTGTCGAAGACCAGTCGCTTTGGCTTGAGCAGTTCTACCTTTTCCTCGATCAGCCGAATGGTATTGCCTAGCTCGGCCTCCCAGGGATGCAGGATGGATTGCTCATAGCTTTGGCCCAGCACTTCAGCAGTGGAAGAAAACTCGAACAGATCAATACCATCGAGTGTCCAACCATGTGAATGCGCCACACTTTCAAGTTCTTCTGCCGTTTCTGAGAGGGTGATGTAGAGCACGGGCTCGCCGGCGGCAACACCCTCGAGCAGGAACTGTAAGCCAAGTGTTGTTTTACCAGCACCGGGCGTGCCCTCTAAAAGATAGAGCCGGTTTTGGGGCAGTCCGCCCTTGAGAATTGCGTCAAATCCGTTGTTGCCGGTGGAGATGACGGGGTATGTTTTTGCCATTCGATATCCTCAAAAGGGACGCAGCCCCTCGAGAGCAACGTACTAATCTGCTGTTGGGCAGCTGTTTTCTGACTCTGAAACCATCCGAGCCACTTTATTGGCGTATTTTATCAGCCAGTATGGTTAAAATCTTCGCGGCTGTTAGGAAATGTTTCAGAGCACTGGGCCAGCTCGCACCTTCAACATCTAGGACCGCAAATCGGCATGAAAATTCAAGATATGTCACCTCTATTGCCTAACGTGGAGGAACGCTACCGGCTGCTGGTCGACTCGATCATCGACTATGCCGTTTACATGCTCGACCCAGACGGTATCGTTGCCAGCTGGAATTCTGGAGCGCAGCGCTTCAAGGGATATGCCAGCGAAGAAATAATTGGTTTGCCTTTTTCCTTGTTTTATACCGAGGAAGACAGACTTGCCGGCTTGCCCAAGCGTGGTCTTGAAATTGCCGCGGCGCAGGGGCGCTTCGAGACGGAGGGCTGGCGGGTCAGAAACGACGGCTCGCGGTTTTGGGCCCACGTGATTATCGATCCGATTCGCGACGAGGTGGGCTCTATCACCGGATTTGCCAAGGTCACTCGTGATATCACCGAGCGCTATCAAACCCAGCAGGAGCTCGACCGCGCACGTGAAGCTTTGTTTCAGGCGCGGAAAATGGAAGCCGTTGGTCGTCTCACCGGCGGTGTCGCCCACGATTTCAACAATCTGCTGACCATCGTCTTGATCAGTCTGAACCTGGCGAAGAAACGAGCCCCTGACTCCCCTGTACTTGACCTGATTGACAATGCTATTCAGGGCGCCGAGCGCGGTGCTGCCATGACCCAGCGGATGCTGGCCTTCTCCAGACACCAGCCACTAAAAATAGAGACATTGGTAATTGCCGACCTGTTGCAGGGGATACAAGGTCTCATTCGGCAATCCATTGGGCCCGTTATGCGGATTCATACAAGAATCGCGTCTGCCCTGCCCCGCATTCATGGCGATCGTAACCAGTTGGAAACGGCCCTTCTGAATCTGGTCATCAATGCCCGCGACGCCATGCCCGGGGGCGGCGAGGTATTAATCTCGGCCCGTCTACCCACCGCTTTCGATAGCGTTGAAGCGGTAATGGAGCCAAATGAATATGTTTTGCTGGAGGTTGTCGACACCGGCGACGGTATGGATGAAGAAACCGCTCGGCGGGCCATCGAACCGTTCTTCACCACAAAAGACGTTGGCAAGGGTACCGGGCTTGGGCTGTCAATGGCACACGGCATAGTCGAGCAACTGGGTGGCAAGCTGATGTTAGAAAGTGTTCTGGGAAAAGGTACAACAGTCCAGCTGTGGCTGCCGATTAGCCATGAGCTGACTGTGCAGGCCGGTCCATCCAGCATTGCTCAGTGCGCCTCTGCTACCAAACCATTACAGATTCTCGTAGTTGACGACGACGACCTGGTGCTGACCAATACCTGTGCGCTTCTGGAGGACATGGGTCATCACACTTTTCAAGCTTCCTCTGCGGACGTAGCTCTTGAGATGTTGAAGAATCTCGAAGTCGCACTGGTCATTACGGACCACGCCATGCCCAATACCACTGGCAGACAACTGGTGGAAAGCCTGAAAGTGTCCAACCCCAAGTTGCCGGTAATTATTGCATCGGGTTACTCGGACATTACCGAGCGGGCTGACCCAGGCATACCCACATTGGCCAAGCCCTTTGATGAGGCCGGTTTATCCAGAGTTATTTGCCAGGCGATGGAGAAGGCAACGACCCTTGTGTCTCGCGGGGTAATACCTTGAAGGACGACCATCCAGAAGGAGCTGGAAACACGCCCGCAAGCAGTTCTCAAACCATGCAAAACCGCGATCAAAGCGGTGAACAGGCGATGCATGAACGTTATAGGCTGATTGCTAAAGCCACCAACGACGCGGTGTGGGATTGGGATCTTGTGACCAATTACGTCTTGTGGAATGAGGCGTTGATGCACGCCTACGGCTACACGGCAGAAACCATTACTCCGACCGGAGATTGGTGGATTGCCCAGATTCATCCGGTCGATCAGGCCCGTGTTGATGCGTCGATCCATACCGTCATTCATAGTGAAGAAACTGCCTGGAGTGAGGAATACCGCTTCCGCCGGGGAGATGGTACGTATGCAGAGGTCCTCGATCGTGGACAGGTGATACGGAACTCGAGCGGCCAGGCAATACGTGTTATCGGCGCCATGCTCGATTTGACTCAGATGCGAATTGCAGCAAATGCGCTACGCAGAAGCGAAGAACGCTTCAGAACGATACTGGAAACCGTTGAGGCAGGGTTTGCCATCGTTCAGGTCAAGTTCGACAGCCAGGACAGGCCGGTTGATTACCGTTTCGACGAGATCAACCCTGCGTTCGAGAAACAGGCGGGCGTAAACCTTCAGGGTAAATGGGTCACAGAGTACGCCCCTGATCTGGAGCCCTTCTGGTTTGAGATTTACGGAAAGGTGGCCATGACCGGCGAGCCCGCCAGCTTCGAAAGTTACGCCGAAGCGTTCGCCCGGTGGTTCGATGTACGCGCGGTTCGCGTCGGCGATCCGGCGGATAGGCAAATTGCGGTCATTTTCAATGATGTCACTGAGCGGCGGAATGCGCAGGAAAGGTTGCGCGCAAGCGAAGCCCTGGCCCGAGACAATGTAGAGCGTGTTCAACTGGCGCTGTCCGCTGGCGCCATTATTGGTACTTGGCACTGGGATCTGGCTACCGACCACTTCAGCATCGATGACGGCTTTGTGAACGCCTTTGGTCTTCCCCCCGGAATCAGTCGACACGACCTTCCTCTGGTAGAGGTGGTAAAGACAGTGCATCCCGATGACAGCGCTGGTCTGATGAACGCAATCGATGAAGCCATCCTGCGGGGCGGCGCCTATGCTCACCAGTACCGTGTGCGTCGGGCAGATGGGAAATACTATTGGATAGAAGCAAACGGTCGGGTTGAGCATAGCGCCGAGGGCGTACCTCTGCGCTTTCCAGGGGTCCTTCTTGATGTAGAAGAGCGACGCGCTGTCGAGGCGGAACGTGACAGGGCACTGGCAGCGCTACGAGCTTTGAATGACACCCTGGAACAACGCGTTGCAGAGCGTACCGATGAGCTGATGCAGTCCGAGGACAAGTTGCGTCAATCGCAGAAAATGGAAGCAGTCGGTCAGCTCACAGGAGGGCTGGCCCATGACTTCAACAATTTGCTTGCAGGTATTTCCGGTGCGCTCGAACTGATGTCCAGACGGATCAATCAGGGACGTACCGACGAGATAGGTAAATATATCCTGTCGGCACAAGGGGCAGCCCAACGTGCAGCTTCTCTGACCCACAGATTGCTCGCCTTTTCGCGTAGGCAAACGCTGGATCCTCGTGCCATTGATGTGAACACCTTGATTGCCAGCATGGTCGAATTGATCCGCCACGCTGTAGGACCGGGCATCCTCGTGAAAACAGTTGGCGCGGACAATCTCTGGACTACGTTGGTTGATGCAGGGCAGCTCGAAAGCTCTTTGCTCAACATTTGCCTCAATGCGCGAGATGCCATGCCTGATGGTGGCCGTATTGTTATTGAAACCAGCAACAAGCATTTGGAGGGCCTGACGGCGCAAGCTGCCGAGATACCACCGGGTGAGTACCTTGCACTTACTGTAACTGACTCCGGTGTTGGTATGACACCGGACATCCTTGCCAAAGCTTTTGAGCCTTTCTTTACCACCAAGCCAATCGGTCAGGGGACAGGGCTGGGTCTCTCGATGATTTACGGTTTTGCCAAGCAGTCAGGTGGGCAGGTACGTATTGAATCGGAGGTTGACCAGGGCACGACCATAAGCATTTACCTTCCCCGCCATCACGGTCCCGCTGCGAAAGTCGGTCAACAACTGAAAAACGCTCCCGTAAACTTTTCCAAAAGTGGCGAGACCATCCTTATCGTCGATGATGAACCAACGGTAAGAATGTTGCTTCGTGAGGCGTTGGGCGACCAGGGATACACCCTGATCGAGGCGGCTGATAGCGTCGCAGGGCTCAAGCTGCTGCGTTCCGACATCAACATTGACCTGCTGATCACCGATGTCGGACTCCCGGGCGGTCTGAATGGACGGCAGATGGCCGACGCAGGCCTGGAAAATCGGCCTGGCCTCAAGGTGCTGTTTATTACTGGTTATGCGGAGGCTTCTGTTCTTGGTAAAGACGATCTTGGAGCTTGTATGCAAGTGCTGACCAAGCCCTTTGCCATCGACGCGCTCTCTGCTCGGGTTCAACACCTACTGTTTTCGGACCCCGCGGATCGGGGATCCGTGTTGCAAACGCCCCCTATTTCGTAATTGGGTCTGGAAAACAATTTCTTCTGCAGACCACTCTATAGCGCGCCAAATGTCTCCAGGTTCGACTCAACCCATCAATTGGGGACCAGTCAGTTGCAAAAAAAGATATAGTTTTTCCGCATTTTGGCCACATATAGTTGCTGATACCCCATCGCGAATAATAGCAAGGATGCAGCCAATGACCTTCAGACCCCCCGCCTTGTTAGCGGTCATCAAGGAATCAGATTTTTCAGTAGTCATAACCACTGGCGAGCTGGAACCTGCAGGGCCGGTCTACGTGCATGTTAATGATGCTTTTACACGCATGACGGGTTATTCACGAGAGGAGCTTCTGGGTGCAGCACCCAGCCTCCTGGAGGGTCCGGACACTGATCGCACAGTTCTGGAGCGACTCAAGTCAAACTTGCGTGCCGGCGACTCTTTTGAGTGTCAGGCGTGGAATTACCGGAAGGACGGTACGCCCTATCTGGTTGAGTGGACCATCACGCGTTTACGCCATGATGGAGAAGGTTTGGATTATTTTTTTTCCGTGCAGCAGGAAATAACCAACCTGAATCCTGCTCAGGACAGGCTGGAGGGCCAAACTCGGCGCTTGAATGCACTTTTGAATTCAAGCGGAGCCAAGCACGATCCTATTACTGGCGCCTTGAATCATCGCAGTATGCTTTTGCGGCTACAGCGTCTCATTGATCAGACGGCAGAATCCGGCTCAGTGACCGGCCTTGTGTCCTTGCAGTTCAGACGCCTTGACCGCATTGATCGAGCCTTTGGCGTGGAGACAATCAATCATCTCCTGAGCGATATCGCCAAACGCCTCGGTAACAGACTTAAGCCGGAGGAATCGCTGGCCCGTTCCCATGATCACACCTTCGCGGTAATCATCTCTGCGGAAGCCGATGCGGCGAACGATGCGGATCATCATCTGATGAAGCGAGCACGCTCTTTCATTGCGGCTGTTACTGAAAAGGATTTTGAAATTGCGGGTGAAGTTCTACGGGTCGAGGTGAGCGCGGGTATTGCCCGCGCGCCCACAGATGGCCGCCACGCGCGAGAGCTGGCACTGCTTGCCGAAGAGCTTGCTGAAGGGGCCGCCAATACAGACGCGGATCCTATTCGCTGGGCTGATCACAGCATAAAGGAAGCGCAGCGCCAGGAAATCAAACTTGAAGGCGATCTGCAGTCTGCCGTCTCCGAAAAGCAATTGGTGCTCTTTTATCAACCAGTTATGGATTTGGAAAACGGTAAGGCAGTGGGGGCTGAGGCCTTATTGCGCTGGCCACTACCTGAAGGGCAAGCCCCGATAGGTCCGGACTGTTTTATCCCGCTGGCCGAGCAGCTGGGGCTCATGGATGAGCTGGGAGGACAAGTTTTCGAAGATGCCTGCCTTCAACTTCGAAGTTGGCAAGCGCTCGAGGGCAACGCGGCATTCTGGATTTCGGTCAATGTAGCACCCTCTCAACTCCGGGATCCGAATCTGGCCGCCCGCTTTGTGGATATCTCGCGATCTATAGGCGTGTCGCCAAGATGCATGAAGCTCGAAATAACAGAGAACGCATTGGAATTCGACATCAATTGTGTGCGACAGGTGATCGATGACCTGGTTGCAGCTGGTTTTTCTCTAGCCCTGGACGACTTCGGTACCGGTTACTCTTCTCTGGGACGTCTGATCGATATCCCGTTCAATCTGATCAAGGTAGATAAGGCGTTTGTCTGGCAATCACCCGACGGACGCGGCGCCGGTGTAGTTGCGAGTCTTGCGCAGCTGAGTCGTCACCTGCATATCGAGGCGCTTGGCGAGGGGGTCGAGACCCCTGCTCAGGAAGCTTTCTTGCGGTCGCTCAACTACCGTTTCGCCCAGGGCTTCTATTATGCCAAACCGATGGCCGCGGCTGACTTTGCGGTGTGGGCCGGATGGTTGCCCGATCAAGCCCATGTTGGAGTTGCTACCACCTGATGATTCGCCCAATCGTCCAGATCAACAGCAGAACGAAAAAAGCCCCATTTCTGGGGCTTTTGACTACTGATATGGCGGAGGGACAGGGATTCGAACCCTGGGTAGGCTATTAACCTACGCCGGTTTTCAAGACCGGTGCATTCAACCGCTCTGCCATCCCTCCACGGCCGGCAATACTACCGGAAACCGCGCGCTAGTCAATGCCCAAGGTAGCTAAATGAAACGCTTTAACATTTTCAAGGCCTTGATTTGCAACATCGAACAGGTATGATCGAGCGCATATCAAAGGATCAACCTGCTTGCCCACTCCTGGAGATCGACTATGAACATGCAAGATCAGCAAACCACCCTGCAGCATTCGGGTGTAAACGAGGCCGAGGTCAGTAAGCTGTTCCGCAACACCTATGCTCTGCTGGCCATGACTTTGGCGTTCAGTTCCATTGTTGCAATGGTTTCAATGGCGTTGAATCTGCCGCGGCCTAATATCATCATCATGCTGGTGGGGTTTTATGGCCTGCTCTTCCTGACCTCGAAGTTCCGTGATTCGGGCTGGGGTCTGGTATTGACCTTCGTATTTACCGGCTTCCTGGGCTACACCACTGGCCCCATATTGAACGCTTACCTGTCACTGCCCAATGGCGGTTCACTGGTGGCTATGGCATTGGGCATGACTGCCATGGTGTTCCTGGGTCTGTCTGCATACGCGATTCTGACCCGCAAGGATTTCAGCTTCCTGTCCGGCTTCATCATGGCTGGTTTTGTCGTATTGCTTTGCGCAGTCGTGGCCAGTATTTTCCTGGACATCTCTGGTCTTTCACTGGCGATTTCTGCTGGCTTCGTGTTGTTTTCATCGGCCATCATTCTTTATCAGACCAGCTCCATCATTCACGGTGGCGAAGACAACTACATCATGGCGACCATCACCCTTTTCGTTTCTATCTACAACATTTTCCTGAGCCTGCTGCACATTCTGGGCGTTGTTGGCGACGACTGATCGATTAGTTGGTTACAATGAGGCCCGCTCGATAGCGGGCCTTTTTTGTTTTTGAACGGTTCTGACCATGAATTTTGCCATTGTCCTACTCTCCGGTCCCCAGGATCCAGCTGCCCGCAGCGCACTGAATTTTGCCCGCGCAACGCTGGATGCCGGGCATCAGATCAGTCGGTTATTCTTCTATCGCGACGCAGTCCATCTGGCTACCGCGCTGGCTGTACAGCCCCAGGACGAAGCGGACATCTACGCGGATTGGAGAGCCTTCATTTCAGAGAACCAGCTTGATGCCGTTGTATGCATTGCCGCCGCCCTGCGCCGCGGCGTGCTCGATGACGCGGAGGCTTCACGCTGGCAGCGGCCTGTAGCAAACACAGGAGCGCCCTGGGAGTTATCCGGCCTTGGACAATGGGTCGACAGTCTGCAAACAGCTGACCGTACCGTGACGTTCGGAACCTGATATGAAAAGTGTGCTGATCATTACCAGTCGACCGCCGACGCATATCGCCGCCCGGGAAGCCCTCGATCTGGCCCTCGCCTCCGCCGCCTTTGGCGTGCCGACGGGGTTTCTCTTTATGGGTGATGGAGTACTGCAATTGCGCAAGGGCCAGGATGCCAGCCTACTGCAGCAAAAGTCCCTGACCGCCAACCTGGGTGCTTTGGACATGTATGGAGTAGAAGACATCATGGTTTGCCGTCACTCCCTGGCCGAGCGCGGCATGAACATCAAACAATGTTCACTGGCTGCAGACTGTGTGGATAGCGCTCAAATCGCTGTTTTACTGGAACATTACTCGGAGGTTGTCTCCCTGTGAGCGCGCCGTTGCTGCATATTCTCCGCCATTCGCCGTCCGCTAACAGCTCGCTGGCCAGCTGCAAGCGGGTATTGGCGAGCGGACAATCAATCTTGTTCACCGAGGACGCAGTTTACGCTCTTCTACCCGGTTCTGCGGCCTTGAGCAGCATCGGTCTGCTACCGGGCGATGTGCGCCTGTATGTGCTGGAGACGGACCTGCTCGCTCGAGGTCTGGCGCTCGACGACCTGCCCTCGCGAGTGCAACCCACAGGCTACGCCGGTATGGTTAGACTCTGCGAACAGAGCAGCAAGGTGATCAGCTGGTGACGCAGACAATACAGATCGGCTCGAAGAATGTAGCGCTGGATCAGGAAGGCTTTCTGGTCGATCTGAACGACTGGTCGCAACCCTTGGCGGCTGAGCTGGCGCGCCTTGAGGGCATCGATCTTACCGAAGAGCACCTGGAGGTGGTTCTGGCACTCCGGCAGTTTTATCAGCGCTATCAGCTTTCTCCAGCCATGCGGCCGCTGGTCAAATATATTGGCCAGGAACTGGGCGCCGAGAAAGGTAAGAGCATCTATTTACTCAAGCTGTTTCCCGGCAGCCCTGCCAAACTCGCAAGCAAGATTGCCGGTCTGCCCAAGCCTGATAATTGTCTGTGAAGATTAGGTATCAAGGCAGTGTTGTTAGAATAACCAGCTCATCGCCAACCTGAAGCTTGAGCGGAATATCCCTGGGAGGATTAAGTTGCAGACGTCGGCCCTCGCCGTCAGGGGCATTCCGGTAGATGCCCAGAGCGGTTTCGCCTTGCAAACCAGCCACAGCTTCCAGATCGGCAAAGGTATTGACGCTCTGCATCGGGTATTCGCTCTGGTCTCGATAAAGAATTTCGGCTCCGCCCACGGTAAAGAGCTCCTCGAATACCAACCCAAGCTCGCGTCGTTGAGCAACTTGCGCCATGAGATGACTGAGAATCATCGGACTTATGATACTTTCGCTGCGGTTACGCACCACCAGCTCTTCATTTGCAGGATCACTCAATTCCAGCAACAGCTGAGGTCGTTTTCTGCGCTCCTTCAGCAACTCATCCACTGCCATATAACCGACCATGGCTCTAGCGTCGGCTTCTTCACCCGAGTCGAGCCGGTCGCTTGATACCAGCAGAATACTGTCCCACTCGGTTTGCAGTATCTTTCTCAACGTCGTCTCGGCCATGAAGTCCGCCTGCAGGTGATTACATGGCACTCGCTGAGCCTGCTCACTGTATTGCACCAGCTCCTCACGCTGGGCCTCGGCGTCCAGCGTTGAAACCATCATGAGCCGGAAGTTCTGTTCACCATAGGTTGCAAGCTCGTGCACCAGAGCTGGCAGACGGCGGTTCCAGCCCAGAATAAGTACTGACTTCTTGATTGCATTCACAGCAACCAGGTCCGAATTAATCTGCTCTTTCCGCTCCCAGGCCCTGGTGAGACTCTCACTTACCTGTATCGGATCAGCATCCTCATACTCGCGGGCCAGCATTACCAGGCTGTCACCCGCTCGCAGGCGTTCGCTGGTCGGTGCGTTGAGCATCGGGATTGATCTCTCCCCTTCCCTGCGCACCAGACCGAGAAGCACTGCACGTGGACATCGTGAAGCAATTGCCGCTAATGTCTGCCCCTCACAGCCAGCACTGGAGCGCAGGTAAATCTCGTTGCCATCGTGCACCGACATGACTTCGCCGTAGAATTCCGGGAGGCCAGGATGCAAGATGGCCTGTGCCATCAGACGGCTGACTATTGCGTCGCTGGCGATAATTTCCAGTGGCCCCGGGTAGGCCCGGCGCATGACGTTAAGTTTGCGAACGTCTTCGATCTCGGCAACGACATAAGGTAAAGGCTGACCGCTATGTTGGCCTTGGGCGTGTAGGGTCAATAAAGCCTTGATGGTTTCCATATCGCCGGTCACAAGCGTACTACCGCCCTGTGACCGCCCGGGAATCATGACCACGGCAGCCTGCAAACAGGCGACCCGGTGCAGTGCGTCGGGGTGCAGCGGCGTACCTGAGCGCAAGATGATGTCCTTCACCCTTCGACCGACGCCGGGTGTATCGCGCAGCTCCTGACTGCGCTCGGTGTTGACGATATCGGAGAGAATGACCAGCCGCAGGCGGCGAGTATCGAGAGATTTGAGCAGACGCTGAATACCTCCAGCGGTATCCATGATTTCCTGCACCAGGGGAATGGTCCGGTTTGTCCAGCCCAGGATTACCACGTGATTGCTGATGGTGACCGGTGTCAGGCCCTGTTCCAGCACCCCCATCTTACTGATCAGCCACCGGGTCATGATGGCTACCAGTGTACCCATGAACAACACATACCCGACAACGGTCAATACAGTTGAAATGACTCGACGCCAGGTTCCCACATCGTCGCCAAGATATCCGGGATCGGTAAGTCGCAGAAATGCCCACCACACCGAATCTGCCAGGGGCATGTCAGCCGCTGCAGAGGGCCAGGCCAACCAGCCACCAATCAGCGAAATCAATCCGATAAAAAGTGCTACCACCAGCAATTGATAATGCACCCCTTTGATTAACTGGCGCTCGAGGATGTAGCGCAGGCGGTCTACCAGCGTGAAGGGCAGCATAAGAATTTCCGAATAGGTCAAAATCTTACAAGCGTACATAAAGCCTGCTAGATTGACTATCTGCAAGCCTGCGGCCAAATTATGACAACGGAATTTGATGGATAACCTGCAAAACATCTTCGCGCTTTTTGCCATTGCCTTTTACTGGCTGTTCTCGGCAGCGGTCACTGTCCGTGTCATCACCCGCCGCAGACCCGTAAGCGGCACCCTTGCCTGGTTGCTGGTTATTTATGTAATACCGCTGATCGGCGCAGTGCTATATCTGATGATTGGTGAGATGAATCTGGGGCGCCGACATGGCAGGCGTACCAGCGCGATGATCGACCCTTACCTGCACAACATCAATCAGCGTTTTGTACGCCCCGGTGCTGAATTGCCCGGTGGCCCCCTGGCCCTGGGTATCCACCAGTTGCTGATCGCGCGAAACGGGGTGAGTGCGCTGGGGTATTCGAATATGCAGTTGCTCGCCACGCCTGAAGCTATTTTTCAGCAATGGATGAGTGACATCGAGCATGCCACTGAAAGTATCCGGGTGGTGACCTATATTTGGCACCCTGGGGGTCGGGTTGACGATATTACCCAGGCTCTTATAGCCGCGAGCCAGCGTGGCGTTCGGGTATCGTTGCTTATTGACCACGCGGGCAGTCGGAAATTTTTCCGCTCACGCTGGCGTAAAAAAATGGTTGAGGCGGGTATAGAGGTGGTGCCGGCTTTACCGGTGAAGCTGCTTCGTGCCCTCGCTCACCGTATAGATCTTCGCATGCACCGCAAACTCTGGATCATTGACGACCGCGTCGCCTATACCGGCTCGATGAACATGGCCGACCCGCTGAGCTTCAAACAGGGCGCCGGGGTCGGTCAATGGATCGACCTCATGCTGCGCTTTGATGGTCAGGCAGCCCCCGGTTTGTCCAAGGTCTTTGCCTGGGACTGGGAAGTGGAAACCGGCCTGCGCGATCTGCCACAGCATTACCCCACCTCAGAGAGCTGGCCCAACTGGCTTTCTGTTATTCCCTCTGGCCCGGGAGTCGGGGAAGACCTTATCGGCCAGGCAGTGCTCTCTGCGATCTATCGTGCTAATACCAGTATCACCATTTGCACTCCCTATTTCGTGCCCTCAGAGGCGATCTTCGATGCACTACGCCAGGCAGCAAGGCGTGGTGTTGACGTAAACGTGCTACTGCCCAAGCATAACGACTCAATCATGGTGGGATGGGCCAGTCGCTCCTATTTCGAGCTGCTGTTGGAGTCGGGTGCGCGAATTCACCGGTTTGAAGGTGGTTTGCTGCATAGCAAGGCAATGCTGATTGACAATGAAATGGCGTTGGTTGGCAGCGTCAACCTGGATATACGGAGTCTCCAGCTCAACTTCGAACTGACTGTTACTTTGTTTGGCGGGCCACATACCGCCGCCGTTGGGCACTTGATTGATGCCTACCTTGAACGCAGTGAACTCCTGACCCTGGCCTCATGGAGAGGACGTAGCAAAAGAGCAAAGGTGCTCGAACGGCTGATGTTCTTCATGAGCCCGCTGCTCTGAGGCTCCTACAGAGTTGCCCAAGAACCCAGTTAGAAGTTGGCTGAATTTCACAAATGAGACTTGTTATCATCAAGAATGGCTGATAAATTCCAAATGCGACTGTTTATCATTCATATTGAGAGGTACGTAATGCGCATTTATCTGCTGCCCCTGACCCTGACTGCCGCTTTGATGTCCCCCACCATTGCCCACGCAGAAGAGGTAAATCACTACCAGGCCAAATCAGCTGATACGCTGGAGCAGGCTTTGGTCAACTTTACCGAATACAACGACCGTCTCAAGCGATTGCTGGCCGGCGATCTGAATGGTAGTGACCTGGCCCAGGTCCACGAGCTCACCTACACGCTGGAAAATGCGCTGGCAAAAATTGACGCAGAAGTTGAAGACATGGCCGAGTCACTGGAAGAAGTTCATTTGGCATCCGAACGGGCCGACTCCGAAGCAGTGCGTAAGCATGGCACTGCCTACCTTGGAGCAGCAAAAAAACTGATTAACTAGCTGTCATTTGAAACTGAGGGTGCCTCAGCGGAGTCGCTGACTCCGTGGGGCATTCTGGTCTCTGTGTCCTTTACAGGTAGGGGTTACATCTGGCTTTCAATTGGCAGCCACCCGAGCAACCAGGCCTTGAAACGGCGTACATTCCCTGCCTCTGGTTCTGATGTCCAGTGCCTGTTCTGCGCGTGCCATTCCAGACTGCCCTGCTCGCTCAGGCGTACTTCGAAGGCATAGGCATCGGAGGTCCAGCGCATGAACAACTCCGCCAAACGTTCTGCAAGCTCCCTCTGATAAACCATCACGCCAGCTTCCGTGTTGAGTTTGATAGAACGTGGATCGCTATTGATTGAGCCAACAAACAGCTTGTGCCTATCAAACACAAAACTTTTTGCATGCAGACTCGCCTCGGACTCACCGATAAAAGCGCTGGGGTCCGGCTGCCGGCTGCTCCTGGGCTGCAGTTCCCAGAGCCTCGCACCACCTTGCAGCAAGGGTTTGCGATATTGGGCGTAGCTGCTGTGTACCGCCAGTACATCGGTTGTAGCAAGTGAATTGGTCAACACCGATACCTTTGCTCCCTTACTCACCATTGCGGCCAGCAACTCCACACCGCGCTCACCAGGAATAAAGTACGCTGATTTCATCAACAACTCGGAGCGTACATCCTGTAAATGATCAGCCAGGATACGAGCCAGAAAAGGCTCCTCGCTGCGAATGGATTGGGCGTTGGCCTTGCCTGGCGGATCTGCAAGCCATTCGGATTCTCCCCAATACAGCTGCAGGCTGCCTTCCTTCAGGGAAGTGCTGAAAGATGATTGTTCCATTGCCCGGGTATAGGGCTTTTGCTCTTCCCGTAGCCGGTGTGATACCAAATTTTTGCGGGTAATATTCAAGGCGCCCTGTTTGCCGTTCTCATGCACCACGCTGGCAGGGATAGCGTTAGGGCTGTTCCAGAAAGCATCAAAGCTAATTGACGCCTCCTGACCGATCGGGCCAATCCCCAATAGATCAATATCCTGAAAGTCCCTTTCACTCAGTGCGAAGTATTCATCACCGATATTACGTCCGCCCGTGATTATCGCCAAATTATCGGCAATCATGAGTTTGTTGTGCATGCGATTGTTGATGCGGCCAAATTCAACGATTTTACTTGGCATGCTGAGCCAGGGATTACGGATTCGCACTGGATTGAACAGTCGCAACTGGATGTTGATGTGCCTGTCCAGCGTGGTAGCAGTCTCGTCTGATAAGGCATTACCCACATCATCCAGCAAGATACGCACACGGACGCCGCGATCCGCTGCCGCAAGAATCCGTTCGGCGACGAGCCCTCCGGTGACGTCGTTGTTGTAAATGTAATACTGGAGGTCGAGGCTGGTACGGGTCGTATCGATCAGGTGCAGTCGTGCCGATAACGCGTCGACACCTCGATCAAGCATGTAAAAGCCGGACATGGCCTTGCCCTCGGCCGGTTGCTTTCTCATGTAGGTGCCGAGCAAGCCGTGGGCTGGAGCATCAATACGGTAGCTCGGGGGCACATCATGGTCGGGCAGCGGTGTGGCGCAGGCCGTCAAACCCGCAAGCAGCGCACAAACGCAGCCGACCATTACATATTGTTCAAGGCGCATGGCGCTCTCATTATTATCGGGTGATGATCCTATCGTATCACCCGACCGGACACTCCCCCTATTCCGTTACTACCAACTGGTATTCCGTGCGCAAACCTCCGCGTGTATGCACAACCACATAACCGCGCCCGGCTGGCGTGAAACCCTGCGTCAGTGCTGCGCTGTACAGAGCACGCCAGGTACCCTCCACATCGTTACGCTGGGTATCAAAGTCAACGGTAAGTACCTGCTGGGCGTCAACTTTATCCATCACAAAACCGCTCACTGAAGGCACCCCAGAGGCATCTACTGGAAAGCTTACAGTCACCGGCAAGTTGTCCGGAGTTACCGCTGACAGGTCCGCGAAGACCAGCGTGAGAGGGCCATCTATCTTGACCTTGCCACGGCGGGTCGCAGCCGTGCCGACGGTACGGGCCAGCGAGCCAATATCATTACGCAAACGTTTGGGCGAAAGATTGTATGCACGGCCAAACAGGTCCATTGCAGGACGTTCGACGAGGGCGATCTCATATATCACCCCATCATCGCGCAGCGGCAGAATGTCCCCGGCACGGATATTCACCGGCTTTTGCTGACTTACCGGCAGCGGCTTGTAGACCTCCCTGCAAAGAGGCTCCTTGAATGCAGCACGCTCGCTATCGCTCAATTTTGGATTGGCATCCAGAGCATTGCAGACCTGCTGGTGATAACCCTTCCATAGCTGCCGTGCCGCGCCCGCATCAAGCAAAGTGGTAATCATGCTCGCCTCCGCTTCCCGTGCAGCCATCAGCAGTGCCGTTCGCCGGCCACTTGCAGCCTCTTCCCTGTCGGGGCCACCCACACCTAGCCCCGGGGACTGAGTTGTCTGGCGATGCACATCGGCGCCGCTACCGAGCAGCAGCCGGGCACTGTCCAGCTCATTGAGCTGTGCCGCCGCCATCATCGGTGTCTTGCCCCAGGCATTGGCGTCATTCACATCAAAGCCGGCATCCAGCAATAACCGCACGTTTGCAGGCGTCTCCAGGGCGGCAAGCAATGCCGGGCTCGCGTCGGGGCCCAGTCCGCGTTGACGACCCAGCGTATCTGTTTCGTAGGCGATAAAATCCCGCACCACGTTCTGTGGTGCGTTGTTGAGCAAGACACTGTACAGCGTGGCGAAATTGCGTCCGCGCTCCAACTCACCCGCGGCCGGTGCCATCGCAAAACGTGGCTGATAATTCGCGCCAGGGGCTAACGGCAAGCCAGGAGCTTGATCCGGTGCACTCAGATTCTCAGTGGCCCGGGCAAATGTCTCGTGGAACAGCAAATCAGCCGAGGCGCGTGCCTCCGAGTCCGAAAGGCCTTGAGCAGCAAACATTTGCACCAGCTCATTGTGAGCTGGCTGCAGCATGGGCATCACCCGCCGGTACATTGCCTTGTTGCTAAGGCTGCGCTCCGACCAGGCAAAAAACGCATCCATTGCCGCATCGTTGCGTTGCCGTACAGCTCCCTCACGGCCGAAACGGCTGAGTGCATCGGCACCCAACAAAGGCAGGTTAAGCAATGTCCACTGACGTTCTTTCCAGGTCTGAAAATTATCGCGACGCTCGTGCTGCGCGTAACCCGGCAAGGGATCCCCCGCCAGCTTGTCGAGCTCGGCCTGCAGCTGTGCGTAGGAGGGCATTCCCGCCAGGGTGTTGGTGCGCGGCGGCGTCAGATAGGTCTGGAACAGACACAGCGGCTGCACCGTCTGCCCCTGCAGCTCGTACAACCCACTGTAAGCCGACTCACCACGCGCTGCAGGCGAATAGAAGCCCCAGGTTTCGTTAACCATAACCAGTGTGCGCCCGTCTAGGGTAAATACGTCGATCGAACCATAGTCTCCCGTTTGCGATGACGAGGCATGGGCGCGGCCGCCATAATTGGGCTGCTGGGCGATCCACTGGGGCATGGTGCGGTGGCCGAGAATCGCCTGACCATTGACGATCAGCACACGGGAGCGATTCTCGTAACCGGCATAAGGCCCGGCGTTGTAAACATCAACCTGGATTTCGCTGCCGTTGATATTGGCCGAGGTTTTCGGGGCGTGAGTGCCTGCCAATAACGTCACACCTGCCAGGCGCGAAGCTGAAGGGCGGCCATGCCGCGCCAGATCATTATTCAAATCGGCCGTCATGGCTGAGCACAACGCGGGATCGCGGCTGTCTGCCAGCCGGTAAGTTACGTAGGAGGCGTAGGCATGGGGCTTGCTTTGGGCCTGGGGTTGAGCTTCTGGCCAGGATGCCAGCTCCCGGGAACGTTGCCGATACAGCGATTGCAGGCAGCCTATCGCCTGACTATCGGCTTGTATTTCGGTACTGCTCTCCTGGCCCAGGCCGCAATGCCCTGCCCTGCCCAACAGCCATTGGCGATGATTTGCTTCAAGCAACAGAGCCCCGGCCATATCTGTCGCCTGTACCCGGGCCCGGTGCTGTTCATGGAGCTGGCGGTCCGCCAGTGACAGGTCATCACTGGCGCAGATCTGCCGATGCACTGGCGGCAAGGCGCCGCCGCATTCGAAGCTGGCCTTGGTTGTAGCGCGCTCGGTTGGCAAGCTGGGTGGCGGTGGCGTGTTGTCCACCGGGCCGGCAACGGGTTGTCCGGCACAGCCACTGAGAAAGGCCACCGAAACCGCTGTCGCCAATAGCGCAGCGTTGGAACGTGTTAGGTATAGCATCGAGCGACCTCCTGTTACTTGATGAATATGACGGTGCCATAGATCGTGTACTGGCTCGCGCCTTCATTGGGTGGCGGTGGAAACGGTGCTGCCTGAAGCACCGCACGTTCAGCAGCCTGGTCCAGCACATCGTCGCCACAACGGTCTATCTCGTAGGACACCATCTTTCCCTGGGCATCAACTACCACCTCATAGGGGATACGGCATTGACGCTTGAAGTCCTCTGGATCGCCCTTATAGCCCGGTGGCGGTTTGTATGAGGAGCCGACTGGTCGCACAATTTTCGCAGTCACACGACCTTTAACCGTGTCGGCATATCCCGATGGCGCCATACGTGCACGTGTTGGCGCGTTGGCCGGTGGTGCAGGTGGAGCGCTCCATTCGGTATTCGCTCCGAAAGAGTGCACAGGTGGCCCAGCGGGCTTAGGTGTCGCTGGCTTAACGACCGGCTGGGGGCGCGGTTTGACCGGTTCGGGTTCTGGCTCAGGTTCTGGCTCAGGTTCAGGTTCAGGTTCAGGTTCAGGCTCGGGTTCTGGCTCGGGTTCTGGCTCAGGTTCAGGTTCTGGCTCGGGTTCTGGCTCAGGCTCAGGCTCAGGCTCAGGCTCTGGAGGGATTTCAACCAGCTCAATTGCCACCGCCTCAGGTTCGATGATCATCGGTCTGGCGAGGTGTCCGCTCGCAAGCCATGCCACCAGCGCAGCATGCAACGCCAGTGACAGCGCAATCACCAGAATCCGTGCGGCCCAGCCCAGCTTTGTCGTAGAGCGACTCATCAGGGTTCCAGCTCTTCCGATGCAACCAGGCTGATACGCGTGTATCCGGCCTTCTGCAGCGTATTCATGACGCGCATCAACGTCCCGTAGTCAACCGCTTGGTCACCACGCAGGAACAATCGTGTGTCCTGTTGCCCTGAGGTCACACCGCGAACAAGCGCCTGTAGCCCGTCGATGGTGACTTCCTGTTCCTGCACGAACAGCAGACCGTCAGCTTGCACGCTCACGTAGACCGGATCTGCAGGTGGAGAGCTGGGCGCGGCAGCGTTGCTGGGCAAATCTACCGGCACATCCACTGTTGCCAGCGGAGCTGCCACCATGAAAATGATCAGCAATACCAGCATCACGTCAACAAAGGGCGTGATGTTCATCTCGGCATTCTGCTGGTAATTGTGTCTCTTAACCGTAGGCCCTGAATTGAACTGGATCGACATGATCAGCGCACCTCGTCCAACTGACGGGAAGTGGTTGCCAGCATCTCGGCCGAGAAGTTATCCAGGCTGCCGACAAAATGATTAATGTCACGGGCAAACTTGTTAAAGATCATCACCGCGGGTATTGCCGCGAACAGGCCCAGTGCCGTAGCCAGAAGTGCCTCGGCGATACCAGGAGCAACGATGGCCAGGCTGGCGGTTTTCATTGTGGCAATACTGGCGAAGCTGTTGAGAATGCCCCATACGGTACCGAACAGACCGATGAAAGGAGCAGTTGCGCCTATGGTGGCAAGTACGCCCATCATGCTGCCCAGGCGCGCCATGTCACGCTCCTGCGGGATACTGGCAGTCAGGGACATGCGCTGCAGCAAGCGATTTATCTGATCGGCATCAGCCTTGCGATCGGACCCGAAACGACGAAGCTCGCCCTGGGCTACCTGCCACATACGCCCCATGGCGCTGGAGTCGGACTGCTCGTGCATGGCCGTTTTGTCATCATTGCGGAACGCTGCCAGAAAACGCTGGTTGGCGCGTTTTGCGCGGGCAAAAACGACTAGCTTTTCGAACAGGATCGCCCAGGTCGCCAGGGAACAGAGCACCAGAAAAATCATCACCGCCTTGACCACCACATCGGCCTGGAAAAACATCTCCTTCACACCGAAACGCTCGGCTGGAGTCATCGTCGTCTGGGTAGGCGCTGTTGCGCTCTGTGCTGGCTGGCTCAATTGTCCAGCTTCAACGGCCGGAGCAGCTGTGGCGGCGTTTGTCTGTTGGCTCGCCTGCTCCTGTTCGGCCTGGGCAACCACCAGATTGGCAGTCAGGCCGGTCACGCCCATAAGAATCACGAGTGCCGCAAGACGCAGACGGGTCTGCCAGCGGTTGGCGGGGGCGTGAGGGTTGGTGGTCTGCATAGAAAGCTCCATTATCTATTGTTATGGGTAGAGGTAGTGGGGACATCAGGTTCAAGTGTTTCCAGCGCAAGGATGGCGTGCAGCGCCGCAATATAGCCGGCGAAGGCTTCGCGACCCTTGGCGCTCAGGCAGACCCGTGTGCGCGGTTTCTTGCCTGCAAAATCTTTTTTGATAAGAACGTATTGGGCGCTCTCAAGGGTATTGAGGTGCGCTCCCAGATTGCCGTCGGTGGTGTCGACAATCGATTTCAGAGAGACGAACTCGAGCCATTGATTTGCGCCCAGCGTATTAAGGGCAGCCATGATCTTCAGGCGGATAGGTTGGTGGATGATCTCATTGGGTGTCTGCATTACAGGCGCCTCAACCAGATGCCGAAAGCGATGAAGCTGCCACCGTAGACAGTGGTCATCCACCACCAGAAAACCGGTTGAAAGAATACAAACCCCGTCATCAACAGTACGGCCAACCAGCCACCGATAAACAGATAACGGGGCCGCATCTGTACGCCGCGCATCACATACAAAGCGGACACAAACAAAGGGGCCACCATGGAGCCCTGCTCGGGGGTGAGCGGCCACATGACCACGTGGATAAGAACCATAAAGGTGAAAATAGCGCCGATCAGTACCAGGTAGCGCCAACTGATACCCGGTATCTCGCTGGCCGCGCGGCGAGCCAACAACATGCCAGCGCCCATGGAGAGGGGAACTACGATGAGCCAGATTAACAGAATGAAAGCTGGGAAAAATCCCGAAAGAGCAAAGCCAACCGCGTGAGCCAACCCCCACAGCAGGAGCTGGTCGGACTCTGCACGGTAATCCTGGAACCCGGCGGCGCGTGCCTTGATGGCATCAATCTCGCGCAACGCCCGTGCGGCTTCTTCAACTGAAGGCGGCATGAACACTCTCTTGTTTTATTCTTTGCAAAGCACTCTATTGAACAGAGTAGACAAAAACAAGAGGTGTGCCGAAAAAATAAATCAGCTGATTATGTCGTATTCACCGCCGCGTTCGAGTGCACGCTTGTAACCCGGCATCCCATGTATGCGCTCGAGATAGGCGATCAGGTTTGGCCAGTTCTTATCCAGGCCGCCACGAGCGGCGGCCGCTTCCAGGGGAAAGCTGAGCTGGATATCAGCAGCGCTGAATTGATCGCCGACGAAATATCCTGTCTTGGCTACTTCCGCTTCCATGTAATCCAGATGTTGACGAATCTGTGGTTCGATAAAGCTGCTGCGCACATTCCTGGAAATACCCTTGGCGAAGGGTTTGGCAAAGAACGGCATTTTTGCATTCTCGACCTTGTTGAAAACCAGCTTGAGCAGTAGCGGCATCATCGCCGAGCCTTCGGCATAGTGAAGCCAATAGGTATATTTCAGCCGCTCTGGGGTGCCCTGCTCCGGCGCGAGCTTACCCTTGCCGTACTTGCCGACCAGATACTCGATAATTACACCAGACTCAGCCACTACCAGATCGCCATCGGTAATTACAGGCGACTTGCCCAGCGGGTGAACTTTCTTCAATTCAGGCGGTGCAAGACTGGTTTCGGGGTCGCGCTCATAGCGTTTGACCTCATATTCAAGACCCAGCTCTTCGAGCAGCCAGAGAATACGTTGCGAGCGGGAGTTGGCCAGGTGGTGGACTGTAATCATCGACTTGTCTTCCTGATAAGTGGCTTGAATTGAGACAGACTATGCCATGAAAAAGCGTTGAAAGTCTTTGTAGCAGGATTATCCCCAAGGGCGTGCCAAGGCGTGAGAACATGCATGCCGCACATTCGGAGAGAGCATATGACCACCACCAGAACCTCTAACACCAAACGTATCCCCGGCTGGATAAAAGCCCTGTTCATTCTGGTATTGCTCGGCTGCGTCAGCCTTGTTGCATGGCAACAGCTACCCCGGGCAGGCGTCTCGACAGACCTCTCCGTTATCGGTATGGATAAGCCTGCCCTGGTCCTGACCCGGGATAACAACCTGGTTGGCGGGGGTGAAGTACTTGATTTGCTCCGGGAGGCTCAGCCTCAATATGGCGAGCGTGTATATCTGCGCGTAGCCCATCAGGGTCAGGAAGACGGCCGAGCTTTTGCCCGGGATCACAACTCCAGAGATGGTGATCTGGTTCTATTGGACGCCGAGGGTGAAGTCATCTCAGGGCCTGTGCTGCCGCAATCCTATGCTGACGTTCAAGCGCTGCTGGCTGAGATTGAATGACAAAGGCAATCAGCCTGCAACTCGCGTAGAATATTGCGCCTTCTATCACTACCGTTGTCGCATCCATCGAGATGAGTCCATAGGGATCTCCGGCCATGACTGAACGCTTGCCACCGCGCGCGATTGCACTACTGCCATTGCTGCTGTTTCTGCTGATCTTCCTCGGCAGCGGCATCTATTACACCGCCATCGGCACCGACTTCGCGTTCTATCAAATCAAGGCGCCGGTCGCGATACTGCCCGCGATCATACTCGCCGTACTTCTCGCCCGTGACACCCTGAACCGCACATTGGAAGCCTTTGTTGCCGGCGTGGGCGACAGCAATATCATTACTATGGCTCTGGTTTTTCTGCTCGCCGGCGCCTTCGCTACAGTTACCGAAGCCATCGGCGGCGTGGCTGCCACGGTCAATATGGGTCTGAGCTTTATTCCCTCGGCATTCGTACTTCCGGGCTTGTTCCTGATCGCCGCGTTTATCTCTACAGCCATGGGGACCTCCATGGGCACTATCGGCGCGCTTGCACCAGTAGCTTTGGGTTTTGCCGAAGCGACCGGACTCTCTATACCCCTGGCCATGGGCGCGATCATCGGTGGCGCGATGGCGGGCGATAACTTGTCGATCATCTCCGACACCACCATTGCCGCTACCCGCACCCAGGGCGTGTCCATGCGCGACAAATTCAAGCTCAACCTGCTAATCGCCCTGCCCGCCATGGTACTCACGCTGATTCTGCTGTTTATTCTCGGCGACACCACCGTAGAGCCCGTCATCGCCGACTATCAGTTGTTGCTGGTACTGCCTTACGTTGCCGTACTGGTGCTCGCGCTCAGCGGACTGAACGTACTCGCAGTACTCATGACCGGCATTGTGCTGTCAGGCCTGACTGGCTTGTTCATCGCAGATAAATACAGCGTGGCGACCTGGGGCGGAGACATCTATCGCGGTTTCGAAGGCATGCTTGAGATCATGGTGCTGTCGATGTTCATTGGCGGCCTTTCGGCCATCATGAAACGCGAAGGCGGCCTGGACTGGGTTCGCGAGCGTATTCAACGCATCGCCGGTGCCATCGGCAAGACCGGCAAGCGCACGGGCGAAGCTGCTATCGCCGCTCTGGTCAGCATTACCAACCTGTTTGTCGCCAATAACACCGTCGCCATCATCATCAGCGGTAGCGTCGCGAGAGAGCTTGCGGAAGACTACGAAGTCGACCGCCGCCGCAGCGCAAGCCTGCTCGATATCTTCTCCTGCGTCATCCAGGGTCTGATCCCCTACGGCGCCCAGATACTGCTGGCCGGCTCCCTGGCCTCCATCTCGCCACTGGCTTTGGTGGGCCAGGTCTACTACTGCTGGCTCCTGGCAGCCATGGCCATCGCCGCCATCATTTTCGGCTTCCCCAAGCCCAAGCCAGCTTCAAACTAGACCAAAAAGTTCCGCCCCCTGGGAACGCTTCCGTCATTCTCGCGAAGGCGGGAATCCACCTCGGCCAAAGGCGCCCGCCATAACCACGCAAGTCGAGATGGAACTCGACCCTCACAGAATACCTCCCCAGGGAGGCTTCTACCCTCCCCCGATCAAGCCCATCTCCATTGCCTTGAGCACTGCGCGCGTTCTGTCACGCACGCCGAACTTGGACAGAATGGAAGAAACATGGTTTTTTACTGTGCCTTCGGTCAGGTGAATCGCGCTGGCGATTTCTCGGTTGGAATAACCTCCGGCCATATAGCGCAACACATCCAGCTCCCGTTGCGTCAGCGCTTCCGGGTTAACCACATGTTCGAAATCCTGAGCTTGTCGTTGCAGACCGTGGATTACACGCCGGGTTACCAGCGGTTCGATCAGCAGCTCCCCTGCCGCGACCCGGATTATGGCCGAGCTAAGCTGCTCCAGACTGACATCTTTCAGCAGATAACCGCGGGCGCCCAACCTGGCGCATTCGAGTAGCTTGGCATCGTCATCAAAGGTGGTGAGTACGATTACGGAGACACCCAGCCTTTGCTGATGGATGCGCTCCAGTACCTGCAACCCGGTCAGTCTGGGCATTTGCAGGTCCAGCAGCAGCACGTCGACCGCATGCTCGCCGAGTGCATGCAATACCTGTTCACCATCACCTGCCTCTGCGACAACCTCCACGGCATCACTGAATCCCAGCAAGCTGCGAAAGCCTTGCCGCACCAGCGTCTGGTCGTCCGCTATCAGTACCTTGATCATGCTGGTATCACAATCCGATAGTTGAGCCCGGCTTTGGTGTCCAGCTCCACACTGCCGCCCAAGGCAGTAATCCTTTCCTGCAATCCCCTCAGCCCATGGCCCCAGGTGAGCGATACAGGGCTTTGCGCGTCTTCGGTTGCGGTCATCAACCATTGATTTGGCTGCTGCTCAAGGCTGATGGTCAGGCGCTCACAATGGGAGTGCCTGTTGCAGTTGGTAATGATCTCCTGCGCCGCACGAAACATGGCATCCTCCTGTTCGTAGCTGAGCTTGTAGGCGGCCTCATCTATATTCATTTCCATTACAGGCCGCGCGGTTTGAGCCAGGCCTGCAATCCGATCGCGCAGGCTTGAGGGCGATACATCGCGCAGGTCGGCAACGACCTGACGCACGTCTGACAGAAGCAGCTTCGCCAGCCCCTGGGCCTGGCTGATGTGATCCCGCGCGCCGTCCTGAGTCATGTGGCGGGCGACTTCCAATTGCAGGGAAAGCGCAGTGAGGTGGTGCCCCAGGGAGTCGTGCAGGTCCCGCGATATCCGCAGGCGTTCGTCCTCCAGCGCCCTTTCTGTGAGCAGTTGTTGAGTGGCAAGCAGCTGCTGATGCACCGAGTCCAACTCTTCCCTGGCGGCCCGCTCCCGCATCACGCTGTGGCTGGAGAACAGTGCGAAGACGGCAAAGCCCAGATTGGTCAGGGAGAACAGCCAGACACTCGAATCGCTGCGCAGGGAGATAACGGCCACCAACAAAAAGTGGACTGCGACCACCACACCCAGAGATCTTAGAACTGATAGGAAGTACGGCAAGGTGCCGGCAAAAATGCACATCAAAATCAGCAGCAGCTGCGTAGGCTGAAACCAGCAGGCGAAAAATAGAGCCACCGGCATAGCGATCAGTCCTGCGAGATCTATCCGGCCTGCCGGCACAGCCCAGGCGGTAAACATCGCGATCAGAAAGCCCAATAGCGCCAGCCCCGCGAACAGCCGAGCACCGCCTTCCAGGCTATCGATCTGCTGGACGAACAAGGTGAAATAGCCGATCACCAGCCAGGTGAGCAACGCGGCAAATTGCAGCGGACCGAGTAATGTGTGATCGAGCCAGGCATTCAGTTTCATGCCAGAAGTATTGCATACCTGCGGGCTATCGACCCCTGCCAAAAGTCATGGTCACAGGTCGTGACTTTCGGCACGGGGCAAGGCCTGGAAGGCTGAGTATCGTCAACCCGTCAATGCACTGCTATCACTGCAAAAAGGGAGTCGACGATATGACTACGCTTTATCAATATACGCTCTGGTTGCACGCCAGTGCAGGCATGCTCGGACTTGCCCTGTTCTGGATCCCGATCATCGTAAAGAAAGGAAGCAAGAACCATAAACGGATCGGTCGCTGGTACCTCAACCTGATGATGGCAACCGGACTGACGGGGCTGCTCATGGCGCTGATGATGTTCTTCGTGCCCCTGGCAGTCAGCCCGCCACCAGCGAACCTTTCCCCCGAGCAGATTTCTGAGCTGGCCGCGAGTACGCAACAACGGGCCGCTTTCTTTTTTCTACTGGCATTTCTGTTGATTGCCTCCGCCCAGCGCGCCACCCTGGCATTGGTGGCCAAGGCAGACCGGCAGTTGCTGCAACGTCCGATCCATCTGGTCGCGCCGACGCTCCTAGTTATTTCTGCTGTTTACCTGGCCTGGTTAGGGCTCGCCGATTCTTCGGTCTTGTATCTGGTGTTTGCCGGCCTGGGACTGTTCATTGGCACCGGTCAATTGTGGTACGCGTTCAAACCGACATTGGAGCGTGGGGAATGGCTACTGGAACATATCCGCAGCACCCTCGGCAGCGGCATTGCAGCGCACACTGCCTTTTTTGTGTTCGGTGCGGCATCGGTCATGGAAGAGTTGTTCAGCGGCCAGATGATGTTGCTGCCCTGGATACTGCCAGGCGTTGTGGGTGGTACCGCCATCGCTCTGCTCACGCAATCTTACAAACGCCGCCTTGGCAGTAGTCGTAGCACCCGGTAAACATGGTTTTAAGCTTCAAGTTCTAAACTGTAAGTCTAAAAAGGGCTGCATGGATGTCCGCACTACGATCACTTGTTATTACCCTGATGCTGCTCCTGCTGGCGACGCAAGTCCACGCCCAGCACGAAGCAGAGGCCTGGCAGGCATTGCGCGAGGGCAAGGCCGTGCTGATGCTGCGCCATGCCCTCGCCCCCGGAACCGGCGATCCCTCACACTTTACTCTTGGCGACTGTTCAACTCAGCGCAATCTCAACGACCGCGGCCGCCAGCAGGCTGCAGCCTGGAACCCCTTCCTCGCCCGGCACGGCATCAATCAGGCGCGGGTCTACACCAGTCAGTGGTGTCGCAGCCGTGATACAGCCACAGAGATGGACGTGGGTGCCGTAACAGAGTGGCCGGCACTGAATTCGTTTTTTCAGAACCGTAACCAGAGTTCAGCGCAAACCCGAGAGACCATAGACCAGGTCAACGCACTGAAGCCTGGCCTGCCTGTGGTGCTGGTGTCCCACCAGGTGAATATAACGGCCTTGACGGGCGTATTCCCGGCCTCCAATGAAGGGGTGATTCTGGCTTTACCGTTGTCGGATAAGCCAGAAGTATTGATAAGTGTAGTGCCCGACTGAAAGCGCCTAGAGTTGTTTCAACAGTTTGTTACTCGGGACGCGCTTTGGGTAAGGGCACAGTACGAATATGAATGTCCCGCTGAGGAAACGGGATTTCCATATCGGCTTCCTTGAACGCGCGGGTGACAGCCGAATGCAGCTCATGGGACAGGGGCATGAAGTCCAGGAGGTCTTGCACAAACACCCGTACTTCGAAGTTGATTCCGCTCTCCCCCAGACCCACGCAAAAGACCGCGGGGGCCGGGTCATTCAGGACCCTTTCGTTGTTTTCCGCCACCTCAAGGAGGAGATCCCGGACCTTGTCCACATCTGAGCCATAGGCGGCAACCACTTGAATGATTACCCGTGTAATGGGGTCTGTCAGTGTCCAGTTGGTGAGATCCTGGGTCACAAAGGTCTTGTTTGGAATAATCTGCTCCTTGCGATCCCAATCCACCAGGGTGGTAGCCCGGATACGGATCCGGGACACGGTGCCCGTTGTCCCGCCGATAGTCACCGTGTCGCCTACGCGAATCGGGCGTTCAAACAGCAGAATGATGCCGGACACAAAGTTCGCTACAATCTCCTGAAGCCCGAACCCCAGGCCCACACCCAGGGCAGCAATCAGCCACTGCAGCTCCGACCACTGCACACCTATGACTGCCAGCGCCACCACCACGCCAATGAAAACGATGATATAGGTAACCAGGGTCGTGATCGCATACCCGGCACCAGGCTCCAGGTTGACCCGGCTCAACACCATTACCTCCAGCGTACCCGGCAGGTTGCGAGCGGCCAGGAGGGTACCAACGCCGGCCAGCAACCCCAGCAGCAGATCCCCCAGAGTGATGGCCACTGAACCCTCGCCTTCGGTGTCGCCGCCAATACTCCACAGCGTGATGTTGTCGAATATCTGTAGAGCAGGAATGACGTCGGCCCAGAAGCCCCACAGCACATAGGCGGCAAGGGTCACGACCAGTATCCGTACCAGTGACTTACTTTGCTGACTGATGTCTTCCAGATCCATTTCGGGCATGTCGAGCGAGATGGGTACGCCCTCCCCGGAATTTTCCGCAGCTTCGCGGGCTTCGGCCATTTTACGTTCGGCGATGCGCTGTTCCCGCAGCCGTTTGAGGGTCATCCGTCGCTCGCGTACGGACAAACCCCGCAGGCCCAGGTAGTACAGCAAGATCGTGAAGGCCACCCAGCAGATGCTGATAAACATCAGCCCTTGTAACTGTACCGCCGTATAGTAATACCCCTCGAGGGCTGCCACGGCGAGCGCCAGGGGCGTAGCTACGGCGAGTAGTTGCGCGCCTTTAAGGAATTTGCGGTCGAGTGCGGCTTGCAATACAGCTCTCGTCACCCTCCACGCAAACCAGGCCATTGCCACCGAGGTAATAATAAACAGCAGTCGCCCAAGGCTGTCATCGAAGGTGGCGCCTTCCTCAATACCCATTGTCGGCAGGACGATCACTACCGGAACAAGCACGGCTAACAGTATCGGGATCTGTAGCCGAATCGCCATCAGCGACGGACTGTTCCATTTGAAGTGGCGCTCACCTAGCCCGCCCCGACGGGCCACAGAGCGCAGGGCTTCCAGTAGCAATGTAACGAAGGCGGCTGAGCTAAAGCCCGAGGATAACGCGGAAAAAAAGCTATTGCCTTCCATGAGCATCAGCGCCGCGAGGGAGAAAACCAGGACCCCAGGTAATGCCAGGATGAAACTCACGCCCCCTGCAGTGAAAGTGGCGGCCATGCGATCGCGGCCGACGTTGCCGACGTCCTGCCCGCTATCCAGCAACTTCTGCCGCAGGGCCCGGCGACGGGCCAGCAAGAATATCAGAGCGGCCAAAACAGCCAGTATACGAATGCCTCGCTCGGCGAAGGAGTTACGCAGCGCCTCGGTGAGGGCTTGCAAATGAAAATTCGATACAAACCAGCTGGCCCCCTGATACAAGCCCTTGACGGTCTCAAGCCCTACCCGCTCCGTGCTGGGAAGCCAGAACAGCCGTTGTTGCAGCAGCTCCTGATAGGCGCCGAAACGCTCTCGCAGTTCGGTCACGGTGTTGTAGTAGTCGTTGAGGACATCGATGTGTTCCGTGATCGCGCCGTGGAGCTGGGTGATCAGCTCCTGGCGTACCTGTGGCGCGCCATCTTGAGCATCGTTATCGCTGATCGCCTCATACTCCTCAAGCCGCAGCTGTTCTTCACGGGCGGCTGACAATCGGGCGCTGATACCATCAGTCAACTCAACAGCAATAGTCTGGCTTTTGAGCCGATCCAATCGTTGACGCAGTAGACGGGCATACTCAACTGTCAGGTTCAGCCCTGCTTTCTCAAGCCGCAACTCGAAACTGCGGTACTCGTTGTCCAGACGTTCAAGCAAAGTCTGAGCGTGGGACAATCGGCGGCGGGAGCCCTCCAATGCAGCCTGGCGGTTCTCCAGTGCGTCGCGCAAAATCTGAATTTGCTGGGGATCATCAGCAGACTCTGAAGTCGGAAGATCGCTCTCCAGATACTGCTCTGGCTCTTCTTCCAGTATTGGCTGGACCGGATGGGCGGACGGTTCAGGCGGCGGTTCCTCTGACGACTCCTCGGATTCCCGGTCGTCATCGGACTCTTCGCTGGCACTCTGTTCCTGTTCTGCGCCAGAGGCCGCATTCAACAATTCAGTAACCGACCCCATGGCGGGAGACACCAATAGGCAGCTCAGGAGGAGACTGGTGAATAGGAACAGGAATGTAGAAGGAGACCTTCGTGAAGCCATGGATAGCGGTGCCTTTTCAACTCAAATCACCGCAGTGTAGCGGATGAAACACACCAGGGCCTGCTTGTCTTCTGTCTGTTAGAGGATCTTTCTGACGTCCGAACATTTAATAAAAAGTAATTCCCACCCCCCCTGCTATCCGGTGATATCAAAAAGTGATGAACTCTTCTTGTCTGCGTTCAGCCCTTCCAGGGTGTCACGCATCCGTTGGCTAGCCTGACGTTGAAGCTGCTCGTCGCTAATAGTCTGCGTGGTGCTGTTCATGTCAGCGATGCGCTCGGCGATTTTATCGTCTACATTGGTTTTCTCTTCAGGGGGCAGAGCATCATAGTCTTCTTCGGTTAACCCCATTTGCTGCAACACGCTGTGCTTGATCTTGTCTGCGACGGACATAGCCATGTAGCGGCTGAATTCCTCTGCGGCGTTGTTGTCAGCGTCTGCACTGGTCTCGACCTCGGCTTGTGCGCTTGCGTTTGCTTCGCTCACTGTCTGCATGACCTGGCGGAATTCCTCTGCAGAGGTGTTGCGACTGCTGTTACTGGAGCCGGTCAGCGGTGCCTGATGATTGTTGGCGATAATGTTGATAGCGCTCATGGAGTCCCCCTGCCACGTTGTCGATTTATTCACACTTGCGATAAAGCTTTGAGGTGAACTGCATAAATCAGGCCAGCCAGTTTTAGCGCGTAAACCCGCTCTGCACTAGGATTGTGTAGAGATCTCAGTGGGCAAGGGGGCAATGCTTTGCCGCATTCGGCAAAGTAGGAACCATGAATGGTCGTATCAAACGTCACCAGCACATTTAGGGACGTTGACGATCTGTATCAACCGGGGCGTCCGGCTGGACATGGCCGGAGCAGATTATTAACGGGGGAAGCCAGTTGTATACTGATCTTCAGAACAGGGTATCGCTCGGGTCGAGCTTCTGCGGAAAGAACGACAGCGGGGGATGGGTGGCTTTCCATTCTGCGGCAAACTCGCGGGCTTGTTCAAGTTGTTCCGCGGTCATTTTCTCAGCGTATTGCGGAAGCTCTTTCTCAATCGTTTCTTTGTTTAAAAACCCACCACCTTCTAACTCGAGAAAAAGTAAAAGCAACCCATATCCTTTCACCATATCTTTTTTATAGCCGTCGTACCTTGGATCAATCAACATCATGCTGTACTCATAAACGCCAGAGACGTAACCCGTTTCGGCGACTTTCTCTATCCAATATCTGTAACCGCTATAGTCTTTTTCGATCAGAAGTATCGTCGCATAATCTTTCATGCTTAGGGGATACCCACCTTCCGCAGAAGCCTTGTACCACTTCTTTACAGCTTCTTGACGACTGCCGGGCCACAAGTAAAGCCCCATGCCATCTTCGGTATACCCAGCTAGCCAGTATTGCGCCAATGCATGGCCTGCTTCTGACGCTTTTTTAAGCCACTCCCGATCAAGCGTAATTTTATACATTAAATACATGGCTTCGGGATCGCCTTGCGCGGCCCCGCCTTCATTTAATTGGAGCGCTTCAGCGAGCCATTGCTCTGGGGTTTTGGTACCTTCTGAACAATTGCCCATAACTGCACATAGACCATCACCACTGCGGCCTAAACGAATCATGGCGTAGCTATTGTCCTGCTCAGCAGACGCCTCCAACCAACGGTATGCCTCTGGGGTCATAAAACGATTGTTCTTGCGCAGGGCTTCAGCCAGAAGAAATTGCGACTCCGCATCCCCCGCCTCTGCTGCAATGGTCAAATACGGCTCAGCAGATATCGCTTTGAACTGACGATATAGAATGCTGCCATGTTCTTTGGCGGCCTGCTGCTCTGGCGTTAATTCCGCCCAGACAGGACAGACCGCAAAGCACATAAGGATGAGCAGCCAACGCTGTGGTTTAGTTGTTCGTTCTCTCATATATCCCATTTCTCACTGAGGTTCATAGCTTACGGAGGGGCTACCAAAAGACAGCAAGCTTTCACGTCTTTTGCAACTGAGATCTGCTTGAGCGCCTAGCAATTTAGAGTGTCGCTGATAGCTGGAACGCACGATTGCATGATCTCGAGATGTTGAACTATCTGGACCTGACTCGATAAACAAATCAAGCCTCAAGCGATTTTCACAATACGCCTGCCCGGTATTTTTAGGCAGCACGCCATACTGATTCATCCGCATACAAGCCTCTTCAAACTGGTGCTGAGCTGCGGGTACGCTGTTGCTTTTTTTAGCGTTATCAACTACCCAGCCCAGAATACGAACAATCGCCCCTTGCTGGTCTAGCTTTGCCTTTCTTCTTTGTTGTGCATCTTCTGAATTATCAAACACAGCATCAAATGATAATGGCTCGCTAACTAGGGTCAGCAACAGAGGCCCTAGCGCAGCGGGCACCGCCTCGACACACCATTTCCGCAGTTCTTCGGCATTTTGGTATTGATTAATCGAGCTGGCTATCCTCCCTGCCCGCCCTGGCCGTGTCAGCAGCGACTCATAGAGGGACATAATCATATCCACCTGTATTACCCGACGGTGGGCCATCCACATTGACATCCCCAACAGCAGCTCGGCATCCAAACCCACCGCGCTCAGCACGTTGATCTTGGAAATAAGATCAGCCGCTTCCGGGTCAATCCAGTCAAGCGGGCGGCCGTGATTGCGGTGCAGTTCGCGGCGATAAATATTGATCAGCTCAACCATTCCCTGATAGCTGACCGCGAAGCTGAACTCGCCACTTACACCAGCACCGGCCATAGCGGCAGCTTTGAGCTTGAGTACGAGCCGCCCATTATGTAACGACAGCATGGCGTTGGCTTCGGCGCCCAAACCGATGGCGCCGCCTGCCCCAACGGTGAGGTCTGCCATGCTAAGCCATTGATTGGCGTCGCTGGTTTCAACAGAACCGGCTTGTCCGCCGGGAATGGTACGCATGGCGGCCAGGCCTGTAGGTGGCGCCCAATTGAGCGCGCCCGTAAGCAGAATGCCCGCTTGCACTCCGGCAAAAAGATTGAAGGATGCCTGTGCGCCCTCTTGCACATTCACGCTAGGCCCCCGGCCGGTGGCGACGGGGGCGCTGGTATGCGTGCTCTCGCGCGATACCTTGCGTGGCGATTGTTCTTCGTCCGGCCGCGTTATAGGCTCTTCGCCGAGGCGCGTTGCAGGTTCTTCGGCGCTCAGGGCGGTTTTCCCCCACAGCGGGCCGTTGGGCGTGATCTCTATTTTGGCTACAAGCAGCAGAGAGGCGCCGGCGTAACCCCAGGCTCGCGCGGAGAGGTGCATGGAGTAGCGGCCCAAACTCATCGGCAACATCTCACCAGCATGGTTTTGATAGTGAACGGTAATCTCTTTGGCAGCGCTGCGGGCGGGATAATCAACGCTGAATATCTCGACCTCGCCGCGGGCAAGGTCGATACTCAGAGACGCCTGTGCTGATGCCTGGACTCCTTCTGCAACACTGAAACTCGGGCCTTCTGCTGAGGCTGAGCTGTGAATATTGCTTTGCGGCGGTGTAAGACAACGCACCAGTTGCGCCTGAGGACTGGAATCAAACAACCGCATGTCATCGCGAATGTCGGCACTAAACAGAACCTGTTTCAGTCTGAGTCCCCAATCCGCTCGCACGGCGGCATCTTCCAGCGAATCAACCTTGAGCTTTTCCTGCTGGAGATAGGCATAAAACTTCTCCATCTCAAACCAGCCGTCTTCATCAAACCAGTCGCTTGCCTGGTCATCAATCTTGAACCCACCCGCATTTTCCAGCCAGGCTTCTAACAAACTCTGTTCGCTGGAGCGTTTGCCTGATGTATCAGTTGGGATGCGCTGGATACCTTTTACAACGGCGTCCACCGGCTTGGTTTTGATGTCTTTCTTCAGTTGCTCTGCGATGCCTTCAAGGTTAAACAAACTGAGCGCTCTGACCGGGCTTTCAGGGTTATCAGGCAAGCTCATTTCGCTTAGTGGAAAGCCGGCGCGCACCAGTCGCTCTGCCGGTTGCGGCTGAAAATGTTCAGGCTCCCACAGCAAATGACGCTGGGTTTCTCCGTTTTGTACATTGAGCTCAGCTTGGCGCTTGAGATCCTTCTGTACTTGCTGCAACGCCTCCCACTCTGCTCTTTCTGCAGCCACGAGACCCGCAGGCGCATGCATGTTGCTGCCGGTAGATTCTACCCAGTTACGGTACTTGGTTTGCAGGCGGTCATTCACTTCTTGCTGCTTGAGCTGGGCATCCAGATACTGGCGAAAAACTGTCACACCGGCAGTTACATCCTCCTCCGATGCCGGGATCAAGGCGAACTCGGGTAAAGCCAGACCGTAATCGGCCACTTTTATAATGCTTTCGACGTAGTCGATGAAATCGAGTTTGCCACGTGAGGCGCGCAGCCAGGCGCTATAGGACTTGACCTTGCCGCGGCACTGTTTCGTGCAGTTCTGCACTGCCTGGTGCCGCGACTTTGCTTTGGCCAAGGTATCAGCCAGCAAGGCCACATCGTAGTCCGGCAGTTGACCTTCGTTCATCACCTGGCTGCGTTTACTCAAATAGTCCTGCACACGCCGGCGGGCTTCCATGGCTTCTTTCGAAAACAGGGCGCCGTTCTCGTAGGTGTAGCCCTCCTTCTTGGCCTGGAACAGAGCCTTTGCCTCCAGCCGCTGCCATTCATAGTGCAGCGCATCCAGCCGTGCAGTGGCTTGACGCACCTCGGCCAAGGTTCTCTCGAGATGCCGCGCAGCTGCTCGGCCCTCTGCAGTAAACGGGTTGCCCATCGGTGGGCGGTTAAAGGGAGAATCCGGCAGTTCTCGCGCATCAGAGAGGCGCTGCCATGCTCGGCTGCGATTCGCTATTTCCGGAAATTCTGCCTCTATTGCCTGCGCGCGCTGTAGATCCTCGCCTTCCAGGAAATTGGTGAGCTTTGGCTCCATGAAATACTCGAGCAAGCCCAAATCATCCAACCCCCGCTTGCGTTCCTCGGGCGACATTTCTGGGGAGACGCTGTCGGCCAGCTCTTGCAAAGCTTCCTGGATGGCTTCGGAAAGCTTTTCTGGGAGAAGCCAGAACTGCCTTTCTTTCGTGGCGTAAATAGCTGTCGCGTAGGTTATGGCGCAGGGCGGCAATGCTTCCTCGCCGGGTGCCTTGCAGCTATCCGGCACCGACGGCTCCTTACCGAACGCAGTTGCATTGTGTGAGCTGTCGTTTGAAGCGGGCGCCGCCGCTGCGGCAGGCGATGCTGCGGTCTTCACAGCTGATGCAGCAGAAAAAGAGCTGGGTGCAGGTACGCTAAGATTCCAACCAGCCCTGACGTAGTCTGCGTTCTGAATGAATCGGTTAAGCCGTTGCAGCTCATTGGTCGTCGTACCGTATTGAGCCGCAATGCTGGTTAGCGTTTCCCCACTTACTACCAGGTGATTAGCAAGTTCCATGATGACTCCATTCATCCTGTGCGCTAGCCGCATTATTCAGGGGAACGACGGGCAGATCCGCCAGTCGCTGCACCTTGAGATAGGCCGCTCCCTGTGACTCCAGCACCCCAATAACATCCGGCCTGGCCTGGAGCAGTGAACCGCAGATTAACTGGCTTAGCTTGAGCAGATGCCGTCCTTGACTAATCCGGTGTTCAGATAAAAAAGCGAGGTTGGCGACTATCCGCTGCAGGCTCTCACCTTGTGGTCGTCCAAAGTGCTGGAAGTGCTCATCAACCCAATACACCCAAGCAAACATATGCTGTGCCACGGAACACTCGGGCGATAAATTGAAGCGTGTAGATGGCGGAACTGAGGGCCTGTCCGTGCCTGCGCGCCACGCGATCCAACGCTTTGAAGTCGCGCCCACGTGCTTTGGTGCCGGGCTCAAAACAGCGCTCCAAGGACCTATCAACTGCGATGACGCCATCTCTACTGTGCTGGCCAGAGCAGCCCAAAGTTCAGCGCGGCAATAACTCAAAATGCTCTGACCACCGGTTCCATCATTGGCTTTCAGCAGCCAACGCGCGTGCGTCAGTGCTTGCTGCATGTCACTGGTGACTAGGCAGAGTCCGGCGTTGCGCTCGATACACAGATCAGCAGCGAGTGCTTTTAACTCAGGGGTACTCGCACCACCAACCCAAATGGGCCCCTGCTCTGCCAGTGCTTCAAATTCTGTGCCTATAAATAAATTGGTCGGTTCCAACGGTTGGCCTAACCCATAAAGACGCGCCAAGGCATCCGGCTGACGAGCTTGGTCGATGATGAAACACAGCGCTCCACTATGCCCTGCGCCAAGCTCCTGAATTTCACTACGCGGGCGGTTCAGAAATGAATCTATTGTCAATTCACGCATGGGCAATCCCCTCGACTACAGGCGCCGTTGCTTTGCTTGCCACACAGAGGAGTGATACCTGAGTCACTTAATCTGCGTGGTAGCGGAGCCAAGGTGTCGCCCGCGTGATCGGTAGCGGCGCCTTTTGCGATACCTGGAATTAGAGGTGCCGCCCCACTCCCCTTACCCGGACTACCCCCGGAATTCACCTTCACACTGGGCCCGACCAGAGTGACACCACTCGGATCGATCTTGATAAAGCTACCACCCGCTTTGAGAGTGATTTCACTGCCCGCTTCGATGACCATCTTCTGCCCGGCCTTCAGGTGGATCTCGCGACCGGCCGCGACCATGTAACCTTTGCCAAGACTGACATGCTGAGTTGAGCCGACGGTCAGGTGATCATTGGCCTTTATTTCGGTTTTGCGATCGGCATGTGTGGTGTGGTGCTCTTCTGCCATGAGCTCGGTGTAGCTGTTGGCTTCTACACGATCGTGGCGTTGGTTGCCGACGCGGATTTTCTGGTTGTTCTCGATGTTCTCGTCCCAGTCGCGCTGGGCGTGGATGTAGATCTGTTCCTGGTCCTTCTTGTCTTCGATGCGCAGCTCGTTGTAGCCGCCTCCGCCCGGTGAGCTGAGGGTCTTGAACACGCTGCGTGTCTTGTTGGCGGGTAGTTCGTAGGGGACTGGATGCGTCTTGTGGTAGAGGCAGCCGGTGACCAGGGGTTGGTCCGGGTCGCCTTCGAGGAAGGTGATGAGTACTTCCATGCCGACCCTTGGAATGGCGATGCCGCCGTATTGGTTACCGGCCCAGCCTGAGGCTACGCGCAGCCAGCAGCTTGTACGTTCGTCGCCCTGGCCTTCGCGATCCCAGTGAAACTGCACCTTGATGCGACCGTATTGATCGCAGTGGATTTCTTCGCCCTTGGGGCCGGTGACCACGGCGGTCTGGGTGCCCAACACTTTGGGTTTGGGGTGATCGAGTTGCGGGCGGTAGTGGACATCCCAGGGTGCGGCGGTGAACTGGTTACGGTAGCCCTGGGTGAATCCGTCTGGTTGTTTGGTATCACTGGTGACGGATTCTTCCAGTACCTGGGGCTGTTTGCCCTCGTGCTGGATTCCCACGACTAGCCAGAGGTCGTTCCATTCAGTGCGCGGATGCTCTGACAGCGTCAGAAAGTGGCCAGTGACCAGAGTGGGCACATCACTTTTGCCCTCGGCTAGACGGTAATCGCTGCGGTGCCGTTCCAGGCTGCGCTTGGCCAGTTGCTTGCCGCGGGCGCGTTCGGTGAAGCGGCCGGGGTAGTCGTAGTCTTCCAGGTCGGGCAGCGGAGTGGGTGCCTCTTCGCCTTCTGCTCGCTGTTCGGCCTTGTGCGCAGCCTCCATCAACAGATGCGGCTTCTCAAAATCGTAGTCGCGGCGGGTGACGCGGCTGGGGCGGGTTTCGATACGCATGGCAAAGCGTTTGATGACGGGCTCATCGGCGACCAGGCCGCTGTCTTGAATGTAGGCCGTGGGGCGGTCCAGCTTGGGAAATCCGGTCTGATCATCGCCGAACACCAGCAGGTGGTTATCGACGCTGTGTTCAAAGTGATAGTGGATGCCTTCTTCTTCGCACAGGCGCTGGATAAAGTGCAGGTCGGTTTCATCGTACTGGGTGCAATAGATCCGCTGCGGGTACTCGCTGTTGAGCTGGAAGCGGTGGGCGTCGGCTTGAATGCCGTGGTCGTTCAATACCCTGCTAATGATCTCGGGTACGGACAGATGCTGGAAGATGCGTTGGTTGGTGCGGTGGCCCAGGTAAGCCAGATGCGGCACCAGGTCGATGTGGTAACGGGTCAGCCGTTTGCCGGCATCGCCCTGGGCGACGCGGTGGATCAGTCCGTGGATGCCCTTGCCCTGGCCGGCGAAATTAAAAAACGCGGGCTGTTGCAGCAGTGCTTCAATGTCGAGATCGGGGCGTTCGCTGACCAGTTCCAATTGAAAGCGGTAGGGCTGGCTGATGGCTTCGGTGCCGGTGAAGGACAGCACCTTGAAGTCATGGGCGTGGCCGGGGATATCGACTGTGAAAGCGGCCGTGTTGGCAGGGGTGAACATCCGATGTTCCTTGTGCTGGAGTTGCTGCGCGCAGATTATCGCAGATCAGCAATATCGAAAGCGTGAGCCAGTCGGCAAAACGGCGAGCTGAAAAGATAAACAGATCAAAGGGATAGGTGTGCAAGAAGTTGCGCAGTGGTGGCTGATGAGAGTGATAAACCCAAAGTCAAAATGGGTTCCCGCGTACGCGGGAATGACGGGTTTTGGGGCTGAAGCGAGGGGTGTGTTGTGCGCCACCTGATCAGTTCAAACGCAATTCCGCTTGGATCCCCGCCTTCGCGAGGATGACGTTCGCTGAGAGAGCGGAGTCCTGTCTGGTGGCATCGAGGATGAGCCAGAGCTCGTCGTCTTGAGTGCCGCGCACCTCGTCATTCCCGCGGGCACTTCTCCTCGCCCTCGCCCTCGCTCACCCTCACCCTCACCCTCACCCCGTCATTCTCGCGAAGGCGAAGAACCATTGGTTCAAAGGGCGGGTTTATGCATTGTGGAATAACGGGGGCCTCCTAGATCCGCTTGCCCCGGCTTCAACCGTTAGCCAGCGGATTCTGGTCGTTTAACCCGGAACCAAAGTGAATACAGCGCCGGCAGAAACATCAGGGTAATCAGCGTACCCACCAGGGTGCCGCCAATCAGCACATACGCCAGCGGGCCCCAGAACGCATCCAGGGTCAGGGGCACAAAGGCGAACACGGCGGCCAGTGCGGTCAGCAATACCGGGCGAGTCCGGTGTACTGTGGCTTCAACTACCGAGCTGAACTGATCCATACCTGCCGCGAGGTTGTCATCGATCTGTTTGGTCAGAATCAGCGTGTTGCGCATAAGAATGCCCGCCAAACCAATCAGGCCAAGTAGTGCAACAAACCCAAACGGCTGGTTCCCCACCAGCAGCGCCAAAGTGGCGCCGATCACTCCCAGTGGCGCTGTTGCCAGTACCATGAAGGTGCCTGAGAAACTGCGCATTTGGAGCATGATCACGATCATCATCAGTCCCAGCATGATGGGCTGCACCTTGCGGATGGAATCCTGGCCCTTGGCTGACTGTTCAACCGCGCCACTGATCTCAATGTGATAGTCCGGTGAAAGCGATTCGCGCAGCGACTCCAACTGCCCCCAGAGCGCCATGGTGACGTCCGGTGGCTGGCCATCCTGCACATCCGCCTGCACCATGATGTAGGGCTCACGGTTGTAATACTTGAGTACCGGCTCCTCACTGACGAATTCGATTAGCCCTGCCTGCTGCAAGGTAATGGTCCGACCATCGGCCGTGCGCAGCGGCAAATCGGCAAAGTTGTCCAGGCCCTCCGGCGCACCACGGATCATCAGTTGTACGCTGCGTGTATTTTCGCGCAGCACGGTGACTGGCTGGCCACCCCACTGCACCTGAAGCTGTTCCGCCAGCTCCAGCGGTGTCAGCCCGATCGCCAGCAGCCTTTCGTTGTCGAGACGCAGGCGAGCGGCGGGCACGCGATCGCCCCAGTCCAGGTTGGCGTTGATGATCTGCGGATGGGTAGCCATCACATCCCGGACGTCGTTGGAGACCCTGCGCAACACATCCGGATCAGGCCCCATGACACGGAAGCTGACCGGCCAGGCAACTGGCGGGCCGAACACCAGTTGATGTACTCGCACCCGAGCTTCTGGAAACTCGCCGGCTGCTACCCGCGCCTGCATGTCTTCTATGATGCGATTGCGGCCCTTGTCGTCTTCGGCAATGGCGATAACCTTGGCGAACGCGGGGCTTGGCATCTCGGGATTCAGGGAGATGAAAAAGCGTGGCGCGCCGGCACCCACATAGGCTGCGAGGGAGCGCACATCTTCGTGCTCGACCAGAATCGACTCTACCCGGCGGGTCACCTCGTCGGTGGCGGCAATGCTGCTGCCCTCGGGCATGAATACTTCGACCAGCACTTCGGGGCGGTCAGATGACGGGAAAAACTGCTTCTGGACCGGCCCGCTCATGCCCACCACAGAGAGAATGAACAGCCCTACCGTGGCCGCCACGATGGTCTTGCGATAACGCACGCAGCCTTCTATCAGATTACGAAAACGCTGATAGCCACGCGTCTGGTAATGCGCTGAATGACTATGCGCTGGCTTGGTGCTGGGTTTGAGCAACATCACCCCAAGAAAGGGGGTAAAGACCACGGCGACCAACCACGAGGCCAGTAGCGCAAAAGCCAATACCCAGAAGATATTACCGGTGTATTCGCCCACCCCGGAACGGGCAAAGCCGATGGGAACGAAACCAATGGCGGTGACCAGCGTGCCTGACAGCATCGGCGCAGCGGTTGCAGTCCAGGCATGGGCGGCGGCGCGGGTCTTCTCCCAGCCCTCCTCCATCTTCACCAGCATCATCTCGATCGCAATAATGGCATCGTCCACCAGCAGGCCCAATGCGATGATCAAGGCGCCGAGCGTGATGCGATCCAGGTTCATCCCGCGGATCAGCATCAGCAGGAACGTCAGACCCAAGGTGAGCGGCACGGCGATACCCACCACCAGCCCTGGACGCAGCCCCAGACTGACAAAGCTCACCAGCATGACCACCAGCACAGCGATCATGAACTTCACCTGAAACAGCTCGACCGCACGGCTGATGGCCTCGCCCTGGTTGGTCACCTGACGCAGTTGCAGGCCCAGGGGCATCTGCGCAGACAGTTCCTCGTATTGGGCCTGCAAGCGATCGCCCACCTCAAGGCCATCAACGCCCTTGTTCAGCACCACGCCGAGCATCAAGGCATCCTCGGCGAACGCCCGGACCATATAGCTTGGTGGATCTTCGTAGCCGCGGGTGACATCAGCCACATCCCCAAGACGGATCAGGCGGTCGCCCAGGCGCAGCGGCACATCCTCGATAGCGTCCAGATCGGCCAGATCAGCATCGACACGCCAATACAGACGGGACCCTTCGGTTTCTATCAGGCCTGCCGGCATCAGGCGGTTGTAGGCGTCCAATGCCTGGCCTATCTGCTGCGCATTGATGCCCAGTTGAGCCATGCGGTAGGAGTCCAGATCAACAAACACCCGCTGTTGCTGTTCGCCGATCAGACGCACTTTCTGCACGCCTTCAATGCGGTTGAAAATATCCCGCAGCCTTTCCGCCTCCTGTACCAGATGGCGTTGAGGCAGACCCGGTGCGGTCAGGGCGTAGAGGGAGAAGTACACATCGGAGAAATCATCATTAACGAATGGACCCTGCACACCCGGGGGCAAAACGCGCGCCTCGTCCTGCATGCGCTTGCGCACCTGGTAGAACACCTCGGGCAGGTTTTCCGAGGGGGTGTAGTCCTGGAAAGTCACCAGCATGTCGACCCGGCCGGGTCTGGCGGTGGTCTGGATCTTCTCGAACCATTCAACCTCCTGGATCCGTTTCTCCAGCGGGTCGGCTACCTGATCGCGCATCTGCTCGGCAGTCGCGCCGGGCCACGTGGCTGATACCACCATAGCCCGCACGGAAAACGCGGGGTCTTCGGCACGGCCAAGGGCGAGAAAGGAGTACACCCCGGCCACGGCTATGAGCAAGAGAAAGAACAGCGTGACCGAGCGCTCACGCACCGCGATCGCAGACAGGTTAAAACGCAACGGATCCCGACTCATGGCAGGGCCTCAACCTTCTGGTTCGGCTCCAGCAGGTGGGCACCCAAAGCGATGATACGCGTTCCTGAAGGCAGGTCGCTGTGGATGTACGCGCGCTCTGTATCCATGCGCACCAGTTCAACTGGCTGCCAATTGACCTGGCCGTTTTCCAGCACCCAGACGCCCATACCTGCACCTTGATCAATCAGAGCGCCAACGGGCACGCGCTGCAAGGCTGAACTGTCGCCATTGGTTGTGGTTGGCAGAATCAGTGTGGCACTGCTGCCCAAGGGCCATGCTGCCGGGCTATCTTCGATACTGTAACGGGTGCGCCAACTGCGCGATTGCGAGTCGGCCGAACCGGCCACCTCTCTGAGTTTTGCCTCGGCTTTCATATTGCTGCCATACAATTGAACCTGGGCCTGCTCCGGCAGCTGCTCACGGCGCCGCTCGGGCACGAACACCTCAATATCCCGGGGGCCGTCATAGGCCAGGGTTGCGACCGGCATGCCTGCAGTAACCACCTGCCCGACCTCACCACTGACTTCCAATAGAACTCCGTCGGCCGGCGCTCTCAACTCGCCGTACTCGTTGGCACTGCTAGCCTGAGCGAGGGCCGCCTCGGCTGCTTTGGCGCTCTGGCGGGCGGCGCGAGCCTGGGCCCGGGCGTCCTCGAAGGACTGGGCGGGGACCAGACCCTGCTGACTCAACAAGTCAAGACGGTCACGATTGGCTTCTGCGTTCTCAGCCTGGGCGCGTGCAGCCGCGACGTTTGCACGGGCAGCGGCGAGTTGCTGACGGATGTCGCGCGGATCAAGCCTCATCAGGACATCACCGGCTTTTACCTGCTCACCCGCCTGAGCCAGGCGCTCGTTGATCTGGCCGGAAATAAGAAAGCTCAGCGCCGCATCACGGCGCGATTGCACGGTACCGCTGAGCGTCCAGTGCTGTTCCTCGGCACTCTGGATCTCTGCTGCGCGCACCTTCACTACCGATGCTGCTGTCTCGTTCTCTTGCTCGGCACCGCAACCTGTAAGCAGTGTTATTGTCAGAACTGAAAGGAGGAGCGCACGCATAGCCGAGTGACCTTAGAAGCCAATTTATTTGGGCGTATAATTACAGAACGCCATCGTTCCGTAAATGGTTGTATTCCGTTAATCTTGTGATGAGTGTCGCAGAGGATTACGACAGAATGTATGCCCCGATAATCGCAGCGCCCCTACGCAGAGGTGAGCAAATGGGTGAAAAAGAGGTGCAATCGGCCAGCCCTGGCAGGCCGGTGGATGCAGAAAAGCTGGATCGTATACTCGATGCGGTGCTCGACTGTTTCGCAGACGGCGACATGCACTTCACCATCGAGGGTATAGCCAGGCGAGCTGGCGTATCGAAAGGCACTATTTACCGCAGGTTCGATAACGCAGAAGCGTTGTTGCGCGCAGTGCTCGAACGTCAGCATCAGGAAATGGCCGGGTTGGGTCCCCTGCCCGTCAACACGATTGATGATCTTCGCGAGCAATTGATTGTGTTAGGCACACAATTGCTCGCCTTTCTTACCAGTGACCAGGGTGTAAGGATCATGCGGACGGTCATCACCCACGGCGCCCGTCATTGCGAACATGGCGAGCTGATCTACCGGGATGGCCCCCGGGCTTTTGTGGCCCGCGCGGCGGCGTGCCTGGAGCGGGCTGCGGAGCTGGGAGAAATCAGGGTAGATAACCCTATGCATACCGCTGAGCAGTTGATCGGCATGTGGAAAGGTAGCCTGGTCCACGGTTTGCTCATGAACGGCTGTCCTGCTCCCGGGGCAGAGGAGTTGCGCTTTCGGGTCGAGTCAGCTGTCAATCTGCTATTGACCGCGTTGAAAGCGCATCAGCAGCAGTGACACAACCTACTCCTGACTCCCCTGTTCGACCCAGATCAACTCATCCGTATTGAACCCCAGCTCGTCAGTCCGCTCTACAAAACGTTGCTTTAGCTCCTCGCTGACCTCCGGAGAACGAGCTAGCAGCCAGAGGTAGCCGGTATCCGGCCCAGACACCCACGAATAACTGTAATCTTCCTTATCCAGTTCGAAGATGCCGTAAGCACCATAAAAAGGCCCGAAGAACGACACCTTCAGATAACCGGTATTCTCGTCCTCGACAAAATACGCCTTGCCCTCTGCTTCTTGCCACTCGTCCTTTTCCTTCGAATAACCACGATTGATAACGCGGATGCCGCCATCATCCCGCAGGCTGTATTGCGCGGTAACCTGGCTCAACCCCTTTTCGAAAGAATGATCAAGGCGCGCGATCTCGTACCAGGTGCCCAGATAGCGATCCGCCTCGAAATCAGAAACCGGCTTGACGTTCTCGGGTAATTTGACGCAACCGCCCAGTAGAATGGCGAGAAAAACGGGCATGAGCTGTCGGATATTCATTGGTCACCTATGATGTCTGTAGTTTTATTCCCACGGAGTGTAGCAATGTTCAGTGATCTGACCGTATCAAAGGGCTCTTATATCCCGAGTGTCACCCTTCCCGCTGGCCTTTCCACCGTCGCGTTCGCCGCGGCTCTGTGCAGTACCGGTATCCAGGCTGAAGACAATGTGCCCAGCTACGATGCGCAGCTGTCCGGTTTCGAGTACGCCTATCCGGTAGAGCGCTTCACATTTGACTCGCAGGGTCAAAAGCTGGAAATGGCCTACCTGGATGTTCCGCCCGAGGCTGACCAGGCCAACGGCAGGACGGTCGTGCTGATGCATGGCAAGAACTTCTGTGCCGGCACCTGGGAAGCGACCATCGCCCAATTGCATGAGTCGGGTTACCGCGTCGTCGCGCCAGATCAGGTCGGCTTCTGCAAGTCATCCAAACCCGAGCATTACCAGTTCACTTTTCATCAGTTAGCCAATAACACGCACGCTCTCCTGGATAACCTGGAGATCGAACAAGTCACCGTGATGGGGCACTCCATGGGTGGCATGTTGGCGACCCGGTACGCACTAATGTATCCGGAGAGCACTGAGCAGCTGGTCCTGGTCAACCCGATCGGGCTGGAAGACTGGAAGGCCCTGGGCGTGCCCTATCAGACCGTGGATGACAATTACCAGGGCGAGCTGCGCAAGAACGCCGAAGGCATCCGCGCCTACCAGAAATCGACCTACTACGTGGATACCTGGGAGCCTGAATATGATCGCTGGGTAAATATGCTTGCTGGCATGTACGCCGGTGAAGACAAGGAGCTGGTCGCCTGGAACCAGGCGTTGACCTCCGACATGGTATTTACCCAGCCGGTGGTCCATGAATTCGGCAAACTGCAGGTGCCAACTTTGTTGATCATAGGTGAAAAAGACAACACCGCTATCGGCAAAGCCCAGGCGCCGAAGGACCTGCAAAAGGAGCTTGGCCGTTACGACGTTCTGGGTGAGCAGGCGGCCGCAGCGATTCCGGAGGCAACGCTGGTCGAATTCCCCGACCTCGGCCACTCGCCTCAGATCCAGGCGCCCGAGCGCTTTCATGAAGCGTTGCTCAAGGGCCTGGCAGACAAATAGCCAACACCCGCCTCAGTAGCGAGCTGGTCTGAGTATTTTCAGACCAGTTCGGTTTTCTCACGTCGCGCTTTTTGAATATCCTTCCATGTAGCAACGCCGATCACTGCCAGAATAGCCAGTGATACCAGCGGCCAGATCAGTACATATGATCCCAGTATGAATGTTTGCATCTTGATTTCCTTTGTCTGGCCGGTGCGCCGAAACGCACCAGCGTATGAAACTGATCAGGTTCAGGCCTGGACACCAGGCTTGACTGGATCGTAATTGATTACTTTCTGATCGATCTGCGTGAAATCAAATTCGCTGGAACTGAGGAGGCTGACAACCACACAGACTATCGTGCTGACGCCATACGCCATCAGCGATGCGAGTAGAACTGTGTAGTCGCGCAAGAAACCGACGCAGAAAAAAGCCAGCGCGATGGCGGCTATCGTGGCGACAATCATGCCCACACGGCGCCCACCGAAACCGAAAGCCATCAGGCCGAGCACCACACCGCCACCAACCGCCGCCAGCAATTCGAATAACACCGGAATCACGCTGACCATGGGCAACAACTCAAAGCGAGCGATGCAGAACATCAGCAGGCCGGCGATCACCGCCGAGGTAAAAGCTGCATTGGTGACCCGGTTCCAGAAGCAACTGGCGATCACCGGGAACACAATGGCGCCCCAGAGCGCGCCGACGAATACCAGCATGATCAGAATATCCATCGAGAAGCTCGCGAGAATCACACCGATCAGCGTCGCGACAATCATGGTCAACCTGCCGATAAACAGCATTTTGGTCGGATCTGGCTTGTTCTTGGCGATATTCTTGCCGTAGACGTCGGCCATTACGATCGCTGACATCGCGGATAGATCCGAATCCGCGGTCGAGGACAGCGAGCCGATCACCAGAATGAAGAACAGCCCGATAAACACCGGCGACAGGTACATCGAAACCATTTGCGGGATCAGGTTGTTCATGTCGCCATCAATAGGCTCCATGCCTGTCATCAGCGCCATCAGGCCGATCATGCCCAGCCCGATCACGATCGCACCGTAGCCGATTGTTGCGGTGATGAATGTAGGCTTGATGTGGTCTTCGCGAACCGCGAACAGTCGCTGCGAGATGGTCTGGTTACCGATCGCGTAAGCCAGCACCGCCACAAAGAACGGAGCGCCCTGGTTGAGGATCGCGTCCATCGAGAACAGATTGGCCTGTTCTGGCGTGAGCAGGCTCATGCCATCGGACAGCGTGCCCGGCCCACCGAGGGCGAAGAGCACCGCAGGGATAATCAGGATTGCCACCGCCATCATCGCCATCAACTGCGCAAAATCGGTAAGCACCGATGCGCGAAAGCCCGACCACAAGGTATAGGACAGCACGCCGACCCCGGCGATCACCACCCCTGCCTGGAACGACAATGGAGAAAGTACCGAAACCAGCGCACCGGAGGCCGTAAAGTTGACCATCAGACTGATGATACTGCCCAGGATATTGGAGGACGCCAGAATCAGCTGGCTCGAGGACCCATGGCGGGCGTGAATCAGCTCACCCAAGGTGTGTGCGTTGGGCGCCAGTTCCCTGAAGCGACGGCCGAAAGGATAGATAAACAGAATCATCAGCGCGCCCCACAGCCCGTAATGCAGGGGGCCGGAAATGCCGTAGGTATATCCCGAGGTGGCGGCGCCGTAGAACGAGGCGGCCCAAATCCAGGTGGCGGTCATGCTGGCAGCGCCAAGCCCGAAGCCGATCTGATGGTTGGATACCATGAAGGCGTCGGTATTTTCTTTTTTCTTCTTGATTAGCAAGGTCAGCAGATAGGTGCCGCCGTAAAAGGCGACCAGCAAGGCAAGGACGGTCAGCGTCGAAAACTGATAGAAACTTTCTTTGTTCATTGAATACCCATAGGCTTTGCAGCCCGATCATCCTTCGTGGCAACCAGAATTCCATACGGAGCGGCAGCCACAGGACGTAAGCAAAAACAGAACATCTTTCTAGTTATGTCTGTAGCGAGATGAAGGTTGCGGTTGGCAGCCTCATAGTGCGAAAGTCGGCATCGAAAACGCCGTGATAGTGCGGCCGGAAGCCTCTCCGGTGACGGCCACCCTACTCCCTCGAGCTCGCCCCGTCCACGTACGAATATCCACAAGCAGCCACCAGCAGGCGCCCAAACCTTCTGACACGGCTACGGCAAGACAGCATCGGCTGCTGTCTGCGGGCACCACAGCGGCTACGCTGTGCGACAGAAACGTGTTTCCTACTGAAGGAGTAAAAAATGCTTATCGATCTGACTGGCAAGACGGCAATCGTTACCGGTTCAACCGCAGGTATCGGCCTGGCCATAGCCCACGGACTGGCTCGATCCGGAGCCAGCGTAGTGGTAAATGGCCGCACCGAGGCCCGCGTACATACTGCGGTAGAAGAGATACGGGCGGCCTACCCCGACGCCAATGTGCGCGGCGTGGCGGCGGATCTGGCGACAGCATCCGGCTGTGAAAAATTGGTCAACGCCGAACCCCATGCCGACATTCTGGTGAATAACCTGGGCATTTTCGAAGCAGTGGATTTCTTTGAAATCCCGGATGATGACTGGCAGCGCTTTTTCAACGTGAATGTGCTTTCCGGCGTGCGGGTATCCCGGGCCTACGCACCTGGCATGGTCGAGAATGGCTGGGGACGGATCGTTTTCCTGTCTTCGGAATCAGGTATCAACATTCCGACCGAAATGATCCATTACGGCTTTACCAAGTCGGCCAACCTGTCGGTCTCACGGGGTCTGGCCAAGCGCCTGGCTGGCACTGGCGTAACCGTCAATGCGGTTTTGCCCGGGCCAACTCTCTCCGAGGGCGTCATGGCGATGATCGAGCCGGCAGCAAAGAAACAGGGCATCAGCACCGAAGAAGCCGCGAGCCAGTTCGTCAAGGCCAAGCGTCCCTCTTCAATCATCCAGCGAGCGGCTACAACCGAAGAGGTCGCCAACATGGTGGTCTATGTCTGCTCCCAGCAGGCTTCCGCTACCACAGGGGCTGCCATGCGCGTCGAAGGAGGAATAGTCGATACGCTGACCTGATGACGTCAGAGCCAGCCTTTTCGTCGGAATACCAAGAGTAATCCAGCGGATACCACAGTCATCACTACCCACACTGCCGGATACGCCCATCGCCAGGCGAGTTCCGGCATGTGTTCGAAGTTCATGCCGTATACCCCGGCAATAAATGTCAGAGGCATGAACACCGTAGCGATAATGGTAAGTACCTTCATCACCTCGTTCATCCGGTTATTGATGCTGGACATATACAGATCCAGCATGCTGACCAACAATTCGCGAATGGTGTCGATTGTGTCGAGAACATGCACGCTGTGGTCTTGTACGTCGCGCATGAACAGTCTTGTTTCCTCGCTGATCAGCGGATAGTCATCCCGTGAGAGCTGGTTCAGCACCTCTCGTAGAGGCCAGACTGCTTTGCGCAGCATCAGCATTTCCCTCTTGAAATGGTGTATGCGTCGCAGAGTAGTGGGTTGAGGCTCGATAATGAGTTGATCTTCAAGCGCCTCGATTTCATCACCCAGTTTTTCCAGCAGCACAAAGTAATGGTCGACTACTGCGTCGAGGAGCGCGTATGCCAGATAGTCGGCTTGCATGAAACGAATACGCCGTCCTTCCCGCAGCCGTGCGCGTACACCGTCGAACATGTCATCAGGCAATTCCTGCAGCGAGAACACGTAATCCTTGCCAAGGATCAGGCTGATCTGTTCGGAATAGATCTGATGGTTGGTTTGATCGAACCGGAGCATGCGCAAAACAATGTAGAGATAGCCGTCGTAGGCTTCCACCTTGGGTCGCTGGTCGGTATTGAGAATATCCTCCAGTACCAACGGATGGAGACCCAGTAGCTCTCCCATCTCCTTCACCGCTGCAGCTTGGTGTACGCCGTCCATGTCCAACCACTTCACTCCGGGTAGCGCGAGCAGCTCATGACACGTCTGCGGAGTAACGTTCTCCCTGATCTGGAGATTCTCTTGGTCATAGACAACCACAGAGGTAGTGCACTCGAACTGCGCGTGGTCACCGATATGCACCAGAGTGCCAGGCGCCGCGCCGAGCTTTTTCCCACGTTTGACCACCAGCTTGCGCGGCATTTGATCTACCTTGTGTCGGTTGATATTTGCGGCCACCCAGGCTGCGCAAGCAGGAGTCAGTCCACTTTTGAAGCAGCGTCCGGCTTGAGAGAATACATCTGCTTATCGGCAAGCTGGAAAAGATTTTCCGCATTGGTGGCATCATCGGGATACACCGCCATACCAATACTCATACCGACTGATATGTCATGCCCCCCTATTGGCAAGGGCTTTATAACCTCAGTCAGCAATTTGTGCTGCAAAGTCTGCATGGCTTCCCTACTGCCCACCGACTCCAGCAGAAGTACAAACTCGTCACCGCCAACGCGCGCTACCGTGTCAACTTCACGCAGATGCGCCTTGAGGCGTTGGGCAACCTCTACCAGAACCTGATCACCGGCCATGTGACCAAATCGATCGTTGATCTGCTTGAACCTGTCCAGGTCAGCGACCATCAGAGCAAATCGTTGGCCTGTTCGCTGGGAACGCAATTGCGCCTGCTCAAGGCGATCGTTGAGCAATTTCCGGTTGGCCAGGCCGGTCAACGCATCATGATTTGCCTGTTCTTCAAGCAACACCTTGTTGCGCGTCAGCTCTTCATTAGCCTGTTTCAGTTCGACCGTGCGTTCGGTAACCCGACTTTCCAATCGTCGTTCACTTTCGCGCAGTGCATCAACCATCTTGCGATTAACGGCTAACGCCTCCTGCTGTGCAAGATCCTGTGCTCTTTGCATGCTGTTTATGCGATCAGCCAGCGCCAGCGAAAGGAGCAGCATCTCGGCGGCGGAACCAAACATCAAGGCGTTTGAAGTAAAGCCGTTGGAGGGCAGAAGGCCCAGGTTGTGCGATGCCATGACCAGTATGCTGACCAACAGGGATACCCAGGCAAGCACGAAGAAACGGGCACCTGGCTGCCCCCGATACAGACTGACTCCGCCGATGATCAGTGCGCTCAGAGCAAATAGCAGAGAGGTGACATTAACGATTACGGCACCGGCAAAGTAAGAAACGAACAGGGTAATCAGAAAGCACAGGGCAAACACCACGCCGAGTAGTGGCATAACCCAATGCATGTAGAGACTGCGCGGGGTAGAGCCAAGGAATCGCTGTGCAAACAAGGTCCCGAAGAACCCTGCAAGCGCCACACCGCCGGTAGGAGACAGGTGGGTCAACATGGCGTTGCTTGGCCACAGAAATTGCCCTGTCAGGCCGGCAAGACCGGCTTGCCCCAGAGCCAGGAAGCCGACAAAAGCCACATAGATCAGATACAGCTTGTCGCGCAAAGAGAGAAACAAAAAGAGGTTGTAAAACATAAGGCCGCCCAACAGCCCATAATAGGCACTGAGAAACGTATAGCTGAACTGATCCTCTGCCCATAATGCGTCAGGCTGCCAAAGGCTTACTGGCACTGACAGGGTGCCCGCAGACGATGTTTTGATAAATATCTGGTAGCGGGTATCCGGCTCAAGCTGCAGTTCGAAAAGATGATGCCGATGGGGGAATCGCTTGTCGACAAAGGGTACAAGGTCCCCGGCATGCTGACGAAGGTAGGACGACCCCTCAGGCGCAATGTACAGGTCAACACTGTCGAGTGATGCATGGGCAACTTCAAGAATCCAGCGCTCGGGTACCGAATTGCCAGTGGTAAAACCCTGATAGAGCCAAACCTGCGCGCGGGTTAGACCGAAGTTGGTGACAGAGGCCGATAGCGTATCGGCTTTGCTGAATTCACCCTGTGCCTGCAGCTGGATGGCTTGCTCCAGGGTAAGCCCGACACCATGGTGCTGGAGAGCGGAGAAGTGCGTGGACAGTGAATAGTGCGGCTCATTGTCTATCAGAAGCTCAGTCTGCGCAGGGGCATGCTGAGCGACCAGATATGTAAGGCAAAACACACAGAACAGCAACGTCCGCCTGGCGTCCCAAAGAAACTTGCGCTGCCGGACTCCCTCAATTATCTGCACGCGAACTCCGTTTCATGCCTTCAATCGACGACGTCGAATGGCGGCTGCGGATAGTATCAATCTGCCATTCATTACTCGCTACTACTTTAGTCTAGTCCGTTGGGTTTGACGATTCCTGGTTGGAGCGCAAAACACCCTTTGTATCAATCTCCACGGCATCGGGCGCGAACCATTTCAGTTTGTCGTGCAGGTGGACCACCTCACCCACAATCAGAAGTGTCGGCGGCGTGATGTTGGTGCTTTCCACCAGGCCAGGCATGGTGCTCAAGGTTCCGATCAATACTTTCTGATTGGCGGTTGTGCCCTGCTGCACAAGCGCCATCGGGGTATCTGCACCCCGGCCATGTTTGATAAGTTGCGCGCAAATCTCGGGCAGACCCACCAGGCCCATGTAGAACACCAGTGTCTGGCCCGGCGCAACCAGGCTCTGCCAGGCAAGATTACTGGTCCCATCCTTGAGATGCCCGGTAACAAAACGCACGGACTGAGCATAATCACGATGGGTAAGCGGTATACCGGCATAAGCGGAGCAGCCATTGGCGGCGGTAATACCGGGCACCACCTGAAAAGGCACGCCATGGGCGGCGAGTTCTTCAATTTCTTCGCCTCCACGTCCGAAAATGAACGGGTCCCCGCCCTTGAGGCGCAGAACACGCTTGCCCTCACCTGCCAGACGCACCAGTAACTGGTTGATCTGTTCCTGAGGGACAGTATGTTCGGAACGGGCCTTGCCAACATAGATACGCTCTGCATCACGGCGGCACAGGTCAATGATCGCGGTAGGCACCAGGCGATCATGCAAGACCACGTCTGCCTGCTGCATCAGCCGCAATGCGCGGAATGTCAGCAGGTCCGGATCGCCCGGGCCGGCGCCAACCAGATAGACTTCACCGCGGTAGTTCTGCCCTGCCTGATCCGCCAGTCGACTCGCCAGCAGTTCTTCCGCGGCCTCATCCTGACCAGCAAAAATGCGCTCAGCCACGTCACCCTGGAATACGTCCTCCCAGAAAACGCGGCGCTGATTGATCCCCGGGAACGCAGCCTTTACCTGACTGCGAAAGCGCTTGGCCAGTTGGGCCAGCTTGCCGTAGGTATAGGGAAACAGCGTTTCGATTCGCGCCCGGGTCAGTCGCGCCAGAACTGGCGCATGACTGCCACTGGAAATGGCAATAATCAGCGGCGAGCGATCGACTATGGCTGGAAAGATGACCGTGCACAGATCAGGTGCATCTACAGCATTGACCGGCAGAAACCGCGTCTGAGCATCAGCCGACACCCGAGCGTTGAGAGGCTCGTCGTCCGTGGCGGCAATAACCAGTTGGGTTCCGTTCATATCGTCCGGTTGATAACCGCGCTCAATGCACTCACCGCCACCGCTGTGTACCAGCTCGGCCAGCTGCTGCTCAATCTCGGGAGCAACAACGCGTAGCACCGCTCCGGCCTCGCTGAGCAGTCGCGATTTGCGCAGGGCAATCTCGCCGCCGCCGACAACCAGTACCAGGCGGCCCTGCAGATTATGGAATAACGGCAAATATTCCATGTCAGCCGATCTGTCCAATGCCGGGCATATAGGGCTGGAGGACTTCGGGGATCAACACGCTGCCATCGGCCTGCTGGTAATTCTCGAGGATGGCTACCAGGGTACGACCAACGGCCAGACCGGAACCGTTCAGGGTATGCACCAGTTCCGGCTTGCCGGTTTCCGGATTCCGCCAGCGGGCCTGCATGCGCCGGGCCTGGAAATCTCCACAGCTGGAACAGGAGGAAATTTCCCGGTACTTGCCCTGGCTGGGGATCCAGACCTCCAGGTCGTAGGTTCTGGTCGCACCAAAGCCCATGTCACCGGTACACAGCGCCAATACACGGTAAGGCAGGTCCAGCAACTTGAGAATATTCTCGGCGTGGCCGGTAAGCTCTTCCAGAGCGTTTGCAGAGTCCTCAGGTCGGACGATCTGTACCATCTCGACCTTGTCGAACTGGTGCTGGCGAATCATGCCACGGGTATCACGGCCTGCAGAGCCGGCTTCACTGCGGAAACAGGGTGTGTGGGCGGTCATGCGCATGGGCAGCTTGTCAGCGTCGATAATGCTCTGACTGACCGTATTGGTCAGGGTGACCTCCGCGGTGGGAATCAGATACAGATCACTTTGCTCCTCACCACGCGGAACACGGAACAGGTCGGCTTCGAACTTCGGCAGCTGGCCCGTACCCTGCAACGCATCAGCCTGCACCAGGTAAGGCGTATAGAGTTCCTCATAGCCGTGCTCGTTAACGTGCACGTCGAGCATGAACTGGGCCAGCGCCCGGTGCAGACGCGCAATCGGGCCACGCATCAATGCAAAACGGGCCCCAGACAACTTTGCTGCAGTCTCGAAGTCGAGGTAACCGTGCTGCTCGCCCAGGGACACGTGATCACGCGGATCGAAGTCAAAGTCGCGGGGTGTGCCCCACTGGCGGAGTTCAACGTTATCAGCCTCATCCTTGCCCACCGGCACGGATTCTTCTGGCAGGTTGGGCATGCTCAGCAGCAGCGCATCCAGTTCAGCCTGAATTTCCTCAAGCTCCTGTTTGGCATCGCTCAGCTCGGTGCCCATGCGCTCAACATCCGCCAGCAGCGGCTGAATATCCTCGCCTCGGGCCTTGGCCTGGCCAATGGACTTGGAGCGGCTGTTACGCTCCGCCTGCAGGGTCTCGGTACGGGTCTGAACTGTCTTGCGACGCGCTTCGAGACTTTCCAGCTGTGCAACGTCGAGTACAAAGCCGCGTGTGGCAAGGCGCTCGGCGACCATTTGGGGTTGGCTACGGACCAGTTTAGGATCAAGCATGAGTCATCATCTTATGGTTGCAGGGTGGCAGCCTGACTGGTTATCGCACCAGCGTCAGGCCGGCCCAGGTGGCGAGCAGACAAACGCACACACTGAGCAGAATGTATCCGAGGGCCATCAGGCTCTCGCCGTTTTCCATCAAACGCAGCGCGTCGAGGGAGAACGTGGAAAATGTAGTAAAGGCGCCAAGAAAACCGATAAAGAGTCCCTGGCGCAGGAGCGGCGCAAATTCCGGCCGGCTCAGCCACAGGCCATAAAGTATACCTATGATCAGGCAGCCGATCAGGTTCACGGCAAAGGTTGCCAGCGGAAATGCCTTTGGCCAGGTCAGCATGATCCACTGCGCGATGCCGAAGCGGCTCAATGCGCCGAGCGATCCGCCAAGAGCGATTGCCAACAAACTGCCACCCATGGGTACCTACCTCCTTTTTGTCCCGCTAGCCGCATCCAGGCTGCGCAGATATTCCAATTTCTGCCCGATCTTGAGTTCCAGGCCACGGTCAGCCGGCTCGTAGTAGCGCTTCGGCTCCAACTCCTCGGGAAAGTAATCTTCCCCGGCCGCATAAGCCTGAGGTTCATTATGCGCGTAGCGATAGCCCTCGCTGTAGCCCAATTCCTTCATCAGTTTGGTCGGCGCATTGCGCAGGTGCAGCGGCGGCTCGTAGGACGGCTGGCTGGCGACATCCTTCATTACGGCATTGAACGCCTTGTAGACCGCGTTGCTCTTGGGGGCGCAGGCGATATAGACCACCGCCTGCGCAACCGCCAGCTCACCCTCCGGGCTACCCAGGCGCTCCTGTACATCCCAGGCATTGAGCGCCAGGGTAAGCGCCCGGGGATCCGCATTGCCCACCTCTTCACTGGCCATGCGCACCACTCGGCGAGCAACAAACAGGGGATCGGCTCCGCCGTCAATCATTCTGGCGAACCAGTAGAGCGAAGCATCGGGATTGGATCCGCGCACCGACTTGTGCAGCGCAGAGATCTGGTCATAAAAGGCCTCACCACCCTTATCGAAGCGGCGCCGGGTATCGTTGAGCAGATCGCTGACAAGGGCGGTATCGATGGTACCGCCGTCATCGACAAGATCAGCAGCAATTTCAAGCAGGTTCAGCAGACGACGGGCGTCACCATCGGCCGCATCAAGCAATATGCCCCGGGCCTCGTCACTGACCGATAGCGCATGCCGCCCCAGGCCGCGCTCGACATCCGTCAAGGCACGATCGATCAGGATCGACAGCGAGTCTTCATCCAGCGCCTTGAGCACATAGACCCGGGCGCGGGACAACAAGGCGTTATTGAGCTCGAAAGAGGGGTTTTCAGTGGTGGCACCGATAAACAACAGGGTGCCATCTTCCACATAGGGCAAAAAGGCATCCTGCTGCGACTTGTTGAAGCGATGCACCTCGTCAACAAACAGTATCGTCTGCCGGCCGCTTTGCGAAGCCTGCTGACGAGCCACTTCTACCGCCTGACGGATATCCTTTACCCCGGCCAGCACCGCCGAAATACTCACAAAGTGCGCATCAGCCAGGGTGGCAAGCAAACGCGCCAGGGTGGTCTTGCCTACCCCCGGAGGTCCCCAGAAGATCATCGAATGCAATGCGCCCTGCTCCAACGCTACGCGCAGCGGGCGACTCGGTCCGAGCAGATGCGCCTGGCCGGTGTATTCGTCGAGTGTCGCTGGCCGCATGCGTGCGGCCAGCGGCTGATGCGTTCCCCGATCGGGGAAGAGGCCTGCCTCACTCACTGATGACATCGACTCCCGGTGGAATCTCGAAGGTGAAATCGCTTTGCTCAACGGATTCGTTGACCTTCACATCGCGGAACAGGATGTTGGTACGCTGACCTACCGCATCACTCATCTGCATGTCATTGATCTTGCCGTCCAGAAACGATAGGCGCAGATTGTCAAACAGGGTGTCGTTCGCCTTGGGAGTCAACAGGAACTCGGAGACACTGCCGCTCTCGATCACGGTAATGACAAAGTTTTCCTGTAGCTTGCTGACGTCGCCTGACAGCAACAACGCCGGTGTATGAGTCAGGCGTTTATCCATTTTCTGGATGGTCACCTGTTCCAGGTCGGGATCGTAGAGCCATATCTGCTCGCCATCAGACACCAGCAACTGCTCGGCAGGCGGAGCGGTATGCCAGCGGAACATCCCCGGACGCTTCAGGACCAGGCTACCTGTAGCCTCCTGCAGGTTGGCGCCGTTTGAGCTCAGCGTCATCTGGGAAAAGTCGGCGCTCATCGTATTGGCGCGCGACAGCAAGGTATTAAGTCGTTCTGCAGCCACAGCCTCTTCATTGGCCTGGGCTGCAATGGGCAGAGTCATCAGGCAAAGCGCCGCAAGGCTTGAGCGCAAAAGGTTTTTGATCATGATCAGGAGTATTCTCCGCTGAGTAAGGGTGGACCGCGTCAATCTCGTACTGGAGGCGGGGCAATCACCTCCCGCGAACCGTTGGTGTTCATTGATGTTACCACTCCGGCCATTTCCATGGATTCAATCATGCGAGCGGCTCTGTTATAGCCAATTTTGAGTTTGCGCTGTACGGCAGAAATAGAGGCCCGGCGACTTTCAGTGACGAAACGCACAGCCTCGTCGTACAGTGCGTCTTCCTCGCTGTCACCGCCACCCATGCCACCGGATGTGTCAAAACTGCCGCCCGCGCCATCGTCTGCGCCGTCGAGTATGTCCTGAATGTAATCCGGCTCGCCTCGTTGTTTCCATGCGTCAACCAGACGGTGCACCTCATCGTCGGACACGAAGGCGCCGTGTACACGTACCGGCAGACTGGTGCCCGGCGGCATATAGAGCATGTCACCGTGACCAAGCAGCTGTTCTGCCCCACCCTGGTCTAGAATCGTGCGCGAATCGATCTTGCTTGATACCTGGAAGGCCATGCGCGTCGGAATATTGGCCTTGATCAGGCCGGTAATCACATCCACCGATGGACGCTGGGTTGCCAGAATCAGGTGAATACCGGCGGCGCGGGCTTTCTGAGCGATACGCGCGATCAGTTCTTCCACTTTCTTGCCGACAATCATCATCATGTCGGCGAATTCGTCGATCACCACCACAATCACCGGAAGCGTTTCCAGTTCGGGCGGGATGTCTTCCATGGATTCGCGGCGGAACAAGGGGTCGGTCAGCGGCGTGCCGGCTTTTTGTGCATCTTTTATCTTGCGGTTGTAGCCCGCCAGATTACGCACGCCCATGGCGGCCATGAGCTTGTAGCGGCGCTCCATCTCGGCCACACACCAACGCAGGGCGTTCGCAGCTTCCTTCATGTCGGTAACAACCGGCGCGAGTAGGTGCGGAATACCCTCGTAGATCGACAGCTCGAGCATCTTCGGATCGATCATGATCAGCCGCACTTCCTCTGGTGGTGCCTTGAACAGGATACTCAGCAGCATCGCGTTCACGCCCACTGACTTACCCGAGCCGGTCGTGCCGGCAACGAGCAGGTGCGGCATCTTGGCCAGGTCAGCCATTACCGGATGACCACCAATATCGTGACCCAGAGCCAGGGTTACCGGCGAGGTGGCCTCGTCGAACTCACGGGTCTGTAGCACCTCGGACAGGCGTACAATCTCGCGATCCTCGTTGGGGATCTCGATACCAACCGTTGTCTTGCCGGGGATGACCTCGACCACCCTTACGCTGATGACCGCAAGGGACCGGGCCAGATCCTTGGCCAGGTTGGAAATCTTGCTGACCTTGACGCCGGCAGCTGGTTGAATCTCGAACCGAGTAATCACCGGTCCGGGCTGGACTTTCTCAACCTCGGCTTCCACGCCGAAATCCTTGAGCTTGAGCTCCAGCAACCGTGACATACCCTCCAGCGACTCAGCAGAAAACCCCTTGGTTTTTTTCAGGGCCGGATCAAGAAGTGAAATGGGTGGCAGAGAGCCTGGCTCAATAGAATCGTTGAACAGCTTCGACTGTTTTTCCTTCTGTAGCCGTTCGCTGGACGGGGCCGGCTTGATATCCGGCGGTACGATCTCAGGCGGCTGGCGACCATCGCGGGACGCCTGGTGCTTGGCCAGGGACTCCTGGCGCCGAGCACGGGAAGCTTCAGCTTCGCGCTGTTCGGCCGCACTGAATACCGGTTCGCTGCGTGCGGCGGGCTGTTTCGTCGGTCGCGCCGGCAGATCACGTTCTACGGCAGCAGAAGCGCGACGAGCTCGCCAACTGTGCCAGGCACGTTTGAGCAGGTCGAGCAGATCCAGGGTGATCTTGCCGGTCAGTTCCATGACGCGAAACCAGGAAAGATTGGTAAAAACCGTCAGACCAAACAGGAACAGGGTCAGAAAAAGTAAAGTGCTCCCCTGCATATTGAGGATTGGTCGGGCCATCTGGGACAGCAGCTCCCCGAGAACACCGCCCCCGCCACCGCCATCTATATTCGGGAAGTTATCTGGCGCACTACCATGCAGCGCAGCCAGAGCAGTGCCGGCCAACAAGGTCAATACAAAACCAATCAGACGCCAGGAGAACAGCCAGCCATTCCAGATAAAGGGCAAATGACGGCGGCGGAACATCTGCCAGACTTTCACCGCCACAATCACCGGAAACAGGTAAGCCAGATAGCCCAGGGAGAGCAACAACACATCAGCAATCCAGGCACCCATGCTACCGCCAGCGTTACCCACTTCACCGGTGCCGCCGCTACGTGTCCAGCCCGGATCAGAGGTGTCATAGCTCAACAGCGCCATGCTCAGGTACAGGCACAGGGCGATCATCGCCAGCAGTGCGCCCTCGCGAAGGCGCAGTGTCAGCTGTTCACGCCACACGGGCGGGGCTTTGCGGGCTTTGGTATCCTTCAAAAGACTGGCTTCCGTCGTTGTTCAGCCGAACATTGTACGATGTCCGGGCGGGGAATTCACAACTGCCTGGACGCGCGGCAGTCAGGTTTCAGAAACGAGTATAAGCGTCGGGTCTCACCGGTGGATGGTATTGGATCACATATTGAAATTATATTCATGAATCACAATAACTTATATCAGTATCTTGATAAACTGTTTAAACATTCAAGATCGTGGCTCCCACGTTCGGAACAAGGTGCTGACTGATGCCACAGCTTACATGGCTGCGCTCCGACAGCCTGGCTTTTCCGCCCCACAACCGGGCACTGACCGAACCTGACGGATTGCTTGCAGCGGGCGGCGACCTGTCGCCAGAACGCTTGATAGAAGCCTACAGTCGGGGCATTTTCCCCTGGTACCAGGACGGCCAACCGCTGCTGTGGTGGTCTCCCAATCCACGCACCATTCTGCGCCCTGCCCACCTGCATATATCGCGCAGTATGCAGAAATTCATGCGCACAGCTGACCTCGAGATCACCTTGGACCGCAGTTTTGCCGAAGTGATCCATGCCTGTGCACAACCGCGAGATTATACCGACGGCACCTGGATCACCTCGGAGATGCAATTTGCCTACTGCCGGCTGCACGAACTGGGCATCGCCCATTCCGTCGAAGTCTGGCAAGAGGGCCACCTTGTGGGAGGCCTGTATGGGGTTGCACTGGGGAAAGTGTTCTTTGGCGAGTCCATGTTCAGTCGCCGCAGCAACACATCCAAGGCTGCTTTCATATATCTGGTCGGAAAGCTCGAAAAATGGGGCTTCCAATTGATTGATTGTCAGATGCCAACCGAACACCTGTTCAGTCTGGGAGCTGAATCTATCAGCCGGAATGCCTTTCTGGCAAAACTGCAACTGCTTTGCCCTGCGCCCACTATCGGACTCTGGGGCGCTGATGAGTTGTAGCTGGCCGAGCAACGCTTATACTGACGCATACGCAGCATCGAACATACTGTCGAGCAACCGTCCATGACCAACCTCGCTCATCTGAAATTTTACGCCACGCATCCCCATGCCTGCAGCTATCTGGAAAATGAGCGCGCAACCACCCTTTTTCTCGATCCGCAAACACCCATTGACGTAGAAACCTACAGCCATCTTTCGGAGCTGGGGTTCCGGCGTAGCGGTGATCATCTTTACCGCCCCCACTGCCAGGCATGCAGTGCCTGCATCGCATCGCGCATACCGGCCGCAGACTTTTCACCAAGTCGCCAGCAAAAACGCATCATCAAACGTAATGCCGACCTGCAGGTAACAGCTCATCCGCCCAGGGTGACTGACGAGATATATCAGTTGTACGCTCGTTATATCGAATCGCGCCATGCAGATGGGGATATGTATCCACCGACCCGCGAACAGTTCGGCTCCTTTCTCGTCCGGGACTGGCCCTTCAGCCTCTTCTACGAATTTCGCCTTGATGGGCAACTGCTGGCCGTGGCAGTTACTGACCATATGCACAATGGACTTTCAGCGGTTTACACTTTTTTTGATCCGCAGTACCCACGTCGTAGTCTTGGGCGGTTTGCCATCCTCTGGCAGGTCGCGGAAGCCCGGCGCACCGGACTGCAAGGCGTTTATCTGGGCTACTGGATAAAAAACTGCCGCAAGATGAGCTACAAGACCGAGTACCGGCCGCTGGAAATGCTAGTCAATCAACGCTGGATGCGTGTGAATTAAATGCCTCCCCAAGCTACTGATCACCAGCAAAAGCGGTGATGAATCGCCCAGCTGGCTAAATAAAGCCGATCAAACTTGGTTGTTGGGCGATTTTCAGGCACAATTGCTCACCTTTTTTGCGGGCGCTGCATTGGTGTCCCGCTGATATTCCGTAATTTGAGAGGCCTTTGCTTAATGGCGAAAGAAGACAGTATTGAAATGGAAGGCACCATTGTAGACACACTGCCGAACACCATGTTCCGCGTTGAACTGGAAAACGGTCACGTCGTTACTGCCCACATTTCAGGCAAGATGCGCAAGAACTACATCCGCATCCTGACCGGTGACAAGGTACGCGTCGAACTGACGCCCTACGACCTGACCAAGGGTCGCATTACCTACCGCGCTCGTTAATCCGGGGCGCTGCTCCCGGCAGTTCCGGCCAAACCGGCCAACGCCAACGCCAGATCTGATATGCGCACCCGTTAAAGCGGGTGGGCGTTCGCTTGCGCGCATTCCTTGTTTATCCACATTGTTTGTCCACATCAGAACGCAGCCACAAAAAAACCGCTCACAAGGAGCGGTTTTTTGTTTCCGGCCGGAGCCAGGTGAAGCTTAGCGCTTCATGTACTGACCCAACTCGATCTTGCCAATCGCGGCGCGGTGTACTTCGTCCGGACCGTCGGCCAAACGCAGCGTGCGCTGCATGGCATACATGTGTGCCAGCGGAGTATCTTCCGACACACCTGCACCACCGTGCATCTGGATAGCACGGTCAATCACGCGTAGCGCAACGTTCGGTGCGACTACCTTGATCTGGGCAATTTCGCTCTTGGCGATCTTGTTGCCCACGGTATCCATCATGTAAGCGGCGTTCAGAGTCAACAGGCGAGCCTGGTTGATCTCGATGCGCGACTCGGCGATCAGGTCGATGTTGCCACCCAACTGAGCCAGACGCTTGCCGAATGCCTCACGCTCTACTGAACGCTTGCACATCAGTTCCAGTGCGCGTTCGGCGGCACCGATGGAGCGCATGCAGTGGTGAATACGACCTGGCCCGAGGCGACCCTGAGCGATTTCAAAACCACGACCTTCACCCAGCAACACGTTTTCGTAGGGAACGCGAACGTTGTCCAGGGTAACTTCAGCATGGCCGTGTGGCGCATCGTCATAGCCGAATACCGGCAGCGGACGAATCACTTTCACGCCGGGGGTGTCCATGGGCACCAGAATCATCGAGTGCTGCTGGTGACGAGGCGCATCGGGATTGGTCAGACCCATGAAGATCATGATCTTGCAGCGTGGATCGCAAGCGCCTGAAGTCCACCACTTGCGACCGTTGATAACCCACTCATCGCCTTCGCGGCGGGCATTGGCCTGCATATTAGTGGCGTCAGATGAAGCAACGCCAGGCTCGGTCATGCCAAAGCAGGAACGGATTTCGCCAGCCAGCAGCGGCTTGACCCAACGCTCCTTCTGCTCTTCGTTGCCGTAGCGCACGATGGTTTCCATGTTGCCGGTGTCAGGCGCGCTGCAGTTGAATGCCTCGGAAGCCAGACCAGAACGGCCCATCAGTTCAGCCAGTGGTGCGTATTCAAGGTTGGTCAAGCCAGCGCCCAGTTCGGACTCGGGCAGGAACAGGTTCCACAGGCCAGCAGCGCGAGCCTTGACTTTAAGCTCTTCAACGATGGCGGTAGGCTGCCAGCGATCGCCTTCGTTCACTTGCTCGTGGAAGATATGCTCGGCCGGGAATACATGTTCCTGCATGAATGCATCAACGCGTTCGCGCAAGTCTTTAACCTTGGGGGAGTATCCGAAATCCATAGTTGCGTGCCTTTTTCAGTGACAATGTGTAAGCGACACCAACGATGCTAGATGAGGCGAATCGATTTATCTAACCTATTTTCCGCGTGTATTAACATTCATAAGCAATATATACTTCGCTTATGATGCCTCGGTGATGTCTCGTCTTGAGTCACGCCGTCCCACGCCCTATGAAGGATGATGTTGCGATGAACCTCAGTAAAGTCGACTTGAACCTGTTCATTGTGTTCGACGCCATATATACCGAAGCCAACCTGACCCGCGCCGGTCAGATAGTGGGTATTACCCAGCCCGCAGTGAGTAACGCCCTCGCCCGCCTGCGTGAAACTTTCAACGATCCGTTATTCGTACGCACTGCCCAGGGCATGGTGCCCACACCCATGGCGCAGAACATCATTACGCCGGTCCGTCATGCGTTGCAACTGCTGCGGGTCTCTGTGCAGGAGAGTCGCAGCTTCAATCCTGACGAAGCCACCAAGACCTATCGCATTAGCATGACCGATCTGTCCGAGGCGGTGATTCTACCGAACCTGGCTTCCCGGATCCGTCGCCTGGCCGTCAATATCAATATTGACAGCTTTCTCACCAAGCGCCGCGAAACCACCAAGGAACTGGCGGCCGGCCGTCTTGATTTCGCCATCGATGCGCCGTTGAATACCGATACCCAGGTCCGTCACGTCAAATTGTTCGAGGACCGCTATGTCTGTGTGATGCGCAAGGATCATCCCCTGGCGACCAAGAACAAGATCACTCTGGATGACTATCTGGCCCAGTCGCACATCCATATCTCCAGCCGTCGCAACGGTCTGGGCCATGTGGACCTGGCCCTGGGCAAGATCGGCATCCAGCGTCGCGTGGTGCTGCGCTCGCAGCATTACCAGATGGCGCCTCTGGTACTCGACTCCACCGATATGGTGATGACCGTGCACGAGCGTTTTGCCCGCCGGCACAACCTGCATTACGTCGAGCTGCCCATCGATGACGTACCCCCCATCGAGACGCACCTGTTCTGGCACGAGAGTACCGACCAGGATCCGGCCAACCGCTGGATGCGTGAACAGATCATCGAGCTGTCCCAACAGCTCGAACGAAAGATGAACAAGGAGCGCGACGCAGCTCTTGCAGCGTCCTGATTTCTGTTTCAGCCCCGGCGCTTCATGTGCCGGGGTCTTCCCCTAGCCCACCTTAACCTCCCATTGACAGGCTGCGTCAACAGCTTTACGTTAACGTAAAGGTCAAATTGAAGGTTTCCCCATGCAGCCCCTCACCTATTCTATTTCCGACCTCGCCCGCGAACTGGACATCACCACCCGCGCAATCCGTTTCTATGAAGAACAAGGGTTGCTGAGCCCGGAACGTCGTGGTCAGGAGCGCGTTTATTCCGCCCGTGACAAGGTCAGCTTGAAGCTTATTCTGCGCGGCAAACGCATCGGTTTTTCCCTGGCGGAATGCCGTGAGTTGATAAGCCTGTATGACCCCATGGGCGACAACCAGAAACAGCTCAATACCATGCTTGGCAAAATCGCCGAGCGTCGGGCGCAGCTCGAGCAACAGATGCTCGACATCCAACAAATGCAGATCGAGCTGGATACCGCTGAGGAACGCTGTCATGCAGCACTGACCCGAACACTGTCCGGACGCCCGATCAGCGCCTGATCATCTACTACAAAAATAAAAGGTGATTTCATGCATTACACCTCCCTGAACTTCGCCCTGGGCGAAACCATCGACATGCTGCGCGAGCAGGTACGCGCCTTCTGCAGTGCGGAACTCGCCCCGCGCGCAGCCAGCATCGACAGCGACAACCAGTTCCCCAATGAAATGTGGCGCCGCTTTGGCGATCTCGGCTTGCTCGGTGTCACGGTGCCTGAAGAGGATGGAGGCGCCGGCCTGGGCTACCTGGCCCACGTGGTGGCCATCGAAGAAATTAGCCGCGCCTCGGCGTCTGTGGGACTGTCCTATGGCGCGCACTCGAACCTGTGCGTCAACCAGATCAACCGCAACGGCAGTGCCGAGCAGAAAGCCCGGTATCTGCCCAAACTGATCAGTGGCGAGCATATCGGCGCGCTGGCCATGAGTGAACCGAACGCCGGCTCCGATGTGGTCAGCATGAAATTGCGCGCCGACAAGCGCGGTGACCACTACGTGCTGAACGGCACCAAGATGTGGATCACCAACGGCCCCGACGCCCATGTCTACGTGATCTACGCCAAGACCGAGCCGGAAAAAGGCCCCCACGGCATTACCGCGTTTCTGGTCGAGCGTGACTGGCAAGGCTTTTCCCGAGGCCCGAAGCTGGACAAGCTGGGCATGCGCGGCTCCAACACCTGTGAATTGATATTCGACAACGTAGAAGTACCAGCTGAAAACATCCTGGGCGGCCTGAACCTGGGCGTTAAGGTCCTGATGAGCGGCCTGGATTACGAGCGCGTAGTGCTGGCAGGCGGCCCGGTGGGCATCATGCAGGCGTGTCTGGATGAGGTCGTACCCTATATTCATGACCGCAAGCAGTTTGGCCAGAGCATCGGCGAATTCCAGTTGATCCAGGGCAAGGTCGCCGACATGTACACGCAGCTCAATGCCAGTCGTGCCTACCTGTATGCCGTGGCGCAAGCCTGTGACCGTGGCGAGGCTACCCGCAAGGACGCCGCCGGCGTAATCCTCTACACCGCTGAACGCGCCACCCAGATGGCCCTGGACGTCATCCAGATTCTCGGTGGTAACGGCTATATCAACGATTACCCCGCCGGTCGCTTGCTGCGCGACGCCAAGCTCTACGAAATCGGCGCGGGTACCAGCGAAATCCGACGCATGCTGATTGGGCGGGAGTTGTTTAATGAGACACGCTGAAACCAGCTTCAAGCCTCAAGCTGCAAGCGGCAAGCAGTCAGTGTGGAAGCTTATTGATAGGGCCACGACGGGCAGCTTGCGGCTTGTAGCTTGTAGCTTGTCGCTGCGCATGGGGTCAGGGCAATGAGCGTGCTCAATACCCAGATACACCCCGGCTCCCCCGATTTCGCGGCCAACACCAACGCCATGCGCCACCTGGTCGATGAGCTGCAACAACTCCTGACACAAATCAGCCAGGGCGGCGGGCCCAAGGCGCAGGAGCGGCATCTGTCGCGGGGCAAGCTGTTGCCACGGCAGCGCATCGATGCCCTGCTTGATCCGGGCTCGGCGTTTCTCGAGATTGGCCAGCTTGCCGCCCACGAGGTTTATGGCGAAGACGTTCCGGCGGCAGGATTGATTGCGGGTATTGGCCGGGTGGAGGGAGTGGAATGCCTGATCGTGGCCAACGACGCGACGGTCAAAGGCGGCTCCTACTATCCGCTCACGGTAAAAAAGCACCTGCGCGCCCAGACCATTGCCGAACAGAATCGCCTGCCTTGTATTTACCTGGTCGACTCCGGCGGCGCCAACCTGCCCCGTCAGGATGAAGTCTTTCCTGACCGCGAGCACTTCGGCCGCATTTTCTATAACCAGGCCAATATGAGCGCCAAGGGCATTCCGCAAATCGCGGTGGTGATGGGCTCCTGCACGGCCGGTGGCGCCTATGTGCCGGCGATGGCGGATGAAGCCATCATGGTGCGCGAGCAGGCGACGATTTTTCTCGCCGGTCCGCCGCTGGTCAAGGCTGCCACTGGCGAAGTCGTCAGCGCCGAGGATCTGGGCGGGGCCGACGTGCACTGCAAGACCTCAGGCGTGGCTGATCATTACGCCGAGGATGACGAACACGCACTGGCCATTGCGCGGCGCTGCATTGCCAACCTGAACTGGCGCAAGGCGGGTGAGCTGCAATGCAAACCGGCACTACCGCCCCGCTACCCCGCTACAGATCTGTACGGCATCGTGCCGGCTGACGCAAAACAGCCCTATGACGTGCGGGAAGTCATTGCCCGGCTGGTGGACGATTCGGTATTCGACGAGTTCAAGGCGCTGTACGGTAGCTCATTGGTGTGTGGTTTCGCTCATCTGCACGGCTATCCCGTTGCTATAGTCGCCAATAACGGCGTGCTATTCAGCGAGTCAGCGCAAAAGGGTGCACACTTTATCGAGCTGGCCTGCCAGCGTGGTATCCCGCTGGTCTTCCTGCAGAACATCACCGGCTTTATGGTCGGCCAGAAATATGAAGCCGGCGGCATTGCCAAACACGGTGCCAAGCTGGTCACCGCAGTTGCCTGCGCACGGGTACCCAAATTTACCGTGATCATTGGCGGCAGCTTCGGTGCCGGCAACTACGGCATGTGCGGCCGCGCCTACGAGCCTCGTCTGCTGTGGATGTGGCCCAATGCGCGCATCTCGGTGATGGGTGGTGAGCAGGCCGCCGGTGTGCTGGTGCAGGTCAAGCACGAGCAAGCCCAACGCAGCGGCGACACCTTCAGCCCCGAACAGGAGCAGGCGCTACGCCAACCGATACTCGACCAGTACGAACACCAGGGCCACCCCTACTATTCCAGCGCACGGCTCTGGGACGACGGCGTCATCGACCCGTCCCAGACCCGCGATGTGCTGGGGCTGGCTATATCAGCCGCGTTGAATGCACCGATTGAACAGACACGGTTTGGGGTATTTAGGATGTAGGGCGCGCCTTCGGCGCGAGCTTCAAGCTTCAAGCGGCTCGCACGAACGTGTTGATTGCGAGCTAAACGCAGGGAATCAGCAGGCCTAGCCAAACGACTATACATTTGCACGCCCTGCTTGCCGCTTGAAGCTTGCGGCTTGCGGCTTACGAGAAAACAGAGACCGAAATGCCCGACTTCAAAACACTACAGCTCGAATTCTCCCCGAACGACGTGGCCACACTGTGGCTCAATCGGCCGGAGAAGAAAAATGCTTTCAACGCCGAGATGATCCGCGAGCTGTTGCTGGCATTCGATGAAATCGAAGCCCGGCCCGGGTTGCGTTTTCTTCTGCTGCGTGGCCGTGGCAAGCATTTTTCCGCCGGTGCCGATCTGGCCTGGATGCAGGAAAGCGCGAAGCTCGATTACAACGCCAACCTCAATGATTCCCGCGAACTGGCACAGGTGATGGCCAGCCTGTTCCAGCTCAAGCTACCCACTCTCGCTATCGTTCAGGGCGCGGCCTTCGGCGGCGCGCTGGGGCTGATCAGTTGCTGCGACATGGCCATTGGCGCCGAGGACAGTCTGTTCAGCCTTTCCGAGGTGCGCATCGGCATTCTGCCGGCGGTGATCAGCCCTTACGTGGTCAAGGCGATCGGTGAGCGTGCGACCCGCCGCTACGCACTGACCGCCGAGCGTTTTGATGGGAAGCAGGCGCAACATCTCGGCTTGCTTGCAGCCACTTATTCCGCTCAAGAGCTGGACCAGGCGGTGAACGATTGGACTACCAACCTGCTGCAAAACGGCCCCGCCGCGATGCGTGCGACCAAGGCGCTGCTGCAGGAGGTCAAACATGGTGAACTGTCGCCGGCCCTGCGCCGTTATACCGAGGCAGCCATCGCCCGCGTACGGGTAAGCCCTGAGGGCCAGGAAGGTCTGACCGCGTTTCTCGATAAACGCAAACCGTCCTGGCAGGAGTACTGAAATGGGTAAGCCGCGTGAGATTTCAACTTCCCCCATCACCTGCCTGCTGGTAGCCAACCGCGGCGAAATCGCCTGCCGGATCATGCGTACTGCAAAAGCCATGGGCATCCGGACCGTGGCGGTGTATAGCGATATCGACCGCCATGCGCGGCACGTGCTTGAAGCCGACATGGCAATCAACCTTGGCGGTGCCAAGCCGGCGGACAGTTATCTGCGTAGCGATCTGGTGCTGGCTGCCGCCCGGCAGAGCGGCGCCCAAGCGATTCATCCCGGCTACGGTTTTCTTTCAGAAAATGCCGAATTTGCCCGGGCCTGCGCCGTTGAGGGCCTGATCTTTATTGGTCCGCCGGCCAGTGCAATTGATGCCATGGGTAGCAAATCCGCCGCCAAGGCATTGATGGAGACCGCTGGCGTCCCCCTGGTACCGGGTTATCACGGTGCCGATCAGGACCTGGCTACCTTCCGCACCGCCGCCGAACGCATCGGCTACCCGGTTCTGCTCAAGGCCGTAGCCGGCGGTGGCGGTAAGGGTATGAAGGTAGTCGAGGGTGAGACCGATCTAGCCGAAGCTCTGGAATCCGCCCAACGGGAGGCGAAATCCGCCTTTGGCGATAGCCGCATGCTGGTCGAGCGGTATCTGGGCAAGCCGCGGCATATCGAGATCCAGGTATTTGCCGATCAGCAAGGCAACTGCATCCATCTGAACGAACGTGACTGCTCGATCCAGCGCCGGCACCAGAAAGTGATAGAAGAAGCCCCCGCCCCCGGCCTGTCAGCAACACTTCGTCAGGCAATGGGTGAGGCGGCTGTGCAGGCCGCGAAGGCAATCGATTACGTGGGGGCCGGCACGGTCGAATTTCTGCTCGATGAGCAGGAACGCTTCTACTTCATGGAGATGAATACCCGGCTGCAGGTCGAGCACCCGGTTACCGAAGCCATCACCGGCCAGGACCTGGTGGCCTGGCAATTGCGCATTGCCCAGGGCCTGCCATTGCCAATGCAGCAGCACGAGGTTCCGTTACAGGGGCATGCGATAGAGGCCCGCCTTTATGCGGAAGATCCGCTGAATGATTTCCTGCCAGCCAGTGGTACCCTTGAGCTATATCGCGAATCCCAGCCGGGTGTGGGTAGACGGCTGGATGGGGGTATCTGCGAGGGCGACGAAGTATCACCCTTTTACGATCCAATGCTGGCCAAGGTCATCGCCTGGGGCGAAACACGCGAAGCTGCGCGGCTTAAACTGTTGGCTATGCTCCGTGAAACCGCCATTGCCGGCGTACAGACCAATCTGACGTTCCTTGGTCGCATCATCGATCACCCTGCCTTTGCCAACGCAGAACTGGATACCGGATTCATCCCCCGCCATGCCGAACAGCTACTACCGGAAAAGACAGAGCTAAGCGGGGATTTCTGGCAACTGGCTGGCGCCGCCTGGCTACTTTGCCTACCTCAGATAAAGCGCACGGACGACCCCCAATCGCCCTGGAGCACTTTACCCAGCGGATGGCGCAGCGGGCTCCCCACCACCAGCCGGCTGCACCTGCAATGCGGTAACGATGAGCGTCAGCTGAATAACGTCAACATAAGCGGCAGCAGCTTTGATCCGGCCAGTGGCCAACTGACCGTTATCCATGACGGTGTTTTGCAGCGCCATGCAGTCGTTGTTCGCGGCCAGGCGCTATTTCTGCAATGGCAGAACGAGTGGCTCAAAATCGAACAGGTTGATCCCATCAGCCGCGTCGATCAGGCCCAGCAACATGCGGGTGGCTTGCAGGCACCCATGAATGGCAGCATTGTGCGTTTGCTGGTCACTACCGGTGACCAGGTGGAGGCCGGAGCGGCACTGCTGGTGGTCGAAGCAATGAAAATGGAACACAGCATCCGCGCTCCCCATGCCGGCACCGTCACCGCGATATTTTGTAGCGAGGGAGAGCTGGTTAACGAAGGCGCTTTGTTGGTCGAACTGGAGGCAACCCCATGAATATGCCGCAATCCGTGCGTCTGGTCGATGTCGGGCCGCGGGACGGTCTGCAGAATGAGTCGCAGGCGATCGCCGTGACTGACAAGGTGCGCTTGGTAGACGATCTGAGCGCCGCAGGTATACGTCATATCGAAGTCGGTAGCTTCGTATCGCCAAAGTGGGTGCCACAGATGGCCGGATCGGCCGAGGTATTCGCGGCGATCAAACAGCATTCCGGCGTCAGTTATTCCGCCCTGACGCCGAACATGAAAGGTCTGGAGGCCGCCCTGGAAGCCGGTGTGCGCGAAGTGGCAGTATTTGCCGCAGCGTCCGAGGCGTTCTCCCAGCGCAATATCAATTGCTCGATTGCTGAAAGCATCGAGCGTTTCGCACCCGTGCTGGAAGCCGCGCAAAAGGCGGATGTAAAGGTACGCGGCTATATCTCCTGCGTGCTCGGCTGTCCCTACCAGGGTGAAGTACCGGCTGACCAGGTCGCCAGTGTTGCCCGCGAACTCCACGCCATGGGCTGCTACGAGGTATCCCTGGGCGACACCATCGGCACCGGCACACCTGGTGTAACCCGAGCCCTGATCGAAGCAGTAGCCAAGCACGTACCACGCGAGCAACTGGCTGGGCATTTTCACGATACCTACGGCCAGGCGTTGGCCAACATCTATGCCAGCTTGCTGGAGGGGGTGAGCGTATTCGACAGTTCAGTTGCCGGACTGGGCGGCTGCCCCTATGCCAAGGGTGCCACCGGCAATGTGGCGACCGAAGATGTGCTGTACATGCTGAACGGCATGGGAATCGAGACCGGTATCGATCTCGATCTGCTGGTGAACGCCGGTGCGCGCATCAACTTGGTGCTGGGCAGAGAAAATGGCTCAAGGGTCGCGCGGGCCATTCTGGCGGCGCGATAGTCCGGATCGGGCCCTATTTTCGCGCCGGGGCCAGTGGGGCCGGCGGCCCCGCCGGGAAGGGTCCGAAAACCACCAATCCCTACTTAAGCCACCTCCTCATCAACCGCCTCTACCACCTTGTTTTTACTCAATAACCCCTTAGCCAGAACACCTAGCGTCATCACCGCCGCCTCGGTTTCCCGATTCCACGGCACACCACAGTTCAATCGCAAACAGTGGTTGAACTGTTCCGAATGACTGAACACCGCACCGGGCGCAATACTGATGTTGTGCTCCAAAGCCTGCTCGAACAGTCTTTGTGCGTCTATATCGCCAGGCAGGCTGATCCATAAAATGAATCCGCCTGCAGGTCGGGTGATCTGCGTACCCTCGGGGAAATATTGCTGCACGGCCAGCTGAAAGCTGCTCAGATTTTTACGGTACTCCTGTCGCAAATAGCGCAGATGCCGATCGTAACCGCCATTTTCCAGATACGCCGCCACCGACATCTGACTCACACTGCAGGCTGACAGCGTGGTAAAGGTCTGGAGCTTTTCGATGGCGCTCTGATGCCGCCCGGCGATGACCCAGCCCGTTCGAACGCCCGGTGAAATGGTCTTGGAAAAACTCGAGCAGTACATCACGGTGTCCGAACAATCAAAGGCCTTTAGCGCCTTGGAACGTCCGGGCTCGAACATCAGCTCCCCGTAGATGTCGTCTTCAATGATCGGCAAGCAACGCTTGGCCATCATGGCCACCAGCTTCCGCTGCCGGTCCTCGGGCATGGTTGCACCCATGGGATTGCCCGCACGTGCGGTGAGAACAAGCGCCTTGATTGGCCATTTGTCCGCCGCTTTTTCCAGGGATTCAAGGCTCAGGCCGCTATCGGGGTCGGTCGGTATTTCTATCACCTTCAGCCCCAACAGATCGCAAAGCTGCACCAGTCCGTAATAGCTCGGAGCCTCCGTAGCAATCAGATCGCCGGGATTGGTAACCGAGCGCAGGCACAACTGAATAGCTTCAACGCATCCATTGGTTATCACGATCTGGGACGGATCGACAACCGCGCCGGCATCACGCATGCGAATAGCAATCTGTCTACGCAGTGGCTCGTAGCCGGGGCTGAAAATGTAGCTGTAGGCTTTTTGGCTGTGAAACCGCGTGACCTTGCTCATCTGTTGGTGGAGAGCCCGCAGCGGCAGATACTGGCTCGAAGGCACGGCGGCCCCCAGTGGAATAACACCCTCCCGGCGGGACTGATGCAAAATCTCGCTGATAATGCCGCTACGAGTCACCGCATAGGGCTGTTCGACCCGTGCGATAGGTGGTGTCGGCGCAGTCAGCGCGGGCGTATTGTGGACGAAATAGCCAGACTGGGGCCTGGCCCTTATCAGGCCCTGATCTTCCAGCGTGGCATAGGCGTGCAACACGGTGGCGTGGCTGACCCCCTTCTGGGTGCTCAATTTCCGCACCGAGGGAACTCGCTCACCGGGTTTGTAGAACCCTTTGCGTATGTCATCGGCCAGTTGTCGGGCGATCTGTTGGTATAAAAGGCTGCTCATCACTGTTCTCCTGCATGCCTTTTTACCTTAATGGAGCGGTAATCTGGTCAGCACCATACAGTTGCGGGGAAAAATACCCCAACAGCATACCAGCGACAGCAACTGTGCGGGAGCAGTGCAACGGGAAACGAACTGTTCCGTTATTCGTTGACTATCGGACCAGGCACTGCGCCTGACGTAACCAGCTGCTGCGCCCAGATCTCGCGGTATTTTTCCAGCAACTGTTGGGGTACACCGGAACGGGAGAGGTCAAACATGGCCTGTGCCAGGGCTGCCCGAAGATCGGAAGAATTGCATGCCGAATTATGCGACAGGGTCAGGTACAGTTGCTCAGTCATGAGGGAGCCGTCGAGCACATCCAACTTGTCTGCAATGCCCATCTGCTGAGCGATAGCCAGGCCCTGATAACGCTCGTAAATCACGTAATCGGCCCTTCCACGCAGCAGTTTCTGGAAGGATTGCTCCACCGAAGGTACTGATTCGATCTGCAGATTATCCGCTGCGAAGCGGTCAAATTGGTTGCCGAAGCTGTTGTTGAGCACGGTGCTGCCGGTCTTGCCACGCAAGTCTTCCCAGCCACTGTATGGAAAGATTCCGTCGGAACGCACAAAGATGACACTGGGCACGTCCGCATAGGCGGGATGGATGTAATCCATATAGCCCAGACGCTGGCGGGTAAGAAACGCACCGGCGAGCATATCCACACGACCGCTTCGCGCTTCTTCCTGGGCACGTGACCAGGGCCCGACATTCAGCATGTCCAGCTTGACATCGCTCTGTGCAAGAGCCTGCTCAAGAAGCTCGGCCCCGGCGCCGATCAGCCGGCTATCGTCTTCAGGATCGACCCAGAGAATGGGTGGGTACTGGGGGTTGCCGGTTGCCACTATCCGCTCGCAAAGCGGAACCGCAGCAAAGGATAACGACGGTATCAGGACACTCGCGAGCAAAACAAACAGCTTTGCGGCTCTGGGTAACATAGGGTTTCCGGTCATTGGCTGTTGCATTGAAACTCCTTGAAAATGTCCAGACCTGAATGCTGCATTCACCCCCATTATAGACGGGTCATGACCGGCTTTTCAGGCGAGTTTGGCTGAACCATCAACTGTACCGCTGTGAAAGCGAAACTCCGAATCATCTTCGATCATAGCCTGGCCTTCTATCACAGCGAATTCGGCTATGCGGTCCTCGATCGGTGCATCGGCATATTGCCGCGCAAGAGTAAGGTAATCGCGATAATGCCGGGCTTCGGATTTGAGCAATGAGCGGTAGAAATCGCCCAGTTCCTCATCCAGATGCGGAGCCAGACAGGCAAACCGCTCACAGGAACGGGCCTCGATAAAGGCGCCGATAATCAGGGTATCCACCAGACGTCCAGGCTCGGTCGTGCGCACGTGCTGGCGCAGACGTTGGGCATAATGGCTGGCAGAAAGACCCCGATAAGCGATTCCACGACGCTGCATGATTGCGGTCACTTGCTCGAAGTGTCGAAGCTCTTCACGGGCGAGACGTGACATCTTCTGTAGTAGCTCGGGCTTGTCAACATACCGGAACATCAGATTCAGCGCCGTTGAAGCTGCCTTTTTCTCGCAATTGGCATGATCAATCAAAAGCTCGGCGGGATGGGCCAGCGCTTGTTCCACCCACATTCCGGATGTTCGCGAGGGAAGGAAATCGATAAGTTCTTGTGGCAGGGTCATGGAGGTCACGATAGGGAGTTAATGTAGCGTAATCAGCGCATTATCCACGACTCGCGAGATCCTTGCACTCAGCAGGTTTGATCCAAATCAACAGCGTTCAGGAAAAAACAGGCTACATTGGTGGTAGAAATAAAACTGGTTAAATCAAAAAACAGGGAGAAAGGCCATGCAAGCAATCAAGCGGATCCTGGTTGTGATCGATCCGACACAAACCGAACAGCTGGCGTTGATGCGCGCCAAACTGATCGCGGGGGTCATTGAGTCGGATTTGCACCTGCTCGTATGCGAGAACCGCAACAGCCACCAGCCTATGCTGGACAAGCTTTGTGCCGAGCTCAAGGCAGAAGGTTTCAAGGCACAAGCGACTCAGGCGTGGCACAACAATTTGACCGACACCGTCGTGCACGTGGCAGCCTCCGAAGGTTGCGGCCTGGTCGTCAAACAGCACCTGCCTGACAGCCCCTTGAAAAAGGCTCTTCTCACGCCGGACGACTGGAAGCTACTGCGTTACTGCCCTGCTCCGATCCTGCTGGTAAAAACCACAGCTTCCTGGATGAAAGGTAGCGTCCTGGCAGCCGTAGACGTCGGCAATCATGACGACCAGCACCATGTACTGCATGACACCATCGTTAGCCACGCCGCGGATATCGTCGACATGATCAACGGCAGCCTGCATCTGGTCAGCGCTCACCCGGCGCCAATGATGTCCGCCTCGGATCCGGTGTATCAGCTGCGCGAAAACATTGCAGCACGTTACCGCGACGAGTCAGAGCGCTACATCAGCGGTCATCAGCTGGATGATGGTCATGTGCATATCGACGAAGGTCCGGCTGACACATTGATTCCGAAAGTAGCCAAGCAGATCGGTGCCAGCGTTACCGTCATCGGTACTGTAGGCCGCAAGGGCATTGCCGGCGCACTGATCGGCAATACAGCCGAGGTCATTCTTGATCAGTTGGAAAGCGACATCCTGGTCCTCAAGCCCGAAGACACCATGGCGCACCTGGAAGACCTGCTGGAGAAATAAAGGCAGCGGCAAGCTTCAAGCTTCAAGCGGCAAGTTAAAAGCAGGGGGCGGAGCAGGAAGCTGGAAGTTTTGGCTCTGGCTTTGGCTTGTAGCCTGTCGCTTGCAGCTTGGGCTTACGGCTTGCTGCTCAGCCGGAGGTGTTTCCGGCCGCATACCTTTGATAATAAGCTTCCGACAGGCTGAAATAGTCCCTGTCGATCTCCTCGCGTAGCTGCTTCAGTGTGAGATCCGTATAGCCCTGTCGTGCCCGCATGCCACATTCTTCAAGTGCTGGAGCATCAGCGCGGCTCAACAGACGCCAGGCCTGGTACGCCATGGGCTGGCTCTCGTTGAAAAGCATCTGCTTGGCTGCCATCGCTTCACGTAGTTGCAATGCAGATACGACTTCTATCCGCGCCAATACTATCTGCCCGAGCAACTGTTCCAAGCGGCTCCAGACCGCAGCTTTCTGCACAGGCTGGTAGCGATTCCAGTCGATAATCTCGTGGCTGAAGCGTTTGCAGCCGCGGCACACCAGATCGCCATAGACTGTCGAACACAAGCCTACGCAGGGTGTTTTGCTGGTGTAAGAGGTTTCTGTCATGGCCGGCTCCGCGTTGGCGGCCTATGGTAAATCAAGTGTCTTCCTGACCCCAGAACCACCACTGACGATTTTATAAGCGTCTGATACGAAGGTCACAGAGCCCTCAAGCTTAACTTTGCCGGGCGCTTACTGTAGAATCGGCCCGCCGTTAGGGCTGCGTGATCCGTTACCAGCTTGCCCGCCAGTAGCAACAGGCCGAGCCTGCTCCCCAGCCCTAAGTCCGGCATGCAGGGGAAGCACTGAATAACTCCCTTTTCGCAAGATGCTTATTCAGTGCTTCCCTGGTCCGTGAGGATGACCGTTCCGCCGCAAGCAGAACAGACTGATGAGGGTAATAACTGTGCTAGAAGCCTATCGCAAACATGTAGAAGAGCGCGCAGCCTTGGGCATCGTGCCCCAGCCGTTGAACGCCGAACAAACCGCCGGTCTGGTTGACCTGCTGAAGAATCCACCGGCTGGCGAAGAAGAGTTTCTGCTCGACCTTTTGACCAACCGCGTACCCCCGGGTGTTGATGAAGCCGCCTACGTCAAGGCCGGCTTCCTGGCTGCCGTGGCCAAGGGCGAAGTCACCTCCCCGCTGCTGACCAAACTGCGCGCCGTTGAATTGCTCGGCACCATGCAGGGCGGTTACAACATCGTCACCATGGTTGAGCTGCTCGACAACGACGAGTTGGCCGCTGCTGCTGCCAAGGAACTCAAGCACACCCTGCTGATGTTCGACGCCTTCCACGACGTCGCTGATCGCGCCAAGAAGGGCAATGCCCACGCCAAGGAAGTCATGCAGTCCTGGGCCGATGGCGAGTGGTTCACCAACCGCCCCGCTGTTCCCGAAAAAGTCAGCCTGAGCGTATTCAAGGTACCTGGCGAAACCAACACTGACGACCTGTCCCCGGCTCCTGATGCCTGGTCACGTCCTGACATCCCGTTGCACGCGCTGGCCATGCTGAAAATGGCCCGTGACGGCATCGTGCCTGATGAGCAAGGTTCCGTCGGCCCGCTGAAGATGATCGAAGAAGTCAAATCCAAGGGCTTCCCGGTTGCCTACGTAGGCGACGTCGTGGGTACCGGTTCCTCGCGTAAATCAGCTACCAACTCGGTTCTGTGGTTCTTCGGCGACGACGTTCCCTACGTACCGAACAAGCGCGCTGGTGGTTTCTGCTTCGGTAACAAGATCGCGCCTATCTTCTACAACACCATGGAAGATGCCGGCGCCCTGCCGATCGAGTTCGACGTCAACGAAATCAACACCGGCGACGTTATCGACGTTTACGTTTATGACGGCAAGGTCTGCAAGCACGGTACTGATGAAGTTATCACCACCTTCGAATTGAAGACTCAGGTGCTGCTCGATGAAGTACGCGCCGGCGGCCGTATCCCGCTGATCATCGGTCGCGGTCTGACCGACAAGGCTCGCGCCGAACTGGGTCTGCCCGCTGCTGATCTGTTCCGCCTGCCCGATGTACCGGCTGCCAGCACCAAGGGTTTCACCCTGGCGCAGAAGATGGTCGGCAAGGCCTGCAACGTTGAGGGCGTACGCCCAGGCACCTACTGCGAGCCGAAGATGACTACCGTTGGCTCCCAGGACACCACTGGCCCGATGACCCGTGACGAGCTGAAAGACCTGGCTTGCCTGGGCTTCTCCGCCGACCTGGTGATGCAGTCCTTCTGTCACACCGCGGCTTACCCCAAGCCCATCGACGTGACCACGCACCACACGTTGCCTGACTTCATCCACAACCGTGGTGGTGTTGCCCTGCGTCCTGGCGACGGCATCATCCACAGCTGGTTGAACCGCATGCTGCTGCCCGACACCGTCGGTACCGGTGGCGACTCGCACACCCGTTTCCCCATGGGCATTTCCTTCCCGGCCGGTTCCGGCCTGGTAGCCTTTGCCGCTGCCACCGGCGTGATGCCGCTGGACATGCCGGAATCGGTTCTGGTGCGCTTCAAGGGCGAAATGCAGCCCGGTATCACCCTGCGTGATCTGGTCCATGCAATCCCCTACTACGCGATCCAGGAAGGTCACCTGACCGTCGAGAAGAAGGGCAAGAAGAACATCTTCTCCGGCCGTATTCTCGAGATCGAAGGTCTGGACCACCTGACTGCCGAGCAGGCATTCGAGCTGTCCGACGCCTCTGCAGAGCGTTCCGCTGCCGGTTGCACCATCAACCTGAGCGAAGAGTCGGTTGCCGAGTACCTGAAGTCCAACATCGTCCTGCTGCGCTGGATGATTGCCAACGGCTATCAGGATCCGCGTACCCTGGAGCGTCGTGCCCAGGCCATGGAAGCATGGCTGGCCGATCCCAAGCTGATGAAGGCCGATCCGGACGCCGAGTACGCTGCGATCATCGAGATCGATCTGGCCGACGTGAAAGAGCCGGTTCTGTGTGCTCCGAACGATCCGGACGATGCCCGTCTGCTGTCCCAGGTCGCTGGCGAGAAGATCGACGAAGTGTTCATCGGCTCGTGCATGACCAACATCGGTCACTTCCGCGCGGCTGGCAAGCTGCTCGAGAAGAACAAGGGTGCCCTGCCGACCCGTCTGTGGCTGGCCCCGCCGACCAAGATGGATCAGTTCCAGCTCACCGAAGAAGGCTACTACGGCATCTACGGCAAGGCTGGCGCGCGCATGGAAATGCCCGGCTGCTCCCTGTGCATGGGTAACCAGGCACGCGTAGCTGCCAAGTCCACAGTCGTATCCACCTCCACGCGGAACTTCCCGAACCGCCTGGGTGATGGCGCCAATGTGTACCTGGCCTCTGCCGAGCTGGCTTCGGTTGCTTCGATTCTGGGTCGCCTGCCGACCGTTGAGGAATACATGGGCTACGCGGCTGAGCTCAACAGCATGTCTGCTGATATCTACCGCTACATGAACTTCAACGAAATCGAGTCCTACCAGAAAGCCGCAGCGTCCATTCCGGTCACTGAGCTGTAAGCACTCCGCAGTACAGAAAACCCCACTTCGGTGGGGTTTTTTTATGCCTTGAACATCTACACCTGTCGGTAGTCCAAATGAGCGAACAAGACTCTCAACCTGAAGGAAACAAAGCTTATGAAACAGTGGATTATGGCGTTGGTATGCGGCTTTGGCATTCTGACCCTGGCCGGCTGCGCCAGCGATTATCTGATCACTACCAATGATGGCACTATCCTCGAGGCATCCGACAAACCCGAGATAGATGAAGACACCAAAATGCTGCGCTACAAGGACAACGAAGGCCGGATGCACCAGATCCCACAGTCCGATGTGGATCAGATCCAGGAACGTTGATTCCGATGCTGCAACCTTAGCGGGCGCGAGGCTTCATAAGGTCGCGCCCGCTTGCATGTCACTCCCAACAGCGCCGCTTGCGATGCCCTACCCTGCGGGCGAGAGTGTGTTTCTAATTCACAACAACATCCACCAGGGTGCTTTTTTCTGCTATGAATAATGGTAGGTAGAAATTGCAGGGTAAAGGAAAAAACAAGGCTATGGACAGGATCAGATTATCCGGGAAGTTTGTGTACCTGACCCGTCACGCCAGAGCAGCCGTTGCTCCCGGATGGCGCACCCGCAAGCTGGCGGCGACGATTCTAGCTATCATGATTAGTCTGCTTTCTACCTTGGTGATTTCCGCACCGCAAAAGTCGCTGAATATCGGCGTATACCAGAACCCACCCAAACTGTTTCTCGATGACAAAGGCAAACTGTCAGGGATTTTTGGCGATCTTTTCAATGAAATAGCCAGTCGTGAAGACTGGACCATCACACCTGTGCCCTGCGAATGGGACCAGTGCCTGAACCTGCTTGAAACAGGGGCAATCGACATCATGCCGGATGTCGCCCATAGCGAGTTCAGGGCTCGGACACTGGACTTTCATGACACCCCTGCCCTGCATAGCTGGTCGCAAATTTATCAGCGAGCCCGTGGAGGGATCCGGGCGATTCCCGACCTGGATGGCAAGCGTGTCGCAGTGCTGACCGGCTCGGTCCAGGAGCGCTACCTCACTCAGCTTGCTGACAATTTTGGTGTAACCGTAACCTGGATGTCAGTCAGCAACTATGCAGCGGGTTTTGCGCTGCTGGCGAATGGAGAAGTGGATGCCGCAGTAAGCAATCATCATTATGGAGACAGGCAGGCAATCACCATGGGGATCGAGGCGACACCGATCATCTTTCAACCAGCCCGGCTTTTCTATACCGGCTCAGGTGGGCGCCACCTGAACGAGCTGGCGGCAATCGAAGCGTACCTTATCCGTTGGCAGGCAGACCCTGACTCGCCCTACCATGAGATCCTGCACCGCTGGAGCCAGCGCAATAGTTTGCTGGCGATACCGCCCTACATGATCGGTCTTTTGCTGCTGCTGGCCCTTGGACTGGTGATCGCGCTCATATTCAACCTCTTGCTGCGCCACCGCGTCGATCTGCACACGCGTGACCTGAAGACCAGTAAACAACGGCTGAATACGATCCTCGACAGCGTTCAGGCGCATATCTACATCAAGGATGAAGAGTTGAGATACCAGTACGCAAACCAGCGACTCTGCGGCCTGCTGGGCAAGACGCCAACCGAGGTTCTTGGCAAGACGGACAGGGAACTGTTCGAAAGTGAAACGGCAGAGCGTCGCCATTACAGCGACCGACTTGTCCTGGAACGGGGCGCGCGTTCAGCTAATGAGGAGCTAAGCGAGCTCTGCGACGAAGGCACCCAACGCACCTTCATCTCGGTAAAAATCCCCCTGCGCGACGCCGATGACCGGGTATACGGCCTATGTGGCATCGATACCGAGATAACCGAATACCGTAACATCCAGAAAGCCATCCACCAGTTGGCTTTCTACGACCCGCTGACGGATCTGCCCAACCGGGGTCTGTTTCTCGACCGCGTGCGCCACGCACTGGCCAACCAGGAACAGACCGGTTTTGAGGGGGCCTTGCTGTTCATTGACCTGGATAACTTCAAGAACCTCAATGACAGCCTGGGTCACGAAAAAGGAGACCAGTTGCTCAAGCTGATCGCCGATAGGCTGCGCGAAGGCATGCGCCCTACCGATTCCCTGGCTCGTCTTGGCGGCGATGAGTTTGTTCTTCTTGTTGAGGGGTTACACCAGCAACTGAACGAGGCCGCGGACCAGGCGAAGATTCTGGCCCAGGTCACCATGGACCGAATAAGTGTACCTCTGCAGATTGGCAGAACTAGCCATGTTGCCACGGCAAGTATCGGTATAGTGATGTTCTGCGACGGTCTGAACAATCCCGAGGAGCTGCTCAAGCGTGCTGAGTTGGCCATGTATGAGGCAAAACAGCGGGGTCGCAACAACCTGCAGTTCTTCAATCCAATCATGCAGGCTGAAGCCAGCCGCCGCGCAAGCATAGAGGCTGATCTGCGCAAGGCAATCGAGCTCGATCAGTTGCAGCTTCACGTACAGCCCCAGGTGGACCACACAGGCAGGATCCTCGGGATGGAAGCATTGCTGCGCTGGACCCACCCTGACGAAGGCCTTATTCCCCCGGGCAGTTTTATCCCTATCGCCGAGTCCAGCGGGCTGATTATCAGTCTGGGCGAATGGGTGCTGCGCGAAGCCTGCACTCTACTTGATGAATGGGCACAATCCCCGGAAACGGCAGACAGGACGCTGGCGGTCAATATCAGTCCCAAGCAGTTCCGTCATCCCGGATTTGTGCAAACCGTCCTTACGCTGCTCGATGAGAGTCATTTTGATCCAAGGCGACTGGAGCTCGAGCTCACAGAGAGCCTCCTGGTCGAAGATGTACAGGACACTGCAGAACGGATGCGCATACTGGGCGAACGCGGCGTGCGCTTTTCTCTGGATGATTTCGGTACCGGCTACGCCTCACTCGGGTATCTCAAGCGCCTGCCGTTATTCCAGCTGAAGATAGACCAGTCCTTTGTCAGGGATGTGTTGACCGATCCAAACGACATGGCCATTGTCAGCACCATCGTCGCCTTGGGTAACAGCCTGGATCTGCGGGTAATCGCAGAGGGGGTGGAAACCGAGGCGCAGCGCGATCGACTTCTGCAGCTGGGCTGCCTTTTCTATCAGGGTTATTATTTCGGACGACCCGCTCCAGCGGTCCGGCGGGTCGCCTCCGCCTGAAAACTGCTCGGCACAGCAAGACCAGCGGCAGGTTTCAGCTATGGCATGCTGCCACCCAGGCGGCTAGAATACGCCGCTTTCCGCTTTCGTATCCGGCCCACGCCGCGCAGCCATGAGGTTCAGCATGTCCCAGGTCCCCTCGACCAGTCCCAAAGTCGGTTTTATCAGTCTTGGATGCCCAAAGGCCCTGGTAGACTCCGAACGCATTCTCACCCAACTGCGCACTGAGGGTTACCAGGTGGTCCCCACCTATGAGGACGCTGACGTAGTGGTGGTCAACACCTGCGGCTTTATCGACAGCGCCAAGGCCGAATCTCTGGATGCGATTGGTGAAGCTATCGCCGCCAACGGCCGGGTCATCGTCACAGGCTGCATGGGTGTAGAGGAAAGTGCTATCCGCGATGTGCACCCCAGCGTCATGGCAGTTACCGGCCCGCAGCAGTACGAGCAGGTAGTTAACGCGGTGCATGAAGTGATTCCACCGCGCACCGACCACAACCCGCTGCTTGATCTGGTACCGCCCCAGGGCGTCAAGCTCACTCCGCGCCACTACGCCTATTTGAAAATCTCCGAAGGCTGCAACCACAGCTGCAGCTTCTGCATCATCCCCGGCATGCGCGGCAAGCTGGTGAGTCGCCCGGTGGGCGATGTGCTCAACGAAGCGCAAGGCCTGGCCAAGGCCGGCGTGCGTGAGCTATTGGTTATTTCCCAGGACACCAGCGCCTACGGCGTGGATATCAAGTACCGCACCGGCTTCTGGAATGGCCGTCCGGTCAAATCGCGCATGACCGAAATGTGTGAAGCACTCAGCGAGCTGGGCATCTGGGTCCGTCTGCATTACGTCTACCCCTACCCACACGTGGATGAACTGATTCCTCTGATGGCCGAGGGCAAGATCCTGCCGTACCTGGATATCCCCTTCCAGCACGCCAGTCCGAAGATTCTCAAGGCGATGAAACGTCCTGCGTTTGAAGACAAGACCTTGGTGCGCATCAAGAAATGGCGCGAGATCTGTCCAGAGCTGACCATCCGCTCCACCTTCATCGTTGGCTTCCCCGGCGAGACCGAAGAAGACTTCCAGTATCTGCTCGACTGGCTGACCGAAGCCCAGCTCGATCGTGTGGGCTGCTTCAAGTATTCCGACGTTGAAGGTGCTCAAGCCAACGCGCTGCCTGATGCCGTGCCGGAAGAGGTGAAAGAGGACCGCTGGGAGCGATTCATGGCTCACCAACAGGTGATCAGCGCCGAGCGCCTGCAACAGAAGATCGGTAAGACCATTCAGGTGCTGATCGACGAAGTGGACGAAGAAGGTCCCATTGGCCGCTCGATGGCCGACGCGCCGGAAATCGACGGCAATGTCTATATCAACACCGAACAAACCCTGCAGCCCGGCGATATTGTCAGCGTCACCGTATTCGATGCCGACGAATACGACCTCTGGGCTGAGCTGGCCTAGAGCTGATCCGGAAGGGTCGAGGGCCACCTCGACCCACTTGCTCGAGGCACCTGTTATCCCCTTCCAGGCTCTTGGCAGTTATGCAGAACTGCGGCATTATTTGGCGATAGCGCGCTCGCTTGTCTACACCCTCCCTTGCGGCATGGATGTCCGATAAACCGCCTGCTCCGACTAACATGCGAAAGGACTCATCCATGCCGCACCCCTTTGCAGCTGCCGTTATCTGTGCTCTTACCCTTCTTTTCGTATCCGCCTGCAGCACCCCGGTACCCGTCCAGATTCAGCTGGACAACCCGATGAGGGTGGGTGGAGAGGTGCAAAGTCCGAATCACATCAATGCTGCGAAAGGCTTTCTTCACAACATTGGCGCAGGCGACCTGGCTCTGATAGGTCTTGCCGAAGACCTTGCCACCCGAGCCAGGGAGGAGCCCGGCATGGCTGAGCTGGCACAGCGAGCCTTTGCCGGCGTCAACGATGAATATTTCGAACAGGTGTTCGCAGAGGTCTACGCGCGCCATCTCAGCTACTCACAACTGGTCGAGCTCGAGAAACTTTCAGCCAACGACGGTGTACAACGTTTCTTTCAAGCTCTTTTGCAGGCCGAGTTGGCAGGCGAACCATTTGATGATGAAGCATTGATGCGCCAGATGAATGCCGATGAAATTACCGAGATCCTGGTATTCGCTGAGAGTAACGGCGGGAAAGCGCTCATTCAGATGCAGCCTGAAATCAATCGTGAGCTATTGGAGGTCTCGGGAGTCTTGGGCGAAGCCCTGATACGTCAGTACATCCAGCAACAAAAAGCACTCATGCTCAACGATGAAAACGTTGAAACCCAGAGCAGTGAGACTATGCCCACCACACGAATCCAGACCCTGTAGAGACTGGGACCTGCCGCTCCGTATTTCACGACGAACCACAGGGTTCCTGGACAAATCCGGGTCCGGAATCTAGCGGCCCTGATCGAGTAGAGAGACGCCCAGCTTGAGTGCGGTGTCGGTGACCACGTCTACGGGGGTGCGGTAGCCGTTGGCCATCCAGTGCAGTGCAATATGAATCACACCCCCCAGAATGCCCGCCTGCAACAATCCGTTAAAACGCTGACCGGGCCGGGCGAGTAAGCGGGCGATGTCATCGCTGGTCGCCTCCAGTGCTTTTTCAATTGCCTCGTCCACCGCGGGACTGATGCCGCGGATCTCGATCAGTAGCAACCGTGCAATGGTCGGGTTTTCCTTCAACCGCTGAAAATACGCCAACAGCATCGCTCTGCTGCGTACCACAGGATCTGCACCGGCGGCTTCGGCAGCCGCCATATTGTCTTCACGCATCCAACGTGCGGCTTGCTCGTAGCTTGCAATCAGCAGCTCATCGCTATGGGCGAAGGACTCGTAGAAGTAACGCTGGGTCAGGCCGGCCGCATCACACACCTGCTTTACACCCGAATGGCGGTAACCGTTCTCTCCATATACCCGTATGGCCGCATCGATCAGCTGTTGGCGTCGCTGCGCCTTGCGCTGTTCTACAGCCGAGCCGCGATAGCGTCTCTTCGGCTCAGGTTTTTTTTCAGCCGGCGCTGGGTTTGTGGTTATATTCATGAACTGAATTCTGACAACAGGGATTGCCAAATCTTATATGACAATTTAGATTGTCACCACCACCCATTGTCGGGATATTCCCATGAGCACAGCACAACAACAAAAATTCCAGCCCTCGCCACTGGACGTCCTTATCATCGGGGCCGGCCTCTCCGGCATCGGCGCCGCCCGCGCCTTGACTGATCAATGCCCGGACAAGCGCTATCAGATCCTCGAGCGCCGTGCCGCCATGGGCGGCACTTGGGACCTGTTCCGCTACCCCGGCATCCGCTCTGACTCGGATATGTATACGCTGAGCTACAGCTATAAACCCTGGACCCACCGCAAGTCGATTGCCGATGGTCCGGACATCAAGCGCTACATTGAAGAGATCGCCGAAGAGTCGGGTATCACCAACAATATCCGCTTCCAGCGCAAGGTCCTCTCTGCCGCCTGGTCCAGCGATGAAGCACTCTGGACCATCACTGCCCTGGCCACAGACCAGCAGGGTGAGGAACATGAGGAAGTGGTGAAAGCGCGCCTGCTCTCGGTCTGTGCTGGTTATTACAGCTATGACGAAGGCTATCGCCCGGACTTCCCCAATGAGGCCGACTTCAAGGGCCAGATCATTCACCCACAATTCTGGCCTGAAAACCTGGATTACAGTGGCAAGCGCGTGGTCGTTATCGGTAGCGGTGCCACGGCGGTAACCCTGGTACCAGCGCTGGCCCAGACCGCCGCCCATGTCACCATGCTGCAGCGTTCACCCAGCTACGTTGTATCCCGTCCGCTGGAAGACGGCTTTGCCCGCGGCCTGCAGAAATGGGTGCCCATGCCCGCGGCACACGCCCTGACCCGTTGGAAAAACGTATTGCTGGGCTCATTCTTTTACCGGATCGCTCGCAACAAGCCGGAAATGTTCAAGCAGCGTCTACTGCACATGGTCAAGACCCAGGTTGGCCCAGAGCTCGATATGAAGCACTTTACCCCGTCCTATAAGCCCTGGGACCAGAGGGTCTGCGCCGTGCCAGACGGCGACCTGTTCCATGATATTCGCGCTGGGCGCGCCTCGGTGGTAACTGACACCATCGACACCTTTACTCCGGACGGCATCCGCCTGGCATCAGGTGAGGAACTCAAGGCCGACATCATCATTACTGCCACCGGCCTCAAGCTGAATGCACTTGGTGATGTACAGGTGAGCGTGGACGGCGAGCCCGTTGCCTTTGGTGAACACACAGCTTACAAAGGCATGATGCTCAGTGACATTCCCAATCTGATCCTGACCTTCGGCTATACCAATGCCTCCTGGACACTCAAGGCGGAACTGACTTCCAACTACACCTGCCGCCTGCTGCAGTACATGGATCGCCATGGCTACAAGATGGCCGTGCCGCGCCGTGGCGCAGATGTGCAGGACGCTCCCTTCCTCAACTTCACCTCCGGTTATGTTCAGCGCGCAGAGGGCATGCTACCCAAACAGGGTGACCGCAAGCCCTGGCAGGTGCATCAGAATTACTTCCAGGACAAGCTCACTATTCAGTACGGCCGGGTTGACGACGGCGTCATGCAGTTCCAATAAAAAGGATAATAAAAGCCATGCAAGTTAATGATTGTGTTGCAGTACTTACCGGCGCTGGCAGTGGAATAGGCCGGGCTCTGGCCATCGCCCTCGCCCAGCGCGGCTGCCATCTGGCCCTGGCCGATGTAAACGCTACCGCCCTGGCCGAGACCGCTTCCCAGGCAAGAGCGATCGGCGTCAAGGTCAGTGAACATCCGCTCGATGTCGCCAATCGCGCGTCTGTGGCCGCCCTGCCCCAGGCGGTGATGGCCGAGCACGGCAAAGTAGACCTGATTATCAACAACGCCGGGGTCGCCCTGGGTGGTAATTTTGACGAAGTCAAAACCGAGGACTTCGACTGGCTCATGGGCATCAATTTTGACGGAGTGGTGTGCATGACCCGCGCCTTTCTGCCCCTGCTCAAACAGCGGCCAGCCGCCCGTATCGTCAACATTTCCAGCCTGTTCGGCTTTATTACCCCCGCAGGCCAGACCGCCTATTGTGCCAGCAAGTTTGCGGTACGTGGTTTCTCCAATGCCCTGCGCCTGGAGCTGCAGGCTGGCCCTGTGGGTGTGACAGTGGTACACCCCGGCGGTGTAGCCACGGCCATTGCCACCAGTGCACGCCCACCTGAGGGTGTTGATCAGGCCGAGCATGCACGCAAGCTCAAACAGGCGGAAAAACTGCTGCGCATGCCACCGGCCAAGGCCGCGGAAATCATCCTGCGCGGGATTGAGCGCGACAAACCCCGCGTGGTGGTTGGTAACGACGCAAGAGTACTGTCATGGCTTGAACGCATAATGCCCGTCAACTACTGGCGTTTGTTGCCAGGGCTTGCCACGCAGAAGGTCTGATGACCCTCTGCCCCCTGACATCTGCACCTCGGAAAGGACTTAAACGGTGAATTATCTATTCAGCTTTATCCTGATCTGCCTCTTTCTGTTTCTAGGTGGATTATTTCTCTTCACACTATTTGTAGCCATGCGTGTGCGCATGGGTCTTCCTCCGGAGGGCCGCTTTGTCACCATCATGGGCAACCGCATGCACTACCTAGAGCAAGGCAAGGGCCAGCCCATACTCATGATCCATGGCCTTGGCGGGGTAGCGCAGAACTTCAGCTACAGCGTCATGGGTCAGATGGCCAAGACCCACCGGGTTATTGCCATTGACCGTCCGGGCAGTGGTTACTCGGTACGGCATCCACAGTCATCCGCCTCCCTGGCCGTCCAGGCTGACGTGGTGGCAGGTCTGATCGACGCCCTGAAGCTCGACAAGCCGTTGATTGTTGGTCATTCACTTGGCGGCGCAGTCGCCCTGGCCACCGCATTGCGGCATCCCGAAAAGGTTTCCCGACTGGCACTGGTTGCACCCTTGACCCACATGCCAACGGAGACCTCAAAGGCTTTTGCTGCGCTGGCTATCACCTGGCCCTGGCTGCGCCGTCTGGTGGCCTGGACGCTGGCCACACCGATGTCGATCCTGCAGCGGGAAAAGGTACTGGATATTGTTTTTGGCCCCGAGAGCGTGCCCAAGGACTTTCCGGTACGTGGCGGCGGCTTGCTGGGTTTGCGTCCGAGCCAATTCATCTCCGCCTCGGAAGACATGAACGCCCTGCCCGATGCCCTGCCGATGATGCAGCAGCAATACGCAACCATGACGTTGCCGGTGGCCGTTCTTTATGGTCGCCAGGACCGTATCCTGGACTACCGCGAGCAGGGTGAGGCCATGGCAGCGGCAGCGCCCAATGCCGCGCTGGAGCTGATCGATGGCGGGCATATGTTGCCGATTACCCAACCAGATGTGACTGCAGACTTCATTCGACGCCAGGCAGCCCTATAAAGCAGCCTGGCGCTTCCTGCTCGTTTGCAGGGTGCGCCAGGTTGACCAGGAGTAAAGACCCAGTGCCAGCCAGATCAGCGCAAAACTGGCTATCTGAATTCCGGTAATCGACTCCCCGAACACCAACAACGCAATCAGAAACTGCATGCTCGGATTGATGTACATCAGAAATCCGACAGTTGCCAGCCGTAACCGCCGGGCTGCTCCGGCAAAAGCCAAAAGCGGTATCGCGGTAATCACCCCACTGGCCATCAGCAACATAGTGGTGCGCACATCGCCATCCATGCTCGACTGCCCCATCTGAAACATTCCCGCCAGCACCAGCAACGCCAAAGGCAGCAATAACAGCGTTTCCACAAACAGCCCCGACAGACCATCAAGCAGTATCTGTTTGCGCAGCAGGCCGTAGGTACCAAAGCTCAACGCCAGAATCAGACTGATCCAGGGCATGGTACCCAGCACGACAAGCTGCAGCAGTATGGCTGCTCCCGCAAGCAGAACAGCCACACCCTGCAATGGCTCCATTCGCTCGCGCAGTATCAGCATGCCAAGGGCGACGTTCACCAGAGGAGTCAGGAAATAACCCAGGCTGGCCTGTAGTACATGGTGGGTCTCCACCGCATAGATGTAGACGCCCCAGTTGATCGCAATCAGCACAGCGCAGCCCAGCACTCGGCCCAACCGACCCGGCCGGGACAGCGCTTCTCTGACGGGCTGCCAGCGGCGCATGAGGGTGATGACCACGGCAAGGAATACGCAGGACCAGATGATGCGATGGATCAGCACTTCAAAGGCCGGCACCCCTTCGAACAAGGCGAAGAACAGGGGGAAGCAGCCCCAAATCGTGTACGCACCCACGCCGTAGGCTATGCCCTGGCTGTTGTCTGAAAGCTTTGCGACCATACAGGCCTCGATTGGGGGCGGTCAGGAGAGATTGTGTTTCTGATCCAGAAGTAGTCGCACGCGGCGGCTCAGTTCATCCAGGCTGAAGGGTTTGGTCAACAGACGGGTATGGGGTTGTCGGGTAGCTTGCTCCAGGCTCTTGTCCGCAGCAAACCCGGTGACGAATAATACCTTGAGTTCAGGCAATCGGGAACGCAGCTTTTCCGCCAGGTCACGGCCACTCATCGAACCGGGCAGACCCACGTCTGTTACCAGCACGTCCAGAGATTCCATGCTCAGCGCCTGTGCCAAGCCATCAGCACCATCAACGGCTGCTATCACCTGATATCCCAGGTCTTCCAGAACCTCAACCATCAGTTCCCGCACTGACTGCTCATCATCGACCACCAGAATGCTTTCCCCCTGGGCCGTGGGCGTTTCATGGGTATCCGGCTTGCCTTCAATCACCGTCTCCTTGCCCGCCTGGCGTGGAAAATACAAAGTAACTGTGGTGCCAAGCCCAGGTTTACTGTGGATTCTTGCCTGCCCCCCAGATTGCTGGGTAAAACCGTAGACCATGGAAAGACCCAGGCCGGTTCCCTCGCTGATGTTCTTTGTCGTAAAAAACGGGTCGAAAGCCCTGGCCGCCACATCAGGCGCCATGCCTTCACCGTTATCGGTAACCGAAACCCCGATATAGTCGCCTGGCGGAAGATCGCGCAACAACGCCAGCTCGCCATCAATGACGTGATGGCTGATCTCGATGACCAGGTCACCTCCCCCAGGCATCGCATCCCGGGCATTGATCGCCAGATTAACCACGGCATTTTCCAACTGGCCTGGATCACAAAGAATCGTATCCTCGCACCCCAGGCGACATTCAAGATGAATACTCGGACCCACAGTACGACTTATCAGGTCCTCCAGCTCGGCTACGGTTCTGGCTGGCTGAATGATGCGCGGTGCCAATGACTGTTGCCTGGAAAAAGCCAGCAGCCGATGGGTTAATGCCGCAGCCCGTTTCACTGACGACAGGGCCATTTCACTGTATCGCTCGAGCCCTTCAGTGCGACCTGAACTGACCCGCATGTGAATCACCTCAAGGCTGCCACTGATACCCGCCAAAAGATTGTTGAAATCGTGGGCGATACCGCCTGTGAGCTGTCCCACCGCCTTGAGCTTTTCGCTTTGTAGTAACTGTTCCTCGGCCTTGCGGCGATCCGAGGCTTCGGTATTCAGCGCCTCGACGGCCTGCTGCAGTTCGATTGTTCTCTCTGCTACCCGCTGCTCCAGCTCGGTTTGCCCCCGCCTCAAAGCCTCACGGACAAGTATCTGTTCGTTGATATTGGTAAAAGTACCTACCCACTCGATCAGATGCTCGCCATCTCCCTCCACCGGGGTGGCGCGTGCTTGAAACCATTCATAACAGTTATCACTGGGGTTCCAGACACGGCAATCAAAACTGATAGCACCGTCCGATGCGGCATGGCCCCAACCCTCCATGGCTACCTTGCGATCATCCGGGTGCAAAGCGTCCAGCCAACCCAGTCCCATACTGCTTTCCGGGGTAAGTTGAGTGTGCTCCAGCCACTGGCCGCTGGCCCAGGTCCAGTTACCGCGTGCAGCAGAGCGCCAGACCAGCTGGGGAATCGCATCGATAAGAGAACGGAGTCTGCGCTCGCTCTGGCCCAGAGCTTCTTCCGCTACTTTGCGTTCCGAAACGTTGATTACAAATTCGAAAGCCAGGTCTTCATTAAGCTTCTTCGCAGCAAACAGCGCCCACCACCGGGTGCCATCCTTACGAATGTATTGTTTTTCGTAGGGCGTGGTTTCGCCGCGCGCCTTGAGTTCGGCAAAGGCCCTGTTTGAATCGAGCATCCACTCCGACGGCGTAAGACGCTGCCAGGTGAGGTCGCCGGCGAGAAGCTCATCACGGGTGTAACGGGACATCGCCAGAAACGCATTATTGGCATCGATTATGCGACCGCTCATGTCGAAATAAATGACACCAATCGCTTCTACATCCAACGCCCTGCGAAGACGATATTCGCCCCGCCCACTAGACAGTTCTTTCCAGAGGTCCAGTTGCGGGCCTGCATCCGAAACAGCTTCCGTTACAGCCTGAATACCCGGAGAAGGCGGCTGCGCTTTATCTTCCTTTGGTGTATCCGTCATTCGCCTACCGTATCTATACCAAGCGAGCCAAATACTGGAATTTAGCCATTGACCCAAGAGGAACACAACCTTCAACGGGGATACAGTTCATAGCTCACCCCCCCTGGAAAGTGATCTTCAAGCGCATATCTGGGACGCCAACGTCGCTCGAAGGTTCGACGCACGATTGCACTTTATTGATCCAGCTTGAATCGCCGCAAACGTAACGAATTGGTCAACACGAAGATGCTTGAAAGACTCATTGCGCCAGCCGCCAGCATCGGATTCAGCAGAAAACCGGCTACCGGATAGAGCACGCCCGCAGCGACCGGTATCAACGCGAGGTTATAGCCGTACGCCCAGAAAAAATTGCCCAGAATGGTGCTGCGAGTCCGTCGCGATAACGCGGCAGCATTGACGATGCCGCGCAGATCACCACGCATCAGGACTACGTCACCCGCCTCGATAGCCACATCAGTACCCGTGCCTATGGCGATCCCCACATTGGCCTGCGCCAGCGCGGGCGCATCGTTGATGCCATCCCCCACAAAGGCCACACGCTTACCCTGTTCCTGCAAACGCTTCACTTCCTCCGCTTTTTCCTGGGGCAACACTTCGGCGAGCACACGCTCGATACCTACCTGACGCGCTATCGCCTCCGCGGTAATCCGGTTATCGCCCGTCAGCATGGCAACCTCCAGCCCCATGGACTTGAGTTCCGCCACAGCCTCGACCGAGCCCTCCTTGAGCGGATCCGCCACCGCGATGATAACCGCCAGACTGTGATCCACTGCTGCATAAAAAGGCGTTTTACCCTGTTGTGCAAGCGCCCTTGCCTGCTCCTCGGCAGCTGCCAGGCCAATGCCCAGGCGCTCCATATAGCGATCTGCGCCAATATGAATCTGGCGTCCGGCCACCTGTGCCTCGATGCCATAGCCCGGCTCGTTGTTGAAGCCGGAGACGCTGGGCAGCGTCAGGCCGCCAGCCTTCGCAGCGCTGACAATGGCTTCGCCAATCGGATGTTCGCTTTGTGCCTCCACAGCCGCCACCCAGCTCAGCACTTCATTGTGATCGCCCTCCATCACTACGAAATCAGTAAGCTCCGGGCGTCCCTGGGTCAGGGTGCCGGTTTTATCGAGCACCACCGTATCCATCTTCGCCAGGGTTTCCAGAGCGGCGCCCCGTCGGAACAGCACACCCATCTCCGCACCCTTGCCGGTGCTGACCATAATTGCCGTGGGCGTTGCCAGCCCCATTGCGCAGGGGCAGGCGATCAGCAGAACACTCACACCGGTCACAAAGGCAAACGACAACGTTGGCTCGGGGCCAAACAGGTACCAGACCGCAAAGGTGATGATTGCGATCAGGATGACTATGGGTACAAAAATACCGGCTATCTTGTCAGCCAGTTGCTGGATCGGTGGCTTGTCAGCCTGAGCCTGCTCGACCATCTTCACTATCTGCGACAAGACGGTATCGCCGCCTATCCGCGTCACTCTGAACACCAGGGAACCGTTCTTGTTGATGGTACCGCCCACTACCTCGGAGCCAACTTCCTTGGATACGGGCACCGGCTCACCACTGATCATCGATTCATCGACGTAGGACTGACCTTCCTCCACCTCCCCGTCTACCGGGATTCGATCGCCCGGCCGAACCTGAATCCGATCCCCTGCCACAACGCTCTCGATCGCGATTTCCACCGGCTCACCGTCGCGTATTACCCGGGCTGTCTTGGCCTGCAGGCTGAGCAATTTCTTGATGGCTTGGGAAGTACGCCCCTTGGCTATATGCTCGAAATAGCGGCCCAAGAGAATCAGGGTCACGATCACTGCGGCTGCTTCGAAATAGCTGCCCGCGGTGCCGGCCGGGAATATACCCGGCGCCAGAAAGGCAACAACGGAATAGAAATACGCCGCGCTCGAGCCAATCATTACCAGGCTGTTCATACCCGGATTGAAATGCTTGAGCTCGGCAAAACCGCTGCGGAAGAAGCGTGCGCCAGCATAAAAGAGCACCGGCGTGGTCAACAGCCACTCGATCCCCATCCAGCCGCGATGGGACATGATGCTAGTAAAGAAGGTATCCAGCCCAGGCAACATCTTGCCCATGGAGATAAATACAATGGGGATGGTCAACGCTGCAGCAAACAGCATCCGGTTACGCAGCTCCCGGCCTTCGTGATCCTGGGTATCCACCACAGAGCCGGTCGTTTCGGCCTGCTGCGGCTCATAACCCGCACCACGTATCGCCTGGTGCAATTGATGCAGCGTGACCATCTCGGGCAGAAAGGTCACCGAAGCCTTCTGGGTGGTGAGATTGACGCTTGCCTGCAGCACGCCAGCCAGTTGGCCTATGGCCTTCTCGACCCGTGACACGCAGGAACCACAGGACATACCCTGCACCATGAGATCCACGCTCTGGGTGACCGGCGTGTAGCCCGCGCCCTCAATTGCCCGGATCACTGCCGCCGCATCGGTTTGCCCGTCAAAAGTCACCTGGGCCTTTGCTGTTGCCAGGTTAACCTGGGCGCTGGTGACGCCAGGCTCGCTGGCCAGTGCGCGTTCCACGCGGCCCACACACGAGCCGCAGGACATGCCGTTGATGCCGATTTCGATACTCTCACTCATAAAAACTCCCACCTACGTAATCAGGCATTGTCTGCAATGGCTTCGACAATCGGGCAACCCGCAACCGCGCCTTCGCCGGAACACTCATCAACGGTTTTTGCCAGCACCGCTTCTATGCGGCGCAGGCTCTGAATCTGACTCCGAATCTTCTGCAATTTCTCCGCGGCAATACGCTTGGCCTCGGCGCGATCACCGTTGGCATCCTGCAGCGTCAGCAGCTCACGTACCTCATCCAGGGTGAAACCCCATTGCTTGGCATGCACGATGAACTGCAAGCGATCAGCAGCCTCATGGGGATAGCGCCGATAGTTGGATTCGGTTCGCCGCGGCTCCGGCATCAAGCCCTGCTGCTCGTAGAAACGGATAGTTTGCGTCGCCACTCCGCTGGCAGTCGCAAGCTCGCCGATGCTGAATGTTTTCATCAATCCTTCTCCTATCTGGAGGTCAACATCTACACCATAACCTTAAAGACAACTTTAGGGTCAAGCATCTTGTCGAACTTGCCGGGCCGATGAGCTGTCCAAGAAGAACAGCAACCCTGGTTCATATGTATTCAAGAGAGGTCACATCATGAAAACAGCGACACCTTTACTGTCCACTGCGGCATTGGCCCTGGCACTGCTGATAGCATCACCGGCCTTTGCAGAGGATGAGAACATGACGGAAGCAGAAGCCCAGAGCTACTCCCGGGACTTGCTTGAGCCCGAAGAGGACCGCGCAGGTCTGGACAATATCCGTGACGAGCGTGAGGAGGTTCGTGATGAAGATCGCCCAGAGGAAGACAGCGGCGATTACCCGGATGACAACTCAGAGATAGAGATCGAAGAACAGGACTGACAAGCAACCTGCAGCCGGCTAATGTGCCGGCTGTTGCCTACCCTACGCGGGTCGACAATTTGTGCACCCCGACAACATCCCCGTTCCATATCATTTCGTAATGCGCGGTTTGCACCACAGATGAGACCTGTCTGGGGGTCAGCAAACCCCAGCACACGCCGCCAGCCTGCCTGACCGAGTGATACCGAATGCCGGTCGCGCCCGCGGCAAAGGCGCTGCGGCCCAGCATACGGGCAGCGTCGTAGGCGGTTGGCGAATACACCGGATCCGTGTACGGAACACTCAGCGCATCCAGAGTACCGGCCTCGTCAAACCGCGCGGTCAGCCCCCTGAAAACAAAGCGCTCATAGCGCAGGGCCGGCACATTCGCCCAATAGACCTGCTGGTGATAACGCACCTCGGCTATCGCGGTTTCCATGCAGTCGGCCAGATACAGCACACCGAAAGATCCATCACTGAAACGCGACCCATCAGGATTTACATGGGTAAAAGGCGCAGCAGCGTAGGAGCAGCCCTGAATACCAAAAGGAATGTCGGCCCTGGGGATCAACTCCAACCGCCCTGCCTGGTTCGCCAGGCGCGGATTGGTCAGGGCCTGCAGCGCGTAAAGCTCCTCGAACTCATCGGCGCTGGCCACATCATCAAATATCGCGATGGGCGGAAACTTCGAATTCACCAGGCGATAACCACGCACCAGCCCCGCTGGCAGGACTGGCAGATCCCGTACCGCTACCACTGACTACCACGCAGCACGTCAATGCGGCGGAAGGTTTCATATACAGCGACAATATCTCCCCCGCCCATGACTTCCAGTGGCGAGCGGCCCAGAAAGAACGCATTGTCGTTCGGCATCCGCATAAAACCGTAGAGGTTGTCGGGGTTGTCGAAGATCGTGCGCAGCGCTGCGTGAATGTTGAGCACAAAGCTCACACGGGTCAGTTGGTCACGGTCCAGACTGATGGACGCCAGGCCATCCTTGCGCTTGGCCCGCGCGTAGGTGCTATGCGACACCCGCAATATTGCCTCACCCTGCTCCCCGGTTGCGCCCCATCTGTCGAGGATAGCAACAGCGGTGCGCAGACCCGTGGCCGATGCTGTCTTGTCGGGGTTTAAAGCTGGAGCTGCTTGCATGGAATAACTCGATAAATAAATGTACTCACAGATACTAGTTCTGGTTTTTTATATTTGCAAATATAAATACAGCTCTATTTTTGTTCGCGCATGGATAGATCGCACAAGCAATTCCCGAGACCTGACCCGAGTTGCTCAAGAGGACAACGGCCCCTCATTCTGTCGAACTCGACAACAAACTGTTTCAGAGCCTGGAAGAGGTCTTGGCGATCCAGCGCGCAAACAATACAATCGTACAACCGGCGCCTACAGAGCAATGCCTGTTGGGACTGATTTGGCCGGATCACTAATAATAACAAAAGCACCTATTGCCGCTGATCAGGAAAACCGATGTCCGATAATGCACCAACGGACCGCATGAAAATCGACGTAGCCGAGCTGACTATAGGCATGTATGTGGTCGAGCTTGATCGTCCCTGGACAGAGACCAGTTTTCTGTTCCAAGGTTTCCGTATTCGTCAGCAGCAAGAAATTCGCTTACTCCAGCAGATATGCAAATACGTGTGGGTGGATTCCAGGCGGATCCGTGGCGTTAAAAAGCAGACAATCGAAAGTCATGCCCAGTCCGTAGACACACAGCCCATCATTAGCAAAATCAGTTTTAGCCACGAAATTGAACAGGCCTCACCCGCCTGGAATACAGCGCGGGAGGAATCTTTACGCATCCTCGAATCAGTCAGGCTGGGCCAGGAGCTGGACGTCACGGCGGTCAAGGCCGTGGTCAAGGAATGCGTAGACAGCATTCTGCGCAATCCCGCAGCGATGCTATGGCTGGCCCGCATCAAGAACAGCGATCACTACACTGCCGAGCACTCCCTGAGAGTTGCCATGCTCGCCATTGCTCTCGGCAAGGAACTGGGCCTGGCCTCTTATCAGTTGGAGCAGATAGGCGTCTGCGGCATGCTGCATGATGTGGGCAAACTCAAGGTACCTAGCGAAATACTCAACAAGCCCGGCGCCCTCACCGCCGAAGAGCTGCGTGTGATGCAAAGCCACGCCATCGAGGGCCGTAGACTGTTGATGAGCAACGAACAGATTACGCCCGCCACTGTCGATGTCGCCTACTCTCACCATGAACGCCTGGATGGCAGAGGTTATCCGCGCGGCCTGGATGCCGGCAAGATTCCCTACTTCGCCAAAATCATTGCCGTCGTTGACGCTTACGACGCCATCAACAGTGACCGGATCTACAGCAAGGGACGGTCCAATCTGGAATCACTGAGAATACTGCATGACTCAGCCAACAGCCATTTCGATGAGGGCATTGTCGGCCACTTCATTCGCCTGATGGGCATCTACCCGCCGGGCGAAATTGTCGAGCTGGCAAATGGTGAAGTCGGCATCATCATAGGCTGCGCACCCGGCAACAAACTCAGACCGAAAATACTACGCGTACTCAACACCAAAAAGGAACTCTGCAAGGAAGTGGTCATCGACCTGGCACTGACCACAACCGACAGCGGAGGAAAGTCTTGCCGAATCAAGGAAGTACACAGCAGCGGCGCATTCGGCATTGATATTGATGCGTACCGGCGCAAAGGGTTGCTTATCCCAACCGACCTGTGAAGCGAGCTCGGAACGCTGTTGTCAGGCTGAGTCGCGCCGCCAGACCGTCGCCAGCCACGGTTGCTGATCGCGCGGCAAGCCAGCCGGCCGGTAGTAATGCTCAATCTCGATAAAGCCCGCGGCCTGCAAAAATGCCCTCCAGGTGTCCAGCCGGTAATAGGCGGCATACCTATCCCCCGTCCAGCCTTCCTGATCATCGCCCCGAGGGTTGGAGCAGAACAGCACCCCGCCGGGCTTCAGGGCCTGGTGTAACTGGCGTAATGCAGCCGGCAAAATCCTGCTGGGAATATGAAATAGTGTTGCGTTCGCGAAAATTCCGTCAAACCACTGCACTGGCAGGTCCAGAGCAAGAAAATCCTGCAGCCATACTTCGCAGCCAGTGTCCTGCCGTGCCATCTCGACGAAGCGCTCGCAACCATCCAGCCCAACCGGCACGTGCCCCATCGCCTTGAAAATACGCAGATCCCGCCCAGGCCCACAGCCCAAATCCAGAATCTGCAGCGGTGCAGGTGTGTGAATATTGCGCAGCAATGCATCAATGTTCTGGCTCACATCGTGATCCCTGGTACCCTCGCGAAAGTCTTCGGCATTCTGCTGATAATGCTTGATAGTCTCTCGTGCCAGCATGTTCAAGTTGGAACGGGTATCACCAGCGAATTGCGCATGGTCAAAGCGTTTTGGGTCGCGGATATCAGACATGGACTGGCTTGGCTCCTAAGGGGCAGAGAGCCCAGAGTAACGCGCCGGAGATCTTGATGGCCAACGGCTAGTGAGCGCAGCCACCAATCATCTGCAGCTGGCACACCATAACTGGTCCCACCTGGTGGTGTAACTGGGGCTTTTCAGTTCCCGCTTCATACCCCAGCCTGGCGCGATCGGTACCCGAGCCGGACGCAGCGTGCCCCTGCCCCATCGGCCGTTGATTTCATCCAGCACACTCATGACCTTTGCGGCGGCGACAGGCTGCACTTCAGCAAAGAGGTCATCGGTAAACTCCCCCCGCTGTCTCAAGTCCAGAAGCATGATCTCGGCCTTGGCGTAGGCGTGACCCGCGCGAAAGATCGCGTCCAGCCCCTGCAGTGCAGCGCGAACAATCAGCCGGGTATCGTCGGAGGGGTATGGCAATTCACAGACAATGCCCCTGGCAAACTTGGCTTCCTCGGGATTGAACATGCCGGTGCGAATCGCTACCCGAATCCGCTTACACAGCGATCCTTGGGCCCGCAGCTTCTCGCAGGCCCGTGCAGCGTAGGTAGCGACCGCCTCCCTGATAGGCTCTATTTCGTATAAACGCTGACCGAAAGCCCGGCTGCTGCAGATTTCCTGCTTGGCGGGCGCAGCTTCTTCCAGCGCCAGGCACGGCGTACCCCGTAGCTCCCTGGCGGTCTTTTCGATCACCACAGAGAACTGCTTGCGTAGCAACCAGGCGTCCGCCTGCGCCAGATCCCACGCAGTCTTGATCCCCATGGCAGTCAAATGCTCATTCATCCGCCGGCCCACACCCCATACTTCGTCAACCGGCATCACCTTCAACAGCTTGTCGCGCCGCTGCGGATCACAGATATCCAGCACACCGCCATTCTGTTTTTGCCAGCGCTTGGCACCGGCATTCGCCAGCTTGGCCAGTGTTTTCGTTTGCGCAATGCCCACTCCGGTGGGGATACCCGTCAACTTCAATACCTGCGCGCGGATCTCACGGCCCAGCTTCTCCCGCTGATCAATTCCTGTCAGATCGGCAAAAGCTTCATCAATCGAATAAACCTCGAGCGCCGGCACAAGACTTTCGATCACGGTCATTACGCGCTCGCTGATATCGCCATAAAGGGCGTAATTGCTACTGAAGGCCAGAACACCGTTGCGCTGCAACGCACCCTTGATCTGATGATAGGGCTCTCCCATCTTCACAAAGGGCTTGGCATCTGCACTCCTCGCAATAACGCAGCCGTCATTGTTGCTTAGCACCACGATTGGTACCCGATTCAGGTCCGGCCGGAATACTCGCTCGCAGGACGCGTAGAAGGAGTTGCAATCAATCAGCGCAAAAACCTGCTCAACCATGGCTACGGTGCCTCCGGATGCTGTCGGTGACTACGCCCCAGATCAGCAGGTCATCGCCCTCTAGTACATAGCGTGGAGGGTATTTGGGGTTCTCCGAGAGCAGAATGACCTCCTCCCCGCGCAGGGCTAATCGCTTGACGAAGGTCTCGCCATTGATCGCTGCAATGACCACGTCGCCATGGCGGCCGGACAACGCCCGACTCACCACCAACACATCCCCATCCAGAATGCCTGCCCCCGTCATGCTGTCTCCATCGGCACGCACAAGATAGGTGTGCGGTGCATCGATATCCAGCAGCTCATCCAGTGACAGGGTCTGCTCCATATGGTCCTGGGCCGGGGACGGGAAGCCGGCCGGAACGCGAGCGGAAAAAAAAGGCAGCTCACTCTCGGAGATGCCCACAGGGCCTAAAATGGTGACGGTGCTCATACTCAATAACCTTTCACGTATGCTGTATATGCATACAGTAAACGAAATCAGGGATCGAGGGTCAAAGAAAGGTGTAACTGACAGACAGGCGGAACAACATCGTGCGACGCTTGACGCAGTCTCAGGCACGGATGCGCTATCTAAGCTATGACCCCACCTCTCACGGAGGCAGCATTTTTGCTATCTCTTTTCGAAACTAAATCTATTCTTTAAATACGATAAACATCACGCTATTTCTGGCAAGCTGGCCTACTGGATATAGTAGACAAGTGCTTAAAGGCAGCGGACATACGATGCACGACAATTTTCTCGATAAGCTCGCGACTACAATCACTGACAGCCAGGACCTGGAGAGCCTTGCGCGCCCTCTTTTGGCGATACTGCAGGAAATTACCGACCTGGAGTCGACTTTTCTGACGTCGGTCGATCTCCAGCGAAATGAGCTGACACTGGTTTACACCCACAACACCAGCAGCCTGCAGATTCCTGAAGGGCGCATCAATCCCTGGTGCGATACCCTGTGCAAAAGGGCCATGGATGATGGCGTCATTCACACCGACGCGGCGCATCAGCTATGGCCTGACAACGCCATCGGTCGAGAGCTGGGGATTGTCACTTACCTGAGCGAGCCACTATGCACCAGCGACGGTGAGCTCTACGGCACCCTATGCGGGGCGAGCAGTTCACAGCGCAAGATCAGTAGCAGGAGTCGTCGATTACTGTCCATGTTTGGCCGATTACTGATCCAGCAGATAGAGCGCGAACGCCTGATAGCCCAGCTGCAAGTGGAGAATCAGCGGTTCAGTAAAGCCGCCCTGCAAGATCCATTGACCAGAATACCCAATCGCCGGGCCATGGAGCAGGAGCTCACCCGCACTCTGGCAAATGCCTCACGCAACCAACTGCAAACCCACCTTGCCTTTATCGATCTGGATGATTTCAAAGCCATCAACGACCGTTACGGACATGATTTCGGCGACCGCTTTCTGCTTGAAATCAGCGCCAATCTGACAAACAGGCTGCGGGAAGGTGACTTTGTTGCCCGCTACGGTGGTGATGAATTCGTGTTCTTTTGCGCTACAGCCCAAGGCAGTAGTGAAAGCCAGCGTCAGGCAATAACTGATCGCCTGAGATCGCTGACGCAGGGCCGTTTCAAAATCGAAGACATTGAACTGGACTACGCAGGACCCAGCATAGGCGTAGTCAGTGCCTTGCCTAACGAGTCCGGCAACCAACTGCTGGCGCGCGCCGACCGGGTAATGTATGACCAGAAAGCCGCTCGAAAAACCGCCTCCGGCAGCGAGCAGCAATGAACAGAGTCGAGTTGGTCAGACAATCGGTGGAACTGCATCTAAACGACATCCGTGACCTGCTGGCAATGCGGCTTTCCTTTCCGCCTGACCAGATGGTGGTCAGCATCGAGAAAGAAATCCAGGACCTGTACACCTACCCCGAAAGACTTGAAACGAGCCACCGGGATGAGTGGCAATCCATTGCCGTCAAGGCTCTGCATCGGCATGGCTTTACAGCCGCCGGGCAAACGGATCAGCAGAGCCTGGATGCCTATCTCGGATTTCTCCGGGATGAAATGATTCCACGGTGCATTCAGGATCACCTGAAGCTGTTCCAATCACTGGACGAAGTGCTGGCGATACAGCAATCGGAGAATACGATCATCTTTCCTGATCCGAGACGGCGGGCCTTGATGCGGATGATCTGGCCAAAAGGTAAATAATACGCCTCGGAGTGTTCGGCAGTCTTACCTCGGCTGATCCACTGCCGCCAGGTTCATCTCCGCAAGCACTCTGTCTACCGCCGCCAAGGCGCCCTCCATATAACCGCCCTGCTCAACCGCAGCCTCACTACCAATCAAACGCATCTTGTCTCTCCACAACGCGGCAAACACAAAGCCGGCATCCAGGGCACCATGCTCGCCAGATGAGACCCGGTCCTGATCGGTCGCTGTATAGGGGTCGGCCGCCCAGTCATAAAAAGCATCTTCAACAGGATCTGCTGCCTGCTCACCAAATAACCGCATCAGTTGCGCACGACAGGCAGCTTTAACCTCAGACGCTGTCAGGCCTGTCCGTTGAGCCGCATTGATCCCGAAAAATCCGAACAAGGCAGCGCCCTTTTCGTTTCCGGCATCATGAATCTCGGTCAAGGGACCTATGCGACTGAAAGCGTCACCCGATAGCCCAGCCTCACGCCAAAACGGCTTGCCATAGTGAGCAACATATTTGGCGTGAGCAGCCATCCAGGTCGGAACCGCCATAAGCATCTGCAAATCACGCTCAGGCAGAGAGGGGCTGAACTGGATACCGGCTGCCAGCCGAGGCGGCAGCGCCAGCCATATATGCGTGTATGTCTGTGATGGGTCCGGGGTATCAGCAAACACGAGGCGTATTGCCTGCCCGTCCAGACTCGCGGCCTTCAGTGCAGCGCTCAGATGCAGATGTGCCGGCGGTAACAGGTCCGTGAGTGCAGCCACCAGTTCACAGGTGCCACCCTCGACACGCATTGACGTATTGCCGGACAAATAGCCTGCGCGCCGAACCACCCCGACGGCACGGTCCTCCAGCATCGTCGCTCCTGCAGTGTATTGCTCAAACACCGGCAAACCCAACTCAGTCACCAGGGCGTGCATACGTGGTTGAAAATCCGGCCAGAACCAGGACGGACCAAGATCAAAGCCACCCGATTCAGTAGCAAGGATGCGACCGCCAAGCCGATTACGCGCTTCAAAAAGATCAAAAGCCACACCCAGCCGGTCCAGACGGTAAGCAGCATAAAGCCCCGCCAGGCCCCCGCCAATAATGGCAATTCTTGCTTCAGTCATGGATCACCTCGGACGGGAAAAGAATGGACTTTGGCTGATTGACGATCTGATGACACCTTGCTTAATCCAGGCCGTCGATCTTAATGCAAACAGTGAAAGCTGCAACTCAATCGCCCAGGCATGGAAATTTCCAGCAACCAGAAACTCCACAAGCCAATCCCACTCTAAAGTAGGGTAATAGTCGTAATACGGCATCTAAACAGCATCTGCGCCCCAGCGATGTGGATGACTGAGAAACTGCAAAAGAGTGAGGACGATATGGAAGATCCAAAAACAGTTGTAAAAAAAGAGCCACGCAAGAGTCTGATCGTGCTTTTTGTCATGAGTATCATCAGCATAGTGCTCGGTGCCATCATCACATTTGCTTCAAGCGGCAATCAGAACGGTATGGGAGGCGGCGCCGGATACGTCATGATCATCGGCGGCATCATCGCGATGGCTATTTACATTTACGGCCGCAAGACCGGTCGGCCCTGAACACGGGGGCCAGTATTGTCTTGCGACCCGCACTCGAAACTGCAACCAGCCACCGGCATGGCTAGCGTAAATGTATGTAAAGATACCTTTACAATGCAGTTTTTATGTTCATTTTACTGTCTGATGAGTAATCCCCGCGCTGCAGGATGCACCCGACGCTGGTATGTATGCGGTCTGCCCAAGGCGAGACAATTCAAATGAACATACTTCGTAGTATCGCCCTTGTGGGCATTTCAAGCCTGTTGCTTGGTGGCTGTGCCAACAACCCCTATGCCAGCCCGAACGACTCCCTGCACCCGCAACATGCTCAGGTATACCCCGCGCAGCCACGGGTGATAGTCGTGCAGCCAAACCGGCAAGCCTATGGCCAATCGTCGCGCATCTACAGCCAGCAGGGTCAAGTGCAGCAATACGACTACTACCCTGGCACACAGCGTCAGCAGCCGAGGCACTCTCAGCAGTGGTCGCAGCAATATCAACACCCCAGGCACGGCCAGCAGCCCCGACATGACAGGTACGACAGGCACGACAAGTACAACCAGCACCGTGATCGCAACAAGTACGACCAACACAATGATCGCTGGTCGCAGCACCAGCGCCCCGATCAACGGCGTAATGACCAGTACCAACGCCCGGATTATCGCGCTCAACAGGAGCGGTACAAGGAGCAGCGTAACCGGGAGCGTGAGAATTGGGAGCGTAACCGCGACCGCATGCTCGACAATTCCAGGCAACAGCAGCATCAAAGGGATCCGCGGAACGATCAGCACCGTAACTACGGTAGCGGTATTCGCCAGCAACGGGCAGAGCGCTATTAATCAGCCGCGCAACTTTCCTGAGCGCAAAAAAAGAGGGCGCGATGCGCCCTCTGGTTAGCCACTTATGGAGTGACCGGTTTTACATCCTGTCTGTCCACCATATCCTTGCCCAGTCGGGTCCAGGTCAGCAGGAAGCACAGACCGCTGGCAGCATACAGGCAGGCCATTATGACCATGGAGGTTTGCAGGCTTTGCGCGTAGACCTGGCCACAAACGTCCTGCAGGTTCTGGTCGAGCTGACCTAGCACGGCGGGGTGACACTGATTGCGCGCCAGTTCGCCAGCCGCGACCCCGAGCTCTGCGACGCCGGAGTTGAAGAAGATGTCGGAGACGGCACCAATGAACAGCGGGCCGAAGCCATAGCCAAGCAGGTTGACGAGAAGCAGCATCACTGCCGTGGCCATGGCGCGCACGCGCATGCTGACCACACCTTGGCCGATCGTGTACTGAGCGGCCAGGTAGCCGTACTTCACAAAGCCGCCGATGACCAGGCCGATTGCAGCGTAGAGCAGGTTGTCAGTGGTGAAGGCGAAAATGTAGAAAGGAACCGACAGTGTCAGGCCCATCGCCGGTACCCAGGCGATGGCGCCCGGGTGCTTCTTGTAGATCCTGGTCGCTAGCCAACCGGTGGCGAAGGTGCCTACCGCCGCGGACAGGGCTACCGGGGTGTTGATCCATATCGCCGCCTGACCAGCAGTGATCTCGTAGGTGCGAACCAGAAAGAGCGACTGGAACGAAGAGATACCGTAACCGCAGAACGCGGCAATGGTGGCGCCGGCGGTCATCAGCCAGAAAGCAGGCTTGCCCATCAGCTCGTGGATAGCCTCGCCCAGGCTTGCGCGCTCTTTCTGCTCGGCTTGCGCCGGATCGGTGTAGCCGCGTGGCGGCTCCTTGACCGTCAATTTGAAAACAAGGGCGACCAGCAAGCCCGGCAAACCGACGACGAAAAAGGCGGTGCGCCAGTCGAACATGTCGGTAACCCAGCCGCCAATCAGGTTGGCGAACATGGTGCCAAGTGTTACGCCCATGGCGTAGAAGCCCAGCGCCTGGGATCGTTCACGCGGGATAAAATAGTCAGCGATCAGGGAGTTGGCTGGCGGCGTGCAGCCCGCCTCGCCGATACCCACGCCGACGCGACACATCAGCAGGATCCAGAACGCGCCGATGGTTACCGAGCCGATGGTGACTTCCGTCGCCAGGCCGCAGAGCGCCGTCATCAGCGACCACAAGGCCACGCAGACGGTCATGATCCACACACGATTGGCGACGTCAGCAAAGCGCGCTAGCGGAATGCCCACGGCGGTATAGAGCAAGGCGAAACCGAAGCCAGTGAGAAGGCCAAACTGAGTGTCGGTAATCCCGAGGTCCGGCACCAGATCGGGGCCTACAACCGCTAGCAGGGCGCGGTCGACGAAATTCAAGATATAGATAAGTGTCAGCGCAAAAAGCACATAATTGCGGTACGACTTGGAGCCGTAGCCGACCAAGTGGCCTTGGGCTCCCCCTACTCCGGCAGTGGTGCCTCTCATGGATAATTCCTTTCTAAGTACGTTGTTATTAGTAGACGCGGACTGTAATCGCGCGCCGATATTACTCGCCCACCAAGCTCGCTAGTGTATCCACATAACGGGGCCGTTGCCGCACAGAATTTTTGAGTCTGACTCACGGGTCATATTTCCCCAATGCGTGACAAAACAGCGCAGCGGCCGAGCTGTCTGGCCCGCGAGCTAGACAGCTATCCTGAAGACCTGACGCCTATCCATGAAGGAAATGGCAATGTATCAATGCGGAGTGATACTGAAATTCAGTCAAAGACCCTATGCAGACAATTCATGCGTCATCAATGTTCAATCTGCCCCCCGATTTTGCCCACCGATTTCGTTATTCCAGGAAAAACAGTAATGAGCCCAAACCGGTCACCCTTTTGGGTGTTGGTTTTTCAAAGACCACGCTTATAGACTGCCGCAATTACACGTAGCCAGAGTGCTACTCGGCGCAATCAGCCCATTATTTCGAGCACCGACCATGACCCCGACAGACACTTCTTTCAACAAGCGCCTGATACTCTCTTTGCTGATTTTAGCTGTCTGCATAATAGGCATCAGCCTGATCTGGCTGAACGTCGCGCGTCCAAGCAGCTCGGTGGCAGATTCTGTTAGTCAGGAGCACCATGACCCCCGCTTGCAAATCGACAAGCTCCTTGACCTCGCCAATCGGAATCGGGAGCTCGCCCGGGCTGCGGTGCAATACAATCCGAGCAACTCGGAAGCGCAATTTATTACCGAACCCTTTTCATCCCTTCGTCCGCAGCTCGAGCGCAACCTGCAGGAGCTGAATGAGATTACAACCGCCTATTCAGCTTCTGCCGTGACCGACCAAGAGCGGCTATTGCTCAACACTGTCGTCACTGACCTGCAGGCTTTAACCGAGAAAGGGCTAAAACCTGTGTTCGAGGCGGCTGAAAGCAACCGTTTCGAGGACGCCATACATTTGTATTACCGCGAACTGGAACCCGCTTTTTCGCAGTATCGCAAAAGTATCGATTTACTCAAACGGCTGCATCCTGAAGCAGTGGTACAAGGGTAAAGGCCCGATAAAATACGGTTTTCTGTATGGCTTAATGAATACCCATACAGTTGGCGTAATAGCTAGTCGTAGCCGGCCAGTCAGAGAAAATGCCGATCACACCCACCTCCCGAGCCAGAACGTCAATCACGTTCATCACATCACCGTCATTATTGATGGCGTCGGTCACACTCTGGTAGTACCAGCCGCCACCCTCCTCCAGCGGACCACTGCGCTCTACGGTCCAGGCGATCATGTCCAGGCCGGCGGCACGGGCGTTCCGGGCGTACTCTGAAGGCACCATCTCCTGCTGGTCATTGAGGGTAAGCAGCTTCCAGATGGCCGGGGCGATGATTCTCACACCCTGGGCCTTGAGACTCTCCATATAGGCCAGCGAGGAGGTTTCCGGGGTAATGGCCTCCTGGTCCAGAAACACTGCCTGGCGGCCGAACTCAGGCGTCTCGTTCACCCAGAACAGCACGTCGTCCAGCAGAAACGACTGCGGCCACACGTCCCGTGGCGTGACGTCGGCATCGATATAGTCCTGAATCATCTGGCGAGCATAATCCTGCTGCGTGTAATCGCCCTCGTAGGGCATGTCGACCACCGGCGTCTTCAGCTCCGGTGTCATCTTCACCCCCAACGTCTTGAACAGTTCGATACTTTCCCGGTGGCTCAACAGCCTGCCCCGGCTGGCGTAAAGATCGGTACGCCAGTTGGCGGTGCCACCCACGTACTCCTCGGGCGTGGTCGCCATGGCATTGGAGGCGTCCATCTTGCCTTCCAGCGATTTGAACTCCTCCAGAGTGATGTCACTGGTACGGCACTCAGCCTTGGCAGGCAGGCCGGATGCTGGATCCGCGGGTACAAAGGGCTGGGTGCACTTGGCGTTCAATTCGGGGATGGTGACAATATTGGTAGTGGTATGCAGGTCATTCTGGGCATGGCGGCAGACCAGCTCGCGGTCGGCGGTAAACGCCACGTCGCATTCCACAATGCCAGCACCCATCCGAGCAGCTGCCACATAGGACTCCATGGTGTGCTCCGGAAACTGCAGCGGCGCCCCCCTGTGCCCGATGGAAAAATCCGAACGATTCAGGCCCTTCCCCTCACAGCGCTCGAGCCTTTCCTTGAGGGGGCCTTCATCCATGTCGTCCACCAGCCAGGCCGGACGTGGGCCCAGCTGAACACCAGCGTGCCGCTGACTCAGGTCGTTGACACTATCCCGATCCCGGATATGAGTGGCACAACCCGGTAATACACATAAGCCCGCCAACAGAATCGCTACACCTGATCTGCATGCTGTCATGGTTTCCTCCTGGCAAGGCCCAAGTGGGAAATATCCTCAGTATCTACAAACCACATGACATGGGAGTGATCATTCCACGCAACTGTCTTCGTCAGGCCATCAAGCCATCCCTTATGGCCCATAAATCGTCTTATCAACACATATAAAAGGCGCCATAAGCGCCAAGATACATTGCGTTTATTCCGCGGTGCATCTTTTTCTGCGTCCGGCCCGTAATGGCTTATGTCCGAGACAGTTGCGAACAGCGAGACGGTTTGCCGCTCTGGTGAAGCAGGGCCTGATCCGCCCTCTCCAGCGGACAGCATCAAACAAAAACAAAATCAGGAGAAGCAAATGTCCCATCTATCGAGACGGTTAGTAACCGCAACAGGTTCATTGCTGGTACTTGCAGCCCTACCTGCAGCAGTCAGTGCCGGCCTGCTTGGCGGCCTTCTGGGCACATCCAGTGATTCCACCAACAGCACGTCCACCACACCGGCAGCATCAAGCGCCAAGGGTAGCTTCAGCCTCCCCTTTGCCGAGCCGACCATCATTGTGGATGGACAGGTCATCGAAACGGATGAAAAGTGTATTACACGCAATGATGGTATGGATGAATGCAAACCGGCTGCCGGCACCATGGCACTGCTCAAGGACGGACGGTTGTTGTATCTCAATGCCCTGGAAGGCACCGAGAACGTCGAGCTTTCAATCGTGGCCGAGTTTGGCGAAGTGTCAGTCAATGACCAGACCCGCGTCCTGTCGCTCGACGATAACGATACCCCCTCCTGGCTCAAGCCCTCTCCGCTGGATGCCGGAGCCAACCCGGATGGAAACGACAGCACCACCCTGCTAAACGGCACCTTTCTTGACGGTCTGATAGATACCGCTGACAACACCAGCGACAACGATGGTGCTCTGTTCTGCTCCGACGTGATCGGACTGGCAAACGGCAACGTCATGGCGGTCGGCGGCACCGACTACTATTCAGAGCCAGGCATTGACGGCCTGCCCCTGGGCGCGGCAGAGCTAGAGGGCATAAAAAACTCGCGCATTTTTGATCCTGAAACCAACACCTGGACTCAAAGCGGTGACATGCACTTCGGTCGCTGGTACCCCTCACTGGTGACACTGGGCAATGGCAACGTGTTCGTTGCCAGCGGCGTAACCAAGCTGCTCAAACCGGTCTACCCGGAAGATCCGATCAACAGCGGGCGCAACGTCGTTCAAACCGAAACGTACAATCCGTGTACCCGGACCTGGACGCTGAACCCGACAACCGCAGACCGATCGTTTCCGCTGTATCCACGGATGCACCTGCTACCCAACGGCCACGTGTTCTACAACGCCGGCGGCCAGGCCTTCAATCCCTTTGGTCAAGGCTACGACCAGGCGCTGTGGAATATCACCGCCAGCTATAACCCCGCCACGCAGCGCTGGACGGACATTGGCTATGCCGGACTGCCGCTTCGGCTGGACGAGGTCGGCCTGGGCCAGCTCGGCAGCACCTTGAACATCAGCAACCTGTCCCTTTCGCAGGCAACCTCCTTCCTCGGCGATGTGCTCTCCGCCCCCGAGACGCTCATAGAAAACGGTCTGGATCTCGGCGTGTCTGACGAAAGCTTGCAGATGGCTATTGCCGGAGGCATGCGTGGGTCAACCTCGTCCACCATGCTGCCGCTCAAGCCCAATGCCAACGGGGAATACACCGACATCGAACTGCTCACCGCGGGAGGGGTGCCCAGTTATGGTGTTTTGACCAACCCGGGCGGTTATCTGCCCACTGCCCAGAGTCGTATCGATCGCATCAGCACCAATGGTGATCAGATCGACTATGAGTCCCGTCTCACAGGCCCTCTGAATCAGCCACGCTGGTACGGCACCAATGTGCTAATGCCTGACGGCAGCGTTACCGTATTCAGCGGCGGCGACCGGGACGGTGTAGTAGGCCCAGGGCTGGAGGGTCCTATCCGTACCGCAGAGCGCTTCGACCCAGAAACCGGTACATGGACAGAGATGGCCACTGGTCACCGGGCCCGCACCTATCACAACACAGCCGTGCTCATGGAAGACGGTCGTGTAATGGTTGCCGGTCACTCGCCGATCAACACCGCCTACCTGACCTTTGTGGACCTGCAGGGCCTGGGACTGGCCCCCTATGACGGCCGTGATCCGAGCTTCGAGATCTACACGCCGCCCTACGCAATGCGCAGTGACCGCCCGCAGATTCAACGTGCGCCGAGCAGTCTGACCATCGGAAATCGCTTCAACATCAAAGTGGATCAGGCTGACCAGGTCGACAAGGCACTGCTGATCAGAAGAACGGTAATGACCCACCTGATTGACGGCGATCAGCGCGCGATCGAGCTGAATATCGTCAAGGGCCCTGGCAACAAACTGACGCTGACAATGCCAAACAATCACAATGTGGTGCCTGCTGGTGAGTACATGTTGTTTGTCAGCAAAAACACCGCAGAAGGTCGCGTACCTTCGGAGGCAGCACCGATTACGGTGGTCAATAGCAGTCTGGCTTGCATGGCGCCGGTGATGGCCTCAACCGACGTTGTTACGGCTGACGGCATTATCGAGTCAACCCTCGACATCCTGTAATCGCAAGGAGAAACAAATGATCATCGAACAAACAAGAACCGCCTGTACGGGTCTCGTTTTGTTCGGCCTCGCGTGCCTGTCAGCCTCCGGGCTGGCAGGTGCGCACGGCGCCCTCGAACTGGACGATGTGCCAGAGGGGTTCGTCAAGGCCAGCATTACGGCCCGACCTGATATCCAGGGCCTGAGCAGCTTGATTCTAAGCGCGCCCAGGCCGGGAATAATGCTTCGCTATAACGGAGAGCAACCCTTGACCGTGCTGGGTGTAGAGGGCGAAGCCTTCTTGCAGTTCACACGCACCGGTGTATCGGTTAATACCGCCAGCCCGAGCTGGGGGGCATCAAACGACAAGCCAGCCGCCTTGGCCTCGGATGGAACAGCGAGTGACACCAGCGCAGACCCAACCTGGGTCACTTTGTCTGACTCAGGCAGCTTCAGTTGGCTTGATCCAAGGCTCAATACCCTGGCTGACGTACATCATGAAGCAGACACCCAGAAAGAATGGTCGATTACCCTGCGCGGAGCCGACGGCGAACTCGACCAGATCCGGGGTACCTTGATGTTTACGGCGTATAAATAGGTGACAAGCCGCAGTAGTTGAACAGAAGCCCCTGCATTACAGGGGCTTTCCACAGGCCCTGTTTTTACCTTTATAACAAAACCTCAGAGTATCGGGCTCCGGTGGAGCAATCAGCGTAAGGCCTTGTATTGCCCCGCCCTGCTATCTGGCATAACCTCGCTCACAACAAAAACACCGCCGGGAATCAGAATGAAAAAAGCCATTTACGGAGCGTTCCTGCTGGGCTCAAGCCTCCTGCTCAGCGCCTGCTCAAGCGGGCCATCGGAAGACGACGTCAAGACCCTTTTGGAAGCCCAGATGAACCAGATGTCCGGGATGCTGGGTGAGATCGGCGGCGAGAACATGTCCAGCATGCTGAAAGTCGACATCCACGCCGTCACCATTCATAGCTGCGAAGAACAACGCACCAATGTCTACCTCTGTGATGTGGACGTGGATGCGACAACCCCTATTACCGGTCGCTCCGTACAACGCTCGGAGGTGTTAATGGCCAAATCCAAAGACGGCTGGGTGCCAGCGCAGTAACGCCAGAGCACATGCTTAAAAGGTTCCCTGACCTCAAAATACCGCTCCATCCGCACCTGCCCCCCAGGTGCGGGCTGCGGATTCGCTTGAAATTCTCCAATCAGATATGTCGAGGTCTTCGACACAACACTTCGTCATGTCGAAATATTCCTAGAAAATCGACATGACAAACGAACTAGATACAGGTGAGCCCGGACTGACAGTCCTTGCCCTACTCGATTGACACCCCCTACCCAACCGATACACTCGCTTGAGACGGAGATGTCATTACATGGATTACTACATCGAACGTGCGGACGAGCTCTTTGCTGCCTACCAGGCTGTAGACCCGGAGGTCGTTCATTCTGCCTGGCGGCACCTGTTGCCAGCCCAACCTGGCATAGCCTGTGATATCGGCGCGGGTTCCGGACGGGACGCATGCTGGCTCGCCAAGCTGGGCTGGACCGTCACCGCCGTAGAGCCCAGCGAGAAACTTCGACAGCTGGGCCAGGCCAGCACCACAGCCCAACACTGCAGGCCCGGCTCGGTAACCTGGCTGGATGACGCCCTCCCCGACCTGAAACGCTTGCGCTCGCTCGACCAGCGTTTCCAGCTGATCCTGATCAGCGCCGTATGGATGCACCTGCGGCCTGACCAGCACGAGCGCGCCATGCGCATCGTCAGCGACCTGTTGGCCCCAGGCGGCATTCTGGTGATCTCGTTGCGTATTGGCGAAGACAAAGAAAAGCGCTTTCATCCAGTCACAGCCCAGCAAATCCAGATACTTGCCCAGGGTCGCGCCCTTGCCCCAAAGGTGATAACCCGGCAACCCGACGCCACCCGCCCAAGCATCGAGTGGGACTGCATGGCCTTTGTGTTGCCCGACGATGGCAGCGGCAGCCTGCCGCTGCTCAGACATATCATCGTCAATGACAATAAATCCGCCTCCTACAAACTCGGCTTATTACGCGCCCTGATCCGCATAGCCGAAGGCGCACCCGGCATGGTCACCAGGCGGGACGAAGCCTGGGTGGAGATACCCTTCGGTCTGGTTGCGCTCTACTGGCTGAAGATGTACATGCCCCTGGTGCTAAAGCACAACCTGATCCAGACCCCGACAGCCGTCCATGAAAACCAAACAGGCTACGGCTGGGCCAGCAGTGGTCATTTTTACAAGCTGAACACCCTCTCCCCTTACGATCTGCGTGTAGGTGCCACATTCGATCCAGAGACCTCGTTGAACCTGATCGCGACCCTGAAAAATATCTGCACCAACATCGAAGCTATGCCTGCCAAATACATCACCTATCCAGGCCAGGACAAACCGGTATTCGAGTGCAACCGGGTCTCCAGACGGATTCCAAAAGGCAGTTGGCAATGCAACAAACAAACGCTGAGCGACTTCGGCACATTCAGAGTGCCGACCTACCTATGGCAGACCTTTTCCCAGCACGCCTGCTGGCTGGAGCCCGCCATACTGAGTGAATGGACCCGGCTGATGCGCTCGTGGAGCATGCAGTACGATCCGAGCGTGTACGAACGCGCCTTGCAATGGAATGAAGACAGACGCGATACCGCCGAAGTCAGAAGCCGTATTGCGGCAATGCAGCTAGGTGGCCGCGACATTTCGTGCGTCTGGAGCCAGAAACAACTCCGTCCCGACCGCTACGCGGTGGATCACTGTTTCCCCCTGGGCCCGTTGGTTCAATAACGACCTGTGGAATCTTGTGCCCGCAGCAGAAGCCATTAACAGCAAAAAAGGCGACAAGCTTCCCTCCGCCCTGCTCCTGGAGAACTCAAAAGAGCTGATCCTCGATTGGTGGGGCGAAGCCTATGTTTCGGAGCCGAAATTCTCGGAGCGGTTTTTGATTGAGGCTGAAGCTGCGCTGCCGCTGGTTACGCCACAGAGCGGGTTGGATGAGATATTTGCGGCAATGCAGCATCAGCGGGCGAAGTTGAAGGCCAGTCAGCAATTAGCGGAGTGGTCGCTTACCTGAATTTCTGTTGCCTATCAAAGTAGGTAATAGCGAGCTGGCCTGACGACGAGCGCAATTGACCTAAAATCTGGAATCTCATTGACGCCCGTACGGGGCTATAAGGAATAGTAAACATGGCGAACGGACCCTGGACCCAGGAAGAAGTCCGCTTAGCGGTCGCTGATTACAAGAGAATGCTTGTACAGGAGCTCAATGGGCAAAAATACAGTAAAACCCACCACCGGCGAGCCTTGCAGGTACTTTTGCAAGATCGGTCAGAAGGCTCCATTGAGCGTAAGCATCAAAATATCAGCGCCGTCTTGCATGAACTCGAGTGCCCGTGGATCGTCGGTTACAAACCGCTTGGTAATTACCAAGCGCTGCTCGTCGAAGCTGTCGTAGAGACGCTAGTAAACGACCCAATATTCGACCAGGCCGCACGCCATGCTAGCGAGCAACCTGCAATCGTCCCAATGGGAGTGGACTTTGACTGCTGGATTGAGCAAACGCCGCAGCCAATAGAAATCAACGAATCCGCCTATCAACCGAGATTTTTGGCCACAAAGCGCGACTACGTGGCGCGAGAAGCCCGAAACCGCGCGCTTGGTCTTGCTGGGGAAGAATTAGTGCTTAGCTACGAGCAACAGCGTTTAGAACGCAGTGGCTTCGGATCGCTTGCTGGCAAGGTGGAACACACTTCAATTAAGCGAGGAGATGGTGTCGGCTATGACATCCTCTCGTTTGAAACCGACGGTAGGGAAAGGTTTATCGAAGTGAAGACCACTGCGTTTGCAAAAGCAACGCCCTTCTACATCAGCCGCAACGAGGTTGAGTTTTCCAAGGTGACGTCCGAGCGTTATCACCTCTATCGGCTTTTTGAATTCAGGACGAAACCAAGAATGTTCGCTCTGACAGGAGACATGCATCAGCGGCTCCGACTTGATCCGGTCACCTATCTTGCGTCGTTGGGTTCGTGACAGGCTTCGGCACACAAGGGATCCGCTAGGGCTAATAAATTTCCGTGGGCAACGACAGTCCGCTAACGGCCCAGAGTGTGTAAAAACGCTGTCTCAAACCCTTGCTATGATTTCTCGGGATTTCATCGCAAGGATCGTCCATGAAGCGCTTCATTCAAGGTGAGCATCGAGGCCAAAGCAACTTACTGCCCGAGAGCCTCGACGACTACGTCAACGATACCAATCCGGTGCGAGTGGTCGATGTCTTTGTCGACGAACTCGACCTAGTGAAGCTGGGTTTTGAAAGCGCCATCCCCGCTGATACTGGTCGGCCTGCTTATCATCCCTCGATCCTGCTGAAGATCTACATCTACGGTTACCTCAACCGCATTCAATCCAGCCGACGCCTTGAACGAGAAGCGCAACGCAACGTCGAGTTGATGTGGCTGACCGGTCGCTTGATGCCTGATTTCAAGACTATCGCTAATTTTCGAAAGGACAACGGTAAGGCTATCCGTGGCGTCTGCCGTCAGTTCGTTGTGCTCTGTCAGCAGTTAGGGTTATTCGCCGGAAGCCTGATTGCCATCGATGGCAGCAAATTCAAGGCGGTCAACAACCGAGATCGCAATTTCACCAGCGCCAAATTGAAGCGGCGGATGGAGGAAATCGAAGCAAGTATTAATCGGTACCTGACAGCGCTCGATGCTGCTGATCAACAGGATCGTCCAGCCTCTGACGCCAATGTCGTGCACCTGGAAGAAAGAATCGCCAAGCTGAAGGCGCAAATGAAAGAGCTTCAATTGATCGAAACTCAGCTCAATGAATCACCGGATAAGCAGGTATCACTGACGGATCCAGATGCCCGCTCCATGATGACTCGCGGCACAGGAATCGTTGGCTACAACGTGCAGACAGCGGTCGATACCAAGCACCATTTAATCGTCGCTCATGAGGTGACCAACGTCGGGTCCGACCGCGATCAGCTCAGCCCTATTGCCAAGCAAGCCCGCGAGGCGATGGGAACAGAAAAGCTGTCGGTGGTAGCTGACCGTGGGTACTTCAAAAGCGGGGAAATCCTGGCTTGTCACGACGCAGGTATCGTCACCTATGTACCCAAGCCAATGACCTCCGCAGCCAAAGCCGATGGGCGACTCAACAACGACGCATTTATCTATGACGCGGCGGCAAACGCATACACTTGTCCGGCTGGCGAGACTTTGATTTGGCGTTTCTCCAGCGTTGAGAACGGCATGAAACTGCATCGGTACTGGAGCTCAAATTGCCAAAGCTGCGCATTGAAATCGCAGTGCACGCCGAGCAAGCAGCGGCGAATTCGGCGCTGGGAGCATGAAGCAGTGCTGGAAGAAATGCAGCACCGGCTCAGCAGAGCACCCGAGATGATGAAGGTTCGAAAACGAACCGTTGAACATCCCTTCGGGACGCTCAAACAATGGATGGGCGCGTCGCACTTCCTGACGCGAAAGCTCAATGGGGTGAGTGCTGAGATGAGCCTGAATGTGCTCGCTTACAACCTGAAACGGGTGATGAAAATCATAGGCACCGTCAGCTTGCTAGAGGCCCTGACAGCGTAAAAGCCCTGGCTTTACTCGCCTACGCTGCCTCTGAGAGGGCTCCAGGGCGTTGCTGGATTGTCTCATGCCCCCTTCGCAGTGGTCATAAGCTTGATCAGGTTCTCAGCTCGAGAAAGGCTCGCTATAGACCGTGACGGAAATCCGTTCTGGCGTTTTTACACACTCTGGGCCAATAGCGGTCATTAGCTGTCTACATAAGCCGAGGCTATTCACATAGCGCTAATACGTAGCCGTCAGTCGATGTTCAAAACAATGGACGGCATATCCTTTACGTGGCTTACCGGCTGCCAGTCAGGAGAAAAATAGCTAGGGCTGTAGCCAGCGATGCGAGCTGGCGGCCTCTGGATCAATGCTTGACTAAAGATACGAACCCATCTATTTTTATTTGGCGCGCTACTGCAGTCGGCTATAGAGCTTGATGCTCACGGGCTAATCACCCATCCGCTCCCCTCTGCTGCACGGGAGGTTTCAACTGCAGGCCAGAATCCAATCTGGTGCGTAACCCATGAAACCTAATCCTGATATTGGGAAAAAACCATGTGCAGAATTGATGCCGAATTCGGCAAGTACGACCTTGACGAAAAAGCCGACCCCTCCGAGCGTTTTACCCAAGCCCTTGACGAATATGAAGTCGTCGGGCAACTCCGCTCATTGCTAACTAACCACTTCGCCACCACCTGGCAGCACGTATTCACATCCGCTAACAGACTGGAAGAGGCGTTAGACCTTGCTCGAAGCCAAGCGACGATGGAGGACCAAGCCGCTGCCGTAATCTCATCCGGCCCGCTGGCAGAGCGCCTGCGCATGCAGCTACTATTCGTCCTCATACATAAAGATGTCACTGGACGCACCTTAGAAACGCTCGATTTTGCCAAAGACGTAGCCCAAACCGTCTTTCCGCACTCCCCTTACAAGCTGTTTAAAAAGCTCAAACCCGACTCACAGCACGGTTGGTTCATAACCGCGCTGTACGGAAACGAGTACTTTCTCCACAGCGCAGTATTCGATGACCCAGCGCTTATTGCAGAAGGTGAGTGGGAAAGGGTGCGGGTGCTCTGGTCGTGCTTGCCCGCGTGGTCACACGACGAGCAGCAAATCCCGACTGAGTTGGCATCAATTTTCAGCCCTGATGCCAAAGCTCTGATTTCAGTTGCGTCAACACAGCGGCATGCTGGCCCGCCAACACCTGCAGCACACCAATGGCTTCAGCGGGTCAGGTTTCTAGAGGCTTGGGTTAAATCCGATGCTGCTGCCGGCAGACTCCGTAACCCGCACGAAGGCGTTTTTCAAAAGCTATATACCGAGAGGGAATCACTACGGTCTGACCTAGAGGCGCTACGTTCAGGCGACAGCGATGAAAAGGACCTGTACAACTCTGCCACAGATTGGCTCATAAACTTGGAACTGCAGCTAAAGGAAACCCTAGCGATCCACATGGAGCTCGCCGATGCAGATGAAGGACAGCTTGCTGACTGGGCTTTACAGCTTGATAACTGTGTCTCGGGGCGAATCATTGAGCTGCCAAGCGGTGAGTGGGATGTAGCCGAGCAGCAGCACCTTCGCAGGCTACTCTCCCTGCTCACTTCCGACAAAGCCGAGGCTTGGGTTCAGCAATCTGTCCACAGCGATGTAAAAGCAACACTACAAAGCAGACTGGACTCGTTCCCAACACTATCTGATCAGAGAAGCAGAAAGTGGTGGGCATCGGACTATTCGGCCATATGGAAAGCCAAGTTAGAAGCCGAGATCCATGCCTTGGGCGTCAAAGATGCATTGGCCGTTCTATCCTGCAGGCTTTTCCGGCTTCCCAGTGAAGCAGTATCTCGAGAACTTCACCCTTGGTGGGATAGCCTGCTCGAAAAGTTGATTCACGACCCCGAGTTTCCACTGGCTCTAACCCCGCAATGGACTGTCCATGCTATTGGTAGATTGAGTGACGAGGTCGTGCTGCCTTACATCGACAAGAGCCTCGGACTGCTGCGCAGCCGACTGTCGAATGCGGCAGAGCCTGATCTGAACAACCAACTCGATGCACTGTTGAGCATGCTATCGCACCTAGACCCGCGGAAAGCACTTCGACATCGCCTGATGCTCATGCGCTCGTCGTACGTGCCGTTCGCCGACGAGTCACTATCACGCTTCAGCTCACATCACAGCGACAAGGCTGTCAGTTGGTACAGCCCACTGAGTGAGCAAGCTAGGAACTTTCACGCAAAAAAACTCAGCGGGACGCCTTATGTTGACCGACAGGAATGCGAAAAAGCTGAGCTGGAGAGCTACCAGTCATTCGCCCTTGATCTGATCGAGTTTTGCCTTAGCCGCCTGCGCCTGCGCAAAGGCGAAAAGAAGCCCGAAGATGAACGGTACGCCGATAGCCAGGTGACCGAGCAATCGGCTATCTGGCGTCAAGGATATTTGAAGGCGCTGCTGGAAATCGGCCTTGACCCTAACGGTAAGGCGCACAAAACCGTTTTTTTTACCCGGCAGTTCGACCCTGATGAAAGCGTCCGCGATGTCGCGAAAGAGGCTTATCGAGCCGTGCGCCGGGAAACCAAAAGTAAAAAAAGCGTTCAGGACTACAAGCGTGGGCTGATCGCCGCTGAATGGTGGCTGCTAATGAGTCAGCGACGCGCACTCGGTCTTCCCATAGACCCAGAGGGAGCCCTCAAGACACGGCGCAATATGATGCGTAATCCGTAACCACCCGCAACAAGAAAAGTCACGGTGTACCGGAGCCTGATGCTCCTACTCTGACGCCTCGCGTCCGCCATGCAGAACCTTTTACCGACCGCACCACTGCGGTCGCCAAGGAGTTGACGTATGTCCAAAGATAATTTGATTTTTCCCATCAGCCCTGTAAAAGCAGCTCCCGTCCACGTTGACGCTCTGACTATCAACTGGCACGTGACGGAGGCCTGCAATTACCGCTGCCAATACTGCTACGCGAAATGGACGGACCACCCCTGTCCCCGCGAGCTATTTCACGATCGCGACCGCAGCCAGCACTTGCTGGTGGAGTTGTTCCAGTATTTTCAGCCGACAAACACCAGTAATCCTCTGCGTGATGCCCTCTCATGGCGCACTCTGCGCCTGAACCTGGCTGGCGGAGAGCCATCGATACTCGGAGAGCGCCTGCTAGACATCACCCGCGTGGCCAAACAAGTAGGGTTTGAGGTTTCACTTATCAGCAATGCTTCAAGGTTGACATCTGACGTTATAAAGCAGCTTGCACCGCAACTGACCTATCTAGGTGTCAGCCTAGACTCCACGGACTCTGGGACCAATCTTGCAATAGGACGGGTAGAAAGAAGCGGGCAAGGGCTGAGTCTAAATGAGCTGACCGCGAACCTGGACTTTGCTCGTCAAGTTAACCCCGCACTCAAGATCAAGATTACTACCGTCGTCAACGCCTTAAATGCCGATGAAGACTTGAGCGGACTAATCACACGAGTTCGCCCAGAGCGCTGGAAGGTGCTGCGGATGCTACCAATAGTTGATGCCACTCTTGCCGTTAGCGACGAGGCCTTTGCAGCCTTTGTGGAAAGACATGGCGCTTTCCGATCAATCCAGTGCGTCGAGGACAACAGCGACATGTGTGAGTCGTACCTTATGGTCGACCCTTATGGCCGTTTCTTCCAAAACCAAGCAGCTGGGAAAGGAGGCTACCTCTACAGCCAACCGATTTTACCTTCCGGTGCCGCCGCAGCATTTTCCGAAATGCGCTTCAACCCGGCCGGCTTTCGCTCCCGTTACACAACAGCACCGGGGGAGGCATCATGAGGAAGTACTGCTCAGACAAAGACTTCGACCTCGTCATACGGTGCCTAGTGCGACACGGATGGGGTTATCAACGTGGCGGCAAACACGGCAAGTTGACTCACCCCTCTCTCAGGCGGCCCATTACGGTTTCTATTTCACCCAGTGGCCGCCGTAGTTTGCAGCGATTCAAGCAAACTGTTCTGTCTACCCACAACTGTACTGGAGTAACTAAAAGCCAGATGTAACATGTCACCGGGCGGGCGCAGGCTTCTTACCAGCGTCCGCCCGGCAGCGTTCCAGAGTTTTGTCACGACTCAGCCATCAGCACCGGCCGAGCAGGGCAGCTTGTGGCTGCATACTTCCAAGATGTTGCCGATAGGCTCTTCTTGTAAACCATGCGGTAGAGGCTGAATCTCTCTAGATTCGTAGACACCCTTGAGGGCCGTTTCTGTGCAATTTTTATCTGTCGTCATCGGCTGCTTCTGGCCGATAGCAGCCAGTCATTCAAACCAAAACCACAACGAGCTCCGCCAACACTCTCACCTCATCTTTCTCCTCAGCCCCAACACAATCGGCTGAAACGAACTATCCGTCGACTCCGGTACCAGCGTGCAATCAATGGGGTCAGTGTCATTGTTTTCTTAAAGATCAAACGCTCTGACCCCATTGATTCGCGGAATTGCTATTGCACTACTCCCTGTACTCACATCCTGCCCCGACGGTTGAACCAATCAGGCCCACTTCATTCACCCATGCGTTCAAGCCGACGCCTTGCGACCCCGCTTGGTCTTGGGCGCCGCAGCCCGTTGCGCCTTGATACGTTCCAGCAACACACTGGCCGGCTCATCATTCGGGTCCTGCGGCACCAGCTCACCGCGAAAGGCCTTGGCTAGAATGCTTTGGGTCAGCCGATCAATCCGTGTTTGCGCGATTTTGACCCGGGTCTCCAGCTGGTCGGCGAAGGCGAATAGTTGTTCTACGCGGCTAACGATTTCGGTTTGTTCTGCTAATGTAGGAACTGGAACCTCGATGTCCTTCAAAACTGATGCCTTGATACCCTTAACTGTTGTTCCAGTTGCACGGCGCAATAACTCTTCTTGCAACAGTGGCGATTGCAAAGCTATAGCTCCAAAATTAGACAAAAAGCCTTCATGAAACTGGAGGCATATTGCACGCTGTGCCAATGCAAACTTCTCAGTTATGTCGATTACCGCAATATTGCCTAGCGGTGCTTCAGTTGTTATCAGAACATCACCAACCAGCGGAATCCCTCGTGTCATCCACCCCTCATAAGCTTCAGGACGTATGAACTCTCGAGGTTCTCTCGATATATACCCCGACCTGATGTTTTTTGCGGTAATGAGTGGAATTCCAGTCCCGACCTTTTCTGGGGTTTTCCCTCGATAGTCGATGAAACGTGCAAGCAAACCTAGCCTATTAACCGGGTAGGCGAAGTCCAGATCCTTATATTTGCTAGAGTCATCCTTGCGCCACTCCTCCGTCAACCGCCCGGAAACAGCAGCGGCGAGGACGGATTGGCGGAAGCGTTTGAGCAGTGCGGGGATGCCGTCGACGCGGGCTTTCAGGGTATCGACCTGGGCCAGCAGTTCGTCGAGTTTTGCGGCGATGCGGGTTTGTTCGGCGAGTGGCGGCAATGAGGTTGGTGCTGTAGAAAAAATGCCCTTGTTCACGATGGAAATCGTTGTTGCAGAGGATTTGGCTTCGAGCCATGGCTTAAGTGTTTTGCAGTAATGAAACAGGAACTTTGGATCTATTCGTTCATGCGGAATTATTGCATTAATCTGCTGATTGGTAGCTGAGGTTGTCGTGGTTAAGCCGACTTTCCCTAGATTTCCAATGCAGGTCACTACGATGCTTTGTGACGGTAGGCTTGGAATCTCGGCGGCGCCGTCAGCAGTTAGATAGGTTTCAGTCCTGAAGATCGGGCTGGCAAAATCGAGGTCGCCTGGCTTGATGAAGGGTATATCCCCGCCATAAAAGCGTGACTCTTTAGTACTCGGCGTTTTTCCCGTAACGATCTGGCCAATATCTGACAATTGGCAGGCAGCCCATCCCGTCGGCAACCCACTCATCCCCGCTCCCCCGCTTGTAGCCTATCGCTTGAAGCTTGCAGCTCCGCCTCCGGCGCCTCCAGCCCCATCACCTCCGCCATCAACCGCTTCTGCGCCACCACCTCGTCCTCGGCCCCCAAGGCCTTCATCAACTCCTCCAACTCATGCAAGGCCTCAGTCAACTCCGCCATGGCCTCACCGGCCAGCACTTCTGGCGCGGGCAGGTCGGCGGCATTTTCACTGGAGGCATCCTTGAGCCAGCTGATATCCAGCGAGTCGCCGCGCTCGGTAATCTGCTCGCGGGTAAAGCAGCGGAAACGGCTGAGTTCACCAATACCCTCGACATTCTCGGCCCGCGGGCTGTTGCCGTTCGGGTCATCGCCATAGGCGTCTTCAAAGGGTTTAAGGTGCGCATCACCAAAGGGCGTACGCTTGCCGAAGCTGGGCATATTGCTGCGCAGGTCATAGATCCATACGCGTTGGGTGCAGCCCTGTTCCTGACGCGGATCACCCGGGCTGCCCTTCTGGAAGAACAGTACGTTGGTCTTGACGCCCTGGGCGTAGAAGATGCCGGTGGGCAGGCGCAGGATGGTGTGCAGGTTGCACTTGTTCATCAGGTCGCGGCGTACCTCGGTGCCCACGCCGGCCTCGAACAGGACGTTATCCGGCAATACCACGGCGGCGCGGCCACCGGGTTTGAGGTTGCGGTAGATGTGCTGCATAAAGGCCAGCTGCTTGTTGCTGGTTTTATAGGTCAGGTCATCCCGGGTGTTGCTGGCCTCCCCGCCTTTGCTGGTACCAAAGGGCGGATTGGCGAGGATAATATCGGCCTTGGGCAGGGCCTTGCCGGCATCGCCGAGGGCGTTGCCCAGGTGCACTACACCTTCGTCGTCGCCTTCCATGCCATGCAGCAAGCAGTTCATCAGGGACAGGCGGCGCGTGTTGGGGACCAGTTCTATGCCTACAAAGGCCTTATGCTTCTGGAAGGCCGCATCCTTGGCGCTCAGCGCCAGGTAATCGTCGGTCTGCTCGCGCATATATTGGTCAGCAGCAACCAGAAAGCCCGCGGTCCCCGCGGCCGGGTCCTGTATTACCTCACCAATCTGCGGTTTGAGGCAGCGCACCATGCTGTTGATCAGGGCGCGCGGGGTAAAGTACTGCCCTGCCCCGGATTTGGTTTCGTTGGCGTTCTTTTCCAGCAGGCCTTCGTACAGATCACCCAGGCCGTCTTTGGCGGCGGTGAACCAGTCGATCTGGTCCAGGGTCTTGATCATCTGTTCCAGGTGGCGCGGTTCGCGCAGGCGAGTTTGCGCGTCGGCGTAGATGGCGCTGATCAGTGGGTCTTCGTGTACCAGATTATTGTCCGCATCTTTGCCGGTGGACAGGCTTAGCAGGATCCGCTTGTAGTCGTTCAGCAGGTTGATACCAGACTTGCCGTTGATATCGGTCCAGCGACAGCCTTCGGGCAGCGGGTGCTTTTTCAGGGTGCCGGCTTCGGTGTTCTCGTGCACCATTTTGATAAACAGCAGCAGCACCAGCTCGGTGACGTAGTCGCTGTAGTTGATGCCGTCGTCGCGCAGCACGTCGCAGAGGTTCCAGAGCTTCTGGACGATGTCGTTGTTGTTCATGGTTTTCTCAATTGGTTGGAAACTGGGGGGCTTCGCTAAGCAAGCGGACCAAGGGCTGATTGATGTAGTAGTTGCTGCGGCCTACCTTTTCTTTGACCAGAAGGCCGTGCTCCACCAGTTGATCAAGGTATTTGGTTGCAGTAATGCGGGAGACTTGCAGGTCTTCCATGACAAATTCGATTTTGGTGTACGGGTGGTTGAACAAGTTATTGAGCAGCTCCTGCCGGTAAATTTTGGGCAGCTCGGCGCGCATCCTTTGCTTATATTCCGTCATCAGGACTTTCATTGCCTGTATCAGCTCGATGGTGTGCTGCGATGTTTCGATCAGCGCGTCGAGCATGTATAGCAGCCAGGGCTCCCATTCTCCGCTTTCACGCACCTGCTGCAATTGCTGATAATAAGCGGCCTTGTTACGAATAAAGTGACGACTCAGGTATAGCACCGGCAGGTTGAGAAGGTCTTTGGCGACCAGATATAGCAGATTGAGGATGCGCCCGGTGCGGCCGTTGCCATCGTAGAACGGATGAATGCTTTCGAACTGGTGGTGAATGATGGCCATTTTTACCAATGGATCTGCATCACATAGACTGTCATCGTTGATGTAGGTGACTAGATTCGCCATCAATTTTTCTATGATTTCTGCGTGCTGCGGCGGAGTGTAGATAACTGCGCCGGTCGCGGCATTTTTCAGCTCGGTACCTGGCAGCCGACGCAAGCCTGCCTTGTTGCGTTCGAGCAGCTGCTGAACGTCAATAATATCGTTTAGTCGAAGTAACCCGGTCTGCCTGACGCCAAGAAATCCCTGCCTAAGTGCGTAGGCATAGTCTTGCACTTCCTTGGCGGCAATGGGGGTAACAGCCTCAACGTTCAGGTTAGCTTTATACAGCTCATCGTGCGTGGTAACGATGTTCTCGATCTCGGAGCTGTCTTTTGCCTCCTGCAGGGCCAGTGTGTTGATCAATATGGCTTCGTTTGGAATGGTGGCGGCAACGCCCTTGAGTTCAGCCAGATAGCGATGAGCCTCGGCGGTTTTTTTCAACACCGCACGGGTCTCAAGGCTACTCAGATTGCTGATCGGGAGTTCTGGAATGCTGTATCCGCTCATGTAACAGGCCTTGATCCATGGACTGGTTTTTCAGATATAGATTTTGTTGGATTTTATACATGTCGCGGAGAACATGCATAGAAATCGTTATTTTCTATACATATCAATAGGCTCATGTATAGAAAATGACGCCACCCTTTGCCGATTGCCCGGCTTTTCAGCCCACTTCTGGCCATATGGCTTTGTTTAGCTCCACCAGCAGGCTGTCCAACTGACTATTCAGAATCTTGTCCAGCTGTTTGGCACCCCCGTGCTCCGAGAATCGGCTGTTCACAAAGTCGCGATCAATGATCACTTCGTGCACCAGCTGTTTGGCCAGGCGTTCCAGCCATTTGCGCTGCGCGGGCAGCCATTTATGGCTCTGGTAAATACGCTGCATGGCCTGGGCTACCCGCTGCTCAAAGGGCACCAGGGCCTCGCCCAGGGCGGCGCGACGAATATGGCCGACGATGCTGGCGGCGATATCCTGGTTGGTCTGGTTGCGGACGGCGGTTTGCAGCTTGGCCTCGCTGTACCCGGCGCCATCGAGTAGTAGTTTGATCTCTTTGAGCTGCTCCCGTGTCAGGTCGCGCGGCTTGTTGACCACCACTGCCAGGGCTGCATTCTGGTTGAGTTGTTCGCGGATAAACCGATTGAAGCTGTCCAGATAGTCCTCCGGCTTCTGATGCACGCCATAGCTTTGCGTGCGCTCGCGGATCTCGTCGGGGTGTTCGGAAATAACCGGCTGGCGGTCGCTGCCAAGTAGGTTGTTGACCTCGTTCAACTGATGCAGCAAGCCATTGTGCTGGGTGATGAACTGGGCGGCCTGCTTGGGACCTAGCTTGCGCAAATGAGTGTGAAGCGTTTTCGGCTCTACGCCCCATAGATCCTGCAGTTCATCAAGCTTGTGTTTGACCGCCGGTTTGGTTTCGGCCTTTTTCTCGGCTTTGCGCAGCACGCGCATGACTTTCTGGCTTAGCTGGCTGAGCACCACGTCGGCATGGCTTTCACCAGCGCTGTCCCCTGGTGCGCTGAGGGCGCGTTCCAGTTGCTCGGGGTTGGTGATCTCCTCCAGCAGCTGTTCCAGGCTGATATTCGGATCCTTGACCAGCGGCTTCATGGTATTGACGTCGCTAAGGGCGGCGTAGATATCCACTGGGTCGTAGATGCGGAATACGGTTTTGCCGATCTCGTCACAGCGGCGGGTGGCACGGCCAATCATCTGTTCATACAGAATGCGCGACTTGACCCGGCGCATGAATACCAGATGGCAGATCTTCGGTACGTCGATGCCGGTGGTCAGCAGGTCTACGGTGATGGCGATATTCGGGTAACGCTCGTTCTTGTACTGGCGGATCAGCTGCTCGACCTTGTCGCTCTGGCCGGTGATCTTGGCTACTGCGGCCTGGTTGTATTCGCCGTTATAAAGCTCCTTGAAGGCCTCATCCAGCAGTCGTTTGACCATATCGGCGTGCAGGTCGGTGGCGCAGAAAATCAGGGTCTTCTCATCAGCGAACGGATCCAACTCCTGTACCAGCTGCTGACAGATCACTCGATTGAAGTTCTCGTTGATGACGCGACGGTTGAAGGCATCGACCTCGAAATTCAACTCGTCATCCAGTTCGGCGCTTTGCACTTCGCCGGTCTGGGTATTGATAGCGCTGACCTTTTCGCCCTTGGCGAAGGTAATACCGTTTTGCGTCAGCAGGGTTTCATAGCGAATGGGCGGCTCGTGATCGATCAGCCAGTCCTCGGCGACGGCTTCACGGTAGGTGTAGATGTAAACCGGCTTGCCGAAAATCTCGCTGGTGTGTTTGGCCGGCGTGGCGGTCAGGCCGATTTTCACCGCGTCAAAGTAGTCCAGTACGCGGCGGTAACTGGAGAGGTATTGGCTGGCATCACGGGTGGCCAGTTCGCCCTCGGTCATTTCCTGATCCAGGGTGTAACCGCGGTGGGCTTCGTCGATGATAATGCAATCAAACTGGTCCACCGGCGGCGGGTTGTCGTTCATGAATATGCGCTTGACCATGGCCTGCACGGTGGCGACCTGGATGCGGGTTGCGGCCTCGGCGGCCATGTCACCCAGCTCCGCGACGTTGTAGATCTGCGACAGCGTCTGATTCTGTTCTAGCGATGCTTCGTTGAAGGCGTCGATAGCCTGTTGGCCCAGAGCAGTACGATCTACCAGAAACAGGATGCGTTTGAAACGCTCGGTTTTCAGAAAGCGGTACATCAGCCCGATGATGGTGTGGGTTTTACCAGTACCGGTGGCCATGGCCAGCAGCGCCACACGAATTTCTTTAGCCAGTGTGTTTTCTACCGCCACAATGGCCTTTTGTTGATAGGCGCGCAGTTTCAGGTAACCGAAAGGCTCGGCCTGCAATTGGGCTTGCGCGGCCTCTTTACTACGCGTTAGCAAATCGCGCAGGCCCTCTGGGCTGTGGAAGCTGGGCAGCGCTCTTCTGGTATTGGCCGGGTGCCGCACGTCCCGAAACCAGGTACCTGACTGTTCTGCCAGCTGCTTAACAAAGGGGCGCCCGTTGCAGGAGTATACGAAAGGCACTTTGTAATGGCCGTCTTCGTCATCGGGCCAAGCAACGGTCTGCCCTGCCTGCTCCCAGGCGCCAATAAGCGGCGCGGTGACGCTCAAGCCCTTGCTGTAACGCTCGGCCTGGCCAATCTTTCCGGCAACATTGGTGTTTTCCTTTTTGGCTTCCACCACGGCGATCGGTGTCAGGCCAGCAAACAGCAAATAATCGGCGCGGCCGTTCTCGCCTTTGTACTGGGTTGGCCATTCGGCTATGGCGAGGTTCTTGCCCTTCTCCGGGCGGGCTCCGCTCTTGTAGGTGAGGGCTTCACTATCAGCTTGCCATCCCGCTTCAATCAGCTGCTGATCAATCAAAATGCGGGTGAGGGCTTCATCCAGAACAATATGCTGGGTGGCGGCTTGCGTGTTGCGGCTGAGTGTCTGGCGTTGAGCGGTTTGTGTCTTGTCATCCTGTGACGTCAGTTCAGCTTGAAGGGCTTTGATACGGGCTTCATAAGCCTGCTGTTGCTGATTGAGCGCCTGCTCATGGGTGGCAGCTTGCTGGGCCAGGGCTCGCGACTCTTCATCCATAGCATGGGCCAGGGCTTCGTATTCGTCCTTCTCTTTGGCGATCAGCTCATTGAGCTGCTGGCTCGAATCAAGGCCCATATTGGCTTGCTGCAGCTCGTATTTCAGCTTGCTAATTTCAGTCTGCAGGTTGCGCAACTGTTCGCTGGGATCAGCAGGCGGGATAAAGGGGCCGGGCTTGAAGTGCACACCGGTTTTGCCAAAGGTTTGATGAAACCAGATGGCCAGTTTGCGGGCGACTACCAGACCGCTGATGGCTTCCTTGTGCAGCGTCTTGAATTGGTGCGTGGCTTTGTTGCCCTCGATACGCAGGGTATGAAACAGCTCGCGCACCACCGGTTCCAGCTTGAGCTCACGGTTGATCTTGAACAGCAGATCGGCCTGGCTGGTTTGATCGTCGAACTCGATACCGGCCCGGGCAGCAAGGTGCTGGGCCAATGCCTCACCCAGCTGACGCAATTTGATCAGAGTGGTGTTGGGGTCGCCAGCAAAGGCCCGCTCGGCGGACTGGGCAATTTCGACAAAAAGCGGATCGTGTTCTGCCAGAAAACCAAAATTGCTGGTGGGTTCAGGCGATGTCATCAGTAAGAAACTCCCTTTCAACCTGAAAGCTCGGCCGTTCCAGTTCGGACACGTTCTCTCCAAAATCCTTGTCAGCACGAATACGTTACCGAACAACACTCAGGTAGCCGGTTTGTTATGTGATCCACTTTGCATTATCTGAGGTCCGTTGTCTCTAGGGACAAACATAAGCGGCTTGATCCGGGCGCGGATCGAGCGCGATCTAGTGACTAACAGACCTCGCCGTAAAAGCATTTCGATTTAGGCACTCATCCTAGCTGCCTGTTTCCGAATTATGGCTATTGGTCCATACTTCATATCATTACGCATCAACACGGAGCCAAGGATGGCAATGATCAGTACCTTAATCATGAAAACCCCAGAACCTCTAAGCCCTTTGCTCGGCGTTGGTCTCTACAGCCTGCCCGAAGCTTCCAGTTACACCGGTATTCCGGCGGATCAGATCAACCGCTGGGTCTTCGGTTACCGTGCGGGCGGAAAAAGCCACGCTAGCCTATGGCAACCTGCACTAGGAGAGCTCGAAGAGAAAACCCTGAGCTTTCATGACCTGCTTGAAATCCGTTTTGTGCATGCTTTCCGTCAATATGGCGTCAGTCTGCAGTCCATCCGAGCGGCTGCCGGTCATGCACGAGAGTGGTTTGACCAGCCCTACCCCTTTACCTGCAGGCGCTTCCAAACCGACGGTCAGAGTATTTTTGCCACGGTCATGGAAGAGACCGGTGACGAAACTCTTATCGATCTCGTAAAGCGCCAATATGCCTTCAGGCAGGTTATCAGCGCCTCGCTTTACGCTGGCATCGACTATGACAGCGATGGCGAGGCCCTGCGCTGGTATCCTCTCACACGGAGCAAGGCCGTGGTGCTTGACCCAGCGAGACACTTCGGCAAACCCATTCTTGCCAAGTCCGGTGTGGATACAGAAACCATCGCCGCCGCGTACCAGGCCGAAGACCAGAATATCCGCAGGGTCGCCCTGATTTACGATCTAACCCCTGCCGAAGTGGAGGCAGCCATCAGGTTTGAGCGCAAGGATGCCGCGTGAAATTTCTTCTCGATAACAACCTGCCACCACCTCTGGCCAGAGCATTGGAAGCGGCGCTACTAGGAGAAGAGTTAACTATCTCGCATCGATTTACCTTGATGTAGCTTTAATGGCTACAGTTGTAGCTTAAAAGGCAATACATCAAAACCGTCATTACTTCTTGCTGGTCTAACGGTGAACATGCGCACCGTCCGAGCCGCACCCAACACCAACCACACACCCCAACCGAATCTCCGCATCCTCCGGCTGCAAGGTGCTGTGCTCAATGCCGAAGCGCTCCCGCAGCACAGTCTGCATTTGCGGTAATACCCTGTGCCACTGGGTCATGGCATCCAGGTCCACATGGGCGGCCATGGCATGGCTGGTGGAGGACAGGCTCCAGATGTGCAGATCGTGAACGGCGCGCACCCCTTCTATCTCTGACAGAGCCTGGCTGACGTCGCCTGGCTCTATCCCCTGTGGTACGCCTTCCATCAGCACCCGGGTGACTGCGCCCAGCAGCCTGACAGCAGACACCAGGATAAGCACACACACGAACACCGACAGAATCGGGTCCATGATGGCTGGGCCGCCAAAGTAGATGATCGCCCCTGCAGCTACCGCAGCCACTGAGCCGAGCAGATCGCCCATCACGTGGAGCAGCGCGCCACGTACGTTCATGGTTTGCTCACCGCGCATCAGTACCCAGGCGACGATGATATTGACCAACAACCCCAGCCCGCCGATCAGCAATACCGTGCCCCCGTCTACCTCCGGGGTATCGAGCATCCTGAGGATAGCTTCGTAGGCGATATACACGATCACCAGAAACATGAAAATCACGTTGAACAGCGCGCCCAGCACCTCCGCACGTTGCAGCCCGAACGAATGCCTGCGTGAGGCGGGCTTGTTGGCGAGCCAGGCGGAAAAGGCACCAACGGCAAGTGAAAGCGAGTCAGTGAGCATGTGCCCGGCATCAGACAACAATGCCAGCGAGTTGGCCATCAGCCCTGCAAAAACCTCGACGATGGCGAAAGCTGTAGTAAACACCAGGGCAAAAAGCAACGTTTTGCCGGTGCCGTGGTTATGGTTGTGATGGGCATGACCGTGATCGTGGCTGTGTTCGCTCATGATTTCAGCGCCAATATACGGCGCGCTCCGTTGAGTACAATAAGGCCTACGACTGTACCGATCACCAGGTCAGGCAGATTGGAGCCGCTCCAGAGCACCAGCACTCCGGCGGTGATCACGCCCAGGTTGATCAAGACGTCGTTGGCCGAGAATATCCAGCTGGCTTTCATATGCACACCGCCGTGGCGATGCTTGTGAATCAACAGCAGGCAGATGCTGTTGGCGATCAGGGCGACAAAGGCAACGGCGATCATCGCGCTGGATTGCGGGTCGCTGCCAAACAGGAATCGACGCCCTACGTCAAGCAACACGCCCAGGGCCAGGACCAACTGCAATACACCGGCAAAGCGCGCCGCATTCATCTGATACCTGGCAGCACGCCCTACCGCATAAAGCGCGAGACCATAAACCGCGGCGTCGGCAAACATATCCAGGGAGTCGGCAATCAGACCGGCAGACTGGGCGATGAGCCCTGCAGTCATTTCAACAACGAACATGACAGCGTTGATGCCCAGCAACCAGCGCAAGGTACGTGACTCTGCAACCTCGGTGAGTGCAGAGCCTTCCGCTTGCTGCACCTGATCGGCGTTGGCAGGCTGAGTCTGCAGGAGCTGAGCCCCGAGGTTCAGGGTCGCCAGTTTGGCGGAGATCGGATCTACCGGACCATCATGCAGTACGGTCAGTTGGCGATCGGCCAGATCAAACAACAACGCCTGAACCGTATCGGAGCCGTTAAGTGCCAGCCGAATAAGGCGCTCCTCTGATGGGCAATCCATTTTGGGGATCTTGAACAAGCTTGCCCACTGGGCAGAACCTGCGTGCACGGTATTTACCTGGGCAACAGACTCACTCGAACAGCAGCAGGGGCTGGCAACACTGTCGTCCTTCACTCACTTGCGTCCTTTTCCCGGATTCGATTGCGCCATTAAAAACCATATAGCTACTGGAGGGTCAAGCGGTGCATATCGGGCTGTTCAACCGCGCAGGGTCAGATACAGCCGCAAGTCGAGTTCCAACTGATGGTAGTCGGGCTCCATGTGCTGGCAGAGTTGGTAAAAGGCCTTGTTGTGATCCTTTTCGCGCAAATGCGCCAACTCATGCACCACGACCATGCGCAGCAGCGGTTCCGGGAGGGATTTGAGGAGTGCCGAGACCTTGATCTCGTTCTTGCGCTTGAGCTTGCTGCCCTGCACCCGACTGACAAACTGATGTTGACCCAGGGCGTTGTCGATGACGTGCATGCGCGTATCGAAGAAGACCTTGCTGACCGGTCCGCTGCTACGCATATGTTGCTGTTTGAGGCGCTGGGTATAGTCATAGAGAGCAGCATCGGTCTGAACGCTGTGCCCACTTTCCGGCGGGTAACGCTGCTCAAGCCAGGTGCCCAGCTGATTATTGTCGATCAGCCGCTGCACCTGCTGCCTGACATCCGGACTGTACCCGTTGAGGTACTTGAGCGCTGTCACCCTACTGGATTGCTCACGCTTTCAATCTGGCGCTTGACCGTCATCGGATCATCAATCGCTTTGAAGATCACATCGCTGATACCGCGACCGGTGATTTTGACGGTGCCGTAACCAAACATGCGTCCGCCAATACCCTGGTCGATCTCGACCGTTTCGATTGACTGCAGCTTCATTTCATCGGTTTTGCGACTGATGATGCCGCGCTTGAGAATGACGCGCTTGTTGGTCACGCCCTGCTCCATGTGCTTGAGTTTGAGGTACTCATAGAGCGCTAACAGCAAGGTGATACCCAGAGTCGGTATGGCCAGTACGATCCAGAGGATCATTGGCAAACGGGCGAACCAATGCAAAGGGAAAAGTGCTTCGACTTTCTCTCCCGCTGACAGGGATTCTTCGATATAGGTCATGTAAAGGGCTCCGTAGGCGCATTGATTCTGGGTCAGGGGGCGAGTTTACACCAGATTCGTCGCGCCCCACTCCCGGACTACGTCTTCACACGCATTGATCGAATAAATGTGACTAGAAGTAAACAGGGTTATCACACATAGGGAGTCGGATCATGGGTACATTTAGAAGCTACCGCGCGCCTGGCCCAAGCCCAGGGCGCAAGCGTATTGATAACCAACGAATGATCGCCACGGCGCTGGATAAATCCGAGCGACTGGACTGCGTTTTTCTGAATGCGGGCATTGCGCTCAGTGATGAATTCATTGATAAATAACCAGCCCCCACCGGAGTCTTGCCATGATGCGCCTACCCGTTGTGCTTGTATTTTTTGTTGCCCTGCTGGGCCCTGTAAGTAGCCAGGCAGCCCCGCCCGTAGCCCGAGACATGCTGCTGCGGAACGTCTATGTGTTTGATGGCACATCCGCCGAACGCAGCAGCGCGCCGATGCATGTACTGGTGCGCAACGGTAGAATCGACAATATCAGCAGTACCCCCATCGAATCCGCAGCGAATGATGGCCTCGTGGTCTTTGATGGCGGGGGCCGTACGCTCATGCCGGGCCTGATTGATGCCCACTGGCATTCAGCCCTGGTCAGCCCATCCTCGATCGGCGCAATGACTGCGGATATCGCCTACATCCATCTCCTCGCCGGTCGGGTGGCAGATGCCACTCTGATGCGTGGATTTACCAGCGTAAGGGACATGGGTGGGCCGTCCTTTGGCTTGCGCCGCGCCATTGAAGAAGGGCTGGTAACGGGACCGCGCATTTTCCCCTCTGGGGCCATGGTTTCCCAGACCGGCGGCCATGGTGACTTCCGGCTACCCCACGAAGTACCCCAGGCGCAAAACGCTCCCTTGAATTACGCCGATCGCGTTGGCGTTACGGCGATTGCCGACGGGTCCGATGCGGTACTGAAGCGGGTGAGAGAACAATTGATGCTGGGCGCCACGCAGATCAAGCTGATGGCCGGTGGCGGCGTTTCTTCAATGTACGACCCGCTGGATGTGACCCAATACACTGCGGATGAATTGAAGGCAGCGGTCGATGCTGCAGAAAACTGGGGCACCTATGTCGCCGTGCACGCCTATACCTCCCGTGCAGTCACCATGGCGCTGGAAGCGGGCGCGCGCAGTATTGAGCATGGGCAACTGGTAGACGAGGACACCGTGCGGCTGATGGCAAAAAAAGATGCCTGGTGGAGTCTGCAACCCTTCATCGACAACGAGCTGTCCAACCCGAAAACAGGTGCGGCGCGCCTCAAGCAACAAATGGTGCAACAGGGCACCGATCGCGCCTTTGAATTGGCGCGCAAGCACAAGATCAAGGTCGCCTTTGGCACCGATATGCTGGGCACCGGCAATCTGGGTGAAAGCCAGAACGCGCTTTTGGTGTCCATGCAACGCTGGTATACCCCTGGCGAGGTTCTGCAAATTGCCACCGGTAACAATGGCGCGCTAATGAGCCTGGCCGGTCCACGTTATCCGCTGCCCGCGCCGCTGGGCGTCGTCAAGGTCGGCGCTATTGCCGACCTTTTGCTGGTAGAGGGTGACCCGACCGCAGATCTCGCGCTGATCGCTGACCCCGAGCAGAATTTTCGGATGATCATCAAGCAGGGAGTGATCTATAAAAATACACTTTAGGGCAAGAGCATGGCTCCTGAAACGCGATCAGGGGCCTCTGAAGCGAATCAAGTGCATACATGTTCATGGCACCGGGCTAGTATTGGACACACACCCACCAGCAGAGCAATTCTCACTTGGCCGACCATCCAGGCGCCTTAGAAGAACACAAGAATCTTCACTTGGTACGCATACTGGCTTTGATGCTTTCGCCCCTGTTGCTGACTGCCTGTCTCGACAGCGGTGGTAGCAGTGCATTATTAAAGAGCCCGGCGCCGGACAGCGGAAACAAACCCAATCTGATTCTGATAATTGCTGACGATGTGGGCGTCGATCAGTTGAGCAGTTTTGGCTTTGGCGGTACGCAGCCGCCAGCCACGCCTACCATTGGCAACCTCGCTGCCACTGGTGTGAGCTTTTCCAATACATGGTCCATGCCTACCTGTTCGACCACGCGTGCAGCCCTGTTCAGCGGCCGCTATCCGCCGCGGACCAATGTGAACACGGCGATCGTTTCTACCGATTTGGTCAACTCGCAGACCTCACCCTTTGAAAAAACCCTGCCTCACGTTCTGGCAGCCGAGGGTTATGTCAGCGCCTATATTGGCAAGATTCACATTACAGGTTCGGATGTGAATCCGGCCAACCACCCTTTTGGTGATGAAGCGATCAGGGCCCTGGGGTTTGATTATTTCGCCGGTTATTTTGACGGTGGCCCGCGCCCGATCGATGTGACGGCAGGGTTGGACAACCTCGATAGCAGCGCCGCCCCCTTCAGTTGTGGCTTCGTACCCCTGGCCTCTGATCATCCCCAGGGCGCCGATACCGGGGCCTGCTATCAGCCAAGCGGCAGTTGTGAATTGCTGACGACTGGCAATGCATCCGTACCCGGCAAGGTGTGCCTGGAGCGCGGCGGCCTGTTTGATCCCGGCCAGCAATGCGCTGCGCAAATACCCACTTATCTCGACTTCACCCGTCAGAATGCCTATTACACCGCCGAAGTCGTGATCAGCGACGAGAACAGTTCACGGCGCCTGGACGTGGATGACCCCGCCTCAAGACTTTATCGCACGCAACTGGAGTCCAACCTTGCCATCGACTGGATGCAGGCGCAGGCGGACGACCAACCCTGGATGCTTTCGCTTGGCTACTCGGCCTCACACGCACCGCTGCAACCAGCACCCGCCAGCCTGGCACCCGTAGCCGGTGCGCTAGATACCGGCATTGACTGTGACAACGACGCAGACACCCGCCAGTTGATGAATCAGACCATGGAAGCGCTGGATACCGAGCTACGCCGTGTGCTGCTGGCGGCAGGGGTCTTTATCGAAAACGATGATGGCGAGTTGGAATACAACCCAGCGAGCAATACCGTGGTGGCCTTTGTGGGTGACAACGGTACCTACGGCCCGGTAGTCAAGGAGCCATTCCTGCCTGCCCGCAGCAAGGGTACGGTTTACCAGGGTGGTATCTGGGTGCCGTTGATCGTCACTGGCGCCACCGTCGAACAACCCGGCCGCTCGGTGGGCGCTATGGTCAACTCCACCGACCTCTATCACCTGTTTGCCACACTAGGCGGTGCTGACCTGAGCGCTCCGGCCGTTGCTGACCGACTGGATGCCCAGCCAATGGACAGCTACCTTGCCAACCCGGATGCGCCGCCCGTGCGCGACACCAATTTCTCCATGTCGGGACGCAACCTGGCTGACAGTATTCCGCAGCCCTGCGTGCTCACCGACGTCAATATCTGCCTGCAGCTGTTCCCGCAGAAAGGCCTGTGTCTGTCCGAGGGTGGCACCTGGTATGGCGATGACGGTGTGGTGCCCGGCCAGTCCTTTAGCTCCTGCTGCGCGGTAAACACCTACCGGGAAAACGGCGGCGAAGCGCCTTTCGATATTCTTGCCGAAACCCAGCGAACGGTGCGCAATGATCGCTTCAAGGTGCTGCAGCTGGAAGAACCCAACTGTGCAGCGGGTGATGGCAGCCTCACGCTGCGCAACCAGTTATATGAAATAAACGAAAGCGGCTCCCTTCAGGGTCTGGACAACTTTGCCACCCAGGATCTGCTGACCCGCCCAGCGCTGACCTCGGACCAGCAGCAGAATTACGAAACCTTGCTGGCGGAGCTGGACAGCATAGTCACTAGCGAACCGCCCTGCCCTGGCGATGGCAATCTGGATCGGGTCGTCAACCAGAAAGACCTGCGCGACTGGGCGGTGTTCGCTCAACTTAACCAGGGACGCTCCAGCTGGTACGACTTCAACCTGGATGGCCTGACTGATGCCGCGGACCGGCAGATCATCGAGGACAACCTCGGTCTGGAGTGTCTGTGACCGGCCATGCAATAATCAATACCTGCAGCTCAACTAGCACTTACGCTTGGAAAAGCTCGAATAATTAGAAGAGATTCTCATGAAATCAACACTAGGCGTCAAAGTGCTGCTGTTGGCTGGATTATTTGCCCTTGCTTCCTGCCGATCGGACTCAGGGGGTGACAACTCCCCTCCTGTCAGTGGCGCCGAGACCCCGAACATTCTGTTCGTAATCATGGATGACGTGGGTGTCGATCAGCTCAGCACTTTCGGCTACGGTGGCGCGGAAGCGCCGAGCATGCCGACCATCGGTGCTATCGCTGATGCCGGGGTGCGTTTCCGCAATACCTGGTCGATGCCCGAGTGTTCCCCGGGGCGCTCCGCTCTGATGACCGGGCGCTATCCCTTGCGGACCAATATCAAACTGGCCATAGGCCCTAACGACCTGGCCAATTCGCAGACCGATCCAGAAGAGATCACCGTTGCCAAGCTATTGGAGCCGGCCGGTTATACCAGTGCGATGTTTGGCAAGTATCACCTGGCTCAGGCAGGGTTCAACGAGGCCGGTAACGGCGCGCCAGCCCAGAGTGGCTGGGGGACGTTTTACGGCTGGGTCGACGGGGTGCCCGACTCGATCGATACCACGGCTGGCGGTGTTGCCGCGCCCGGGACGTACAACTGCGGATACATACCGGATGAAACCCAACCCAACGGCGCTAGCTATGGGGCATGCTATGTGCCTACCGATAGCGGTAGCCAGTGCACGGAAATCGTCGGTGCCAGCGCACTGGGAGATTCCGCCGGCCTGCAGTGCGTGTCACGCGGCGGCGTGCTGGTACCCCAGGCGACCTGCCAGGCTGACGCACCCGCCGAGGTGAATTTCCAGCAGGCCAATGCACATTATGTTTCGCCTCTGGTGGTGAACGCAGGGGGCAATGTGCTCGAGGCGCCCTTGAGCGATACGCGCGGGCGCGGCTACCGTTCGACCATTGAGGTGAATGCGGCGATTGAATGGATCAACGCCCGCAACAGTCAAGCCGACCCTTGGATGACCACCCTGAGCTTTAGCTCGGCTCACACGCCGCTGCAGCAACCGCCTGCCGAGCTACTACCATCCGGCATCAACGCAGAATTGACCAGTGACTGCAGCGACTCGCTGAATCAGCGCCGCCTGTCCGATGCAATGATCGAAGCCATGGATACCGAACTGGGCCGTTTGCTGGTCGAAACCGGCATCGCTCAGGTACGGCCTGATGGCTCCCTTATCTATGATTCGGCCGCGAGCAACACCATGGTGGTTGTGATTGGCGATAACGGCAGCTTCGGCCCTGTAGTCAAGGCGCCCCTGGACCCCAACCGCGCAAAAGGCAGCACTTATCAGACGGGTGTCTGGGTACCGTTGATTGTCGCCGGCCCCATGGTGGAAGCACCTGGCCGGGCCGTGGAGCATATGATCAACGCAGTTGATGTGTTTCAGCTGTTCGGCGAGACGGCCGGTATAGACGTATCTGCCGCGGTACCGCGTGGCGTGGACTCGGTAAGCATGCAGCCCTACCTTGCAGACCCCGCGCAGGAAAGCCTGCGCGAGTACAACTTTACCCAGGGGGGCCTGAATATCCAGGTTAACGGCGGGCGCAACGGGCCCTGCGTATTCTTCGGCAGCTCCTGCTCACACACCCCCATCAGCAAAAGTGTGTGTGAGGACAACGCTGGCGTCTGGTGGGGTCTTGGTGCCGACGACCCAACGGTTCTCAAGGGTGCTCTCACCCAATGCTGGGAAGTCAATCAGGCCATCTACGATAACGATCCTGCCAATTACGACACCAACCGCATTGTCATGAGCCCGACTGGCACCCAGGCGGTGCGCAATGACGCGTTCAAGCTGGTGCGTAATCAGGCGCTGGATTACGACGTCACTACCGACACTGGGGTTGAAGTGGTCTCGGAAGAGTTCTATGCCATCGATCAGAATCCGATCCTGCCACAACTTGACAGGGCCGGCCTTGAACTCGATACGCAAAATCTGAACCCACAGGAGCAGAGCAATCTTGCGCTCTTGCAAACGGAGCTCAACACCGTTCTGGCTTCACAGCCAAGTTGTCCCGGAGACGGTAATGGCGACGGCGTGGTGGATGATCTGGATCTGAGCGCCCTGGCCGTCGTGCAGGCGCGCTGGGGTGGGTCCAGTACCTATGATTTCAATATCGATGGTTTTACCAATGACCTGGACCGCGACATCATCAATGCCAATCTTGGTCCTTGCCCGCAACCATGAGTAGGCGTTGGACCTGGCCGCTGGTCCTCCTGCTGTTAGGTGCAGCAGCGACGGCGTGGTGGGCAGTGCCCTCGCCCACTGCACCAATACCTGAGTCTGAGTCTGAGTCTGAGTCTGAGTCTGAGTCTGAGTCTGAGTCTGTAGCCGAGCACAGCACCGCCATAACCCCGCCCGAGTGGGTTAATGAAGCCCAATGCCAGAGCTGCCATGCCGCGGCTTTTGCAGACTGGCAAGGCTCGCACCACCAACTGGCGATGCAGCCGGCCGCCGAGCATTCGGTCCTCGGCGACTTCAGCGGGCAGCAGATCGACAGCGATACAGAGAGCAGCCGGTTTCTACGCGACAACGGAGCCTTTGTTATTCAGACCCCGGGGGCTGACGGCCAGCCCGTAGACGCCAAGGTGGCCTACACCTTCGGTATTGAGCCACTGCAGCAGTATCTTCTGGAAATGCCCGGCGGCCGTTTGCAGGCCCATGGCATGGCCTGGGATACGCAGCAGCAGGCCTGGTTTCATCTGTATCAGGACCAGGGTGTGGACCACCAGGATCGCCTGCACTGGACTGGTAGCGTACAGAACGCCAACTTCATGTGTATCGAGTGCCACGCCACTGACTTCAAACGCAACTACGATGCCGCCACCGACACTTTCGCCAGCCGCTGGCAAGCCCCGGGCGTGGGCTGCCAGAGCTGCCACGGTCCTGCGTCGGGGCACCTCGAATGGGCCGCAGACACTCCAGCAACCGAGCCCGATCAGCAAAATAACTCCATGGGGTTCGCCACCAGCCCGAGCATTGCATCCACTGAAGAAGTGGAAGTCTGTGCCCGCTGCCATAGCCGTCGCTCGCCGCTGGATGACGGTTACCAACATGGCAATGCATTGATGGACGACTTTCTGCCGAGCATTCTCAGTGCGGACCTCTACGAGGTAGACGGCAAGATCAAGGCCGAGGTGTTTGAATACGGCTCCTTCAAACAGAGCAGGATGCACGCCGCCGGAGTGGTCTGCTCCGATTGTCACAACCCGCACAGCGGTGAGCTACGCGCATCGGGCAATGGCGTATGCACCCAATGCCACAACAGCAATGCGCAGCCGACCCGGGCCGCAATTCAGGGCGGCGGCCTGCAAGCAAAGAACTATGATTCACCAGACCACCACAAGCACCCAAACGGCTCGCCAGGCGCGCAGTGCATCAATTGCCATATGCCCGGCAAGCTTTACATGACCAACGACTTGCGCCATGACCACAGCTTCACCTCGCCCAACCCGGCGCAGGCACTGGAGCTGAGCCATAGCGATGCCTGCCTGGGCTGCCATCAGCAGGTCGAGCCTGGAGAGCTAGTCGCGCAGTTTCTGGCGCAGTATCCCGAGGCGCTGCCACGCGATGGCGGATATGCTCAGGATATGGCCGCTGCACGTGGCGGCAAGCCTGGCGCTGCAGCCGCCCTATTCAGGCAGCTCGCCCGTGACGATCAACCGGCTATCAGAGTGGCCACGCTGGTCAGCGAACTGCCCCGCTACCCTTCCCTCGCTGGACTACAGCAACTGGCCCGCGCAGTGCGACATCCTGATCCCAGCGTGAGGGTGGCGGCCATCAACAGCTTGCCCGCGCTTGCCAGCGAAACCCAACTGCGAGACCTGCTCGCGCCGCTGGCAGCCGATCCCGTTCGTGCCGTGCGTCTGGCAGCTGCCTGGCAACTGGCCCAGTTGCCCGCGCAGACACGATCCGGGCTGACTGCCTGGCCGGCACTGCGCGCTGAATACGAGCAGGTGCAGAACAATCTGCTGGAGCGCGCTGACGCGCACTTCAATCTGGCCATGCTGTATCAACTCAGCAGCCGTGAAGATAAGGTTGAGGCTGCCCTGCGCGATGCACTTGAACGCGATGCAGGTTTTTTCCCCGCCATAATCATGCAGGCGCAATGGCAGGAGCAGTACTTTCGCCTCCCGAAACGGGGCCTGACGCTGCTGCAACAGGCCATCGCACGGCATCCAGACGAACCCAGCCTGCACCACGCGCTGGGGCTCGCTCTGGTACGCCAGGGCAACCTCGCCGAGGCCCTGCCAGCGCTTGCCCTGGCCCTGGCCCAGCAACTGGGCTCTGATAACGCCGACTACGCATACGTGCTGGCAGTCGCTCTGCATGACAGTGGCGAGCGGGACAAAGCGCTGCGGCTACTGGAAGAGAACCTGGCTGCCGATCCTGCCAACCGCCAGGTGCGGCTGGCATTGGTCAGCTACCTGAGTGTGCAGGCGCCGGCAAAATCGAAGGCACTGATGGAAGAGCTTCGAGCGCAGAATCCTGATGATCCGGCAGTTCAAAAGTTGCGGTAGCTATGGCCGTAAATATAGATTCTGCATCCACTGCAGACAAAGCGCTCTAGCTCGCCTTTTTGAGCACATGAATAAACCTGTCACCTTTTGCTGCGCAGATTATCCAGATCACGCAGCTCACTCATTGCTGCAATCAGGGCGTTGAGCGCTGGCTGCATAAGCGTCAGCCCCACGTGATTTGCACCTTCAACAAGCGTAACCGGCACTCTCCTTTCAGCTGCACCAAACACATCGACAAACTCCGCCGGATAAAACATCTCGTCCTGAGCTCCAACTAGCACCTGTGTAGGCTGCTGAATCCCCTTTATCACCTCGACGTAATCGGCCTGTGGTCGATAGTTCTCTGCAAGGTTGAAAGAGTATTCCGGCGTCAGCGATTGACGTGCTTGCTCACTCAGGGCGTAACTCACTACAGGCAGGTGATTGAATTGCTTAATACCCATCTGGTTCAGAATGGCTAGCGCCACATAGCGAGGCAGACCCACGTTCACCCAGCCGCCGCTGCCCGAGCGATAAGTGGGAGCCTCATGACTGACGAACGGAGCGAGAAGCAGATAGTGATCAAAAATCGCGGCATGCTCACCGCCCGCTACACGTAAGGCGAAGCCGCCACCGGAAGAAAAGCCCACCAGAGTGACCGGCGCAGCCGGCTGTACTTGCTCCATGAAGTCCTGGAGGTCGTCCTCGAGCTGGCCCACATAAGCGACGTGCCCCTTGGCCCCCGAAGCGCCATGCCCGCGCACATCCAGAGCATGCACGGCAAAACCTGCGTCTACCAAAGCCTGTGCCATCAGATGCATGCTACGACTGTCAGCGGATGAGCCGTGGAGCAGCACCGCACTGCCCTGCGGATTCGCGACGTCATATCGGCGAAACCCCAGATTCTGGCCGTCCCGAGCGGCGTAGTTGCTTAGCTCGGGTAAGCCGGAATAATCCACTGAATCAAATGGGTTGTTTGCCGACGCCATAACCGACGGCGCGGAGGGACCGCCGAAAACGACCGACAATACCAATGCACCAACAAAAGACACTACAACGACCGCCAGCGTGGCGAGCAGAGGCTTTTTCATGACTTATTCCTTTATGTGAAAAACAGCTAGTCCGTGCTCAAGATGTGAACTCTATCACAGGCTGGAGACAAGTTAGCAATTCAGGATTTAGTCATATACTGATACATAGTTATTTTTTATCCCGCTCAGTGCGAGGTATCCGCACCGGCGCTGCAGTTGATCCCAAACAAAAGGCCAATCATTTATGATTGGCCTTTTGTTGGCTATTGGCAGGAGCTGATTGATTCGAACTCCCAGCCCTTACCTCCTACCTACACACCTGTTGCTGGTTAAACCATGTACTCAACGCTTGGCCACCGTAGATGATGACGGAATTTTGAAGGTCCACAGCATGCCGCCCTGGTTGAAGTCCTTGACGATCTCGGCTACCTGGCCGCCCCACAACGGCACCGCGCCGCCCCAACCTGAGAGCACGGATACGTATTGTTCGCCATCCATGTCCCAGGTGACCGGGTTGCCGATTACGCCAGAGCCGGTGTTGAACTCCCACAGCTTTTCTCCATTTTTGGCGTTGAAAGCCATCAGGTAGCCTTCCGGGTTGCCGGTAAAGACCAGGTTACCTTTGGTGCTCAGTACCCCACCCCAGAGTGGCGCCGGGTTCTTCACGCGCCAGACTTCCTTGCCGGTTCTGGGGTCCATTGCCCTTAGAACACCAATGTAGTCATCGTGGATAGGTTTGATGGTGAAGCCAGCGCCCAGGTAGGCGGCACCCTTTTTGTATGCGGTGCTTTCGTTCCAGATATCCATGCCCCATTCGTTGGATGGAACATAGAACAGGCCGGTATCCTGACTGTAGGCCATGGGCTGCCAGTTCTTGCCCCCAAGGAACGCAGGAGCCGCGTAAACGGTTTTCCCCTGATCACCCGATTCTGTGGGCGCACCTGGACGGTGATCCTCGCTGTAGATTGGCCGACCGTTCTTGTCTAGCCCTTTGGCCCAGGTGATGGTGTCAACAAAAGGAAAACCTCGGATAAACTTGCCATTAGTGCGGTCCAGCACATAGAAGAAACCATTACGATCAGCTGTCGCGGCAGCCTTGATTTCCTTGTCGCCCTCCTTGTAGTTGAAGGACACGAGCTCGTTTACTCCGTCGTAGTCCCAGCCATCATTCGGCGTGGTCTGAAAATGCCATGTGATGGTGCCGTCGTCGGGGTTGAGCGCCAGTCGTGAGGAGCTGTAAAGGTTGTCGCCCTTGCGCATATGCGAGTTCCAGGGCGCGGGGTTACCGGTACCGAATAACAGCAGATTGGTTTCAGGGTCATAGAAACCGCCCAGCCAAGGCGCACCACCACCGGTCTTCCAAAGATCGCCGGGCCAGGTTCTGTTGGCTTCGCCACCGGAAATACCTGCCTCGATGGCTTTACCGTCCTTGTAGGTATAACCCATGTGACCTTCGATGGTCGGACGAGTCCAGAGCAGCTCTCCGTTGGTCGGGTCGTAGGCTTCAATCTTGCCAACAACCCCAAATTCACCACCCGACACGCCGGTAATCAAGCGGCCGTTAACTATCAGCGGCGCTGCGGTAATGGCATAGCCTGCCTTGTAGTCGGCTACGGTCTTGCGCCATACAACCTTGCCGGTGTCCTTGTTCAGTGCAACCAGTTTGGCGTCAAGCGTACCGAAGATCACCAGATCATCGATCAAGGCAACCCCGCGGTTGATCACGTCACAACAGGGCATGATGCCATCTGGCAGGCGGGCGTCGTATTGCCAGAGTTTCTTGCCGGTGCGGGCATCGACTGCAAACACACGAGAATAGGAGCCGGTGATATACATCACGCCGTCCTTGATCATCGGCTGTGCTTGCTGGCCGCGCTGTTTCTCACCACCAAGCGAAAAGGCCCATGCAGGCTGCAGCTGGCTTACGTTGGTGTCGTTTACCATGGTTAGTGGGCTGTAGCGCTGGCCCTGGGTACCCATGCCGTAGGAGACAATGGAGTCGGTTGTGGTCGCGTCGTTGGTGATATCGTCATAGGTGACGCCAGCGACAGCCAAGCCGGAAAAACTCATGGCGGTTACCAGGGCGGTCAAGGCGAAGGATGAGCGGTGTGTCATTGCTGCTACCTCAAAGATGTATTGTTGTGATGGTCGAGTCAGCGAAGAACCGGGAAATTTTCCCGCCTCAGGCCCTGATTGTTCGCTGCGAGGATCTTCTCAACAATGCAACCCAGGGGTGATTTACCTCATCACTTGGTAGCAATACCCTGATCGCGGGCACAAAAAAGCCGGCTGGCATGGCAAGACTGCCATGCCAGCCGGCAAGCATGAACCGGTTCAGATATCGGCGTAATAACTCGGTAACATGTAACGCAAACCATACTCGGCATAGAGCGCTGCCATGCGTCCATCCAGCACCATGGCTTCAGTGATATCACCCAGGGCATAAGCCAGCTGGCGGTTGGAGTCATGGACTGCCATCCCCAGATCCCAGACCTGTTTGCCCATATTCGGATAGGCATTTTCGGTCAACTGCATGCCGGCCTCGGCATTTCTGGCAAGTAGCCAGTCAATCTCGGCCTGCGTGCCCATCACCGCGTGTACCTCCCCAGTCTTCATAGCCTCGAAGGCGAGAGCCAGGTTGCGATAATGGCGGGTCATTTTGCTTAATTGACCATTCATGACACTGGCCAGGTAGAACGAGGGAATCGAATCCTCTTCAACGCCAACAGGGTGATATTGAAAGATCGCAATGCTGGGCACCGCGTCTATCTTCTTCGGGTTATAGGCAGCTTGCCAACGCTCCTGTTGATACGGGCCGAACATGTGAACCAGCTCGTGAGCAGGCAAGCCAAGGTCATCACGCATTGTGCTGTACGCTTTGTCGTTGGGTGCCCGCAACATCACATCGGCGATCTGACCAGGGCGCAGGTAATGACCTTTCCAGAGGTGATTGCGCAGGTCACCGTCAAAGGTTTCGTCCGGCTTCATCCATTGCAGCCGCAACTCCAGGTCAAGCTCTGCAGCCAGCACCTTGGCCAGCTCGACGTCAACGCCTCGAGGCTGACCATCGTGCATAAAGCTATAGGGTGGGTAGTCTTCATAGACGGCCACCTTGAGATAACCGGAATCGATAATTTCATCATGGTCGCGGATATGCGTGATGTTGAACGCCAGCGCCGGCATGGCCATCAACAAGCAACACCATAAGCCCACAATCCTCAGGGAAAGCATGCTTTATTGCTCTACCGCAACAGTTTCCAACCAGGTACGAATTGCCCACAGAGCTTCCTGGCTGAGCACGTCGCCCATACGCGGCATATACACCCGGCCGTCGCGTACAGCGCCATTGACGACCCGCTCCTTGAACCACTCATCACCGTAATCACCGGTCTCAAGCTCTCGTAAATCGGGCGTCATACCCCCAGAGATGGCTTCCAGTCCATGGCAGGACGCACAGTTCTGGTTATAGGCAGAAGCACCTATTTTTACTGCTAGGTCATGTTGCGGATGATCTCGATAGGGGTTGGTTTCAAGCCACTCCTCGCCGAGTTTCTCCAGGTTTTTGGTATCCACTGACTGTGGCGTGACGTTGCCGTGCGCCAGGGACTGGCCAGAAGCCAATAGTAATCCCAGGGCGCTTATCTTCAGGGCTTGTTTGAAATGCATCATTAGGCTCACCTCTCGGCCGTGTCAGGCACGGATCATTATTTGAGTATCCGAGGGCCATGGTAGGAACGGACCGACCTGACCCCAATGCTGCTTTGGTGGCCGCAAATTAGTCCGTTGGTATTAAACACTTCAGCCACCGCACCGGATTCTCAAGCCAGGCAAAGCCGCTTTTAACAGCTAGAACAGCCAAAAGCATTGATTTGCTCCGTCCAAAGTAGCGCTCCAATTGAGGGCATCCCAAGCGCCAGCTACCCGGGGTTTTTTCCCGCAAACCCCGGGTCATTTTCCGTATCACCGAAAAAGACGACTGACCAAGATGGGGACGTGGACCAGCATTGCTGCCCTAATCCAACAACAAGGAAACACTGCCATGAAAACAAGAAAGTTAACTGCTCCAAGCCCTCTCGCCCAGGCCATCAAATGTCTGACAATGGCTGCCAGTATCAGCCTGGCTGCGCCCTATGCCATCGCCAAACCTGTCACCTGGGACGATATTGCCAACGATCACACCTCAACTCATAACGTGCTGCAATATGGCATGGGGACCAACGCCCAGCGTTGGAGCCCGCTGAAACAGGTCAACCGGGACAACGTTTTCAAACTGACGCCGGCTTGGTCTTTTTCCTTCGGCGACGAAAAACAGCGCGGACAGGAATCCCAGGCAATTATTCATGAAGGCATTATTTACGTAACGGGCTCCTATTCACGTATTTTTGCACTCGACGCAAAGAGCGGTGCCCGTTTGTGGAGCTACTCGCATCGGTTGCCCGACGACATTCGCCCCTGCTGCGACGTGGTAAATCGCGGCGCGGCAATCTATGGGGACAAGGTCTTCTTCGGTACCCTCGACGCTGGGGTAGTGGCTCTGAACAAGGACACGGGCAAAGTGGTCTGGCGTAAAAAATTCGGGGACCATAAGGCTGGTTACACCATGACTGGCGCCCCAACCATCATCAAGGACCAGAAGTCCGGCAAGGTCATGCTGATTCATGGATCCTCCGGTGATGAGTTCGGCGTAGTGGGGAAACTCTTTGCGCGCGACCCTGAAACGGGTGAAGAACTGTGGATGCGGCCGTTCGTTGAGGGCCACATGGGCCGTCTTAATGGCGAAGAGAGCACCCCTACTGGCGACGTAAAGGCGCCGTCCTGGCCTGATGATACAAACTCGCCCACCGGCAAAGTTGAGGCCTGGAGCCAGGGTGGAGGTGCCCCTTGGCAGAGCGCCAGCTTCGACCCGGACACCAATACCATTATTATCGGGGCTGGCAATCCCGCGCCCTGGAATGGATGGGCGCGCACCTCAAAAGACGGCAAACCGTCCGATTACGATAGTCTCTACACCTCAGGTCAGGTCGGCGTTGACGCCACCACCGGCGAGGTCAAATGGTTCTATCAGCATACACCCAACGACGCCTGGGACTTCTCCGGCAACAACGAGCTGGTGCTGTTTGATTACAAGGACAAGGACGGCAAAACGCTCAAGGCCACCGCACATGCTGATCGTAACGGCTTCTTTTATGTCGTGGACCGCAATAACGGCAAGTTGGCCAACGCATTTCCCTTTGTGGACAACATCACCTGGGCAAGCCACATCGATCTGAAGACCGGCCGACCGGTAGAAAATGAAGGGCAACGCCCTGCCCGGCTCAAGCCTGGCCAGGAGCGCAGCGAAGCGGTAGAGGTATCACCCCCTTTCCTCGGCGGCAAGAACTGGAACCCCATGGCCTACAGCCAGAATACCGGACTGTTCTACGTGCCAGCGAACCATTGGAAGGAGGACTACTGGACCGAAGAAGTCAGCTACAACAAAGGCTCTGCCTACCTCGGCATGGGTTTCCGGATCAAGCGCATGTATGAGGATCACGTCGGCATTCTGCGTGCAATGAACCCCACTACAGGCAAGGTCGAGTGGGAACACAAAGAACCCTTGCCCCTCTGGGCTGGTGTGCTGGCGACAGCAGGCAATCTGGTCTTTACCGGCACGGGTGACGGCTATTTCAAGGCCTTCGACGCCAAAACTGGTGAAGAGGTCTGGAAGTTCCAGACCGGCACCGGAATCATCTCACCGCCGGTTACCTGGGAATTGGATGGCGAACAGTACATCGGTGTTACCACCGGCTACGGCGGCGCGGTACCACTCTGGGGTGGCGAGATGGCTGAGTTGACCAAGCCCGTTGCGCAGGGCGGCTCGTTCTGGGTATTCAAGTTGCCTGGCTGGGATACCAGCAGCGCCAAGCGTTGAACCTCTAACTCCTTTAACCCTTGAGGCACGCCCGGCAAGACCGGGCGTTGCCATAGGAGCTGCGACAATGAAATCACTATTTGCCACAAGCTTTATCGTTCTAGGGATCATTGCTGCCCAACCTCTTGCCGCGCAAGATGCCGACTTTGCGGAGGAGGATGTGGTTACTGTCAACGGTTGTGCTTTGATGCCAGGCACACGCTGTCCTGGCGTTGACCTGCGTAATCTTGACCTGCGCCATGTGGACCTGCGCAAGGCCGACCTTGTTGGTGCAGACCTGCGCGGAGCAGACCTGCGACATGCCCGACTGGATCAGGCGAAGCTGGACAATGCCCGGCTGGACGGGGCCAATCTCAACCGGGCGAGCCTGCAACAAACCGCAATGCGTGGTGTAAGCGCCGTGGGTACAAGCTTTGTTGGCGCTCAGGCCTGGAACCTGACAGCCCAGGGAGGGCATTTCAAGGATGCTGACTTTACCGGAGCCAACCTTGAGTTTGCCCGCTTCAGTGGTGCCAGCATGCACGATGCCACTCTGCGTGCTGTGAACCTGGAGATGGCCTGGTTGCCCAAGGCGGATCTGAAGGGTGCAGATCTGCGCGATGCCAATCTGCAGGAGTCAAAGATGAATCACGCGAATCTGGAATCTGCCGATATGACCGGTGCCCGACTGCATTACGGCACCTTTCTCAACATGCACATGAGCAACTGCACTGCCTGCCCTTTTGACTGGGAAAAGTGACATATACTGACGTGCTCAGGCCACCTGCACTCGAATTACTCCTGTATCGATAGCCAGGTGGACCAGTTCGGTGAGAGAACTGACATTCAGTTTCTGCTTGAGCACGGTCAGATTATTCGAAACCGTTTTGCTGCTGATGCACAGATGACTGGCGATGCGCCTGGGTGGCGTGCCCTTGGCGAGCATGACAAAAATCTCGAACTCCCGCTGAGTCATGCATTTCAGCCGCGGGTCCAGGGTGTTGTCGGGACCAGCACAGGCCAGCTGCGTAGCCAGTTCCTGTTCTATATAGCGTTGCCCACCCAGGCAACGCCTCACCGCCTCAAGCAACACATCCGGTGCTGCGCCTTTGGTGATGTACCCCAGTGCGCCAGCAGCCAATGCCTGGCGCACCAGCGGTAACTCATCATGCATACTGAAAAACAGAATGCGCAGTGAGGGCCACCGCAGCAGCAGACGCCGGGCAGTTTCGATGCCGCTGATGCCCGGCAATCCGATATCCAGCACCACCAGATCAGGCACCTTTTGTTGCGCGGCGCTGATGGCCTCTTCTCCACTGGCGGCCTCACGGATGTCAGCCTGGGTGAAAGTCATACCCAGCAGGCTGGTATAGCCTTGACGCACAATCGCGTGGTCATCGACCAGAAGAATATTCATGCGGCGAGCCCCTTCAGTGGAATAGTGAGCGACACCAATACACCCACGCCTGGGCTTGAGGTGACTTGCAATGCGCTTTGCAGACAGCGAGCGCGTTCGCGCATTGATCGCATGCCCACTCCGCAGGATTCGTTTTGGTCTTTCAGACCGTCGCCGTTATCCCGCACACTGACTTGCAGCACGTTGCCCTGAAGTACCAGCCGCACCCATACCGAGCTGGCTTTGGCATGCCGAGCGACATTGGTCAAAGCTTCCTGCAATAGACGATATAAATGCGTGCGCTGCTCTGTTGCCATATCAGGCAAAGGGTTATCCAGCTCCAGCACACACTGGATGCCCTGTTGTTGCTGCCACTGCCCTGTCAACTGACGTAGAGCCTGTTCCAGCCCTAACCGGTCCAGCACGACTGGATGCAGATCCTTGACCAACGCCCTGAAGCCACGCTGTAAACCATTGCATGCCTCTAAAAGATGTTGCGCGTGCTGCCGAATCAGATCGGGCTGACCAGATGATTCGCCAAGCATATAGGCCTGGGCCCGGATGCCGGTCAGGTATTGCCCCAGATCATCGTGCAGGGCGTGAGCCAGGTGCATCCGCTCCTTCTCCTGCAGGGTCATCAATGCACGGGTCAGTTGCTGGTTGCTTGCTTCTGCCCGCTCCAGGGCCGTGGCCATGAGATTGAAGCGGTTGGCCAATTGATTCAACTCAGTCTGGCTGCTAGGTGACAGGCGTGCCTGCAATTCACCAACCCCGATAAGCTCCAAAGCTTCAAGCAGATGCCGGTATGCTCTTAGCCCACGACGCAACGAGAGATGGATGACTACCAATGACAATACAAGAGCAACAGCAAAAACGCCGAGCAGCAGGAGCAACGACTCCCACACCTCCTCAAGCTCGTCGACTGGATCAGGACTGACCAGCCATCGCTGGCCATCGGCAAAGTCCAGAGATACAGGTGCAAATGACTTATCTATCACCGGCTGCATCCAGCGCAGCAACCACCCTGGCACTGCACCAGAAGTTTGTTGAGCAATATCATGGCCGACACTGCCAGTCTTCGCGATGCGCACATGGCGGAGATCATCGAGAACCTCAACCGCGGGAGAGACCCGCCGCTGAGCCATGTTTTCGAGCAAGCTCAGTGCCATTGCCCGGCCGCTCTGCAGCTCACGCACGACATCCTTTTCAGCCTGCCTGAGCAACACACCCATGGTGACCAATAACACTATGCTGAAGGCCACACAAACCCAGGCCGTCAGGCGAGTTGCAGTCGAAATAGAGCGCATTGGCTAATTCCTGGACGAATCTAATACAGTCCGCCCTATCGTACGGTTTGAACAAAACCTCGGAATAGTACCTTGGTACTGGCCGATTGGTACTTTCTTCGGATTTACCAGGCACCTGCCAGCTTCCATGCTGGACTCAAGATAAAAGGAGTCCACATGCGCTCAACGGTTTTGTATTCCCTGTTCTGTTTTATGACAGTCATCAGCGCCAGTGCAGTGGCCACGAGCAGTCAGGTCCAGACGCTGACGGTCAATATGGCTTATGTCAGCTGGACTCCAGACCCAGGCCCGATCATGTCTAACGTCATTCCTGAACCGCCCGATGCGGGCCTGCAGGGTGCGCAGTTGGCATTGGCAGACAACAACAGTACTGGGCGCTTTCTGAAACATGACTATCAGTTGCTGGTCGCCGCTGAAGCGGAGTTGCAGGCTACTCTGGATGCCGCAAGAGCGCTGCATGCTCAGGGCGTAAGGCTGTTCGTCATCAATTTGCCCAGCCAGGCGCTGTCCGAGCTGGCAAACGAGTTTTCCGCTGATAGCTTGCTGATCAACGCCGGCAGTCACGATGACAAGCTGCGCACTGAGCAGTGCCTGCCGAACGTACTGCATACACTCCCCAGCCGCGCCATGCTGACCGACGCGCTGGCGCAGTTTCTGACCGTACGCAAACTCACGCGCTGGCTGCTGATCAGTGGCCCCACGGATGACGACCTGGCCTATGCCGCCGCTTTGAAACGCTCCGCCAAACGGTTCGGCCATAAAGTCGTGGCTGAAAAAGTCTGGAGTTTTGATACCGATCTGCGCCGCACCGCACAGGCGGAGGTCCCCCTGTTTACCCAGACCTCCGAGTATGACGTTGTGGTAGTGGCTGACGAGCGCGGTGATTTTGGTGAATACATCCCTTACAACACCTGGTATCCAAGACCAGTAGCTGGCACACAGGGCCTCACCCCACTGGGCTGGCATAAAGTGGTCGAAACCTTCGGCGCTGCCCAGTTGCAAAAACGTTTTGAACTCCAGGCTGGCCGCTGGATGAATAGCCTGGACTTCGCCGCCTGGCTGGGTATTCGTACCTTTGGTGCAGCTGTCACCACACTCAATAGCACCGATCCAGCGGCGATCAAAGCGCTGAGTCTGTCCGACGATCTTCCGCTGGACGGATTCAAAGGCAGAAAGCTGAGTTATCGCGACTGGAGCGGACAACTTCGTCAGCCCATCCCCTTGGTGCAACCCCGCGCACTGGTAAGCAACTCACCACAGGAAGGCTTTCTGCATCCCGAGACCGATCTTGACACTCTGGGGTTTGACCAACCCGAGAGCAAATGCCGGCTGCTGTGAATCTGGCCCGGTCACCCAAAATCCCAAAAACAAGAACCTGGAGTACCCATGTACAAGAAAAGCCGTCACACCTCTGCTGTACTCGCGCATAGTCTGCCGATCAGGAAGTTCAGTCTGTCACTGCTTGCAGGCGCTTTGTTGACCAGCACGTTCAGTCTGACTGCCCTGGCCGAGACGGCTTACGTTACAAACGAGAAAGACAATACCGTTTCTGTTATCGACCTGGACAGCATGCAGGTAGTGGAAACCATCGATGTGGGACTGCGTCCGCGCGGGGTCTTGCTCTCGAGCGATAACAAACTGCTGTATATCTGCGCCAGCGATTCGGATCGGGTACAGATCATCGACCTGGCCACCCGCAAGATAATCAAGGAACTGCCTTCAGGCGCTGACCCCGAACAATTCGCTCTGCATCATAACGATCGCTGGCTGTATATCTCCAATGAAGATGATGCACTGGTGACGGTAGTTGACGTTGAAACCAGCGAAGTGCTTGCACAGATCGATGTAGGTGTCGAGCCCGAGGGCATGGGCGTCAGTCCTGATGGCAAGTGGGCCGTCAATACCAGTGAAACCAGCAACATGCTGCACTGGATCGATACCAGCACCAATACACTGGTAGCCAATACTCTGGTAGATCAGCGCCCTCGACATGTGGAGTTTACCAAGGACAGTAGCTTGCTTTGGGCGTCGGCCGAGATCGGCGGTACGGTCAAGATAGTCGACGTAGCCAGCAAGGAGGTCACCCATACCATTGAGTTCGCGATCAAGGGAATTCATCCGGATCGCGTCCAGCCGGTCGGGGTCAAGCTGAGTGACGATGGCCGATACGCCTTTGTTGCTCTGGGCCCTGCCAATCATGTGGCTGTAGTGGACGCCAAGACCTATGAGGTGCTTGAGTACATTCTGGTAGGCCGCCGCGTCTGGCACATGTCGTTCAATACCGACCAAAGCAAACTCTTGACCACCAACGGTGTAAGCGGAGATGTCTCGGTCATCGATGTGGATTCGTTGAAGGCAGTCAATACCATCAAGGTCGGCCGCTATCCATGGGGCGTGGTGGTCACTCCTTGAACGCCTTGCAAGTTGATCAGGTCAGCTTCAGTTTTGGCGACAAGGTCGCACTGGACCAGGTCAGCTTCGGCATCGAGACGGGCCGGCTGAATGCCCTGCTGGGCCCCAACGGCGCAGGTAAAAGTACCCTGATAGCCTTGTTCAGCCGGTTATACCGGCTGCAACAGGGCGATATCCGGGTTGGCGGGGTGTCACTTCGGCGGCAGCCCCGCCAGGCACTGCGGCAGCTCGGGGTGGTGTTCCAGCAGAGCACGCTGGATCTGGATCTCAGCGTACATCAGAACCTCGCTTACCATGCCGCCCTGCATGGCCTGAGTGCCCGTGCGGCAGCACCGCTCATAGAGCAGGAGCTAATGCGTCAATCATTGTTGGCGCACCAGCACCAGCGCGTACGCGAGCTTAATGGGGGGCACCGCAGGCGAGTGGAGATTGCCCGAGCACTGTTGCATCAGCCGAGCATTCTGCTTCTTGATGAGGCCAGTGCCGGCCTGGATCCTGCGAGCCGTCTGGCACTGAATCAGCATATTCGTACTCTATGCGCCGAGCAGCGGATTACCGTTGTCTGGACGACCCACCTTATGGACGAAATTGCGTTGAATGACCCTGTTGTAGTCCTGCATGGCGGGCGGGTCCTGGCGGCGAGCAGCGCTGAAGGCATTATTGCCAAGACCGGCCACACCAACCTGAATGACGCTTTCCGGTACATGACCCAGACCGCCGGGGCATCAGCATGAGCCCGGCAGCTTATCTGGCTTGCCTTAACGGCGTACTCAAGCGTGAGTGGTTGCGCTTCTATCAGCAACGGTCGCGTTTTCTCAGCGCCCTGGTACGCCCACTGCTCTGGTTACTGGTCTTTGCCGCCGGTTTTCGCGCAGCGCTGGGTGTCTCGATCATGGCGCCTTACGCCACCTACATCACTTACGAAACCTACATACTGCCTGGGCTATGTTGCATGATCGTTCTGTTCAATGGCATGCAGGCCTCGCTCTCAATGGTTTACGACCGTGAGATAGGCAGCATGCGGGTGCTCCTGATGAGCCCCCTGCCCAGACCTTTTCTGCTGATCAGCAAACTGGCTGCCAGTGCATTGATCTCTCTGATTCAGGTTTATGCGTTTCTTGCGATTGCCTGGATGTTTGATATTCAGCCACCGCTCTGGGGTTTGCTGGCGGCTGCCCCGGCACTCCTGCTAGCGGCGCTGCTGCTAAGTGCCCTGGGCTTGTTGCTGTCCAATGGCATACGTCAGCTGGAGAACTTTGCTGGCGTGATGAACTTTGTCATTTTCCCGATGTTTTTTCTCTCATCGGCACTCTACCCGCTGTGGAAAATGCGCGAGTCCAGTGAATGGCTCTATTGGTTATGCAGCCTCAACCCCTTCACTCACGCGGTCGAGCTGGTGCGCTTTGCCTTGTACCTGCAGCTCAATGGTCAGGCGCTGGTCGTATGTCTGGTCCTACTGATGGTGATTACCAGCGCCGCAATCATGACTTTCAACCCGCAACATGCCGCGGTGCGGCGTCGACCTCAGGGTGACTAGCGCAGGATGACAACGAAATTTACTACTTTAGTACTGCTTTAGTGTGCCAATGTATCATTTGCAATACAGTCGGCACGGGTTGTAATGCTCAAGTAGCAATGCCAAATCACTAGAAGGCTTTCTACTGCGAGCCGAAAACATAAAAAAACAACAACAAACAGGTTGAAACTGGCCATGTACAAGATACTGATAGCCGACGATCATCCATTATTCCGTGAAGCCATCTGCAATGTCATCACGACGGGATTCGCTGGTTCGGAGCTTATTGAAACCAACGATCTGGACAGTGCACTGGTCATCGCCCAGGAGCAGGACGACCTGGATCTGATCCTGTTGGACCTGAACATGCCTGGCATGCATGGCCTGAACGGCTTGATCACGCTGCGTAACGAGTCGCCTTCCATTCCGGTGGTGATTGTCTCTGCCGAGGAAGACAAGCAGGTGGTGTTGCAGGCGATCACTTATGGCGCCGTGGGTTTTATTACCAAGTCCTCACCACGGGCGGAAATGACCAGGGCCATCGAGCAGATAATGGCCGGGAATGTATACCTGCCCTCAGACATCATCCGCTCCAATCGTGTGATTACTCGCCGGCACCCGGAGGAGCACCCTGTATCCCCTGAGCTGCTGTATGCCCTGACGCGCAAGCAACTGCTGGTTCTGGAACGCATGGCCAAGGGCGAATCCAACAAACAGATTGCCTATCACCTGGAGATTGCGGAAACCACCGTCAAGGCTCATGTCTCGGCGATCTTGCGCAAGCTCAATGTACACAATCGCGTGCAGGCAATCCTGTCCGCGAGCGATGTCGATTTCAGCTCCTATCTGAGACGCTGAACGTCCCTTGGCTGGCCCGCCTGAGTGGCCAGCAAGTGCCCCATTGCGGTCTTCAGTTTCAGCGGCTTCACGGGCTTGTGCATCAGCACATGCCCCAACTCGCGCACCTGAAGCTTGAGGTCGTTACTGTAGTTTGCCGTTATCAGTAGCACTGGCAGTGGATGCCCCCGTCTACCGTTGATAGTGGCGACCACATCCACTCCATTGACCTCGTTATCCAGATGGTAGTCGGCTATCAGCAGGTCAGCGTGGGCATGGAAGTTGTCAACCTGGCTGGCGAGGTCTTCTTCAGACAGTGCCGTTACTACATGACAGCCCCACCCTTCCAGGAGCGTACGCATTGCTGCACAGATCGATGCATCATTATCCAGCACCCAGACGCGGGCATCCTGCAATCTTTGCCCCTGCATCATCGGCGCTGCGGAAGGTTGATCGAGCCTTGTCTGCAGCTGACCGTAGGGTAGATCGACCGAAAATACCGAACCCCGCCCTTCCCAGGAGCGCACACGGATGCGGTGACCCAGCATTCGCGCAATCTTGTCCACAATTGCCAGCCCCAGGCCCAAGCCGCGGTCTCGGGTGTTTGCGCTGGGATTTACCCGTTTGAATTCCTGGAAGATCTCGAGCAACTTATCTTCTGGGATGCCCATACCGGTGTCCCATACTTCAATGCGCAGACCGTGGGCCTGGCGACGACACCCCAGCAGCAATTTTCCGGATTGAGTATAGCGAATCGCATTGGTGAGAAAGTTTCGGAGAATGCGCGCCAGCAACTGTGCATCACTACGCACGACCGCATCGCTGCCGACAAAATGCAATTCAAGGCCCTCCACGCCTGCTATCTGGCGATACTCGTTGGCCAGATTATCAAGCAGCTCAGAGAGCTTGAAAGGGGCGATATCGGGCTTGATAACGCCGGCGTCCAGCTTGGAAATATCCACCAGTGTCTCCAGGAGATTTTCCACATCCTCCAGGGAGTGACTGACCTGCCTGATCAGCGGGGCACTTACCTCAGGCACCTCATGCTCAAGTAGCGCACCGGTAAACAGACGTGCTGCATTGAGAGGTTGCAGCAAGTCGTGACTGACTGCCGCCAGGAACTTGGTTTTCGACATATTTGCCTGCTCGGCCTCACGCTTGGCCTCCCGCAGACGTGACTCAACCTGGGCCCTTTCACTGATTTCCTGTCGCAGTTGGGTATTGAGCTCGGTCAGTTCCTGCGTGCGTTCGAGGACACGCTGCTCCAGGTGCTGATAGGCTTCGCGCAGGGCTACGGCGGTATGTCGTCGTTCAGTGATATCGCGGATCAATACAAAGATACCGATCACCTTGCCCTGCGCATCGCGGTTGGGCACATAGGATCGCAACAGATACCGCTCAAGATTCTCCGCGTTGCATTCGTCGAATTCAAAGGTGACGCTCTCGCCCTGAAATGCACGCTCTATATAAGGTTGCAAGCGCGCAAACTGCTCCTGGCTATGAATCCGACGCAAGCTCTTGTTCTGGCTCTCGCCACGCCGCCAACCGTACCACTCGTCATACACCTTGTTGGTGAACTGATAGGTCAGATCCTCGCCCACATAGGCAATCAGTGCGGGTACATGATCAGTAATCAGCCGGACCCAGCGCTCGCTCTCCAGCAAGGCCTTGGCGTAAAGATCACGCTCGGTAATGTCAGTATAGGTATTGACGTAACCGCCCGTCGGCATCGGGTGAGTGCGCACTTCCAGCACCTTTCCGTTGGCCAGACGCTGCTCGCAGGTCAGTTGCTCGCTTCCCGAAATGCCGTATCGGCCCGGAACAAACAACTCCAGCTCGCTTTCATCCATCACCTCGGCAAAAGGCCGGTGGGGCTCAATTGGCGCCAGCCCGGCCAATTCAAGGAAACGCCCATTCCAGACCTCGATACCGCCTTGCTCGTTGATCACTGCCACGCCCTGGGACAGACTGTCGACTGTGCGCTGGAGCAGCCGGGTTTTCTGCGCCAGAGCCTTTTCTCGTCGCGCAGTTTCTGATTGCTTGAGATCGGTGATATCCGTGTACATTATTACCAGGCCGCCTTCACTGGTCAGCCGCTCACTGACCTGTACCCAGCGTTGGCCGCGCAGCTGATACAGAACATGACCGTCAGCTGCCGCGTCGACCTCGGTTACCAGTCCAGTGCTTACCGCAAGACGCTTGATCTCGGACAAGGACGTTCCAGCCGTGACCTCCGCTCGCGTGCCTTTCCAGAACGCGGCAAAACGGCTGTTGAAAAGGACGATACGCTCGTACCTGTCAAACAACACTAATGCATCAGAAACGCTTTCTATGGCATCTGAAAGGTGATGGTGTGCGCGCTCAGCGTGCGCCCGAGCATCGATCAGCAGTCGATTGCTGGCCTGGAGTTCAGCCATGGTTTCGTTCAAGGCATGGGTTCGCTCCCGTACCTGCTCGGCCAGTTCGACCGAGTGCTGGAACGCCGCATAGCTTTCGGTACGTTGACTGGAACTGGATTCCACGCGCTCGATCAGTGCCGCATTGATGCGCCGCAGCTTATTGTTCTCGGCCCGCAGTCTGCGCACTTCCGCGTTATCAGAAGACTCCTGAGAGGATGCAAGCGGTTCAGTCAGGTAGGGCAAAGGCCACCCCGGTAAACGTCTGGTTGATGTGCATACCGTTGTATTGTTCGCCGTAGGTATTGAATCCCACTACCTTGCTGCTTGCCAGAAAGGCAGAAAGCGCCTGGTCTTCGCCGCGCAACTCGGCTTCCTTGCGGCGCAGAAAGCAATCGCAGCCGAGAATCAGCACCGGCTCGCCCAGGCGCTGACGTAATATCTCAAATTGAACCTGTAAACCCGGCAATAGAGGTCCAGGACGCATCGCGGTCAACACTATTCCGGTGTCTACCGCGCAATAAAAGGTCAAGCTCAGGTCGGCATTGACCCTTTGAATCGAGCGCACATAGAACTGGTCACGAATACGTACAGCCAGAGCGTTGAGAGCAAAGGTGGAAAGGTTCAGATCCTCTACTGCCACCCCGACCAGACGTGCGTATTCCTCGGCCGCAGGCTCTGCATTGAGCTCCAGAACAGTGCGCGTATCGCTGTCTGCCGCGGTAACAACCAGCTTGTTTTCCATCGGCTGCATGTGGTGCGTGGTGAATACCTCGAAATCCAGCCAGGTATTGAACATGATTACCACTGCAGCCCCGGTATGGAAGACGCCCTGGTAATACACATGGGTATGACTCAGGTGATTATCATCACCCGCAGAGCCACCAAAATTGGGAATGCTGCCCAGGGCAGTACTCAGGGTCGACAGCACCACCTCCTCCCGGCTTGAAAGCCCGTCGAGCAAGGTCAGGGCAAATGTCTGGTCCTTGATGGGCGCAAGGCCGATACCCCGGCAATGGCTGAGCATCTGGTCAACAGCTGACTGCGCGTCGACCAGCGTAAAATTGTCCAATGCCTGAATCAGGGTGCAATCCACAGCAAAGGCGGACGAGTCAAAGCCAACAGCACTGATACAACCTCGCCCATACCCATCGGACGTTATCTCACCAGCGCTGGTGCAGCCGATGACCATCACCCCGGAAAAAACACGCTCCAGCGCCTCGGCCAGTGGCGCCAGCGAGTATTCCGCAGAACAGAAAAACAGGACGCAACCAAGCCCCGGATGCCGTAACTGATCCGCCAATTCGGCAGCGGCCAGCTCAGGATCCTGTACGCAGGTCCTGGCTGTGAGAAAACACTGCGTCACTGTGCGATGCATGAAAGGCTCCGTGGCTGGTTCATCCGCCATAACATCGATTCTAGTCAGGCGTAAAGTCGATCAACATGCTACTTGAGTACTGTCTCAGCACGCCTTAAGACGCAAACAAAACAACCGAAGCCAGGCTTCGGTTGTGTATGGAACTGCCAAATTACCTACCAGCTGAGCACAACACCCAGGGCAATGGTGTCTGTCTCCTCAATGGTTTGCTTGGTGGTGGTGTTTTCTATCTCGAACTGATTGTATTCGGCAACCAGTGTCAGGTTGTCATTGATGCTGTGGAATACACCCAGACCACGAGTCTCATAATCCGCCTTGAAACCCAGTCCGTTGCCATCATCCTCGGTCTTGCCAAACGACAGGGCCACGCGTGTCTTGTCCGCAAATTTGTAGGATCCCTGCAGCAGGTATCCGGTGCTGTCGATCTCACGCAGAACCGGCTCCCCAGCGTTGTTGGTGAAAAACGGGTTGACCCCTTCGGCGTCAAAACCCGAAGCTGTCAATGACATGTTCCCCATCTTCGCCTGCAGACCGTAACCCAGACCCTGGGAAGTGACTGAATCAACGGTGGAGTCGGTATTTTCGGATTTCTGATGCATACCGTTTACCCAGCTGAACAAATCAACGCCACCCAGTTGCGTCTGGTAGGTAATCTCTGATTCAAAGCGCGGCGTGTCCTGGTAGTTCTTGCCCACAACGGAATCATCGGTTGTGTCCACAGGATCCATGATGCCGACCGCAACCCGGAAACCACTCATGATCGGAGAGCGGTAAGTGATCTGTGCCGTGGGAAACGGATAGGGGTAGCCGGTACCGATATTACCGAAGGACACACCGCCGCCATCGACCAGGCCCAGGGTGTCGCTCACCTGACCGTAACCGGAAAGAAATTCATCAACAAAAATGTTCGAGCGGGAAAACAAGCCGAAATCCTTGCCGACCAACACCTCGCCCCATTCACCCGCGACGGTGCCGTAGAATTGCCGTACGTCGATTGCGGTGCTGGTGCCATTGGTTTCGCCATCATTGATGGTGACCCAGAACGACGAACGTGCACCCATCGTCAGGTTGTCCATCTTCTTGCCCATGTTGAAACCGATATAGTTGGGCAGGAAACCCATCTTCACCCGGGATTGGTCCCGGTCCAGGGTGTCATTGATATTGTCTGTGTCGGTCTGAACGTAGAAGGCGTTGACGTAGCCGTCTGCGGAAAAGGTGGTGCCGTCTTCGTCATACAGAGTGATTGCTGCACTGGCCGGGGCGCTCAGGATGGTTGCTGCGAGGGCAGTCAGTACTGGGTAGACCGATTTTTTGTTTTTCATTTTTACTCTCCGATGTGATCCATGGCTGACGGATTAGAACGTCCAGCCGATTATCGGAAAGCTGCGGGCCAGGCCCTATTGTGCCTGGGGAGCAAAACCGGTGCGCTTTGGTTGTGCCTATAAAGCGCCGGTACTACTGTGCTTTTGCAGGTGTACCTGGTGCGCTACCTTGGTATTGGTTTCGCTGGCCAGACGCAGGCGCAACGCTCTCTCCCAGAGTTGCGACTGAACGACCTGCCATTGCTCCGCTCGCATACCTCGCAATACTTCACACTCCGCCTCAAGACTCTGGCCTTCACGCCCGAGCAGTGTGCTCCAGCACTCTTCAAACATGCGGTCAGCGGCGCTTTGCTGAGCCTGGAGGGCCTGTGCCAGGCGCTCAGCCTGGGCCTTTATGAGGGCAAAAGGCATAGCCGCTACCAGCTCTTGCTGCTCGAGGAGAAACTCGTCCACTGCGCGGGTTATCTGCTTGTGGTCATGACTGGGAGATTGGACCAGAAACAATAACCCAGGTACTCCCGAAATCGGATGATAGCGAGCTACAACCCAGTAACCCAGTTGCTGTCTGGTTCGCAGATCGTCAAAGAAGGGGCTGGCCAGCAGTTGCTGCAGAAGCCGCCAGCCAGCGCGCTCAAGCACACCACCACTGGGCGCCTGACAGTACAGCAACTGGCATCTATCCGGGGCCAGCACGGGAATAGAGAGTGACTCGATACCTGCTTGCAATACTCTGGGACGAGGTTCAGCCCAGCCAAAGCTCCGCTTCAGGCCCGGAAACCCTGATGCCATGAGGTAGCCGTCGAGCGTGCTCGCATGCAGGCCAGAGGGTTTCAGCCAGAGCAGTTGTGCCTGCTCGCTTAGATGGCGCCACACATTCAATGCCGTTGTCGCAGTCATCTGATCATCCAGACTGAAGCCACACTCTGCAGCGTCGGCAAGCAGCCATGCATCCAGCTCCGACAGGCAGCGATAGGCCGGCAGTTGCGCAGCCTGCTCCGCCTGCCAGCAGTAAAGTCGATGACAGGCAAGGTCCAGCAAGCCGGGCGCAGGGGGCTGTGTGATAGCACCGATTACGCTACGCAGAATGCCTGGCACAGAGCTATCCGTCCCATCTGCCAGGCCTGATAGCGTCAGGCTGAGCACGCCAGCGTCCTGCTGCCAGGCGATCCTGACGCCTGACAGTTCTGCGCGGCGCGCAATGGGCTCGATCTGCAAAGCCCAGCACGATTGCAGCAAATACCGCTGCGCCCGGGTGCTCTGCCCCATAGGCCAACACCAGGCCAGACGTGTTTGTACCTGCTGCCCTGAGTGTTCGGTGTGGCCGTCTCGAGCAGGCAAGTCGTGCTGCCGAAACCCCGGCAATTGCGTAATACAGACTATCGGGTTGTTGCTGCCCATCGCACAGTCGAAATCGGGCCCCTGGTCAGATTGTAATGGCGCTTTCAGAACCGGCGCACGCCATGTCAGTTCACTAAGCGTATAACCGGTGCCGGTCCATGGTGTTCTCTCAGTCCATGTGGCATTGCGGCGCGGCTGTACAAGCAGCAGTCTGGTCGGCTGCAGCTGGTCCAGCAGGCGCCGCCAACGCTGGGCATTGACGGGTTGCCGGTTTGCCGTTGGTTCAAGCAGATGGTCAACCGGTAAGCGCATCAACCGGTGTGCAAGATCCTTGAGCCACTCGACCGGGTCACCCTGGCGCCCCCGGGCAAAGGCCTGATCCAGCAGGCAGGTTCTGGCTGCAAACGGCCAGCATTGCGGGTCCACCTCCAGCAGCCAGTTCAGCCAGCTCTGCCATGCATCCAGCAATTGCTGGTAATTCTCCAGCTTGAGTAGTGGTTCAAGTTCGACGTAGAGCAACGCCTGGTTGTCCGCCATCACCTCAATCCGGACATGCAGTTCGGCAATCAGGCCACACTCACGCAGCCAACCCAGGGCACCCGCGGGACCAGGACTGGCGATCCACTCACACAACCACGCGCCACTGCTGTCGTGCTCCAGCCAGTCGAGTCCGGTCAGCGGATAGACCAATTGCCATCTGGGCGACCCCTGTGCTGTCTCACGCTGAAGGCGGCAGGGCAATCTTTTGGGGTCAAATAACGGCGGTCGACAACGTTTCGGTCGCCCGCCCGGTATTTGCCGGTCTGCAAATGCAATGGCCAAACTGAGTAACGCTGCGGGCGTTTGCTTGGCATGAAGCACCAGAAGCATGTCTGCCGCGCGATAATACTGCTGATGAAAGCCCCGCAAGTGCTGCACCAGATCAGCGTCAGTGCCGGTGAGGCTTACTGCGTTTCCGGCGCTGAAACGGCTCATCGGGTGTGCCGGATCAAGAGCTGCAGCCATGGCTGCCTGCTGATGCAAGGCATCATCTGCCAAACGCGTATGAAATTCCGCGTCTATGACCTGACGCTCGGTACCCACCAGGGAGGGTTCAAACAACGGTGCGCAGAGCATGTCGCCCAGCTGCTCAATACAGGGTGATAGCCCATCGGGGCCAACGCTGAAAAAGAAGCGGGTAATTTGTGCCGCGGTGCTGGCATTGAAACGGCCCGCATAGCGATTCACAAGTGCGGGGAAAGAGCCGGGATGCGGATAACCCTCGGAGCCCATGAACAACATGTGTTCCAGCAGATGGGCCAAGCCGGAATGGCCGCCTAGCTCGTCTTCACTGCCCACGTCTACCTGGGCTACACAGGTTGCAAGACTGGCCTCAGGGTCGCTGATCAGCAGGCAGCGCAAACCATTGGCATGCTGATAAAGCCGATAATCACGACCATCGCGGGGAGTGGCAGCCAGAGGAATACAATGCACTGAGCGCTCCTGGGCGGATCTTGGCAGCCCAGAGTAACCCCGCAAGCCGGGCTTTTATTCCCAAATGCCACCAAAGTAGTAATGAGTGACACTAAAGCACTAGGTGCGGTTACTCCTTGAGCATCTGCCCGAGCATCGCGCGTAGCTTGGCTGCCTTCAATGGCTTGCCAAGCACCGGAATACCCAGCTCACGGAGGGTCTGCTGACAGTGCTCACTGCGATCGGCTGTGATCATGATCGCCGGTACCACCTGCTGCCAATGCTCGCGCAAGCTACTTACCGCGTCGCAGCCGTTGCGGCCCTCATCCAGGTGATAGTCGACCAGAACCGCATCCGGGACGGATCCGCCAAGTTGTTCCAGCGCGGCTTCATGGTGAACCGCCACCCGCACATTGGCGCCCCACTGTTCCAGCAGGTCGCGCATGCTATCGAGAATGATCTGTTCATTATCTATTACCAGCAAAAGCCGTCCCTGCAGCGGTGCAACAAGCTGCTCCAGAACCCTGGCGGAGGGCAGCGGCGCGGCTGGCGCCATGGTAGCCAACGGGACACTGACCGAAAATACCGAACCCCGGCCAACTCTGGAGCGCACCGTCACGCCGGCCTCCAGAAGCGTGGCGATACGTTCGACAATCGCTAGCCCCAACCCCACGCCTTTGCGCTTTCCCTGCAGGTCTGACTGCGGAAGATTTGCCGACTGGGAGAGCTGATTGAACTCCTTGAAAATCGCGCGAAACTGCTCGACAGGTATGCCGCGCCCGGTATCCCAGACCTGTATTTCCAACCGACCGCCCTGCCTGCGAGCCCCGATCAGCACCCCTCCCCGATCCGTATAACGGATGGCATTACTCAGGAGGTTACGCAAAATCCGGCTGAACAGCCGGTAATCGGTATGCACCGCGCAGTCCGAGGGATGCATGCGCAAGCGGATGCCATTGAGGTCGGCCAACCCCTGAAACTCGGCAACCAGCGGCTCGATCAACTCCGCAAGACTATAGTTGCCGAGCTCCGGCTTGACGTTGCTCTGATCCAGACGGGCGATATCGAGCAGGTCGGTGAGCATGTCCTCGGCGCTTTCCAGCGCGCAATGGGAACGCTCGACCAGTTGCGCCTCGTCTGCCGGCAATGTCCGCTCACGCAGGGTCGACATCAACAAACGCGCTGCATTCATCGGTTGGAGCAGGTCGTGACTGGCCGCAGCGAGGTAACGATCCTTGCTCGTATTGGCCTGCTCAGCGGCATCCCTGGCTTCGCGCAGCGCCCGTTGAACCCTCTCACGCTCGATAATCTGGTGGCGTAAATCCGTATTCAACGCTTCCAGTTCCTGAGTGCGCGCCTGCACTCGCCGCTCCAGATCCTCGTTCAGCCGCTGCATGCTTGCCTGGGCGTTCTTGCGCTCGGTGATGTCGGCGACAAACCCCTCGACCACAGGCCCCTGCGCATCGGGGCGAAGCAGCATATTGATGCGTACATCCAGGTGCCGTCCATCGGCGCGAACCAGGCGCGTTTCGTATCCGGCCAGCTCACCCTGGCTCAACAACGCGCGGGTGATGGCCTGGAGCTCCTGGTCGCCATCAACAAAAACAGCTGCCCAACCCTTGTCGTGGCCAGCAATCACGGCTTGTGCATCGGGATAGCCGAGCATGCGGGCCAGGGCCCGGTTGACCGACAGAAATCCCTGGTCGAGCCCCGCCTGAAAGATACCGTGAAGCGCATTCTCGAACAGCCATTTGTAGCGATTGCGCTCGGCTTCCAGGTCCTCCAGTCGCGCCAGCAATTCGGGATAATAACTCTTGCGCGACGACTGGGAGCCCAGCCCCAGCAACCCCGTCAGTACTTCCCGGCGTGGGTCAGAGGGCTTCTGCATACACAACCTCGACGTCCTTGAGGCTGGACTCACGGGGATTGGTCAGGATGCAGGGGTCATGCATTGCGTGCATTGATAACATGGGAAGATCCGACATGCTGACGCCATGCATGGCCAGGCTCTGCTCGAAGCCCACAGCCTTCTTCAGATCGATCAGGTGTTGTACCAGCCGTTGCCGGATCTGTGGCGTTGTGAGGCCGCGAGTATCGATACCCAGGGTTTGAGCCACGACCTTGAATCGGTCGGGTGCCGAGGCATAGTTGAATGCGACCACGTGCTCGACCAGGATGGCATTACACAGTCCGTGGGGCAAATCGAGAAACCCCCCGAGACTGTGCGACATTGCATGCACTGCGCCAAGGATCGCGTTGGAAAATGCCAGTCCGGCCTGCAAGCTGCCAAGCATGATCTTTTCGCGCAGGGCAATATCCTGGGGGCTCTGGATCATCGCCACCAGATTGCCATTGATCAGACGCATGGCTTCCAGGGCGTGGGCGTCCGTCATCGGACCACTGCCGGTTGATACGAATGCCTCAATCGCATGAACCAGTGCATCGACTCCGGTACAGGCGGACAGAAACGGGTCCATGGTCGAGGTGGTTTCCGGATCGATCAGCGACACATCCGGGACCACGGCCTTACTGATGATGGAAAACTTTACCTTCTCCTGCTGGTTGGAAATGATCACGAACTGCGACACGTCGGCCGAGGTTCCGGCCGTGGTCGGCACCATGATCAGCGGCGGGATGGGCGCGCGTATGGTGTCGACGCCCTCGAAGGTGAGAATGTGCCGATCATGCGCCACCACGATGCCGATTGCCTTGGCACAATCCATGGGGCTGCCGCCGCCTACGGCAACAATCACGTTGCAACCGGCGGCTCGATACACCTCGGCGCCGAGCATGATCTCTTCGACACGTGGATTGGCGGATACCTGGGTGAAGAGCACGTAATCAATACTCTGCTCCTGCAGGCTCTGCTCGACATCCGCGAGCCACCCGGCAGCCTGTACGCCAGGATCGGAGACCAGCAAGACCTTTTTAGCGCCAAAGGTGGAGGCGTAGTTGGCGACGGTCTTGCGCGCGCCGGCACCAAAGATAATCTCCGGCGTAACGAACTTGCGTAACTGACTTATATCGTAGGACATGGCGATTCGACTGGCTTGTTATTGTGGGGCAAGAGTACCTGATTAACCGCCGCACCATAAGCATATTGCCCTTGAATCGGCCTCTTCCTACCCATCTGGAAGCCGCTTGGCAGGCGTACTAAGACCTAAGTATCTGCCGGGTTACCTGCAAGTCGCATGGTCGTCAAACGCCCTGCCCCGCAACATTGAAAAAAACCATAAATCCGGGATCAGCCATGCAAGCGCATTCAGTTCTGTCAGTTGCTCTGCGGGCAGCGTGTCTGCTTTGGCTCTTTTTCAGCCAGACACTCTACGCATCAGTTGATAACAGCGAGATTCAGGCACTGTTTCCCAAAGCCACGCGTATCGAACCAAAACAGGACAACCCTCCTGTCTACAGTGTCTATCAACTGGATGACTTGCTTGGCTACGCTTTCGAGTCCCAGGACTATTCAAGTCTCCAGGGCTTTTCAGGCAAGCCGATTCGTCTGCTTATCGGGCTGGAGCCACAGGGCATTCTGGTTGGCGTAAAAGTGCTCGAGCATCATGAGCCGGTATTTCTGCATGGCCTCGGGGAGCAGGCACTCTTTGACTTCGTCGAGCAATACCGCCAGCAGGACATCCGTACGCCGATCGTGGTTGGCGGCCGCCAGGCCACAACAGTGGATGGTACCTCCATCACTCAATTCGACGGAGTAAGCAAGGCCACTGTATCGGTGGTGATTCTGAACGAGACAGTACTGGTCTCAGCGTTAAGCGTCGCTCGCCAATTGCTCGACGACTTTGCCGGCAGCCCGCTGGCCACCCCACGATCTGATCTTTTCGAACCCCTGGATTGGCAACAGCTACTGGATCGGAGTTACCTGCAGCACTGGGAAATTTCACAGGCTGAGGTGGAACAGTCCCTCAATCAGCACATCGCCTATTTTCCCGACCTGGATATTGAAAGCCCCGAGCAACCTTTCAGCGAGTTGTACTTCGCCTACCTGAACACCCCCAACACCGGCCGCAACCTGCTTGGTGAAGCTGGTTTCGCACGCCTTACCAGCGAACTGAAAGCAAACGAACAGGCATTGCTGGTGATTTCCAGTGGGCTATACCCCCATGTCCCCGACGACTTCATTCCCGCCAGCGCGCCGAGCCGCCTGGTGCTGACGCAAAATGACAAGGCGATCGAACTGCACGATATGAACTACAACAACGGCGACATCCTGGGATCGCTGAATACGCCCATCAGCGAAGGTGTAGCCCATATTTTCCGGATCAAACCCCATGCCGGTTTCAACCCGGCAGAACCGGCCAGCCTGCAGTTGAATGTCAGTCTAAGGCGCAATCCGCTGGTTGAGAGCAGCGCACCCTTCACCCATCCCCTAACGCTGGATTCCACGCTATTCGATATCCAGGCTGCGCCTGCCGTACACAAACCAGTGCCTGTCTGGTTGCGCATGTGGCAGGAACGCGGCTGGCAGGTCGGGTTAACGCTGCTGGCTTTGGTCCTGTTGAGTATGGTCTTCATGTTCCAGCATCGTATCAGCCGCCACGGCCAGGCCTTTCATGTATTCCGCGCAGGTTTCTTGCTCTTTACCCTGTTATTTCTGGGTTTGTATGCCCAGGGTCAGCTCTCGGTAGTAAATATTTTCACTCTGCTGCTCGCCCTCGGACCTGACTTCGACTTGACCGTATTCCTGATGGATCCGGTGATTTTCATTCTTTGGAGTTTTACCTTCGTCAGCCTCTTCATCTGGGGACGGGGGCTGTTCTGCGGCTGGTTATGCCCATTCGGCGCGCTGCAGGAAATGCTCGGCTGGATCGCCAAAAAGCTAAACATCAAGCAATTGAAAATAGCTGATCCGTTGCATCAGAAACTGCAATGGATCAAATATGTGATTCTTGTCGGTTTGGTGCTAACGGCATTTTTATCATTGACGCTGGCTGAACGCCTTGCCGAGGTTGAGCCCTTCAAAACCAGCATCACCCTGTTCTTCATGCGCAGTTGGCCGTTCGTGCTGTATGCGCTGATATTGCTGGGCATGGGATTGTTTGTGCACAAGTTCTATTGCCGCTACGTCTGCCCCCTCGGCGCAGGCCTGGCAATGCTGGGCAAGTTTCATCTTTTCTCATGGCTCAAACGGATCGACGCCTGCGGCAAGCCTTGCCAGCACTGCAAGAACAGCTGCGAGATCGGCGCAATCAAACGTGATGGCAGCATCGACTACGGCGAGTGCATTCAGTGTCTGGAATGCATTGTCATTCTCAATAATGACAACCAGTGCGTGGCCACCATCAGTGCCGAAAAGCAAGCTCGCAAAGCGCGCAAACGCCTTGAGCAACGGGACATTATTGCGACCGATACGCCCTGGCGAGATGCGGCTACGCCGACCCAGGGCTGAATCCGCCCGTCTACCCTCGAGGGCTTGCCCATGCGTCACAGCCTTACTCAAACAACCGGAAAGCAACAGACTGAGGAAAGAACAGGCATCGGGCTACTTGTCTGGCGCCTGCGTCTTCTGGTGATAATGAACGCCGCAGCGGTGATACCGTTACTGCCGTTACTTCCGCAAGACCAGGTGCATGCCGAGGGGCATCCAACTGTTGCGCAGGCAAAAAGTCAGACAGAGCGCATCTGCACGCTCAACCTGGCAGCCAGCGCTGATAAAATGCCAACTCTTGCTCCAGCACGCTGCACAGTGTTTTTGCCTCGCGAAACCCATGACGTTCCTCTGCAAAGGTAAAGCACTCAACAGGGACGCCATGCGCTCGCAGTGCAGCCACCATGCGCTCGGTTTGCTCCGGTAGAACCACACCATCCTTGAGCCCCTGGAAAAAGATAACGGGTGTGCTGATTTCAACTGCGCGTTCCAGTGGCGAGCGGGCTAAGTAACGTTCGGGCTGACTCTCAGGATCGCCGATCAGCCAGTCGATATAGTCAGCTTCGAACTTGTGAGTATTTGCCCTGAGCCTTAACGGATCGCTGACCCCGTATAAACTGGCCGCTGCACGAAAACGCCCCTCGGCAGCTAGCAGGCTGCACAGAGTGGTGTAGCCCCCGGCACTGGAACCCCGAATAAACACCTTGTCGGGAGCTATATAGCCCTGCTGTACAAGATATTCGATCGCTCCGAACACGTCTTCCACATCGACCACACCCCACTCACCGCGCAGGCGTTGTCGGTAGGCTCGACCAAATCCCACGCTTCCCCGGTAGTTCAGATCGACAACGGCGAAGCCACGCTGCGTCCAGTACTGGATGCGATTATCAAATACCGCATAGGTCGCTGACGTTGGACCACCATGGGTAAAAATAACCAATGGCGGTAATTCTGAGGGGGAGGAATGACGACTATTGTGCGGCGAATAGAAAAAACCGTGAGCGACCTCACCATCTGCGCTGGGGTAGGACACTGATTGCGGCTGCGATATCTCATCTTCTGCCAAGGCGGGCATGATCTGTCGTATGACCTGATGCTCATGTGTCAACAGGTCTATTCGCAGTATGGCAGCGCTGCAGTGCACAGAGCCTGCCACACAGAATAACCATCGACTGTTCGCCACCAGCGCGCGGAAGCGCTGGTACCCGTGCGCCAACCGGCTTTCCTCGGCAGATTCAGCGTGGCGCAGCGCCAGGTGTCCGAGACCCTGTTCCAGCCAGCTGAGCGCCCACAAGCCCCCCGGCAAGCCCAGCACATGCCGCGGATTAAGCTGCCAGGGCGCTGGAGCATGATCGGCATTCCGGGCAGGCAGAGGCTGCAGGGTGTTGTTGTCGAGTACGCGCCAGGGCCGCCAGAAGCCATTCCTGTCGGTCAGGCACACCAGTGTTCCAAGTGCATCGAACTGTGGTTGCTGAAATGCTTCGGGGTGACCTGCTTCAGCCTGACCGCAGGAGCATACAGTGCGTTCCTGGATGCCCCCCTGTTGGTCGAGTACGGCGACCATAAGGCGCGTTCGGGTCCAGGCCAGGTCCGGCCGGTCCCACTCGACCCAGGCCATGCGGGAGCCATCGGGGCTGATACAAGGGCTATTATAGAAATCAGCGCCTTCGGCGACTATGCGGCGCACGCCCTGGGGGCTGATTGACACTAACCGGTGCTCTACAGCAGCGACGCTATGACACTCTTCGATTGCGATGAGATGACCGCGTTGGGAATCATAGACAAGTGCTCCGTACCGGCAATCGGGACGCTTTGTCAGTACCTGACAGTCCAGATCGAGCAAGGATTGGACATAGATCTGTTGATCGTATTCGTTGACAAAAAACAGCTGGCCTCCATGCAGGCAAAGCGCACCACCACCGTATTCATAAACACGGCTGCGGGCGCTGAAGCCATTTGGCGTCAAGCTACGCTGCCCACCCGGGGTCCATTCATGGACCAGATTGCGGCCGTCCTCTGGATGGAATTCAATCCAGAGCAGCCGCTCCTCGTCACAGACCAGATCGGCGTAATCACTTGCCGCTGCGACCGCTTGTGCGGCAGTGAACGAACTGGTCCAGAACCCGGGACGTTCAGCCTTTGCAGATGATTCGCGAGGTTCGCTCATTACGGAATGTCAGCACCTCTATTGGCGGTTGGGGCAACTCGGCCTCAGAGCGAGCAGCCAGTATCTTGTCGTGATGCGGTGATTTACTGCAGACCGGGTCTGCCTGGGTTGCATCTCCTGTAAGCATATACGCCTGACATCGGCAGCCACCAAAATCCTTTTCCTTTTCGTCACAGGAGCGGCAGGGTTCGCTCATCCACTCATACCCACGGAAACGATTGAATCCGAACGAGTCGTACCAGATGTGCGACAAGCTGTGCGCGGTAACGTTGGGAAAACTCACCGGCAATTGCCGAGCACTATGACAGGGTAATGCCGTGCCATCAGGCGTAATGCTCAGAAAGATATTGCCCCACCCATTCATGCAGCCCTTGGGCCGCTCTTCATAATAGTCGGGGGTCACCAGAATCAGTTTGCAGGGGTGATTTTCAGCGGCCAGTTTAAGGCGGTATCGCTGGGTAACGGTTTCAGCATGGTCAAGCTGGGCCTTGGTGGGCAACAGGCCAGCCCGGTTCAGGTGCGCCCAGCCGTAATATTGGCAGGTAGCCAATTCAACGAAATCCGCCTCCAGTGCCAGACAGAGCTCGATAATTTTCTCTATCTCGTCGATGTTGTGCCGATGCGTCACGAAGTTGAGCACCATAGGGTACCCGGCCGCCTTCACGGCGCGCGCCATCGCCAGCTTTTGCTCAAAAGCCTTGCGCGAGCCAGCAAGCAAGTTGTTGATCTCGGCATCGGACGCCTGAAAACTGATCTGGATGTGATCGAGCCCCGCCTGCTTGAACGCGTTTATCTTTTGCTCGGTCAGGCCCATACCCGAGGTTATCAGATTGGTATAGAACCCGAGCTCACGCGCCGCGCCGATCAACTCGACCAGGTCGTCACGCACCAGTGGCTCGCCACCGGAGAACCCGAGTTGCGCTGCACCCAGCGCCCTGGCCTGAGTGAATACGTCTACCCATTGTGCTGTAGTCAGTTCATCCTTGTGATTGGCGAACTCCAGCGGGTTTGAACAATAGGGACATTGCAGCGGACAGCGATAAGTCAGCTCGGCCAGCAGCCACAACGGTGGCCCCTGCTCTGCAACCAGCGGGCTGTCAGCGGACCTGGATCCAGTGTTGTGCATTGGCCACCTCGATAAAGGCGAGGATGTCTTCATCCAGGCCTGGAACATTCGGAAAACGATCGGATAGGCTGTCTATGATGCCTTTGATTTGCCGCTCGCCGTCGATCAGCAACAGCACCTGGGCAGCACTCTCGTTCAATTTGACCATCCCTTCCGGGTACAACAGAACGTGGCTGTTCTGGATTGGCTCCCACTGCAGACGAAATCCGGGACGCAGTACTGGCACCTGGCTTTTCTGAAAGTCGATCACAGTTCTATTCCCCTATGCCAGACAGCTTGTGTTGTAACCGTGTGATAGGGCGCGCGGCCCAGTTCGTAGGCCATGGTCATGGCATCAAGCATGCTCCAGAGGATGTCCAGCTTGAACTGCAGGATATCGAGCATGCGCTGCTGAGCGGTGTGGGTTTGATAATGGCTGAGCGTGATGCGCAAGCCATGCTCGACGTCGCGCCGCGCCTCACTCATGCGTTTACGGAAATACTCATATCCGCGACTGTCTATCCACGGATAATGCGCCGGCCAGCTATCAAGACGTGACTGGTGAATCTGCGGCGCAAACAGCTCGGTCAACGAAGAACTGGCCGCTTCCTGCCAGCTCGCCCTACGGGCAAAATTGACATAGGCATCTACTGCAAAGCGCACGCCCGGCAATACCCGTTCCTGCGACAACAGAATGTCCCGATCCAGGCCTACAGCCTCGCCCAGTCGTAACCAGGCTTCAATACCACCCTGCCCGTCCGCCTCGCCATCATGATCTACAATCCGCTGTATCCATTCGCGACGGGTAGCCGAGTCATTGCAGTTAGCCAGAATCGCCGCATCCTTGAGCGGAATCTTGATCTGGTAGTAGAAGCGATTGGCAACCCAGCCCTGAATCTGCTCGCGGCTGGCGGTGCCGTTATACATGGCTACATGGTAGGGATGATGAATATGGTAATAGGCTCCCTTGGCCCGCAGGGCCTGCTCGAAAGCATCGGCGTTCATTGGTTGGGGCTGCAAGATGGACTCCTTAAAGCGTGATGTGCATGCCGTCAAAAGCGACTTCAATTCCGTGCTGGGTCAGTTCGGCCCGCTCAGGCGAATCCTCATCCAGGATAGGATTGGTATTATTTATGTGGATGAGTACCTTGCGAGAGGCCCGCTGCTCATCGAGCAAGGCAATCATCCCGTCAACGCCGCTCTGCTGTAGATGCCCCATTTCGCTACCCAGCTTGTCGCCCACGCCAGCGAATGCCATTTCGTCATCACGCCACAAGGTGCCGTCCACCAGCAGACAGTGGGCGTCAGCCATCACTGCCCTGACTCGATCATCTGGACGACCCAGACCTGGTGCGTAGAAAAGGACGCCACCGGTATTCAGATCGCGCACCAGTAATCCGATGTTGTCACCAGGATGGGGATTGTTACGATGCGGCGAATAGGGAGGCGCTGCGCTGCGTAACGCAATGGCGGTAAAACGCAAAGCAGGACAAACGGGAATGCTGAACTCTCCAGCCAAAGGGATCGGATTCCATTGCAAGCCCCCATTCCAGTGCGCCAACATCTTGAACAGGGGAAAACCGGTGCTGAGATCCTCATGTACCATGTCGGTACACCACACCTGGTGTGGGCAGCCCTCGCGCAAGGTCAAGAGGCCTGTTACATGATCGATCTGGCTATCCATCAACACAATTGCACCGATTGCGGTATCGCGCACAGCGCGCGCGGGCTGCAGCACCGGAGTGCTTTCCAGCTGAGCACGAATATCCGGCGACGCGTTGCAAAGAATCCAGTTGATACCGTCGTCCGACAAGGCGATAGAAGATTGGGTGCGCGGCTTGGCGTTCAGGGTGCCCTTGCGTACTCCGTCACAGTTATGGCAATTGCAGTTCCACTGCGGAAAACCGCCCCCCGCTGCTGAACCTAGTATCTGAATATGCATGGGTTTTCCTGAGGCTCACCGAATCGGTTTGATCTGAGAAACACCCCGGCAAGCCGGGGTGCCGACTGCTCAACGATTAGCAAAGTACATGGTGACTTCAAAGCCGATACGCAGATCGGTAAAGCTCGGTTTAGTCCACATAGGTCGATCCTCTTGTTTTACGAGTGAGTCATGTCGGTCAATGCCGACAGATTCAGTTAAACACCCGCATTGAACTCCAAGAATGGTACTTTGGAACTAGATTCGGCCCGATTTGGTAGGGCCTGAAAGTGCCTGATCTGGTTACAGTTATCCGCCGGGCATAAAAAAACGCAGCCGAAGCTGCGCAATAATGGAGACCACCCACAGAATACGCCCGCCCGGGGGGAGCAATCCCGGGCGAACGCAACAGGGACCTAGAAGAAGCCCAGTGGATTGGTGTCGTAGCTGACCAGCAGGTTCTTGGTCTGCTGATAACTGTCGAGAATCATCTTGTGCGTTTCCCGTCCGACACCTGACTGCTTGTAGCCGCCAAAAGCCGCATGGGCCGGGTACAGGTGATAGCAGTTAGTCCATACTCGACCAGCCTGGATCGCACGGCCCATGCGATAGGAGCGATTGTTGTCGCGCGTCCAGAGCCCTGCACCAAGGCCGAACTCGCTGTCATTGGCAATCGCCAGTGCTTCGGCTTCGTCCTTGAAGGTGGTGACGCTGACGACCGGACCAAATATCTCTTCCTGGAATATGCGCATCTTGTTGTGACCCTTAAGCAGGGTCGGCTGAATGTAATATCCGTTGTTGATGCTGTCTTCCAACTTTTCTGCATTACCGCCAATCAGGAACTCGGCGCCCTCCTGACGAGCAACCTCCATGTAAGACAGGATCTTGTCGAACTGCTGCTCGGAAGCCTGGGCACCGACCATGGTTTCCGTATCCAGTGGATTACCACGCTTGATGCTCTGGGTGCGTTTGATTGCCAGCGCAATGAATTCGTCGTACATGGATTCCTGGATCAACGCCCGTGATGGACAAGTGCAGACTTCGCCCTGGTTGAAAAACGCCAGGACCAGACCCTCCACAGCCTTACTGATAAATGACTCTTCCGCCTGCATGATGTCGGCAAAGAAGATGTTGGGAGACTTGCCACCGAGCTCAACCGTGCAAGGAATAATATTTTCCGCAGCAGCGTGCATGATGTGCCTGCCAACCGGTGTGGAGCCAGTGAAGGCGATCTTGGCGATGCGCTTGCTCGTAGCCAGTGCTTCGCCTGCTTCACGTCCGTAGCCGTTGACCACGTTAAGAACGCCCGGCGGCAACAGGTCACCGATGATCTCCATCAGTACCAGGATACCCAGCGGCGTCTGTTCCGCCGGCTTGAGCACGATGCAATTACCCGCGGCCAGCGCTGGCGCGAGCTTCCAGGCAGCCATCAGCAGTGGGAAGTTCCAGGGAATGATTTGACCCACGACGCCAAGCGGTTCATGGAAATGATAAGCGGTGGTGTGCTCATCAATCTCCGCCAGCGTTCCTTCCTGGGCGCGAATACAACCAGCGAAGTAGCGGAAATGATCCGCTGCGAGCGGGATGTCGGCGTTCAATGTTTCGCGAACGGCCTTGCCGTTGTCCCAGGTCTCGGTAACAGCAAGCTTTTCGAGATTCTGTTCAATGCGGTCAGCTATCTGCAGAAGAATATTGCCACGAGCCTGCACCGAGGTTTTGCCCCAGGCTACCTTGGCTGCGTGAGCGGCATCCAGAGCCTTTTCGATATCTTCGCCAGTGGAACGGGGAATCTCGCATATAACGCCACCCGTCACAGGCGAGAGGTTGGTGAAGTACTGCCCTTTGACTGGCGCGACAAATTCACCATTGATGAAGTTGCCATAACGCTCTTTGAAAGAAACGACAGAGCCCTGAGCTCCGGGATTTGCATAAATCATGATTGTTATCCTCTGCACGTTGCCTGGCTCCTCACGAGCCAAGTCTTGAAACGATACTAGTTACAGCAGAGGGTCCCCGGGTATGCCTCCTTGGCAGGGTGGGGTTCGTTATTTAGTACTACTAGCACCAAAATGAGTTCAAGCGGATCAGCAACAGCCAACTCTGGGGCCAAAAACAATACGCATAAAAAAGCCCAGTCATTTCTGACTGGGCTTTTTCATCAATATCCATCGGGACGGGCGTCGCAACGACGACTGAGCGTTACCACGCAGCGACAGAAGCTGGCCATGGTAGCCTGATTCTACTTCTGAACCCCGTCAGGTATGGAGCGATTACCACTTCAGGCCGAAGCAGTAATTGCCGTGTCTGGATACCAGGCATCCACCAGCGGACTGACTTCCACTTTGCTCAGTTCGCTACGGCCTTTGAGCCAGCTCTCTACCGCTGCACGCTGTTCTTCGCTGACAGAGCCCCGCTCGGCCAGGCAGACCAGGCCGAAATCTTCACCGCCAACATAGTTCAGGCCGTTGGCTTCCAGAGCCTGCAGAATGAACTGATCGAGGAAGCTATCGATCTCTTCAACACCAAGGTCATCCTTCAGATCCAGGTTCAGCTCGAATCCCAGTTCCTGAAACTCATCAACACAGAGCTTTTTGCGCAAACGACGCGAACGGGTGGTAGCCATGGAAAATTCCTCTTTGGATGATTTAAGCAGGGAGAATAACAAGCTTGAAGGTCGGTCAGATTACAAGATACAGGGCAAACAGTTTGCCGGGAGTCGCCCTTCAGCTCCCAGAAATGAAAAAGCCCAATGCGTCAACATTGGGCTAAATCACTGAATATTGGTCGGGACGGAGTGATTCGAACACTCGACCCCTTGCACCCCATGCAAGTGCGCTACCAGGCTGCGCTACGCCCCGACTGTGCTTCGACTTTGTCTGTCGAAGCGGGTCGCATAATACATTAACTATCTGATACGAGAAAGTTTTTTTTCATTATGCGGGTAAATCAATGGGTCCGCAGAACCTGCAGCACTTCTTCCAGTTCGGTGATGGTCTGGCGGATCAATTGCTTGTAATGGGTGACGTCTTCCTTTGCTTCATCACCGGACAGACGCTGACGGGCGCCGCCAATAGTGAAGCCCTGATCGTAAAGCAGTGCACGGATCTGACGGATCATAAGCACGTCCTGACGCTGGTAGTAGCGACGGTTGCCGCGGCGCTTGACCGGCGACAGTTGTGGGAATTCCTGCTCCCAGTAACGCAATACGTGCGGCTTGACCGCACACAGCTCACTCACTTCGCCGATGGTGAAGTAACGCTTGCCGGGTATGACTGGTAGTTCGTCGTTATGGCTGGGTTCCAGCATATGCTTCTACTCGTGCCTTGAGTTTCTGTCCGGGGCGAAAGGTGACCACACGCCGGGCGGTAATAGGAATTTCTTCACCGGTCTTGGGGTTGCGGCCTGGCCGCTGGCGCTTGTCGCGCAGGTCAAAATTGCCGAATCCCGACAGTTTGACCTGCTCGTTGCTTTCCAGGGCGTTCCGAATCTCTTCGAAAAACAGTTCTACCAGTTCCTTGGCTTCACGCTTGTTGAAGCCAAGTTCCTCGTAGAGACGTTCCGCCATTTCTGCTTTTGTCAGAGCCCCCATAGGCTATTTCCTTAGTGTGGCATTGAACCTTTGCTCCAGAGACGTAAGCACTTTGTCCATGACAGCGTTCACCTCATCATCAGTAAGAGTGCGTGACGAATGCTGTAACGTCAAGCCGATTGCCAGACTTTTTCTATGCGGATCAATACCTTTACCTTCATAGACGTCAAACAACCTGAGGTTCTTCAATGCTTCGCCCGCATTGCTTTGAATGTCGGCAAGCAGATCTGCGGCCACCATTGTCTTGTCGACGACCAGAGCGATGTCCCGACGAACTTCAGGGAAACGGGACAACTCAGCGAAACGCGGCAGGCGCCCCTTGATGATTTTGCCTAGAGCCAGTTCGAATACGAACACGGCACCTTGCAGATCCAGCTCGGTGGCCAGTTGTGGATGCAACGCACCCAGCCAGCCAACTGTGTGTCCGTCGCGGGTGATACGCGCGGTCTGACCCGGATGCAAAGCAGGGTGCTCTGCGGGCTCGAAGCGGTACTGATCACCCGCACCGCCCTGCCCCAGCAACGCCTCTACATCGCCCTTCACATCATGGAAGTCGAGCTTGTCGCTACTGTTGGCCCAGCCTTCGGGTGCACGGCTGCCCGTGGCGATACCGGACAGCATCGGTTCCTGCAGCAGTTGGCCATCGGCCTGGGGCACGAAGCGCAGACCGCTTTCGAACAGGCGGACGCGGCCCTGCTGACGGTTCTGGTTGTACTGCACGGCCTTGCTCAGACCTGGCCACAAGGACGTGCGCATAACAGCCATGTCGCTGGAGATCGGATTAGCCAGGGCCAGGGGCTCGATCTGCGGGTCGAACAGTTTGTTCAGACCCGGCTCGACGAAGCTGTAGGTAATGGCTTCATGGTAACCGCGAGCAACCAGCAGGCGACGCAGTACCGGCAGCTCGCCACGGGTTTCCGGCTTGGCAGTCAGGGTCAGCGCTGCGGTGGGCGCACTGACGGGTAGACGGTTGTAGCCATACAGGCGGGCCAGCTCTTCGATCAGGTCGACCTCAATGCTGATGTCGAAGCGGTGGCTGGGTACATTGATCTGCCATTGCTCGGCGCCATCGGCGTTGATCTGCAGTCCGAGGCCTGTGAGGTAGCCGGTAATATCGGCGTCGCTCATCTGCATGCCCAGCATTTGCGTGATGCGCTCGTTACGCAGGGTGATGTGCTTGAGCGTAGGCAACTGCGCCTGCTCAACCGCTTCAACGATCGGACCAGGCTCGCCACCAACGATTTCCAAAATCAGTGCGGTGGCGCGCTCGGCTGCTTCGCGCTGCAGCTGCCAGTCGACGCCACGCTCGAAACGGTGTGAAGAGTCGGTGTGCAAGCTGTAACCGCGGGCTTTGCCGGCGATCGCGATGGTGTCGAAGAACGCGCTTTCCAGGAACAGATCGGTAGTCTTCTCGCTGACGCCGCTATGCTCGCCGCCCATGATGCCGGCCATGGCCAGCGGCCGTTCGTGGTCGGCAATCACCAGGGTGTCGGCACGCAGGGTTATTTCCTGGCCATCAAGCAGTACCAGTTTCTCGCCCTCCTCGGCCATGCGCACACGAATACCGCCGCGGATCTCGGCCAGATCGAATGCGTGTAGCGGCTGACCCAGTTCGAGCATGACGTAGTTAGTGATATCGACCACTGCATCAATGCTGCGGATATCGCTGCGACGCAGGCGCTCGACCATCCACAGGGGCGTCGGGCGGGACAGGTCGACATTGCGAATCACGCGGCCGATATAGCGCGGACACGCCTGGGGCGCGAGCAGCTCGACCGCGCGCTGTTCGTCATTGATTGCGGGCACGGCTGGAACGGTCGGACGGCAGACCTGCTCGCCGTAGTTGGCTGCGACTTCACGGGCCAGGCCGGCGATCGACAGGCAGTCACCGCGGTTGGGAGTCAGGTCGACTTCGATAATAGCGTCGTTCAGACCCAGGTATTCGCGCAGATCCTGGCCTGCGGGTGCATCCGCGGGGAGTTCGTACAGGCCGTCGTGATCGTCGGACAACTGGAGCTCGGCAGCGGAGCACAGCATGCCCTGGGACTCGACGCCGCGCAGCTTGGCTTTCTTGATCTTGAAGTCTTCACCCAGTACCGCGCCAACAGTGGCGAAAGGTACCTTGATGCCGGCACGCGCATTAGGCGCGCCGCAAACAACCTGGTGCTGCTCACCGCCGGCGCTGACCTGGCAGACACGCAGCTTGTCGGCATCGGGGTGTTGTTCGGCGCTGATGATCTCGCCGACTACCACGCCACTGAAGGCCCCGGCGGCGGGCGTGACGCTATCGACTTCCAGACCGGTCATGGACAGGCGCGCTACCAGCTCATCGCTGGAGACCGGCGGATTCACCCAGGTGCGCAACCACTGTTCACTGAATTTCATTGTTGGTTCCTGCTTTCAAAGGGATTGGCGGGTGCGTCGCTTAGCGAAACTGCTCGAGAAAACGCAGATCGTTATCGAAGAAGATGCGCAAATCGCCCACTCCGTAACGCAGCATCGTCAGGCGCTCGACGCCCATGCCGAAGGCAAACCCCTGATATTTTTCCGGATCGATACCGGACATGCGCAGCACATCCGGGTGCACCATGCCGCAGCCCAGCACTTCCAGCCAGTCGGCCTTTTCTTCACCGTTCTTGACCACGGTGCGGCGGATATCCACCTCGGCGGAAGGTTCGGTGAACGGGAAGAACGAGGGACGGAAACGCACTTCCAGGTCAGCTTCGAAGAACTCGCGCAGGAACTGCTCGATGGTGCCTTTCAGATCAGCAAAACTCACGCCCTCGTCGATCAGCAGGCCTTCGACCTGGTGAAACATGGGTGAGTGGGTCTGATCCGAGTCGCAGCGGTAGACACGGCCCGGACAGATGATCCGGATCGGCGGCTGCGTGCTTTCCATGGTACGTACCTGAACCGGTGAGGTGTGGGTGCGTAGCAGGGTGTTAGCGTTGAAGTAGAAGGTGTCGTGCATTGCCCGGGCCGGGTGATGGCCGGGAATGTTGAGTGCTTCGAAGTTGTGATAATCGTCCTCGACTTCAGGACCTTCCTCGACGGTATAACCGACGTGGGCAAAAATCTGTTCAATCCGCTCCATGGTGCGCGTAACGGGATGCAGTCCGCCGCTGACCTGGCCGCGGCCTGGCAGGGTGACGTCAATCCGCTCGGCAGCCAGCTTCTGATCCATGGCTGCTGCTTCCATGCTGCTCTTGCGGGCATTTAGCTCGCTCGAGACCTTCTCCTTGGCTTCATTGACCATGGCGCCTACTTTGGGGCGCTCTTCGTTGGGGATATTGCCCAGGGTCTTCATTACCTGGGTCAGTTCGCCCTTCTTGCCAAGGTATTGCACACGTATCTGTTCCAACGTGCTGACATCATCGGCCTGTTCGATTGCCTTCAGGGCTTGGCCGACCAGGGCGTCAAGATTTTCCATTTACAGACTCCAGAAACAAAAATAGGGGAAGAGCGATGAGGCTCTTCCCCTATTAATGACGTTGCCAACCGGAGCCAGGCTCCGGTGATTGTCGTAACGAGGGCTTAAGCCAAGCTAGCCTTTGCTTTTTCGACAATCGCGGTAAACGCCGCTTTTTCGTTCACAGCCAGATCGGCCAGAACCTTGCGGTCGATTTCGATGGACGCTTTCTTCAAGCCAGCGATCAAACGGCTGTACGACATACCGTTCATACGCGCACCAGCATTGATACGGGCAATCCACAGAGCACGGAACTGACGCTTGCGCTGCTTGCGGTCACGGTAAGCATACTGACCTGCCTTGATGACCGCCTGCTTGGCAACACGGAATACGCGTGAGCGTGCACCGTAGTAGCCTTTGGCGAGTTTCAGAATTTTCTTGTGACGCTTACGCGCCATTACACCACGCTTAACACGAGCCATTCTTTATATCCTCAACCTTGACTTAACGGAGACGCAACATGCGCTCGACTTTTTGCACATCAGCAGGGTGCAACTCGGAAGTACCCCGAAGTTGACGCTTACGCTTAGTGCTCATCTTGGTCAGGATGTGGCTCTTGAAAGCATGCTTGTGCTTGAGACCGTTGCCGGTCGCCTTGAAGCGCTTTGCAGCACCCCTTTTGGTCTTCATCTTTACTTTAGCCATGTTCAATTTCTCCGCATAGAGCGTTAATAGATAACCGCAAGGCCTGGCGATGCCCTGGAGGTTACTTTTTCTTCTTGGGTGCGATGACCATCATCAGCTGACGACCTTCCATTTTCGGATGCTGTTCGACGGTGCCGTATTCCAGCAGGTCTTGTTCGACCCGCTTCAACAACTCCATCCCCAGCTCCTGGTGGGCCATTTCGCGGCCGCGGAATCGCAATGAAACCTTGGCTTTATCCCCATCACTCAGGAAGCGTATAAGGTTACGTAGCTTGACCTTATAGTCCCCGTCTTCCGTCCCTGGTCGAAACTTTATTTCTTTGATCTGAATCTGTTTCTGATTCTTGCGCGCGACGGCCTGCTGTTTCTTCTTTTCGAAGACGTGCTTGCCGTAGTCCATGACTCGGCAAACCGGCGGCTCTGCATCAGGAGAGATCTCAACCAGGTCCATCTTGGCCTCTTCTGCTGCGGCCATGGCTTCCTGAATGGACACGATACCGATTTGTTCACCTTCGGCACCGATCAGGCGGACTTCGCGCGCCGTGATGTTCTCGTTGATCGGCGGGCGTTGTGCGGCTCTTTTGTCTTGTCTCATCTCGCGTTTAATCTTTATAGCTCCGAATTCTGGCGGCCTCGTTGTGCAACGTCACGGGCGAGGTATTCGGAGAACTCGGTAACAGTCATGGAACCCAGATCTTTACCCTCCCGTGTGCGCACGGCCACAGTGTGCGATTCGACTTCCCTATCTCCAATTACCAGGAGGTAAGGTGTCTTGTGCAAAGTATGCTCGCGAATCTTAAAGCCAATTTTCTCGTTTCTCAAGTCCGCAGTGGCCCGATAGCCCATTTCATTGAGACTTTTCTCCACTTCGGAGCAAAAATCGGCCTGATTGTCGGTGATATTGAGAATGGCGGCCTGCGTTGGAGCAAGCCAGGCAGGAAAATCGCCAGCGTAATGTTCGATCAGAATACCGATGAATCGTTCAAAGGAACCCAGGATCGCGCGGTGCAACATGACCGGAGTCTTGCGTGCGCCGTCTTCGGCTACATACTGGGCGCCGAGGCGACCTGGCAGCATGAAGTCCAGCTGCAGAGTTCCGCACTGCCAAACGCGGCCAATGCAGTCCTTTAAAGAAAATTCGATCTTCGGACCGTAGAACGCACCCTCGCCCGGCTGCAGATCCCATTTCAGTCCGGCCTTGTTCAGGGCAGATTCGAGACCCTTTTCAGCCTGATCCCAGAGCGCGTCGTCACCAACCCGGCTTTCCGGACGGGTCGACAGCTTGAGCTCGACGTCGTCGAAGCCGAAGTCCTTGTAGACCTGCAAGGTCAGCGCTATGAAGTCGGACGCTTCGGCCTCGACCTGCTCATCGGTGCAGAAGATGTGCGCATCGTCCTGGGTAAAGCCGCGCACGCGCATCAGGCCATGCAGGGAGCCGGAGGGCTCGTTGCGGTGGCAGGAGCCGAACTCGGCCAGACGCAGCGGCAGCTCGCGGTAGCTCTTCAGGCCCTGATTGAACACCTGTACGTGGCACGGACAGTTCATCGGCTTGATGGCGTAGTCGCGGCTTTCCGACTCGGTGGTGAACATGGCGTGGGAATAATGCTCCCAGTGGCCTGAGCGCTCCCAGAGCACCCGATCAACGACCTGAGGGGTCTTGATCTCTTTGTAGTTGGCACCGCGCTGGATCTGGCGCATGTACTGCTCGAGCACCTGATAGATGGTCCAGCCATCCGGATGCCAGAACACCATGCCCGGGGCTTCTTCCTGAGTATGGAACAGGCCCAGGCGCTTGCCGATCTTGCGGTGATCACGTTTCTCGGCTTCTTCCATACGCTGGATGTAGGCAGCCAACTGCTTCTTGTCGGCCCATGCGGTGCCGTAGATGCGCTGCAGCTGCTCGTTCTTGGCATCGCCACGCCAGTAGGCGCCGGAGATGCGGGTCAGCTGGAAGGCCTTGAGAAAGCGGGTGTTGGGCACGTGCGGACCGCGGCACATGTCGACGTATTCTTCGTGGTAGTACAGGCCCATGCTCTGCTCGTCGGGCATGTCTTCGACCAGACGCAGCTTGTATTCCTCACCACGGGACTCGAACACCTCGATGACCTGGTCACGCGGGGTGACCTTCTTGATCACGTCGTAATCGGTGGCGATCAGCTCACGCATGCGCGCTTCGATGGCGGCCATGTCTTCGGGGGTGAAGGAGCGCTCGTAGGCGATGTCGTAATAGAAACCGTCATCGATTACCGGGCCAATCACCATCTTGGCGGTCGGGTACAGCTGCTTTACAGTATGACCAATCAGGTGAGCGCAGGAGTGGCGGATGATCTCCAGCCCCTCTTCGTCCTTCGGCGTGATGATCTGCAGGGTCGCATCGGTGTCGATGGTGTCGCAGGCGTCTACCTGCTTACCGTTGACCTTACCGGCCAGAGTGGCTTTAGCCAGGCCTGCGCCAATGGATTGCGCGACCTCGAGTACGGTAACGGGGTGATCGAACGATTTCTGACTGCCGTCGGGGAGAGTAATAGTGGGCATGTGCCGCTCCTTCTCAGTGGTGACCCCTACGCAAGGCCACATGATGGAAAAGTCCGTCCGGAATGCCTGATGCTGCAGTTCAGACCAGCTAACGATCGCCGGCGCCCACACGGGCTACTGCACAGGCGCCCCGAAGGGCGCTGAAACAAAAAACCCGGCCACAGGGGCCGGGCTTTTAATTTGGTAGGCACGAGCGGATTCGAACCGCTGACCCCCACCATGTCAAGGTGGTGCTCTAACCAACTGAGCTACGTGCCTGCAATGGCCGCGAACTTTACGCAGCACGCCGAACCTTGTCAAGCGGTAAGTTACTGAATATCTGCAAGTTACCTGAAGGGCGCGGTGCGCGGCTCAGGGCCGGCGGAACGTTTCTGGAGCGGAAGGTCAAAATGGTTTCCCGCGTGCGCGGGAATGACGGGGTATTGGGGCGGGCAGCGGGAGTCTGTCTGATAAATGTTGAGCCGGTCACATAGGTAACACCACAAACCGGCCACATAGGTAACACCTATGTTGGCCGTATTACTCGTCCCCGGCGT
>NZ_BMFF01000003.1:563790-606476 GCF_014637955.1 Halopseudomonas salina | reverse complement strand
TTATTGAGGCCAATACGCTATCACCTGTTACCTATGTGCCCGGTTTGATCTGTAACCCATGTGCCCGGTTAGTACCGGTCAACATGGATCCCCGCGTTCGCGAGGATGACGTTTATGGGTGGCGAGGATGGCTTTTCTGTGGGGGGAAGAATGACTTTTGTGGGTGGGGGAGGATGACTTTTGTGGAGGGGAGGATCCATTGTTGGTTTGAAAAGAAGTAGGGAGCCAGGGGATAGAACTCTACTTTGAATGGTCATTTGTATTGGCCCATTTGCTGGCTTTTTGGCAGGATACCTCGATCAGTTATGGAGATTTCAGGGATGGCAGGGGACGTGAATTACGTGCAATCCCACCACAATCGTGGCCGCGGTACCGCTGAGGAAAACCGGCTGTATATTTTTTCGCAGCAGGTGTTTTTCTATTGCAACCCGCTGGACCGCCCTGTGTGGGTGGAGACTCACTGCTGCGTACTCTTTATCAGCGCTTATGCAGAGCCCTTCAGTGTGGATTTTGGCAATCAGCGTGTGGAGGCCCGAGCTCTGCTGGCGGGGCCATTGTTGCGGCGCAAGATAATCGCTGAGGGTGCGGGTCTGGTGGGTTTTTATATTATGCCCGAGTCGCCCCTTTACGCTTACCTGGTCAATACGCTCCCGCCAAGCGGGTTCAGGCCTGTGTACCGGGGCTTGATGGACGCTGTGAACGCGGAATTAATGGCACTGTATGAAGGGCGGGCAGATGTGGATCAGACCCTGGCGGTATCGGCGCATATGCACAAATTGTTGGCGCCGGGGTCTGCGGTGGGGAGTGCCAAGCCCTCTGCTGCAGAACTGACCGCGTTGATACGCTCGGATCCTGCCATCAGTCTCAGACAGCTGGCCGAGCGCAATGGGGTCAGTTATACACGCATGTCCCGGGTGTTCACGCAGAACGTCGGTTTATCATTTCGCGAGTACAAGAACTGGCTCAAGCATCTGAGGGTGGTTCGGCTCATGGATACTGGTATGTCGTTGACGGAGGTGGCTCAGGAGGCGGGATTTGCCGATCTGGCGCAATTCACACGAATCTACAAACGTTGGTACGGGAATCCCCCTTCCTACGTGCGGCAGCAGAAGAATATCAAGGTTTTCCTGACGTCCAATCTGGCAAGCCCGCCGTAACGGACTTGCCTCTAAGGCCTCATGGCTTGAGGATCAGGCCCTGATCTGGCTGAATATTGCCGTGCAGTGTGTCCAGGTAAGCCTTGCGAACGGCTTCCTGCCCTTCGACAGTGGTGATCTTCATCCAGCTTTCGACTGATGCTACCAGCGGTGCCCAGAGTTCAGCGAAGCGTTGCATCAATGCCGCATTGCCCAGCTCCTTGCCGCGAACTTCCCAATAGCCCGGCGCAAAGAAAACCTCAGGTTTGGCCCCTGGCAGATCCTTGTCCCCACCGCGTTGATCCCAGTGAGCTGCGCCGACCAGCGAGCTGAACAGCATCCTGTCTTTGAAGTGCTTGTGCAGTGCGGTTAACACCTCGCCGTTTCCGGCAAAGTCGACGGAGACCGTGCTCTGGTTGCTGTCCAGTTGATCAATGTCGTCGTAGCTGACAACGCGGTCGTAATATCCCAGGCTTTCGACAAAGGACAGGTTACCCGCTGAAGTCAAAGCGGTAATTGTCAGCGGCTTGCCGCGGGTCTTGCGCTGGTGCGAGAGCATGAATGCCAGTCCTAAAGCGGTCTTGCTCGAAGCGCTGGTGAGAATGATCTGGTCGGCGCCGAAAAAGTCCTTGGTTGCCAGAAAGTCATCCAATAGAAATGAGGTGATCAAGAGTGGGCGAAGCAGCATCTGCAACGCTTCATGTTCGGGCCGATAGGCCGGATCGCTATCGGTGAAAAGATACTGGTTATAGGCCAGAGCAAGATGCTGACGATGTTCGGAGGTATCCACGAAGCTGCTCTTGCTGACTTTGCCTGGCTTGACTACCAGCTGATTGGCCATGGGCAGGTACCCATACACCCGGCTGCCGGTTTTGATTTCAGGGTGCTTGGACGCTGCGACATCCGCGAAACCCCACACCGGTATCTGCCCCCAGGGTGCTTCTGCCGGAAAGAAATCCCAGTATTTGAATCGCTTGCCCAGGGCGGCGTATGTAATGTTGTTGGCAGTAAAGGCGAAGTGGTCGACCGTCAATAGCGCTTCTCCCTCGACGAGTTGATCCGCATTCACCTGTGGCATTTCCAGCGTGGTGCACTGGTCGAGGTTGGCCTGGTCAACGACAAAAGTCTGGTTGCTGGCGGTCATGAAATGGGACTCCCTGCTAGTTTTGGTTTCAGCATAGCTTGCCTGAGCTGGACCGCTGCGTCTGCCCGGAATCACAGGATCAATAGGGAGTAATAACCGGCCCCGAGATTCCGGCCAAAGCGCCCCACGTAATCTTTTGTACCGCCTCTGGCGCGAGACGTGGCGCGTGCTAGATTGATGCGCCCGCAATCGCTGGCGATCGCCCTGCAGGAGGGGCTGCAATCATGACCTTGATGGTAATTGTATTGTTTGTAATCGGACTGGTGTTGCTGGTTGCTGGTGCCGAAGTGCTGGTAAAAGGCGCTTCGCGTCTGGCAGCCGGTTTTCGTATTTCTCCGCTGGTCATTGGCTTGACGGTAGTCGCCTTTGGTACCAGTGCACCCGAACTGGCAGTTTCGACGGGCGCGTCACTAAGCGGGCAGGGCGATATCGCGCTGGGTAACGTGTTGGGTAGCAATATTTTCAACGTGCTGTTCATTCTCGGTCTGTCTGCCTTGATCGCGCCGCTGGTGGTTTCACGCCAGTTGATCAGGCTTGACGTGCCGATCATGGTCGGCGCCAGTCTGCTGGTAATACTGCTCGCACTGGACGGTTCTCTCGGGCGCTTCGATGGCATCCTGCTGTTTGTGTTGATTGTGGCCTATACACTGTTTCTGATTATCAGCAGCCGCCGTGCCAACCGGCCAGATGACGCCAGCGAGTTGGGTGTGCCAGGTCCAGAGCAGAGTGGCTCGGCGCTGATCAATATTCTGCTGGTGCTCGGTGGACTGGTCATGCTGGTGCTGGGAGCGCGCTGGCTGGTAGGTGGCGCGGTAGCCATGGCTACCAGTCTGGGCGTTTCCGAGCGTGTGGTAGCGTTGACCATTGTCGCGGCTGGCACCTCTCTGCCCGAGGTGGCGACCTCGGTTATTGCAAGCATCCGGGGTCAGCGTGATATTGCCGTAGGCAACGTGGTGGGCAGTAATATTTTCAACTTGCTGGCGGTGCTTGGGGTTTCTTCGATGCTCGCGCCGGCAGGCATCGCTGTGTCTGAAGCCGTACTGCGCTTCGATATGCTGGTCATGTTCGCGGTTGCGCTTGCATGTCTGCCGATCTTCATCAGCGGTCTGCGCATCAATCGCTGGGAAGGCCTGTTGTTCATGGCGTACTACATCGTCTACAACGTACATGTTGTGACCACTGACGGGGGCGCTGGTGGTGTACCCGGTCTGTCGAGCGCGATGCTCTACTACGTCATGCCACTTACTGCGGTGACGCTACTGGTTATTCTGTTCCGTGGGTCACGCCAGACAACAATCAACTCCTGATGCCGAGAGCGTGCAGGTCTGAGACCTGCACGCTCCAGCCTGCACTGTTGCAGGGCAGTTAGTCAGTCACTGCGTGCTTCCCCCTGGTGCGTTTGCATAGCGTTCCCATGCCCCTTTTTGCCTTTCCAATCTCGTCTGAACTGAATATTTTTTGCAGTTGCAAAGTCCCGTGCCAGAGCCCTTCTTTTTACTATTCCGACCTTTGACAACTCCCTGAGCTAATCTTTTTATCGGAAAAGTGACTACATGGTCATATAATTGCATTGTTCGGATGTGTCTCATGGTTAGATTGTTCTATTAGAACTGCCGTTTGTCATATGCCTTGCATTTATTGGCGTGTATCTTTGATTGGAGTCAATACACTGCCGGTTGAAAGAGTCAATCATGGAAATTGACCATGAAACTTTTACACCCATCTTGGCGCACGAGGACCATTGCAATGAAGCAACTTACACCCATGGATTCGCATTTCTACTACTTCGAAGCTCCTAACCAGCCAATGATGATTGGCAGCCTCTGGCTCTGCGATCAGAGCACTGCGCCAGACGGTATCGTGCGCCACAAGGAAATTCTGCAGTACATTTCCGACCGCCTGAATACAACCTCCTACTTCCGCCGGCGGCTCGAGCAGGCGCCCTTTCAGCTGGATGATCCCTACTGGCTGGAGGACGAGAATTTTGACCTTGAATATCACGTGCGGCATGTGGGTCTGCCCCAGCCCGGTGACTGGCGGCAGCTGTGCATTTTTACCGCGCGTACGATGTCCCGTAGTGTCGACATGGAACGTGCGCCATGGGAGGTGTACATCATAGAAGGCGTGAACAACGTCGAGGGTGTGCCGCCGAACAGCTTTGCAGTGCTGATCCGTTTTCATCATGCCTACGTTGACGGCAAGTCCAGCCTGGAGCTCAGTACCGCGTTGATGGAAGAAACCTCCGCGCATGAATACGGCCGCCGCGATCGGGTTGAAGTTGCCGAGCGTGCCCCGACCCGCATGGAGATGTGGGCTCGAACAGCACCGCGCATGGTCGGCCAGACATTTCGCAGCATGAAGGCAGGATTCAACTTCTCCCGCAAGAGTCTTGAGCTGGCGAATCGGTTTCGCAAGGAGGGTCTGCCAGAGCAGCGTCGGGTGCCCAAGACCATCTTCAATACCGCCGTATCACCGCACCGTTCCTATGGTGCCTATACCTGGATCATTCCGGAGCTCAAGCGGATGCGTCAGTTGCACAAGGGTGCAAGCCTGAACGACGTATTGCTGGCAATCATCGCGGGCGGGATGCGCCGTTACCTCGCCAAGCATAACCAGTTGCCCGAAAAGGACTCCCTGGTATCCATGTGCCCTGTGTCGATTCGTCCAGAGGACTCGAAGGTTGAGGGAGGCAATCTCATATCGGCGATGTATATCGCCATCGGGACCAATATGGCTGATCCGGTGGAACGCCTGCAGGCTGTTCAGGCGCGCACGGCCAGGGGCATTCCGATCGCCAAGGAAATACTCTGCGAATTGAGTAATTCAGCCGGTGACATGATGCCGCCGGCCATGCGTGCCCTGGGCGCCTGGGTGCAGAACAAGACGCACGTGACCAGCGCAGTACCGCTGATCAATACCGTGATCACCAATGTGCCAGGTATACCCGGGAATACCACCCGTTACTTTGCTGGTGCGGCAATTCGCGAGGTTTTCCCGCTCGTGCCCGTCTGTGATGGTATGGCGATAAGTCATGGCATGACCGGCATCTATGAGCGACTTAATCTGGGCGTGGTCGCTGATCGGGGCGTGGTGCCTGACATGGACTTCTATATTCAATGCATGAAGGAGTCCACCGAGGAATATCTGCAGGCCACCGAGGCACTTGAAGCGAGGGCCTATGAAGCAGCCGCCAGTCAGGTGCAGGCAGCCAAAGCAGCAGAAAAAAACCAACTGGCGACCCCGGCAAAAGCAGATGGCCTGCCCAAGGTCAAAGCCAAATCCGCTACCAAGGCTGCCACCAAACCTGCAGCCAAGACGCCAGCATCCGGAAAGCCCAAGGCAACGCGCAAGAAGGCCGCCCCCAACCCCATTGCTCAAACGGCTGATCCAGCTGTCGAGCCACCAGTGAAAAAGCGTCTTGAGGCGGTGCCAACCAGCAGTGCCGCGTCTTCGAAAGCCGCACAGGCTTTGGTGGTAGAGCCATCGAGCAGCCAGACGGAGCAGAGAAAGCAGGACGGTAGCTGAAACATCAATCGGTGAGCGCCTCGCCAGAGGCGCCAGCCATACCGGAGGTTGCAATGAAACTATTTGAAAAAGTCCGTAGCAAAACCCTGCTGCGAGAAATGGAGCAGGCGGAGACCTATGAACAATGGGCGGGGTTGGCCGCTGCCTGGGATGCACAAAACGGCATGGAGGACTGGAAACAGACGGACGCCTCCGACAGCTATGATTATCTGGGCATTCGTCAGCGTCTGGATCGCCTGCGCGAATTACGCAGCAAGGGCGAATATCACGATCTGCTGTTTGATCTGAACGAGGGCATACACGGCAATATTGGCGGCATGGGCAAGCCGTCGATGTATAACAAGGCCAAGTTCGGCACCAAGGATCTGATAACCGAATTCATCGAGGAAACCTGTGGTGCCCTGAAGGATCTCGATGAGGTGGACGACAGCATCATTTCTCTGGAAGAGAAGCAGGATTTCTTTTTGCGGGCCAGCCACTGCTTTGGTCGATCGGCGTTGATGCTCAGTGGCGGTGCGGTTCTCGGTTTTTTCCACGCGGGCGTGCTGAAAGCCCTGTTTGATCAGGGACTGCTACCGGAAATCATCTCCGGCTCAAGTGCCGGCTCCATCCTGGCTGCGACTGCCTGTACCCACGTGGATGAGGAACTCGAGCACCGCCTGAGTCTGGACAGTCTGCATCACGAGATAGAGGAAACCTCTGCCATTCGGCCTGCATTGTCGTTCTTTGGCAACCCACGACCCAAGATGGACGCCGAGAACCTGACCCAGTATCTGGCCAAGATTATTCCTGATCTGACCTTTCAGGAGGCGTTCGAGCTGACAGGCCGCAAACTGAACATCACCGTGACCGGGTTGGAGCGGCGGCAGGCCCCTCGGCTGCTTAACACGGTGACCTCACCGAACGTGCTTATCCGTTCCGCGGTGATGGCCTCCTGCGCGATCTATGGTATCTATCCCCCTGTCACGCTGATGTGCCGAAACGCCCACGGTGAAACCGTTCCCTATCTGCCGGATATGAAGTGGATTGATGGCTCCTTTGCGGATGATCTGCCAGCCAAGCGTCTGGCGCGTCTATTCGGTGTGAATCACTTTATATCGAGCATGACCAACCCTGCTGCGCTCGCGATAACCCCTGATCCAGACGCGCCGCCCACTGCCTTGCGGGCGATTATCAATTACCAGGCCAACCTGATTAAAAGCACCACGGCTGAAGCCATGAAGTTCGGCCGGGACAATATCCGTATCAAATCGCCGGTGATCAACCTGATGCAGCATCTGGCCTACGGGGTGTTGCGTCAGGAGTACACGGCCGATATCAATATATTCCTGCGTAACCGCTGGGACCATCCCGTTCGACTGCTCGCTGCGCCCTCGCGTGAAGCAATGGATCGGCTACTGTATGAGGGCGAGCGTTCCACCTGGGAGAAAATCGAGATGGTCCGCAACTGCACCGCTATCAGTCGCACCCTGGATGAAATCATTCATCGTCGAGGGTGGGAGAAGTAGGCACAATAGTGCTTTTGCAGGTGGAGTGGACATGAACGAAATCGTCGAGACGCAGCCTCTGGCCGGGCGGCATATTGCGTTACCGGAAAGTCGTGAGCTGGATTTGTTCGCTGACATGCTGGTAATCCGGGGTGCCAGGGTGCTGCGTTGTCCGCTGGTATCCATTCACGACGCACCCGACCAGGACGCTATAGCTGGCTGGCTACAAGGCTTTGTGGACGAGCCATGGGATGATCTTATTCTGCTTACCGGCGAGGGGTTGCGGCGCTTGCTCGGTACGGCGGAGCGCGCGGGGGGCAGCTTGCGTGAGGATTTCATTGCCAGGCTGGGGCAGGTACGCAAACTTACCCGCGGACCCAAGCCTGGCACTGCGCTGCGTAGTGTCGGCCTGAAGGCTGATCTCGTTGCTCTGGAGCCGACGACCGAGGGGGTCATCCGCACATTGCAACAGGAAAATCTGCAAGGCCGGCGCGTAGCGGTGCAGTTGTATGGCACCGAGCCCAACCTGCCCCTGATTGATTTTCTGCGTGAGGCCGGAGCCATCGCCAGTAGCGTGGCTCCCTATATTTATGCGGACGATGTGGAAGACGCGCGGGTGGAGGAGCTGGTGGCAGCGATTCTGGATGGCCAGCTTGATGCGGTTGCCTTTACCAGCGCTACCCAGGTGCGCAGACTCTTTCAGATAGGCCGACGGCAATGCGGTGAGCAGGCGCTGATCAACGGGTTGCGGCAATTGAAGGTCGCTGCAGTGGGCCCCGTGGTGGCTGAAGAGCTGCGTAACCGTGATGTGCGAGTGGACCTGATGCCGGAAAGCAGCTTCTTCATGAAGCCGCTGGTCAGGGAGTTGGTAAAGTCCCTTGGTCCGGTACCAAATTATTAAGGTTCCTGATCTATTGGTTGATCCTGCTCATTTCAGGGCGCCTGTGCGCCCACGGCTGCGCTTGCTCCAACTGGTTGGCCAGCTGCAACAATAGAGGCTCGCTGGCGCTGGGTCCGCAGAACTGGACGCCCAGGGGCAGTCCCTCGGCGGTCCAGTGCAGTGGTACGCTGATTGCCGGCGTGCCTGTCAGGTTGGCAAGCTGGGTAAAGGGTACATAGGTCAGGTTCTTTCGAGCCATATCCTCCACCATGTTATCCATCGCTCCCCAGCGAGCCAGGATGGGCAACAAGCCGCTAGCCAGCAACCAGCGCAGGGCTCGAGTCTGGCCCGCCGGAAGCTCGGCCTGTTCGTGGCGTATTGGCGGATGGGCAATAGTCGGTGTGAGATACAGATCATGTTGCTGATAAAAGGTCCCGAGAGCCTGGCTGAACTGATTCCACTGACGGTGGCTGTTGATATAGCTCGCGCTGGTCATCCCGCGTCCGAATGCGGCCAGGGCGCGGGTCAGTAACTCAAAGTCTTCATCCCGTGCACCCGTTTCCCGCGCTTGATCCAGGGTCGCGGCGACCTGGCCGAAATACATGTTCAGGTAGCACCGGGCCAGGGCCTGTCCGTTGTAATCGGGCTCCGCCTCGACCACTTCATGGCCCAATGACTGCAGCGTCTTTACGGCATTTTCGACGGCGCGCACCGCTTCGGGGTGAACGGGCGTATCTACTGGCGATCGAGTGGTGTAGCCGATACGCAATACCCCAGGGTCACGCGCAGCCAGATCGCGGAAAGAGGTCTGAGGTGAGGTGATTACAAAAGGATCCCCCTGATTCGGGCCCGCCAGAATGTCCATGGACAAGGCAGCATCGCGTACGCTGCGACACACAACAAGATCACTTGAGGCACCCTCCCAAATCTCGCCATGGGCGGGCCCCACCGAGACGCGTCCGCGGCTGGGTCTTAACCCGAGCAGGCCGCAACAGGCAGCGGGAATACGGATCGAACCACCACCATCATTGGCGCCAGCCAGTGGCACCATACCGGCAGCAACCGCCGCTGCCGAGCCGCCACTGGAACCGCCAGGGGTGCGCGTGAAATCCCATGGATTGCGGGTGTGGCCAAAGGCCTGGGGGTCAGTAACGCCCTTGAGGGCCAGTTCGGGGGTGTTGGTTTTGCCGATAATCACCGCGCCGGCATTGAGCAGACGCTGCACAATGTGTGAATGTCGCGTTGCCGGGATCCGGCTGAAAACCTTGCTGCCGTTACCGGTTGGTAGCCCGGCATAGTCCTGGATAGCATCCTTTATCAGGATGGGAACCCCAGCAAGCGGCCCTGTCAGTTGCTGCTGTGTGCGGTCACGCGCGAGCTCGAACATCGGCTGGCAGACGGCGTTGAGTTTTGGGTTGAGGCGATGATACTGCTCCAGCGCGATATCCAGCAGCTCCCCGGCGGAGGTGGTTTCTGTCGCGATCTGCTCTGCAAGACCAGTCGCATCGCTTTCAATGTATTCCTGCACAGTGAAGGGCATGCTTGCGCCACCTTGTTATTGTCTTTGAGTATTTACTCTAATAGAACGCGATTGGACCTTCGGTCGTCAAGTCAAACGCTGCTTTGCCCTTGTCAGCGGAAGCTGACAGGGCAACAATGCCGCTTCGCATGCAAACCACCCCGAAGGACGCTTGATGACCAACAACGCCGATGCTCTTCGCCTGCTGCCCGCTCAGCTTACCGCACCAATCGACCTGGACAGTCTGGGGTTCACTACCACTGACGACCTGGAGCCTTTTCTGGGTATTCTCGGGCAGGATCGTGCGGTAGAGGCTCTGCAGTTTGGGGTAGCAATGCACCGCTCGGGCTACAACGTATTCGTTATGGGTGAGCCTGGTACAGGGCGCTTTTCCTACGTAATGCGTTATCTGAAGGCTGAAGCCAAGCGTCAGATAACGCCCCAGGACTGCCTGTACGTAAATAATTTCGACGAGCCTCGCGAGCCCTGGGCGTTGAATCTTTCGCCTGGCACAGCCAGCGGGCTGCTCGAAGATATAAACAAGCTGATAGATAATCTGTTGGCTACTTTCCCGGCGGTATTCGAGCACCCGGCGTTCCAGCAGAAAAAAAGCGCGATTGATCGGGGCTTTAATCAACGCTATGACCGTGCGATCGATTCGGTTGAACGCAAGGCGCTGGAAAAGAATATTGCGGTGTATCGCGACGCCCAGAATATCGCCTTCACCCCGATGAAAGATGGCAAGGCACTGGACGAAGCCGAGTTTGCGCAGCTCCCCGAGGACGTCCGCGAGCGTTTTCATGTGGACATAGCCACCCTTGAGGAGGTGCTGAACGAAGCACTTTCAAGCTTGCCGCAATGGAAGCGTGAATCCAGTAATCAACTACGCGAGCTCAATGAGCAGACCATCACCGATGCGATCAAGCCGATCCTCGAGCCGCTGCTGGAGCAATACAGTGGCAACGAGGCGGTCTGTGATTACCTGAACCTGGTCCGCCAGAACCTCTTGAAAACCGTTGTCGAGCTGCTGGTTGACGAGCGTGCACTCGAACCCCGCCCCGAGGCCTATAAAAAGCAGCTGCTTACCGAACAGTACTGCCCCAGCCTGATCGTAGGTCATGCCGATACAGGTGGCGCTCCGGTGGTGCATGAGCCCCATCCGTCATACGACAACCTCTTCGGGCGCATCGAATACAGCTCCGAGCAGGGCGCCCTGATTACCAGCTATCGGCATATTCGCCCCGGCGCATTGCACAGGGCCAATGGCGGCTACCTGGTGCTCGAGGCGGAAAAGCTGCTGGGTGAGCCTTTTGTCTGGGACGCTCTCAAGCGCGCTCTGCAGTCACGGCAACTGAAGATGGAATCACCCTGGGCCGATATGGGGCGGTTGACCACTGTGACGCTGACGCCCGAGGTCATCCCGCTGGCCGTCAAGGTCATCATCATTGGCTCGCGTCATCTCTACTACACACTGCAGGACCTGGATCCGGATTTTCAGGAAATGTTTCGCGTTCTGGTGGACTTTGATGAGGATCTGCCCCGAACCCCGGAAAGTATCGAAAGTATGGCTCAGCTGCTCAAGACGCGGACCTCGGAAGAGGGGATCGCGCCGCTTACTGCCGCGGCTGTCGCGCGAGTCATGACCCATAGCGCGCGTCTGGCAGAGCACCAGAAGCGGCTGTCTGCGCGTATCAGCGATATTTTCCAGTTGGTTGCAGAAGCTGATTTTACCCGGCAACTGGCAGGCGATCCGCTCATCGACACTGCGCATATCGAAAGAGCCCTGCAAGCCAAGGAAGCCCGTACCGGGCGCGTCAGCGCGCGAATCCGTGAGGATATGCTCTCCGGCGTCATTCTGATTGATACTGATGGTGCCGAGGTCGGCAAGTGCAACGGCCTCACCGTGCTGGAGGTGGGAGATTCCGTATTCGGTGTGCCAGCGCGAATCAGTGCCACCGTTTACCCCGGCGGCAGTGGCATTGTCGATATCGAGCGAGAGGTGGAGCTCGGGCAGCCCATTCACTCCAAGGGTGTGATGATTCTGACCGGATATCTGGGTAGTCGTTACGCTCAGCATTTTCCCCTGGAAATCTCTGCCAGTATTGCCCTGGAGCAGTCCTACGGTTACGTGGATGGCGACAGTGCCTCCCTGGGAGAGGTGTGTGCACTGATGTCCGCTCTGTCGCGAACGCCCTTGAAGCAGGGGTTTGCCATTACCGGGTCGATAAACCAGTTTGGCGAGGTGCAGGCTGTGGGCGGTGTTAACGAAAAGATCGAAGGATTCTTTCGTCTGTGCCTGGCACGAGGATTGACCGGCACACAGGGTGCTATCATCCCGCGGGCCAACATCCCTAACCTGATGCTCGATCAGAGCGTGCTTGATGCGGTGGAGGCAGGCATGTTCAATATCTACGCGGTCAGTCAGGTAGACCAGGCTATGGGTTTGCTGGCGGGCGAGGAAACCGGCATAGCCGATGATTCAGGCCATTATCCTGAAGGTACCATCAACGCACGAGTGGTTGGTCGGCTGCGAGAGATTGCAGAGTTACAGCGTGACGATGAGTCCGGTTCCAACGAGGCTGAGGTGTCGAAACCAGCCAGTCGAACTTGATCACTCGATGAACAATCGCGCGCATGCCAGCCCAGGCATGCCGCGCAGCATTGTTTCCCATGTTTACTAACAGAGTTATCCACAGATCGTGTGGAGTATATTCAAGTCGCAGACGGATTCCGAAATTGTCAATACCTCAAAACCGTGAGGTGCATCAAGGGGGAGGTGCTTCAGTAAAAATGGTCTTTGTCCAGCTGTAGCCTGCATGAAATGGTGGCCAACAGGTGTTTGAATTTACTAGTCAATTATTCTGGCTGTTTTTTGTACTCTGCCACGGATAGCCGCTCTACTCGGGCTTGCGCACTACTTATATCCGGCTACCCACAGAGTTATCCACAGTATTTGTGAACAACTTGCCCGACACGCGGGCAACCTGACTGAGAAAGGTATCAACGAATATGGAACGTGCACTGGAAACCGTCTTGTATGCTGCCCGCTGGATTCTGGCACCAATTTATCTGGGTCTGTCGCTTGCCCTCTTTGCCCTTGCAGTCAAGTTTTTTCAGGAGGTGGTGCATCTGCTTCCCAATCTGTTTGCCATTGCCGAGGCGGACCTGATTCTGGTGGTGTTGTCGCTGGTCGACATGGCCCTGGTGGGCGGTTTGCTGGTCATGGTGATGATCTCCGGCTACGAGAACTTTGTTTCCCAGCTGGATATCAAGGAAGGTCAGGAAAAGCTGAGCTGGTTGGGAAAAATGGACTCGAGCTCGCTGAAGATGAAAGTGGCCGCCTCGATCGTGGCCATTTCTTCGATTCACCTGCTCAAGGTTTTCATGAACGCGCAGAACATCCCCAACGACAAGATGATGTGGTACGTGATCATTCACATGACCTTCGTTGTGTCGGCATTTGGCATGGGCCTGTTGGACAAGATCGCCAAGGCCGAAGGCACCCTGTCAGTGAAAAAGGACAATATGTAACACCTGCGAATGGAGCATCATCCGGGGCAACGGTATAGTTTTTCAAATGCCTGCCCCGGAGTGATTTGATGACGCTCGACGAACTGCACAAAATGGCCAGTGAAGGTCAGATTATTGAACTGAATGTACTCTCCCATGAGGGTTCCATTTACCTTGTCGAGGCGGTGTTGGAAAGTCGCCAGGAGATTCTCAAAAAAGAGCCCGGTGACAAACGGCCCTGGACATTCCGCTCCTTCGAGGAAGCGCGCAGAACGCTTGTCGAGATACCGCTGGAGACCATTGATCTGATTCACCACAATGTCTACGACGAAATAGGCCCTGCGGGGCAGAGTAACGCACCCAAGGCGCCCCCCATGCGTCTTACGTATCCCTTGCACACATGACGCGTAATCTGATTCTGGTGCTGGGTGATCAGCTCAGCCATGACCTCGTCACCCTGCGTGATGCAGATCCCGAAATTGATCGCATCCTCATGGCGGAGGTTCGGGAGGAGGGGTGCTATGTGCCCCACCATCCCAAGAAGATTCTCTTGATCCTGTCTGCCATGCGGCATTTTGCCGTGGAGTTGGAAGCGCGAGGGTTCTGCGTTGATTACATCAAACTTGATGACAAGGACAACACGGGTTCCCTGCCAGGGGAGTTGGAACGCGCGCGCAAGCGTCTCCAGCCCGCATCCATTTTGCTCTGCGAGCCCGGCGAATGGCGGTTGTTGGATGCGTTTAATGCCCTGAAAGAGACCTGGTCCGAGTTGCAAGTGCTTGAGGATGACCGGTTTCTGTGCAGCCATGCCCGTTTTGCAGATTGGGCTGGGGACCGCAAGCAGCTGCGCATGGAGTTTTTCTATCGCGAAATGCGTAAAGAGCATCAGTTTTTACTGGATGCCGATGGGGGCCCCGAAGGAGGCAGTTGGAATTTTGATTCGGACAATCGCAAGGCGTTGCCCGCAGACGTTCGTATACCGGTCCAGCCGCACTTCCCCCGGGACAAGATAACCTGCGAAGTGGAGGCGTTGGTCGCCGAACACTTTGCAGACCATTATGGGGTGCTGGAGTATTTTGATTATCCAGTTACAGCCAAGGAAGCAGAAAGTCTCTGGGACGCTTTTCTCGAACAGGGCATGCCGCGCTTTGGCGATTTTCAGGACGCGATGGCGGATCACGAGCCGTTTCTGTTCCATGCGCGCATCGCCGCAGCGATGAATATTGGTCTGCTGGATCCCCGCAGGGTATGTCTCGACGTACAGGCAGCCTATCAGGCTGGCGATATACCGCTGAACGCGGCTGAAGGGTTTATTCGGCAGATAATCGGCTGGCGCGAATATGTGCGCGGTATTTATTGGTTACTGATGCCCGATTACGCCGAGAAGAATACGCTGGGCAACACCCGGAATCTGCCGGAGTTCTACTGGACCGGTAAAACGCGCATGCGTTGCATGCAACAAGCCATAGGCCAGACTCTGGAGCATGCTTACGCTCACCATATCCAGCGCCTGATGGTGACCGGCAATTTTGCGCTATTGGCAGGCATCCAGCCAAAACAGATATGCGACTGGTATCTGGCTGTGTACATGGATGCCTTTGACTGGGTCGAGTTGCCCAATACGCTGGGTATGGTTATGCATGCGGACGGTGGCTATCTGGGCTCCAAACCCTATTGCTCCAGTGGCCAGTACATCAAGCGTATGTCCAACCATTGTCAGGGTTGCAGCTACAAGGTCACCGAGAAGACCGGTGAAAAGGCCTGTCCTTTCAACTCCCTGTACTGGCACTTCCTTATGCGCCACCGCGATCAATTCAAGGGCAACCACCGGATGAAAATGATCTATGGCACCCTGGACCGCATGACAGAAAAGAACCAGCAGGCGCTGTGGGATTGGGGCGAGACATTGCTCAAGCGATTGGATCAGGGCGACGCCCTGTGAGGAAAAAGGCAGACCTGCCGAGCAAGGTCTGCGTGCAATGCGGGCTGCCTTTCAGTTGGCGCAAGAAATGGCAACGCTGCTGGGACGACGTCAAATACTGTTCCGAACGTTGCCGCCGCCAGAAGGGTCAACCTCCAGCGGGTTAGGTGTTATCGGCTGGCCTTGAGCACAACAAACTTGGGGTTGGCAGCCAACTGCTCGACCTTGTCGAAATTGGCCCGCAACTTCACATGATATCCCAGGTGCCTGTTGCCTACCACCATCAGGCTGCCCTCGGCATCCAGTGCTTCACTGCTTTGAGTAAACAGTCGCTTGGCCGCCTCGTCACCTACCGCCTGTTGCTGATGGAAGGGCGGATTGCACAGCACCAGCTTCACACTAGCGGGTGGCATATCCTTGAGTCCATCACTGACCAGAAACTCGGCCTGCCGCTCGGGGAATGCGCGAGCAAAATTGAGCCTTGCCGAGGCAACTGCCGCGTGGGACTCATCAATGAACACCAGCTGGGCTTCGGGGTTGAGCTGAGCGGCCTTGATACCTAGCGCGCCATTCCCGCAACCCAGATCGACGATGCGTTGATCGCCTACAGCGGTCGGCAGGCTTTCGAGCAGGAGCCGTGTGCCGTTATCCAGTTTATCCCTGGAGAATACGCCGGGCAGGTTGGTGAGCTCCACTGACACACCCGGCAGGGAATACTCGGTCGTCAGATCAACTTTGGCTGGCGCCAGATTCGCATCGAACGTGGCGGTCAGAAGCCGGGCTTTTTTCCACGCCAGCGACGCCTGATAAGGGCCAATATGTTTTGCCAGCAAGTCACCCGCCGCATGGGGCAGATGCTTGAGCATGGCGCCGGCAGTCACGGTCGCATCATCGGTCAGGTGTTCGCGCAGGCGGGACAATTGATCTTCCATCAGTGCCAGACTTTTCGGCACTCTGATCAGAACCTGCTTGTAGGGTCCCTGCGGCGCCTGCTGACTGTCGATGAAAACCACCGCGTCGGGCTCCAGCTGGTTGTGCGCCAGATTGGCTTCCAGTGCCAGCCTGGCCAGCTCGGAGTCACTCCAGCTATGGGGTTTCAGAGCTGGGTTGGCTTTTGCCAGGGCGCATGCCAGGGTTCCAAAATGATCGTTGATGACCAGCACCGGCAGGTCTGCCCCAGGCTGTTCAGCAAGCGTCTGCAATAGATACACATCTGCAGTATCGAATGCCTGAAGGGTAGGATTTTCGGTGACGGGGTAGCGCTCTAGCTCCAGTGAGCCAAACGCGGTGGTGCAAGTTTGCATGGGGATGCCGCTTTAAATGAAGAGGAACAAACAACTGGGGCCCAGTATACCCCAGTTGGCGTCCTCGGTACTGCTATGGCTCCCGGCGTTGCTGCTGGAGCAGATCGCGAATCTCACCGAGCAGTATTTCCTGCTTGCTCAGTGTTTCCACGGGTGGCGGGGCAGGTTCTTCCACCTCTTCGCGTTTGAGGTTATTCATCACCTTGATGGCAACAAAGATGGCCGCTGCGACGATCAGAAAATCGACGATGCTCTGGATAAACAATCCGTAGCCTAGCGTTACCGCTGGCAGTTCACCCTGGGCGTGCCTTAATACAATGGCCAGATCGGCAAAATCGACCCCGCCGATCAGCAGGCCCAGCGGCGGCATTGCCACGTTGGCGACAAAAGACGAAACGACCTTGCCAAAGGCGGCGCCGATTATGATACCAATCGCCATCTCGACAACATTTCCCCGCATTGCAAACGCTTTGAACTCATGTAGTAAACGCATGGCAACTATTCCTGTGTAGTGCTTCCCTGGAGCGGTAGCAGCATCTATTTGAGCTCGTGTTGCAGGCTTTCGCAAACAATTTTCAATGCCTGTATTCGGCCGTGGCGTTTGTTTTCGCTGGATATCAGGTGCCAGGGTGTTTCAGCGGGGCTGGTGAACTCCAGCATATCGTGCACTGCTTCGCGGTAGGCGGACCATTGCTTGCGATTGCGCCAGTCTTCGTCGGTCAGCTTGTAGCGTTTGAGCGGCGAGTTCTCACGGGCCTTGAACCGATCGAGCTGTTCTTCGGGGGTGATCGCCAGCCAGAACTTGATAACCAGGGTGCCGCTCTGGCGCAACTGGTGCTCGAAATCATTGATCTCGCCGTAGCCGCGCTGCCACTGTGCCGCACTGCAAAAACCTTCGACTCTCTCGACCAGTACCCTGCCATAGTAGCTGCGATCAAATACAACAATGGTCCCGGGGGCGGGAATGCGCCGCCAGAAACGCATCAGATAAGGCTGTTGTCTTTCTTCATCAGTCGGGGCTCGGGTGCCATGCACGCGCAGAAAGCGTGGGTCTAGGCACTCTGTTATGCGTCGTATGGTGCCGCCTTTACCCGCCGCATCCGTGCCTTCGAATACCAGCATCAGGCTGCGGCCGGAAAAGTCGGGGTGTCTCACCAGCTGACGCAGCAGGTCCTGATAATACTCGAGCTGAATGCTGTACTCGTCCTTGGTCAGCGCAGGGCTGTAATCCAGTTCGTCCAGTCGGGCGTGGCTGGAAGAAATCCAGCTATGGGGCCGAGCGCTCTGTTTCTCACCCTGCAATTTTGACTGGATGGCATCAAGAACCAGTTGGCCAATAAACAGGTCCCGTTGCTCTGCATTGTTGCTGCATACGCGGCTCCAGGAAGCGCCCTCGGTGGATGTCAGGTCGATCATCAGTTCTGCGGCGCTATGCACTTTCTGGAACTCTGCAGGTTCAAGATCGCTCCACTCACGCATCGCCACCGTTGTGGTGGGCGGTGAATCACTGGTGCCGGGTTTTGTATCGTCATACTCCAGCCAGACTTTGAGCACGCTCGCACCCTCATGCACCAGCAACTGCTCGAAGCGCAGGATATCCTGCATCTGCTCGGCAAACTGCTCCTCGGAGATCTGGCCCGTGCAAAGCTCCCTCAATGGCTGGTGATACCAGGAGCCCAGATAAAAGCCGATCTCGCCGTCCAGCGGAAGCGTCCGGCAATAGCGCCAGAAGCGCGGCATCTGTTTTTCCAGCCCTCTGGGCAGGGTAAAAGCCCGAGTATTGAGAAAGCGATTATCCAGCCATGCATAGAAGGTATGAATAATCTCTGCCTTGCCGGCATGGTCATTCCCACCGATCAGTAGCAGGATGGGGCCCTTGCCTGCTTTGCGTAATTCGAATTGCGCTTCAAGCAATTGCTCATTCAGCTTGGCGACGGAGTCCTTCCCGGATTTTTTGCTTTTGGCAGTATCAGACATTGGCCGGCCAGCTTATCTCGGGAAGATGCTCGAATCCGGGCTTGGCAAACAGGAAACCCTGAAACAGGAAAACACCCATCGATTGGAGCAAGGTCAGTTCTTCCAGACTCTCGATTCCTTCGGCGATAACGTCGATACTCAGCGCCTCGCAGACGCCGATAATCCCCCGCACAATGGCCTGGCGGACAGGGTCCTGATCGATATCGCGGACAATGTCCATGTCCAGCTTGATGATGTCTGGTTGGAACTCGGCCAGCAGGTTCAGGCCGGAATAACCGGCGCCGAAGTCATCAATCGCAGTTTTGAAGCCCTGGCGCTTGTATTCCTTGATGATACTTTTAAGGTGTTCCTTGTCGACCAGCTTTTCGTTCTCGGTGATCTCGAATATCAACCGATTGGTCGGAAAGTTGTAGCGTCGTGCGGCTTCAAGGGTGGCGCGAATGCAGGTTGCGGCCTGATACACTGCGTTGGGCAGAAAATTGATGCTTATATAGCAGGGAATCTGCAATCTCGAGGCGAGCTCTACGGCCTTGACCCGGCATGACTGGTCGAAGATATAACGATTGTCTTCATTGACTTTGGACAGCATGCTCGCTGCTCCCGCGCCATCAGTGCCACGTATCAAGGCTTCATAGGCAAACACGCTATTGTCGCGGGTGTCGACTATAGGTTGAAATGCCATGGTGAAGTCAAAGCAGAGTGGCTCGTTGTCCTGGCAGGCTTTGCAGGGTTTGGGAATTTCGATCTGGGTCGGCATACAATGGTCTCTTGTTCACATACGGGCAGAGTATAGTCGATAACAATGCTGGCCATTGGCCTGTCAGGCCGGACGGCTTAACGACACGCCCATCTGTTTTGAAAATAGCATCTTTGTTCCGTCCCCGGGGAGCTCTATGGCAAAAAACAAGCGCATATATGGTTGCACCGAGTGTGGCGCGACATTTTCCAAGTGGGCGGGGCAGTGTGGTGAGTGTCAGGCGTGGAATACGCTGGTGGAAACGGTGGTGGACACCACGCCAACAGGTGGAACTGGTCCAGCAACCGGGCGGAGCGGCCACTGGGCTGGGCAGGCTGCGCAGGTGCGGACGCTGGCAGAGGTGTCCACTGAAGAAGTGCCCCGGCAGCCCAGCGGATCCTCCGAGCTTGATCGCGTGCTGGGGGGTGGCCTGGTGTCGGGGTCGGTCGTACTCATAGGCGGCGACCCGGGTATCGGCAAATCGACAATCCTGTTACAAACCTTGTGTCAACTCGCCGAGACTATGCCAGCCTTGTATGTAACCGGTGAGGAGTCGCAGCAGCAGGTGGCTATGCGCGCCAGACGTCTGGGTCTGCCAGAGGAACGTCTGCGGGTAATGACCGAAACCTGTATCGAAAGCATTATTGCCACAGCGCGGGTGGAGAAACCCCGGGTGATGGTGGTGGATTCCATCCAGACGATCTTTACCGAACAGTTGCAATCGGCCCCCGGGGGCGTTGCCCAGGTGCGGGAAAGTGCGGCGCTTCTGGTGCGTTATGCCAAGCAGAGCGGGACGGCGATCTTTCTGGTGGGGCATGTGACCAAGGAGGGCTCCCTGGCGGGGCCGCGGGTACTCGAGCACATGGTAGACACGGTACTGTACTTCGAAGGCGAATCCGATGGGCGCCTGCGCATGCTGCGGGCGGTCAAGAACCGTTTCGGGGCGGTCAACGAGCTGGGCGTATTTGCAATGACCGACAAGGGCCTGAAGGAGGTTTCAAATCCCTCGGCGATTTTTCTCTCGCGCTACGACACGCCCATCCCCGGCAGCGTGGTGATGTCCACATGGGAAGGCTCCCGGCCCATGCTGGTGGAAGTTCAAGCCCTGGTTGACACCTCTCACCTGGGCAACCCGCGGCGGGTGACCCTGGGTCTGGACCAGAACCGGCTGGCCATGCTGCTAGCCGTACTGCATCGGCATGGCGGCGTAGCTACCTATGATCAGGACGTCTTCGTTAATGTGGTGGGCGGCGTCAAGGTGCTGGAGACTGCGGTCGATCTGGCATTGCTGGCTGCGGTCATGTCGAGCCTGCGTAACCGTCCGCTGCCCATGGATCTGATGGTGTTCGGTGAGCTGGGTTTGTCAGGGGAGATTCGGCCGGTGCCCAGTGGGCAGGAACGATTGAAGGAGGCGGCCAAGCACGGTTTCACCCGCGCCATAGTGCCCAAGGCGAATGCACCGAAAGAGAGTCCCAAGGGCATGCAGGTGGTAGCCGTAACGCGGCTTGATGAAGCGTTATCGGCTATTTTCGACTGACAGAGGGGTCAGAGCAGGCCGGCGAGCTCTCTCTCCAGTAGTTTTTCGTCACCCGTATTGAGCGCAACCAGGCGTTTGAGATGGCTGATCGAGTCCAGATCAATGTAATCGCACTCGAATCCCAGCAAGCCTTCCTCTGCGTGGGCCAGGTGCACGTCCATGCGTATCTGGCTCCCTTCTGCCAGCTCGATGACGGCATCGAACTGGCCAGTGTTGCTGAGGCTCGCCCAGTCCTTGGGTTCGAGCACCAGTAGCCCGTGCAGCGACAAATCGACCAATTGAACATCGATATCTACACCGTCCTGGCGCAGACTGGTTTGTGCGTCAAAGGGGACGCGGGTAAAACGGCGGCGGTCGTCACTCATGGCTGTTGCCTTGGCATGATACGTGTACCCTCCACTATAGCTGCAATTTGCATTGTCAGATCACTCCCTGCGCAAGCATTGCCTCAGCTACCTTGGCAAACCCCGCCAGATTGGCGCCTTTCACGTAGTCGATATGATCCTGTTGCTTGCCGTATTCCACGCATGACTCATGAATGCAGCTCATTATTTCCTGCAGGCGTTCATCTATTTTCTTCGCATTCCAGTGCAGGTGCATCGCATTCTGCGCCATTTCCAGTCCGCTCACGGCAACTCCGCCGGCGTTGGCTGCCTTGCCGGGGCCAAACAGGATGCGTGCCTGCTGGAAAGCCTCGACGGCTTCATTGGTCGAGGGCATGTTTGCTCCTTCAGTCACGCACTGGCACCCGTTGTCGAGTAGTGTGCGGGCATCGTCGCCATTCAGCTCGTTCTGCGTAGCGCAGGGAATGGCAATATCGCATTCAAGGTGCCAGGGAGTTTGCTTCTCCAGAAAATGCAGGCCGTTGTGCTGGTCCAGATCCTTGAAACTACCGCCCTTGCTGTTTTTCAGCTCCACGATCGCTTGCCATTGATCGTCCGTCAATCCGTCGGGGCTGTGCAACGTGCCGGTGGAGTCGGACATTGACACAACGATACCGCCGAGCTGCAGCAGTTTGTAAACGACGTGTTGGGCGACGTTCCCTGCACCGGAAACTGCAATGCGTTGCCCCTCGATGCCTATGCTCCTGGTGTTGAGCATCCTTTGCGTGAAATACACGACCCCGTAGCCGGTCGCTTCGGTGCGCAACAGGCTACCGCCGTAGCTCAGGCCCTTGCCAGAGAGTGCGGAGGTGTTGCGATTGCTCAGGCGACGATACTGACCATAGAGATAGCCTATCTCCCGTGGGCCGACGCCGATATCGCCAGCTGGGACATCAAGGTCCTCGCCGATATGGCGTGATAGCTCAGTCATGAACGACTGGCAGAAACGCATGATCTCGCCGTTGCTTCTACCCTTTGGGTCGAAGTCTGCACCGCCCTTGCCGCCGCCAAGCGGCAGAGTGGTAAGCGCATTCTTGAAAACCTGCTCGAAGGCGAGAAACTTCAACACTCCCAGGTCCACCGAAGGATGAAAACGCAGCCCTCCCTTGTATGGGCCGATAGCGCTGTTCATCTGCACCCGATAGCCACGGTTGACCCGCACTTTCCCCGCATCGTCTACCCAGGGAACGCGGAAGATGATGGTGCGCTCGGGCTCTATGAGGCGATCGATAATGCCGTTATCGAAATATTCGGGATTTTCTTCCAGCATGGGCCAGAGACTGGTGAGAACCTCTTCCACTGCCTGATGAAACTCCGGCTGATCCTCATCGCGTTGCTGCATTTCCTTTATGTACTCGCTCAGGGTCTGACTCATGCCGGCCTCTTGGATTTTATGAATGCCAAGACTCTAGCAGAGCAATCGGGGCCATTGGCCGCAGTAAACACCTGGCAACAAAAGGAGGGGGGCTGCCGGCAGAAAGCCGGCAGCCTGCCTGAGCTCAGGCCAGCTTCTTGTAGCGTACCCGATGAGGTTGGGCGGCAGCTTCGCCAAGACGCTTCTTGCGGTCGGCTTCGAACTCGGTGTAGTTACCCTCGAAGAAGGTGACCTTCCCTTCATCCTCGTAGGAGAGGATATGTGTGGCGATACGATCGAGGAACCAGCGATCGTGAGAGATAACTATGGCAGAGCCGGGGAAGTCGAGCAGAGCCTCTTCCAGTGCACGCAGGGTTTCTACGTCAAGATCGTTGGAAGGTTCGTCGAGTAACAACACGTTGGCGCCTTTCTTGAGTGTCAGCGCCATGTGCAGGCGTCCACGCTCACCACCGGACAGATCCTTGACGAACTTCTGTTGATCGGCGCCCTTGAAATTGAAACGCCCTACATAACCCCTGGAGGGCACTTCATAGTTACCCACCTTGATCATGTCGAAGCCGTCGGAGACCTGCTCCCAGACAGTCTTCTTGCCATCCAGTTCGTCTCGACTCTGGTCAACGCTGGCAATCTCGACCGTTTCACCGATATCGATGTTGCCGCTGTCAGGTTGCTCCTTCCCAGTGATCATCCGGAACAGGGTGGACTTGCCGGCGCCGTTACCACCGATCACACCGATAATCGCACCCTTGGGTACTGCAAAACTCAGGTCGTCGATCAAAACGCGATCACCGTACCCCTTGCTCACGCTGTTGAATTCAATGACCTTGTCGCCCAGTCGGGGACCGGCGGGAATGTAGATCTCGTTGGTTTCGCTGCGTTTCTGGAATTCCTGCGACTGCAGCTCCTCGAAGCGCTGCATGCGCGCCTTGGATTTTGCCTGACGGCCCTTGGCCCCCTGACGTACCCACTCCAGCTCGGCCTTCATGGCCTTGGCGTGGGAAGACTCCTGCTTGGATTCCTGGGCCAGGCGGGTTGCCTTGGATTCGAGCCACTGTGAGTAGTTGCCTTCAAAGGGAATGCCATGGCCGCGGTCGAGCTCCAGGATCCAGCCAGCCACGTTGTCGAGGAAGTAGCGATCGTGGGTGACCGCCACTACGGTGCCGGAGAAATTGTGCAGAAACTGCTCCAGCCAGGCGACGGAGTCGGCATCCAGATGGTTGGTTGGCTCGTCGAGCAGCAGCATGTCAGGGGCGGAGAGCAACAACCGGCACAGGGCAACACGGCGTTTCTCGCCACCGGATAGATGCTCGATTTTCGCATCCCATGGTGGCAGACGCAGTGCGTCGGCGGCGACTTCCAGTTGACGGTCAAGGTTGTGGCCGTCACCCGCCTGGAGTACCGCTTCCAGCTTTGCCTGCTCGGCTGCTAGCGCATCGAAATCCGCATCCGGCTCGGCGTAGGCAGCATAAACTTCGTCCAGGCGTGCCTGGGCATCCTTGATTTCGCTGACCGCTTCCTCGACTATTTCACGAACGGTTTTCGCTGGATCAACTTCCGGCTCCTGGGGTAAATAGCCGATCTTGATGCCGGGCATTGGGCGAGCTTCGCCCTCGATTTCGGTATCTACGCCCGCCATGATGCGCAGGAGAGTAGATTTACCGGAGCCGTTCAGACCCAGGACGCCGATCTTGGCGCCGGGGAAAAAGGACAGGGAAATGTCCTTGAGGATGCGGTTTTTCGGCGGGACGACCTTGCCGACCCTATGCATGCTGTATACGTATTGAGCCATGGTGCGCAAAACCTGAATTTGAGAAGTGGATCGGTGCTGGTTCGCAGTAGCCTCTCGGGGCTGCGAAATTGCCCGCAAGGCTAGCCCAACTGGGCTTTCAGGGCAAATTTGCCTCGCTCGTGCGCGCCGCTTTGCACTGCATCTGGGTCTGCTGCCTGTGATAGCATAATTGACGAACACACTGTTGCACAAAGTTGGGCCTTTTGAATAATCACAAAAATATCGTCGAAGGATCCAAGCCCGCAGTTACCGCGGGCCCAGCTCAAGGCTTGCCGGTCAATGCCGGCATCCTGCTGGTGGCGGTGGCTGGCGTCCTGCTGGCGATACTCATGGTTTGGCAAGCCTGGCAGGACTTTCGTCTGCTGCGTCATCAGCACCAGATTCAGGTTGAGGAGTCGGTTTGGCTGACAGCCAGCCAGATAGGCCTTAATCTGGAGGTCAAGTCGCTTGCGCTGTCGGAGTTGCTGGACAATATGTACTCAGACAGCCCAGCTCTGGCTGTAGATTCTGCGGCAAGGCTGCTACCGGGTTTGCGCGGGATTACCCGGGTAACACCGGGTAATCCCGCAGGCGACATAATACCGCCCTGGATGCCTTCGGTACGGGGTCTGAATATGAGCGGCTATTCTTTTGCGCTCGATTCGGATCTGGATCGAGGAGTGCTTTACTGGTCAATCGTGAGCAAGAGCGCCGGTCAGTTCTGGTTGCTCGAGGTTGAGGATCGAGACATATCCTCCCTGGTTTCTGCACAGCCTGCACAAGGTTATTCCTGGCTGCTTGAGGACGCCGGACACGCCCGTGTTCTGGCCCGGCAGGAGGGCGATCATCTAGTCTATCTGGACAACATGGCGATGACTGCTGCTGAGCGCAGCCAAGTTGTTGTCAGTGCTCCGGTAGCGGGCACGCTCTGGCAAGTGCGAGGTCTGATCGAGCCTGGTTATTACCTGCAGAGAATGGGGCAGGTTGTGCGGTTGAAGGTCTTGCTGGTAATCGGGTTCATTCTGGTTCTGCTTGTGGTCGTCTGGACGGTGGCGAGAATGCGCCGGGTCAACCAGGCCCTGCTCGCGCACAACCAGGCCACCTTTGCCCACGTTGAGGATAGCGAGCGGCGTTATCAGGATATTTTCCAGGGTGTCGGCATGGCGCTGTGCCAACTCGACCTGTCAGCGCTGCGGGGCTGGCTGCTTCGCGAGGGGATCTACAATCAGGCGAGTCTGGACGCCTGGCTGGACGCCAATCCCCAGCGTCACTCGGAAATTTTCGGCAACTTGAAAGTGGTTGATGCCAACCAGGTAGCGTTGGATCTGACTGGTCAGAGCTCGGTCGAGGGCGTGGAAAGCGTCCTTCAGCGCGAGGAAAAGGTTCGCTTGGAGTCGGCGCGGTACAAGGTCATTCTGGCAGTCGTCAACCGGACTCCGCGTCTTGAATTCGAAACGCCCATATTGGTGCCCTCAGGCAAGGTACGGCATGCCTGGGTGATAATGCGCTTGCCGGAAAACGCCGAGGATTATCATGCAGTTACCGTTAGTCTGAGCGATATCAGCACACGGCGGCGGGTAGAGTTGTCCATGATAGAGCGCGAGCGCTACTGGGCCGGGGTAGTGAAGGCGGTGCCGGATGTAGTGTTCATCAAGGACATGCAGCGGCAGAAGTTCGTTTACAGCAATCGGTCACTGGCGCAGCTGCTTGGCTACGACGAATCAGATGAACGGGTGCTTGATGCTGATTACCGGGATCGTTTACTGCATCCCGACGATATTGAGCAGATGCAGGTCAGTCGGAATCTGCAGCAGGTGCTGGCAGACGATACGGTGCATGAAACTCGATTGCGCTGGCGGCATATTGATGGCAGCTGGCGCTGGCACAGTTTGCGGGTGAAAGTTCTCTCCCGGCTGCCCGATGGCAAGGTCCGTCAGATTATCGGGGTAGTGCGTGACATACACGAACAGACGATGGCTACCCAGCAGCTTCGCACCAGCGAGCAGCGTTACCGGTTGCTGGCCGAGAATATCAGCGATGTCATCTGGGCAACCGATACCAGCTTTCGACTTGACTACATCAGCCCGTCGGTTACCCGCATGCTTGGCTACAAGCCCGAGGAGCTGATCGAAACCGGTTTCAGTCAGGTGGTCGCGGGGCACTCATACAACCGCTTCATCAGCTCGGTCCTGCGCGAACTGGCACCCCGCCTGGATAGCCCCGAGAAGGCCCAGAGATTGAGGGCCGAGGGATACCATCGCCAGACAACCGTGGATTGCATAAAGGCAGATGGTCATAAATGCCCGACAGAAGTGCGTCTATCCCTGATGTGGGACGGGGAAGGCCGTTTTCTGGGGATACTGGGTATTGCCCGCGACATAACCGAGCAGCGGCGCACGGAAAACCGGCTGCGGATGGCGGCGACGGTTTTCGAGAATACCACCGGCGCCATCCTTGTAATGGATCCGGCCGGCTACGTTGTGCAGGTCAATGAAAACTTCATTCAGATAACCGGTTTCGCAGCAGAGCAGATTATTGATCACACTCCCGAGATGCTCGCTTGGCGCGTTCAGGAAGAGCTGTTCTATCCCGAAGTGCTCGGTATTTTGCGAGAGCAGGGGCGCTGGGAGGGTGAGATATGGATGCGTCGCAAGAGCGGTGAAAAATTCCCATCATGGGCTGGCATAACTGCCGTGCAGGACAATGAAGGCGACCTGGTCAGCTATGTGTGTTTCTTCGTCGATATCAGCGAGCGCAAGGCCAACGAAGCTCGGATTGAAACCCTTGCCTATTATGACGCGCTGACCGGTTTGCCCAACCGTACCCTGTTCCAGGATCGGATAGGAACGGCACTGCAGCTCGCTGAACGCCGTGATGAATGGGTTGTGGTGCTGTTTCTGGATCTGGACCGCTTTAAGCCGATCAACGATACGTTGGGGCATGCTGCCGGTGACCAGATGCTCAGGGAAGTGGCGCGTCGCCTCAGCGACTGTGTGCGTGATAGCGACACGGTAGCTCGCATGGGTGGGGACGAATTTACCATCTTGCTGGTTGGTCAGGAGAATCGGGAAAAAGCCATGGCGGCTGCCATCCACGTGGCAGAGAAAGTGCTTGCTGTGCTGGCACCTGCCTTTGTATTGCAGGAGCGCGAGTTTTTCATCAGCGCCAGTATCGGTCTGGCGCTCTACCCGCAGGATGGGGTTGAGCCCAATGCGCTGCTAAAGAACGCAGACACCGCCATGTACCATGCCAAATCCATCGGCAAGGACACCTTCCAGTTCTATCAGGCAGACATGAACGCCCGTGCCCTGGAGCGGGTCAGTCTGGAAAGTGACCTGCGCCACGCATTACAGGATGACTTGCTGCAACTTTACTATCAGCCCCAGTTCGACTGTGTGAGCGGTCGGCTGACGGGTGCGGAGGCGCTGTTGCGCTGGACACACGCCGAGCGGGGGGCCATTTCACCCGCTGTATTCGTGCCTATAGCCGAGGAAATCGGTTTGATAGGTGCGCTGGGCGACTGGGTGATGGATCGTGCCTGTCGCCAGATGGCTGCCTGGCGGGATGCCGGTTGCCCCCTGCCTCGGCTATCCATCAACCTGTCCGCCCGTCAGTTCACCGACGGCCACCTGGCGACTCAGGTGGGAGAGGTTTTGGAGCGCTACCGGCTTGAACCGTCCTCGATCGAGCTGGAACTGACAGAAAGTGTGCTGCTGCAGGATGTGGAGGAAACCATGCAGACGCTCGCTGCGTTGAAAGCGCTCGGCGTGGCGATTGCGGTGGACGACTTTGGTACAGGCTACTCTTCACTGAATTATCTCAAGGATTTTCCGATCGACACGCTGAAGATTGACCGCTCTTTTATTCAGGCCATGCATGATGACAGCCGTGATACATTGCTGGCCCAGGCCATTGTGGCGATGGGCCGCAGTCTGCAGCTGCGAGTGATTGCTGAGGGTGTCGAAACCCGTGAACAGCTGTCACTGCTGGTGGGCTTTCAGTGTGACGAAGCGCAGGGCTTTCTGCTCGGGCGACCCATGCCAGCCAAAGACCTGGAGTCGCAGTATTTGCATGGGCCGCCTTAGGGCAAATGCGTTCACAACGCTCTTGAAACGATTTTGTTGTGTGCTTGAGCGCTTTTCATGTGCCACGGCTGTCTCCTTGAGTTAAAATGCCGCCCTTATTTGATCTTCCTTGTAGGGGGCTGTGCCATGTTTAGCCGTTCCACCGATATCGCTACCTTCGATCCCGAGCTCTGGGCTGCCATGCAGCAGGAAGTCGTGCGTCAGGAAGACCACATCGAACTGATTGCTTCCGAAAACTACACCAGCCCCGCGGTGATGCAGGCACAGGGTTCTGTGCTGACCAACAAGTACGCAGAGGGCTACCCCGGCAAGCGTTATTACGGTGGTTGCGAGTATGTCGACATCGCCGAGCAACTGGCCATCGATCGTGCCAAGGAGCTGTTTGGTGCGGATTACGCGAACGTCCAACCCCATGCCGGGTCTCAGGCCAATAGCGCCGTGTTCCAGGCATTGCTGACGCCGGGCGACACTGTACTGGGCATGAGTCTTGCCCACGGGGGCCACCTGACCCATGGAGCCTCTGTCAACTTCTCCGGCAAGCATTACAATGCAGTGCAATACGGTATCAATACCGATACGGGCCTGATTGATTATGATGAAGTTGAAGCACTGGCGGTTGAACACAAACCGAAGATGATCATTGCCGGCTTCTCGGCGTATTCCCAGGTGCTTGATTTCCCGCGCTTCCGTGAAATCGCCGACAAGGTGGGTGCCTATCTGTTCGTCGACATGGCACACATTGCTGGTCTTGTGGCCGCGGGCGTTTACCCCAACCCGGTGCCCTTCGCTGACGTGGTGACTACTACTACGCACAAGACACTGCGCGGTCCGCGCGGCGGACTGATTCTGGCGCGTGCCAACGAAGCGCTGGAAAAGAAGTTCAATTCCGCCGTATTCCCCGGTGGCCAGGGCGGCCCGCTGATGCACGTGATTGCCGCCAAGGCGATCTGCTTCAAGGAGGCCATGAGCCCGGAATTCAAGACGTACCAGCAACAGGTAATCAAGAACGCCAAGGCCATGGCTGACGTGTTCATTGGGCGCGGTTTTGATGTTATTTCCGGTGGCACTGAAAACCACTTGTTCCTGTTGTCGCTGATCAAGCAGGACATCACCGGTAAGGATGCAGATGCGGCGCTGGGGCGTGCGCATATTACGGTGAACAAGAACGCGGTGCCTAACGATCCTCGTTCGCCCTTTGTAACCTCTGGCTTGCGGATTGGTACGCCGGCTGTGACAACGCGTGGCTTCCAGGAAGCGGACTGCCGTGAGCTCGCGGGCTGGATCTGTGATGTGCTGGAGAATATCGCTGACGAAAACGTGATTGAACGCGTCAGTGATCAGGTCAAGGCCATCTGCAAGCGACTGCCAGTTTACGGCGACTGATTGCCGACGGATCGAGAAAGCCCCCGGGTCTCTGACTTCGGGGGCTTTTTATTGCGTGCCTTGTCTACCTGAATTGATTGGGTAGCAAATTAATGGCGTTGTTTTTACGGCACACTTTGTTACCATTTCGATAGAGATGCCAGTACAAGTCAACGATTGTTACTGGGCTGTTTGTTGGGGGCGGTGGGGTAAGGTCAATGAAGTTAATGCTGGCCGTCATTTTTGTCCTGGGAGCAGGTATTGGTGACGCACGAGCCCAGGTCGAAATGGGTGAGCTGCAAGAAAAACCTGTGGTCCGGGTCGGCATCATGTCCTTCCCGGGCTTCAGTGAGCTGAACGAGGCGGGCGAAGCTGTTGGCAAGACGGTGGTCCTGACACGCATGCTGCTCGAGCAGGCCGGCTACCGCGCGGACATTCGTATCATGCCCGCTGCGCGTATCTGGCGGGGCCTGGAAAGTGGCGGAGTCCATCTGTGGCCAGGCATTCTCAATAAACCGGCTCTGAAAGAGCACACGTTAATGACCGACAGGGATTTGGGTCAGGTAGGAATCGATCTGTATTATCGACCAGGCGAGTCTGAGCCCGAGTTGCCTGGTGCGCTTGCCGGAAAACGCGTGATCCTGATTACCAACTATACCTACGTGACCTCGTTGCTAGACACATTGCGTGACCCTGAGCTGGGCCTTGAACAGGTGACCAGCATTTCCCACATCGGTGCGGTGCAGATGCTGCTCAAGGGTAGGGGCGATTATCTTCTGGATTACCAGGTACAGGTTGATGCGGCGACACGGCAGTTGGGGATTGCGCCGTTGCCGTCGGTGCAGATGGCTGAACAGCCAATGCGTTTCATTTTGTCGCAAGAGTCAGGCTTTGCGCCGGAACTCAAAGCGGACCTTGATCGTGCCTACGATGAGCTGGCGCTTCAGGGAGTCGATCTTGAAGTGACGCGCCAATAGTCAGCAGGTGTGTGCATACCTTTGCGCCGCTGCCATATGGCGACGGCGCAAGGGGGCTTAGCGTTTCAGCTGCAGCGTACTCAAGGTGCGGTTACGCACCTGTTTGAGCAGGTCCGCGTCATTGATCAGTGATTGACCATATGAGGGCACCAGTTCTTTCATGCGCGCTTGCCATTCGGGACTGACAAGGCGGTCCTTGAAGCAGCGCTCGAGTACGTTGATCATTGCCTGAACGGCCGTGGAGGCTCCCGGAGAAGCACCCAGCAAAGCGGCCAGCGTGCCATCCTTGGCTGCAACTATCTCGGTACCGAATTCCAGCTTGCCATGGCCTTTGGCGTCTTTCTTGATAATCTGCACACGCATACCTGCATCCTGCAGCTTCCAGTCAGCCTGGCTTGCTTGGGGGAAGAAGTTGCGGAGTGATTCGACCCTGTCCTCATGAGACTGGAATGACTCTGCTATCAGGTAGCGGGTCAGATCCATATTGTCCCGGCCTACCGCCATCATCGGCGCCACGTTGTAGCGTTTGACCGAGGAGAACAGATCAAAGACCGAGCCCTTCTTGAGGAACTTGGTGGTAAAGCCGGCGAAGGGGCCAAATAGCAGTGCTGGTTCACCGTTGATGATCCGGGTATCCAGATGCGGGACCGACATCGGCGGTGCGCCAACCGGAGCCTTGCCATACACCTTGGAGCTGTGCTGTTTGACGATTTCCGGCTTTCTGCACACCAGCCATTGGCCGCTGACTGGAAAACCGCCGTAACCCTGGCTTTCGTCGATGTGAGACTTCTGCAGCAGGGGTAGAGAGCCACCGCCTGCGCCAAGGAAAACGAACTTGGCATTGAGGGTTTTTTCTTCACCGGTATTTTCGTCTTCCAGCTCCACCCGCCAGTGACCACGCTTGCTCTTTTTCAGACTCTGTACAGAGTGCTTGAGCAGCAGATCGAAGTTCTCGGTATCTTTGAGATGGCTGATCATGCTGCGAGTAAGGGAGCCGAAATCGACATCCGACCCGTGCTCAACGCGGGTGGCGGCAAAAGTCTGGCCGGACTCACGTTCTTGCATCACCAAGGGCATCCACTGGCTGATTTCCTCGGCCTTATCGCTAAACTGCATTTCGGCGAACAGGTGATGAGCGCTGAGAAGTTTATGGCGCTTGCGCAGATACTCGACATCTTTGTCGCCCCAGACGAAGCTCTGATGCGCGGTTGTGTTGATAAAGCTTGATGGCGCAGGCAAGAGCCCCTGTTCGACAAGGTATGACCAGAACTGCAGAGTCACCTCGAAGGACGCGTTGATATCCAGGGCCCGGTTGATACTTATACTGCCATCCTGATCTTCTGGGGTGTAGTTCAGCTCACAGTATCCGGCATGGCCGGTACCCGCATTGTTCCAGCCATCCGTGCTTTCGTGGGCTACGTGGTCCAGGCGCTCGACCAGGGTAATGGTCATTGCCGGGTCCAGCTGTTTGAGCAACATTCCCAGTGTGGCGCTCATGACGCCACCGCCGACCAGCAATACGTCTACGTTTTTTGCTGTCATTAACATGCCGCCTCATACTAAAAAATCAGCGGTCATAGTACCGTTTTATCGACGCGAGTAACACAAGACCGCCATAGTCAAAAAGTCTCAGAACCAGGTTCTGCAACACCTTGCAGTCAAAGATTCCCTGTCCCGGGTCAAGACTGTGAGTCACCCACTGGTTTAAGCTGCCAGCTTCTTGTCCATTGGCAAACCGGGGGAGTGGTCTATGCAGCAGGTGGTTGTGATTGGCGGCGGGGTGATGGGCTGCCTGACGGCGCTGGAGCTTCTGGATAACGGTAGGCAGGTATGTCTGCTCGAGCGCGGGAGTACAGGCCAGGAGGCCTCATGGGCGGGGGGTGGCATAGTGACGCCGCTTTATCCCTGGCGGTACAGTCAGGCTATTAGCGCGCTGGCCGAGTGGTCTCAGGCGCATTACTCCCGGTTGTGCCAGCAACTGCACCAGCGGACAGGTGTCGACCCCGAATACACCGAATGCGGTCTTATCTGGCTTGACCATGCCGAGCAGGACGCAGCCCTGGCTTGGGCCACCGAACAACGTAGCCCTCTCACGGCTGTCGACAGCGACTTTATCTACCAGCAGGTTTCGGACCTGGCTCCGGGCTTTACCCGAGGCATTTGGCATCCGCAGTTGGCCAACGTGCGCAATCCGCGACTAATGGCGGCGTTGAAAAAACGCTTATTGCAGTTTCCGGAATTCACCTTGTTGGAAGACACTCTGGCTACCGGTCTGAAGGTTGAGGGTGGCAAGGTGAAAGGCGTTGCCCATTCCCGCGGAGAACAGGCAGCAGATGCAGTCGTGGTGGCGGCAGGGGCCTGGAGTGGTGACTGGCTTGGAGATCTGGGCATGGAGCTGGCAGTCGAGCCGGTGAAAGGTCAAATGTTGCTTTACAAGGCTGCGCCTGGCTGGTTGCCAAGCATGGTGTTGAACGAGAGCCGTTATGCCATTCCACGCCGTGATGGCCATATTCTGATAGGCAGTACATTGGAATATGCGGGTTATGACACCAGCACTACTGCGCAGGCGCTGGAATCGCTACGTGCTTCTGCCCATGGCTTGCTGCCGGCTCTGGCCGAGATGCAGCCGGTTGTCCAGTGGGCGGGTTTGCGGCCAGGTTCGCCGGACGGTATTCCGTTTATTGGCGAGGTACCCGGCATCGAAGGCCTCTGGCTCAATACGGGGCATTTCCGTAATGGTCTGGTATTGGCGCCCGCGTCCTGTCGTTTGCTTGTCGATCTGATGACCGGTAAAACGCCGGAGATGTCTGCGGAACCTTACCGCATCGAGGGACGTATCGGCATACGCTGAGATCAGTCGTCCAGACCCAGTTTTTTCAGGCGGTAACGCAGCGAGCGGAATGTCAGGCCCAGGCGTTTTGCCGCTGCGGTCTTGTTCCAGCGTGTTTCTTCAAGTGCCTGGGTGATCGCATTGCGTTCAATATTGTCGAGGTAGTCTTCCAGCGAGCCGATATCCCCCAGTGAAGGCGTGGCCTGTGACGATGCGGCGGTAGGGCAGGCGGAAATATGGATGTCGTCCGTTTCGATAACCGCTCCCTCGCTCAGCGTGAATGCGCGCTCGAGAATGTTCTCCAGTTCTCGCACGTTACCCGGGAAGCGATAGCTGGTCAGCCGCTCCATCGTCGGTGCGCCGATATGCGGAATCGGCATCTGGTTCCGTTTGGCGAGCCGGGCAAGTATGTGCTGGGTCAGTAGGGGAATATCTTCACGCCTCTCGCGCAACGGGGGTACGCTGAGTTCGATCACGTTTATGCGATAGAACAGGTCCTGGCGAAAGCGGCCCTCGGCTACTTCTGCAGCCAGGTCCTTGTGGGTGGCACAGAGCAAACGTACATCGACTGACTCTTCCTGCTGGGTGCCTACAGGCCTGACCGATTTCTCCTGGATTGCGCGCAGTAGTTTGACCTGCATGGCCATGGGCAGGTCTGCCACTTCGTCAAGAAACAGAGTGCCACCTCCTGCAGCCTGAAAAAGCCCTGGCTTGTCTGCGACTGCGCCAGTGAAGCTGCCCTTGCGGTGGCCGAAAAACTCGCTCTCCATCAGCTCGGAGGGAATGGCGCCACAATTGACCGGAACGAAGGGCGCCTGTGAGCGGGAGCTCAGCGCATGGATGCGCCGGGCCACCAGCTCTTTGCCGCTGCCTGATTCGCCACTGATGTATAGCGGTGCCTGGCTACGGGCCAGCTTGGTGATACGTTTGCGCAGTTGCTCGATCGGTGGGGAACAGCCCAGAATCGGATCTGGTGCTTCATCGGACAGCGCGGGGGCCTGGGTCTGGTTGAGGCGCAGCGCACTGTTGACCAGCTCACGCAGGCGCTGCAGGTCCACAGGCTTGGTCAAAAAGTCAAACGCGCCCGCCTTGAGCGCACTGATGGCGGTATCCAGGCTGCCGTAAGCAGTAATCATGGCTACCGGGGTCTGGGGATGATTCTGCTGGATATGCCGCACGACCGTCAGCCCGTCCCCATCAGGCAAGCGCATGTCGGTCAGACACAAATCAAAGTTTGTACTCGCCAGCAGCTGCATGGCCTGCGCCATAGTGGTGGCACTGCGGGTTTCGAGCTGCATGCGTTGCAGCGTCAAATCCAGTAGCTCGAGTATGTCCGGCTCGTCATCGATGATAAGGACCAGGGGGCTTGATGTCTGCACCATTGTTTGAATCCTGATTTCTGGGGCTTGTGATCGATTATAAGAGGCGCTTCGGATGCGCAAAGGTTATTCGCATGCAGCAGCCGCGCGGCAACATGGGTTCAAACTCCAGGCGAGCCTGATTGCTCTCGCACAGTTCTCTGGAGATATACAGGCCCAGTCCGGTGCCGCTGGCGTGGGTGGTGTAGAACGGCTCGAAAATATGCGGAACATGTTCCTCGGCAATGCCCGGACCGTGATCTATTACCTCCAGCGTCGGCAGTTCCGAGTCTGCCTGCAGGTAAAGCCGCAGCCAGATGGTTTTGTACGGGCTCGCGGTATCGGTGTAACGCAGGGCGTTACGGCAAAGGTTATCCAGTACCTGGCTAAGCTGATAGGGGTCTACGCGGGTCTGGATACCTGGTCCGGCAATGTCGAGCTCCAGCCGGTCTTCTTGCGGACTCCCGGCTGAAAAATCGGCAACGAACTGTTCAAGCCACAGCCCCAGATCAACCAGTTGGGGCTCGCTTGGTCGCCTGCGGGAAAGCTCCAGGACCGTCTCGATAACTTTGTTCATACGCTTTGAGTGCTGCTGGATGATTTCAGTCAGCCGGTGGTCGGCGGCTGGGAGCTCCCCGGACTCGCCAAGCAGCTGCGCGGCGTGACTGATAGCCCCCAGTGGGTTACGAATCTCATGGGCGATGCTGGCGGTAAGACGACCCAGCGAGGCGAGCTTCAGCTGCTGAGCCTGCTGTGCTATCTGGGTGTTGTCATCCAGGAATATCAGCACCGTCTCTTCGCTGTCGGTTGCCAGTGGTTTGAAGTTGGCCATTATCTCAGTGCCACCGCTGTGGTTATGAAAAGGCATGGCTCTGATTGACGGTGTCTCCTCCCATTGGCGCAGCCGTTGCGCCAGACCGATAGCCAGTTCCTCTATGTTCATGCCACGAATGATTGGCTTGCCCAGCATCTGCGCAGCCGCTTCATTGGCCTGCAGCACCTTGTTGTGCGTGCCCACCACTATGATCCCGGTACGCATACGGTGGATGATCAGTTGATTGACTTTTTCCAGGCTCGCCAGACTCGCCGCCTGCTGCTGTGCCAGGCTTTCGGATTGACGCAGGCGTCGGCTGAGGCGTTGCACGAACATCGCCACGGCAAAGTAGATGCAGCCCAGTACGCCGACCTGCAAATAGCCCTGGCTGACACCGGGGTAGGACAGCGTCAGATAGAACGTCAGGTAAATGATTGCCAGGCTTGCCAGTGCGGCCAACAGCAGGCCAATACGCCCATGCAGCAGGATATTGCCGATCGCCACTGGAATGAGCAGCAGGTTGCCAAAGCCGCTTCCCGGCCCCCCCGCGGCATAAAAAATGATACCCAGCAGGAAGATGTCCAGCACTGATACCAGGAACAGATGCAGATCGCGGCGGCCCCGATGGAGCAATACTGCGATCAACACATTGACCAGAAGATAGATCCAGCTGGCAATTTCGTAGAGCTGTGGATTACTTAATTGCAGAAGCCCATCGCGGGCAGCTGTATTGGTCAGCAATGCCAGACAGAAGCCCAGAACGACCCGGTAAAGGTTGTAAAGTCGTAATATCCGGGGTCTTTGGGAGTCTGCCTGATCACTCATGGGTATGGGTGTCGCGATGCTCGGCGCAGCAATACCAGTCGTCTTTGCTGCGTAGCGCCTTATCTGCCGGGATGTGCACCCGACACTCTTTGCACCTGACCATTGGCTCGGGTGTGTTAATGCCTGGTGTGCGGGTACTGCGTCCGGCGTTCCTGGCCTGCAAACGACGCCACAGAGTCAGCCCGGCAAAGACGACAATCGCGAGCACCAGCAGTTTGAACAGCCCCATGATCATGCCCCCAGCAAAATGAGGGACTAGTGTAGCTCATGCATGTCCGGCGCCAAAGTATGGGCCGGTTGTTCAAGTTTCAGGCGGGTATGAAGGATGTGCGGAGACTTGCGCAGGTCAATAACGAATCGTGGCCAGGTCCGCATCAGCAGACTCTGGCCGGAGAGGGGATTCTATTTAATCGAACAGACCGAATGTGATGCGGCTCCAGATCGAGCGACCCTGCTTTTCTTCCTCGCTTTGTGCGGGCGCGCGTATTTCACGGGGCAGGGCGTCGAGTGCCTGCAGATACTGCTGCTGCATCTCGCGCTCCATTTGCGTGCCGGCGTTGCGTGAGGGCGGAGTCATGACCTTGCCCATCAGATCTCCAGCCATGGTGGTGAACATGCCGCGTTCACGCTTGGCAGGCTCCACGTGGTGGCGGAAGCTGTCTCCATCAAGGCTGGGGTGTTCCGGGTAGTTGGCCCGCAGCACTTGCAGTGAGGTCTCTGCCAGATCCGGCATGGCAAGGCGTTGATAGGCCTCGACCATGACTGCCAGGCCATCGGCTACGGCTGGGGTCTGCTGGAAATTCTCAACCACGTACCGACCCCGATTTGCGGCGGCTACGTTAGCCTGACGCTTGAGGTAGTAATGCGCCACATTGACGTCGTAGGCAGCCAGCAGGTTACGCAGATAGACCATCCGCAAGCGCGCGTCTGGAGCATAACGGCTGTCCGGATAGCGGCTTACCAACTGAGCGAACTCATTGAAGGAGTCACGCGCCGCGCCAGGATCACGACGGGTCATGTCCAGCGGGAGAAAGCGCTCGAATATGCCCCGGTCACGGGTAAAGGAGGTCATTCCTCGCATGTAATAGGCGTAATCCACATTCGGATGCTGGGGATGCAGGCGGATGAAACGGTCCGCCGATGACTTGGCTGCCTCCGGCTCCATGTTCTCGTAATAGGCGTATATCAATTCCAGCTGCGCCTGCTGGGCAAAGCGGCCGAAAGGATAGCGTGACTCGAGTGCGCGCAGTTTTTCCACTGCCGCGCCATAGCTATTGGCGTCCAGATCCTGTTGGGCCAGCAGGTAGAGCTCTGATTCGCTGAGAGATTCGTCCAGTACCTGGTTGGATGCGCATGCTGAAATGAGCGCGAGCAGACCGACCAGCAGAAAGTGTTTCATCGACATATGTGATACCCGGATGGACGACCGTGCGCTGTTGCCTCGACAGCCGTCCTGTTATAGTTGAATCCTGTATTCAGGTAGCCGGCCAAGCCGGTTGGTACCTGTAAAGAAGCCGTATTTAACCACAGCGCATCGCTGATTCCAAAATAGGATTGCGTCGCCGTCAAAGCGCCCAGTGCGCCCTCCAGTGAGTCCCGAATGTCCGATCGTATCAGCATGACCGCGTCAGTTGCCCCCGAAAGTGGCGGCCAGCGCCTTGACCAGGTGGCTGCCCAGCTGTTTCCCGATTTCTCCCGCTCACGGCTGCAGGCGTGGATCAAGGATGGATGTCTGACCATGGATGGCCGCAGTGTGCGCCCCAGAGATACCGTCTACGGCGGCGAAAAACTGGTCCTGGATGCTGAACGTGAAGTGCAGGGCGACTGGCAACCTGAAGCCATCGCGCTGGACGTCATCTATGAAGATCAGGCGCTGATGGTGATTAACAAGCCAGCCGGGTTGGTGGTTCATCCCGCTGCAGGGCACCAGGACGGTACGCTGTTGAACGCATTGCTGCACCATGCACCGGAACTGGCCAAGGTGCCGCGTGCGGGTATTGTGCATCGCCTGGACAAGGACACTACCGGTTTGATGGTGGTTGCCAAGACACTGGAAGCGCAGACCGACCTGGTAGCGCAACTGCAAGCGCGATCGGTGACGCGCGAATACGAGGCTGTAGTGGTAGGCGTGATGACCGCCGGCGGTAAGGTCGACGAGCCCATTGCCAGGCATGGCACCAACCGGCAGAAGATGGCGGTGATGGTGGGTGGCAAGCAGGCAGTGAGTCATTACCGTGTCATCACGCGCTTTCGAGCGCATACCCATGTGCGGGTGAAGCTGGAGACCGGGCGTACTCACCAAATCCGCGTGCATATGAGTTATATCCATTTCCCACTGATTGGCGATCAGACATATGGCGGGCGCATGCGCATTCCAGCTGGCGCGACTCCGGAGCTGATTGAAACCCTGCGTGGCTTTCCTCGTCAGGCGTTGCATGCACGGCGCCTGGAGCTGCAGCATCCCGACGATGGACGAACCATGAGCTGGGAAGTGCCTTTGCCCGCAGACATGCTGAACTTGCTCGCACTGCTGCGCGAAGATGGTGAGCTTGCCGAATGAGCTTTACTGCGCTTCAGGCCCAATGGCCAGCCCCGGAGCAGGTAAGAACCTGCATCACCACCCGCCGGGGCGGTTGCAGCCAGGGGCCATGGAAAGGCTTCAATCTGGGTGATCACGTAGGTGATGATCCGGCTCACGTAGCGGCCAACCGGGCAGAATTGCAGCGATCGCTGGGTTGTGCGCCTGCCTGGTTGAAGCAGGTGCACGGTACGCTTGTGGTGGAAGCTGATGCCGGGCGGGTCATGGAAGCCGATGCAAGCTGGACCGGGCAGCCGGGGGTGGCCTGCAGCATAATGACGGCCGATTGTTTGCCAGTGCTACTGTGCAATCAGGCTGGTACGCGCGTGGCAGCAGCCCACGCAGGCTGGCGCGGATTGCTAGCTGGTGTTCTGGAGAACACCGTTGGCGCGATGGGTGAAGCTCCAGATAACCTTATGGCCTGGCTTGGACCCGCGATTGGTCCACGGGCATTCGAGGTCGGGCCGGAAGTGTTCGAGGCATTCCGCACTGCTGATGCCAGTGCGATACAGGCCTTCGAGCCCTCCGAGCGTTCTGAACACTATCTGGCTGACATCTACACATTGGCCCGTCAGCGCCTTGAAGCCTGTGGTGTGGAGCGTATTTACGGCGCTGAGCACTGTACCGTTAATGATCCTACCCAGTTCTTTTCCTACCGGCGCGACGGTCAGACGGGGCGGTTCGTATCCATGATCTGGCTGGAAAACGCGTCATAGCGGCAAGTTTTTGCGCTTAATGACAAAAAATTGACTCCGGTCAAGCTTTTACACCTTGAAACGTCGCTTACTGTCCATATTAAAAGTCCATACTCAATAAATGACGCTGCCAGGCATCGCCGGCCGCTTTAAGTAAAGGACGGACATACTATGCGAATCGACCGATTTACCAGCAAATTACAGATGGCACTCTCCGATGCCCAGTCACTGGCCGTCGGCCGTGATAATCCTCAGATCGAGCCGGTGCACCTGATGCTTGCCCTGCTTGATCAGCAGCAAGGCTCAATCAAACCTTTGCTACGCCAGGTAGGTTTTGATACCAACGCCCTGCGTGTGGCGCTGGACGATGCTCTCGACAAGCTTGCGACAGTCAGCAATCCCACCGGTGACATCAATCTTTCCCAGGATATGGCGCGTCTGTTCAATCAGGCCGACCGTCTGGCGCAGCAGCGCAACGACCAGTTCATATCCAGTGAACTGGTACTGCTCGCGGCGATGGAAAGCAATACCACGCTGGGCAAGATTCTGCTGGATCAGGGCGTTTCCAAAAAGGCGCTTGAAACGGCAATCAGCAACCTGCGCGGTGGTGAGTCGGTCAATGACCCGAACGCCGAAGAGTCGCGCCAGGCGTTGGACAAGTACACCGTCGACCTGACCGCCAAGGCCGAAGAAGGCAAGCTTGATCCGGTGATCGGTCGTGATGACGAAATCCGCCGGACCATCCAGGTACTGCAGCGCCGGACCAAGAATAACCCGGTGCTGATCGGTGAGCCCGGCGTGGGCAAGACCGCGATTGTTGAAGGTCTGGCGCAGCGCATCATCAATGGCGAGGTGCCTGACGGTCTGCGCGACAAACGTTTGCTGTCCCTGGATATGGGTTCGCTGATTGCCGGTGCCAAGTTCCGTGGCGAATTCGAGGAGCGGCTCAAGTCTGTGCTCAACGAGTTGTCCAAGCAGGAAGGTCGGGTAATCCTGTTTATCGATGAGCTGCACACCATGGTCGGCGCCGGTAAGGCCGAGGGCTCCATGGATGCGGGCAATATGCTCAAACCCGCCCTGGCCCGCGGTGAACTGCACTGTGTGGGCGCCACCACGCTGGATGAATATCGCAAATATATAGAAAAGGATGCCGCACTGGAGCGCCGCTTCCAGAAAGTGCAGGTGGACGAGCCGAGCGAAGAGGACACCATTGCGATCCTGCGAGGGCTGAAAGAGCGCTATGAGGTGCACCACAAGGTGGCTATCACTGACAGTGCGATCATCGCCGCGGCCAAGTTGAGCCATCGCTATATTACCGACCGGCAGTTGCCGGACAAGGCAATTGATCTGGTCGACGAAGCGGCCAGTCGTATCCGTATGGAAATCGATTCCAAGCCGGAGGTACTCGATCGTCTCGAGCGCCGCCTGATTCAGCTCAAGGTCGAACGTGAAGCCTTGAAGAAGGAGGACGACGAAGCCGCACTCAAGCGCCTGGAAAAACTCAAGGAAGATATTGCCCGGCTGGAGCGTGAATACGCCGATCTGGAAGAGATCTGGAAGTCGGAAAAAGCCGATGTACAGGGCACCGCGCAGATCCAGGAAAAAATCGAGCAGGCCCGGCAGGAACTCGAGGCTGCACGGCGCAAGGGTGAGCTGGCGCGCATGGCGGAACTGCAATACGGCGTGATTCCCGATCTGGAGCGCAGCCAGCAGATGGCCGAGCAGCACGGACCCACCGAGAATCAGTTGCTGCGCAGCAAGGTGACCGAAGAGGAGATTGCCGAGGTCGTCTCCAAGTGGACCGGTATTCCAGTCTCGAAGATGCTCGAAGGCGAGCGCGACAAGTTGCTGCGCATGGAAGAGGGCCTGCACAAGCGGGTGATCGGCCAGCATGAAGCTGTTGTCGCCGTATCCAACGCGGTACGTCGCTCCCGCGCCGGTCTGAGTGATCCGAACCGGCCCAGTGGCTCCTTCATGTTCCTCGGGCCAACCGGCGTGGGCAAGACCGAACTGTGCAAGGCGCTGGCCGAGTTCTTGTTCGACACCGACGAGGCAATGGTGCGTATCGACATGTCCGAATTCATGGAGAAGCATTCCGTGGCTCGACTGATTGGTGCGCCTCCGGGCTATGTCGGTTATGAGGAAGGGGGCTACCTGACCGAGGCAGTGCGCCGCAAGCCGTATTCCGTGATCCTGCTGGACGAGGTCGAGAAAGCTCACCCGGATGTGTTCAACGTATTGCTGCAGGTGCTCGAGGACGGTCGTCTGACAGATAGCCAGGGCCGCACTGTGGATTTCCGCAATACGGTAATCGTCATGACCTCCAACCTGGGCTCCGCGCAGATTCAGGAGCTGGTCGGCGATCCCGAAGGACAGCACGCGGCAGTGATGGACGCGATCGGGCAGCATTTCCGCCCCGAGTTCATCAACCGGATTGATGAAGTGGTGGTGTTCGAGCCTCTGGGCAGGGATCAGATTGCAGGTATTGCGGGCATCCAGATGCAACGCCTTGGCGACCGCCTGGCAGAGCGGGAGTTGAGCCTGGAGCTGACAGACGAAGCCCTGGAAAAGTTGATATCGGTTGGCTACGACCCTGTCTATGGCGCACGGCCGCTCAAGCGGGCGATACAACGCTGGATCGAGAACCCGCTGGCCCAGCGCATATTGGCCGGTGACTTCGAACCGGGCGTGACCATCAAGGCCAAGGTTGAAAACGATGAGTTTGTGTTTACTGGCTGAGCAGTGACCGGGAAGGTCGGTTTCCACCTGAGCAAACGGAGTCTGGGTTAACCCCTTTGTCGAGATGGAACTCGACATTCCCGGGCCGGGAGGCCCAGTTCCACCTGGGCCAGCGGAGTTTGGGCTAACCCTTTTGTCGAGATGGAACTCGACATTCCCGGGCCTGGGAGGGCCCAGTTCCACCTGGGCCAGCGGAGTTTGGGTTGACTCTTTTGTCGAGG
>NZ_BMFF01000003.1:251638-563703 GCF_014637955.1 Halopseudomonas salina | reverse complement strand
TGGAACTCGACATTCCCGGGCCTGGGAGGGCCTAGTTCCACCTGGGCCAGCGGAGTTTGGGCTGACCCCTTTGTCGAGGTGGAACTCGACATTCCCGGGCTGGGAGGGCCTAGTTCCATCTCGGCCAGCGGCCAGCGAAGCTGGGCAATCCTTGAAACTGCGACTTAGCTCTCAGCCCATCAATACAGCGCTTGCTAACATGCACTCATGTAATAAAACGTGAACATGGATGTTCAGCATGACAGCAAACGACCACAGGGGCTGGTACAGGGCTCGTAAAGTGCCGCACTTCGATGCGCCGCACACTCTCCAGTTCATCACTTTTCGTTTGGCTGATGCCCTTCCGCAGCCTGTTTTGCGTGATTTGAGCAGACAGATCCAGAAGTTACCCTCGGAACAACAGTCCAGAAAACAGCGTGAAGCCATTGAGCGCTGGCTCGACCAGGGGCTCGGTTGCTGTGCTTTGCGGGAGCCGGCACTGGCTGAAATCATGTGCCAGACCCTGCGCTTTTACCATGGCCGCCGGTATCAGCTGATTGCCTGGTGCGTCATGCCCAATCACGTGCATGCCTTGATAGAGCCGACTTTTTCTTTGCCACGGATTGTGCAGGGTTGGAAATCATACAGCGCACGATGGGCGGTATTGAATGGCGAGGCCCTGGCGTTACCTTTGCCTATGGGGCGCTTCTGGATGCGCGGGTATTGGGACAGATATATTCGTGATCAGCGCCATCTGGACGCTGCCATATATTACGTCCATCAGAATCCTGTCAAAGCAGGGCTATGCGCCACGGCTGAAGACTGGAGGTGGTCAAGTGCCTGGGGAGGGGGGTAATTTCTCTGGGATGGCCCAGTTCTACCTGGGCCGGCGGAGTTTTGGTTGGCTCTTTTGTCGAGGTGGAACTCGACACTCCCGGGCTGGGAGGGCCCAGTTCCACCTGGGCCGTGATCGCCTTAAAGCAACATCGACCGAATATCCCCCAGCAGTTCACCCAGTCGTTTGGTAAATTGCGCTGCGGCGGCACCGTTGATCGCGCGGTGATCGTAGGACAGCGATAGCGGCAGCATCAGCTTCGGCTGAAACGCCTCTCCATCCCAGACAGGTTGCATGGTGGCTTTGGATATTCCGAGAATAGCCACCTCCGGTGCATTGACGATGGGTGTGAAATAGGTGCCGCCGATATGTCCCAGGCTGGAGATGGTGAAGCAGGCACCCTGCATTGCATCAGCACTGATCTTCTTGGTGCGCGCCTTCTCCGCCAACTCAGCCGCTTCCCCTGCCAGTTGCAGCAGGCTCTTTTTATCCACATCGCGTATTACCGGCACCATCAGGCCGTCGGGTGTATCGACTGCAAAGCCGATATGCACGTATTTCTTGTAGATCAGTTGCTTGCCATTGGGCGCCAGGGACGCGTTGAAGTTCTCCATCTCGCGCAGCAGATGCGCACAGGCCTTGAGCAGGAAGGGCAGGACGGTCAGTTTCACGCCAGCCTTTTCCGCTACCGTTTTCTGCGCCTTGCGGAAGCTCTCCAGTTCGCTGATGTCAGCCAGGTCGAACTGGGTCACATGCGGCACGTTCAGCCAGCTGCGGTGAATGTTGGTCGCTCCGGCCTGTTGCAGGCGGGTCATGTCCTTCGTTTCTGTCTCGCCAAAGCGGCTGAAATCTATCTGGGGTACAGGTGGTATGCCTGCTCCGCCCCCGGCCGCTGATTGTTTTTCCTGCTTGGCCAGGCCCTTCACATATTTTTGAACGTCCTCCTTGAGGATGCGATCACGGGGTCCGCTGGGTTTTACCTTGGCCAGTTCAATGCCGAACTCGCGGGCCAGCAGGCGCACTGCCGGGCCGGCATGTACCTTGGCGCCATCACGGCTTGGGCCGCCGACCGGAGGCGGAGTGTCTTCCTCTGGCTGGTCCGGCTCAGAGGTGGTTTTCTTTTCTCCTGCCTTGGGAGCCGATGCCTGCGCGTCGGATTTTGCGGGCTTGGATTCAGACTTGGCCCCACCGCCCTCGGTGCGCATATGCAGGATCAGGTCACCCGTGCCCGCCTGATCACCTTTCTTGATCTCAACGGATTCCACTGTGCCAGCAAAGGGCGCCGGGATCTCCATGCTTGCCTTGTCGGACTCGAGCACGATCAGCGACTGGTCAGCCTCGACCTTGTCGCCCTTGGCGACCAGTATCTCGATCACTTCGGCTTTGCTGTCCGAGCCCAGATCCGGAATCTTGACCTCTTTTACTTCGCCGCTGTCACCACTATCGCCAACGTCGCCTGATTCCGACTTGGCCTCCGACGCTGCGGGCTTTGCAGGCTCATCGTCCTGCGACTTGTCGTCTTTGGGCTTGCTGTCGGACTCTTCGGATTCAGCTTCCTTCTCGGGCTCGCTCTCGCCGCCGTCCGCCACTTCCAGTTCGATCAGGTCGTCACCTTCTTTTAGGCTGTCGCCCATGCTGACCTTGACCGATTTGATCGTGCCTGCCTTGGGGCAGGGGATTTCCATGCTGGCCTTGTCCGATTCGAGAACGACCAGGCTCTGCTCGGCCTCGACCTTGTCGCCGGCCTTGACCAGTATTTCAATGACTTCGCCTTCACCGTCGCCGATGCCGGGTACCTTGATTACTTCACTCATTGCCTGTCTCCTCAGCAGTCCAGCGGGTTGGTCTTGCCGGGATCGATACCGAAGGTTTTCAGCGCATCGCTGAGCACCTTGGGTTCCAGGTCACCGGATTCCACCAGCGCGACCAGCGCGCTGTAGGCCACCCAGTTACGGTCTACCTCGAAGAAATGCCGTAGCTTGCGACGGCTGTCGCTTCGTCCAAAGCCATCTGTGCCCAACACCTTGTAGGTACCCGGGACCCACTGGCGGATCTGATCAGCGAAGAGTTTCATGTAGTCGGTAGAGGCAATCACCGGCCCCTTGCGCTTGGCCAGATTGCGCTCGACAAAACTGACCTTGGCGGTCTTGGTCGGGTGCAGCCGGTTCCAGCGTTCCACATCCAGGCCGTCGCGGCGCAACTCGTTGAAGCTGGTGACGCTCCAGATATCCGCCGTCACCTTGAACTGCTCCCGGAGAATATTTGCGGCTTCGATCACCTCACGCAGGATGGTACCGCTGCCCATCAGTTGCACATGCAGCTTGGCCGGTTTCTTCTCCTCCTGCAGCAGGTACATGCCGCGCATGATGCCTTCCTCGACATCCTTGCTCTTGGGCATCGGCGGTTGTTCGTAGGCCTCGTTCATCACGGTCAGATAGAAGTAGACGTTTTCCTGTTCCTCCATCATCCGCCGTGCACCCTCACGGATGATCACCGCGAGCTCGTAACCATAGGTGGGATCGTAGCTGCGGCAATTGGGGATGGTCGATGCCAGAATGTGGCTGTGGCCGTCCTCGTGTTGCAGGCCTTCGCCGTTGAGCGTGGTGCGCCCGGCGGTGCCGCCAATCAGGAAGCCCTTGGCGCGGCTGTCTCCGGCGGCCCAGGCCAGATCGCCAATACGCTGGAATCCGAACATCGAATAAAAGATATAAAACGGCAGCATCGGCTGGTTATAGGTGCTGTACGCAGTGGCCGCAGCAATCCAGCTGGACATCGCGCCGGCCTCGTTGATGCCCTCCTCGAGGATCTGCCCCTTCTTGTCCTCTCGGTAGAACATCACCTGATTCTTGTCCACAGGCTCGTAGAGCTGACCGACCGAAGAGTAGATACCCAATTGGCGGAACATGCCTTCCATACCAAAGGTGCGCGCCTCATCTGGCACGATTGGCACAATACGCGAACCCAGTTCCTTGTCCTTGACCAACTGCGAGAGGATGCGCACGAAGGCCATGGTCGTGGAAATCTCCCGATCGCCGCTGCCATCCAGAATCGCTTTCAACGTGTCCAGTGGCGGTACCGGTACCTTGAAGCTTTCAACGCGGCGCTTGGGCATATAGCCGCCAAGTTTTTCGCGGCGCGAGTGCAGGTATTTGTATTCGGCGCTGCCTTCCTCGGGCTTGTAGAAGGGCAGCTTTTCCAGGTCCTTGTCGTTGACCGGAATATCAAAGCGGTCGCGGAACAACTTCAGGCTGTCGATATCGACCTTCTTGGTGTTGTGGGCGGTATTCTGCCCCTGACCAGCACCGGTGCCATAGCCTTTGATGGTCTTGGCCAGGATCACTGTCGGCTGACCTGTGTGGTTGACCGCGTCATGGTAGGCGGCATACACCTTGTAAGGATCGTGGCCACCGCGGTTAAGCTTCCAGATTTCCTCGTCGGACAGGTCCTTGACCATCTCCTTTAGCTCGGGCCGGGTACCGAAGAAATGCTCGCGAACGTAAGCACCGTCGTTTGCCTTGTAGTTCTGGTAGTCGCCGTCCACCGCCTCTTCCATGCGTTGCTGCAACAGGCCATCGTGGTCGCGGGCGAGCAGGGGATCCCACATGCGGCCCCAGATGACCTTGATCACGTTCCAGTCGGCGCCGCGGAAGCTGCCCTCCAGCTCCTGGATAATCTTGCCGTTGCCACGTACCGGTCCATCCAGGCGCTGCAGATTGCAGTTGATGACGAAAATCAGGTTGTCGAGCTTTTCACGGCCGGCCAGGGAGATGGCGCCCAGCGACTCGGGCTCGTCTGTTTCGCCGTCGCCGACAAAACACCAGACCTTCTGTTTGCCGGGCTCGATAAAGCCCCGGTGCTCCAGGTATTTCATGAAGCGCGCCTGGTAGATGGCCTGGATCGGGCCCAGGCCCATGGATACGGTCGGGAACTGCCAGAAATCGGGCATCAGCCAAGGGTGAGGATAAGAGGAGAGGCCCTTGCCATCGGTTTCCTGGCGAAAGTTGTTGAGCTGCTCTTCGCTAATGCGGCCTTCGAGGTAGGCCCGGGCATAAATGCCGGGGGAGGCGTGACCCTGAAAGAACACCAGGTCGCCACCATGTTCCTCGGTGGGGGCCTTGAAAAAGTAATTGAAACCGATGTCATACAGGGTGGCACTGGAAGCAAAGGTGGAAATATGACCGCCCAGATCGGGATCCTGCTGGTTTGTGCGCATGACCATGGCCAACGCGTTCCAGCGGACCATCGACCGAATTCGCCGCTCCATGAACAGGTCACCGGGCATCGGCGATTCGTGGGTCAGCGGGATGGTATTGCGGTAGGGGGTGGTGATTGCATAGGGCAGCGGTGTGCCACTGCGGCTGGCCAGTTCCCCCAGGCGGGTTATCAGGTAATGCGCCCGATCCTCGCCTTCGTTGTCCAGCACGGATTCCAGAGAGTCGAGCCATTCCTGGGTTTCAAGGGGATCGATATCGTCTTGCTTCATTATTTGCTCCAGACCTTGTGGGCCTAATCAGTCTTGGCGGGCAAGGCGCCCGGTTTGACTGACGAGTATTGGATTCGGTGGCTGTAGTATAACTACATGAATTATTAAGATTCCACTGATTTGCTGCGACTTTGGTAGTAAAACTACAAAATGACCAGCCGGTCCCGGTTGCGGGCTCTTTTCCATCCGATGCTGGCGTGGCAAGCTGCAGCATTGTCGTTTCTACAGGATAGACCATGGTTTTTTCTCCGCCGTCCCCCCTCCCGTTTTCGTTGCAGCCGCTGGTTGATCATCATTTGGCCCAATGGCGCGCAGCAGTTGCCCAGGATGAGCTGAAGGACCCACAGGCGCAGAGCGAAGAGTTCATAGCCGAGCTGCGGCATGTGCTGGCGGGCAGTGATTTTGTGGCCGAGCAATTGCGACGCGATCCGGCCATGGCCGGGAGGCTGATGCGCGGTGATCTGTTATGGCGCCGGCTGGCAAGTGGGGAGATGGAGTCCATGTTGGCTGAGGCCCTCGCCGAGGTGGATACCGAGGACCTGTTGGCGCAGTCTCTTCGGCGCTTTCGACAGGAGCAGCAGGTGCGGATCATCTGGCGTGATCTGACCCGCCGAGCCGATACCGCCGAAACCGTTCGGGATCTGTCCGAGATGGCCGATCACTGTATTGAAGCTGCCTATCGATGGTTATACGCAGACAGTTGCACCAGTCAGGGCACCCCGATGAGTGACGCGGGTGATCCTCAGCATATGGTGGTGCTGGGGATGGGCAAGCTGGGCGCGCGCGAGCTCAACCTGTCGTCAGATATCGATCTGATCTTTGCCTATCCGGAAGCCGGCGAGACGCGGGGAGGGCGACGCAGCCTGTCTAACCAGGAGTTCTTCATCCGCGTCGGGCAGCGGTTGATCAAGGCGCTGGACAACATAACCGTTGACGGTTTTGTGTTTCGTGTAGATATGCGTCTGCGACCTTATGGCGACAGTGGCGCGTTGGTGTTCAGCTTTGATGCCCTGGAGCAGTACTACCAGAGTCAGGGCCGTGACTGGGAGCGCTACGCCATGATCAAGGCACGGGTTGTGGCGGGTGACCAGGCGGCCGGTGCCGAGCTGCAATCCATGCTCAAGCCATTCGTGTACCGGCGCTATCTGGATTTTGCCGCTATTGAAGCGCTGCGTAGCCTCAAGCTCATGATCCAGCGTGAGGTCCAGCGCAAGGGCCTGCAAGACAACGTGAAGCTCGGCTCTGGTGGAATCCGCGAGATCGAGTTTATCGGCCAGGCTTTTCAACTGATCCATGGCGGGCGCGAAAGGGCGTTACAGCAGCGTCCGATTCTGACCGTACTCGATGTACTGGCTGCCAATGGATATTTGCCGTCCGCGGTAGTGGATGAGCTCAAGTCGGCGTATCTGTTTCTGCGCGATGCCGAGCATGCACTGCAGGCCATTGATGACCGGCAGACACAGATGTTGCCGACTGATCCGCAGGGGCGGGCGCGGGTTGCCTATATGTTGGGATTTGATGGCTGGGACAGCTTTCGCGAGACATTGGAAACGCACCGTGGCCGTGTGGCGAAGCATTTTGCCGGCGTGATTGCTGATCCTGATGAGGATCAGGATGAAGAGCCTGGCTGGCATGCCGAATGGATTCCGGTGTGGGAAAGTGGCGACCCTGAACAGGCCATCGAGCAGTTGCGTTCAGGTGGGTTCAAGGACCCCGAAGAGGCATGGCGCAAGATCGGTGGCCTGCTGAATTCCGGTCGGGTCAAGTCCATGCAGAGGCTTGGCCGCGAGCGGCTGGATGTATTTGTGCCGCGGCTTCTGGGCATGGCCAGCGAACAGGATGATCCGGATCTGGCGCTGGATCGCGTGATGCCTCTGGTCGAGGCCGTGGCCAGACGGTCAGCCTATCTGCTGTTGCTGACGGAGAATCCTGGCGCCCTGCGGGAATTGCTGGTGCTGTGTTCGGCCAGCCCGTGGATCGCCGAACAGATCACCCGCTATCCAGTGGTGCTGGATGAGCTGCTGAATGCCGGGCGCTTGTATCGACCACCGGAAACCGAAGAGCTGGTTGATGAGCTGCGTCAGCAGCTGATGCGGATTCCCGAGGATGATCTTGAGCAGCAGATGGAGGTGCTTCGCTACTTCAGACGTGCCCATGTGCTGCGTGTTGCAGCTTCCGAGATTGCGGGTAGCCTGCCGTTGATGAAAGTCAGTGACTACCTCACCTGGATCGCCGAGGCGATCTTGCAGCAGGTGTTGCAGCTGGCCTGGCGGGAGATGACCCTGCGCCATGGTAAGCCCAAGCGCGAGGATGGCTCCGATTGTGAAATGGACTTTGTGATTCTGGGATACGGCAAGGTTGGCGGCATCGAGCTGGGTCATGGTTCTGACCTGGATCTGGTGTTTATTCACGATGGGGATGGCCAGGCTGAAACCGATGGTCCCAGACCGATCGATGGCAGCCGGTTCTATACTCGTTTGGGTCAGCGGATTATCCATATGCTCAATGCCCAGACCACCTCCGGGGCGCTCTATGATGTGGATATGCGTCTGCGACCCTCGGGAGACTCCGGGCTGCTGGTCAGCTCGCTGAAATCCTATGCGCGCTACCAGCGCGAGGAAGCCTGGACCTGGGAGCACCAGGCGCTGGTCAGAGCCCGTGTTCTGGCCGGTTGCAAGCGCCTGAGTCATCGCTTTCATGTGCTGCGCGCCGAGGTGCTCGGCAGGCCCCGCGACGAAGCCGCTCTGCGGGCCGAGGTCACCGGCATGCGCCAGAAAATGCGTGATAACCTGGCTACCAAGGCAACCAGTGCAGGATTCGCGCCCTCAGCGTTTACCGAACAGGCACTGTTTGATCTCAAGCAGGATGCCGGAGGTATCGTCGACATCGAATTTATGGTGCAATATGCCGTCCTGGCCTGGTCGTGCCAGCACCCCGAATTGCTGCGGTACACCGACAACATCCGAATACTTGATGGGCTGCGGGACGCCGGATTGGTATCCGGTGAAGACGTACAACGTCTGCAGGAGGCTTACAAGGCCTACCGGGCAGCGGCCCATCGCCTGGCATTGCAAAAGCAGCCAGGCAAAGTAAGCGGCGACCAGTTTCATGATTTTCGTCGCGCCGTCATGGCCCTCTGGCAACAGTGGCTGCCTGATTAGGTCCGGCGGGCTGAGCTGTGCTCTCCGCCAGAGGCAGGTCGGCCGACACATACGAATTTGGATCCACCAGTTTAGTACAACCCAATATTATGGAGTGGGCTGCAATGTCGATGGCCGATCGTGATGGCTTTATCTGGTTTGACGGTAAAATGGTCCCCTGGCGCGAAGCCAATATTCATGTGCTGACGCACTCGCTGCACTACGGTATGGCGGTTTTCGAAGGTGTGCGCGCGTACAAGACGCCGGACGGCACCGCGATTTTCCGTCTGGAGGCACATACCGACAGGCTGTTTGATTCCGCCCACATCATGGGCATGAAGATTCCCTTCACCAAAGAAGAAATCAACGAAGCGGTGCGTGCCGCTGTGCGTGACAACAACCTGGAAACTGCCTATATCCGTCCTCTGGCATTTTACGGCTCCGAGGGCATGGGCATTCGCGCCGATAACCTCAAGGTGCACGTGAGTGTTGCTGCCTGGCACTGGGGTGCCTACATGGGTGATGAGGCACTGGAGCGCGGCATCAAGATTCGCACCAGCTCCTTTACCCGCCACCATGTGAACATCACCATGACCCGGGCCAAGGCCAGTGGTGCCTACATGAACTCCATGCTGGCCCTGCAGGAAGCGGTATCTGCTGGGGCGGACGAAGCGCTGCTGCTCGACCCGGAAGGCTATGTGGCCGAAGGCTCCGGCGAGAATATTTTCATTATCAAGGCTGGCGTGATCTACACCCCGGAAGTGACAGCCTGTCTGAACGGCATTACCCGCAGCACGGTACTGACGCTGGCGCGCGAGCTGAACATTCCGATTGTCGAAAAGCGCATTACCCGTGACGAGGTATATATCGCTGACGAGGCTTTCTTTACCGGCACCGCCGCTGAAGTAACCCCGATTCGCGAGCTCGATTGTCGGCAGATTGGTGCTGGGCATCGTGGGCCGATCACCGAGAAGTTGCAAAAGGCCTATTTCGACCTGGTCAGCGGTCAGACCGCAGCGCACCCTGAGTGGCGCACGCTTGTCAGCTGAGAGCTGCAAGCTGCAAGCTGCAAGCTGCAAACTGTCGGGAATCGGACGCTTGCCGCCGTTTCGGGCTTTCTTGCAGCTTGAGGCTTGCTGCTTATGAGAATTCTGATCGTGGGGCCAAGCTGGGTTGGCGACATGGTGATGGCGCAGACGCTATTCGCCTGCCTCCAGTCGCAGCATGGCGCGGATTGCCAGATCGACGTGCTGGCTCCCGAGTGGAGTCGGCCGATCCTCGAACGTATGCCGCAGGTACGTCAGGCGCTCAGCTTTCCGTTGGGTCATGGCGTGCTTGAACTGGGTACTCGCCGACGCATTGGCAAGGAGCTGGCGGGACGGTACGACCAGGCGATCGTGCTGCCCAATTCCTTCAAGTCCGCGTTGGTGCCATTCTTTGCCGGTATTCCCAAGCGCACAGGTTGGCGCGGCGAGATGCGCTACGGTCTGCTCAACGATGCCCGGGTACTGAACAAGGCGCGCTATCCGCTGATGATCGAGCGGTTCATGGCACTGGCATTTGAGCCTGGTGCTCACTTGCCTGAGCCATACCCCAAACCTGCATTGCAGATTGAACAGGTGAGCCTTGATGCTGCGCTGAGCCGTTTCGGATTGACTCTGGATCGGCCGGTGCTGGCGCTGTGCCCCGGCGCAGAATTTGGCGAGTCCAAACGTTGGCCTTCGGAGCACTACGCGGCTGTGGCCGATGAAAAGATACGCCAGGGTTGGCAAGTCTGGATATTCGGCTCCAAGAAGGACCATCCGGTTGGCGAGGATATCCGCCAGCGATTGATACCCGGCCTGCGCGAAGAGTCCGTCAACCTTTCAGGCGACACCAGTCTTGCCGAGGCAATTGACCTTCTGTCCTGCGCCAGCGCTGTCGTCAGCAATGACTCGGGGCTGATGCACGTGGCGGCAGCGCTCGACCGGCCGTTGGTGGCCGTTTACGGCTCCACGTCGCCCGGGTTCACGCCGCCGCTGGCCAGTAGCGTGGAGACGCTCCAGCTTGGTCTGGAATGCAGTCCGTGCTTTGAGCGCACCTGCCGTTTTGGTCATTACAACTGTCTGCGCGACTTGCGTCCCGAGCTGGTTACAACCGCTCTGGGTCGGCTGGTCAGCGAGCCTCTTGCCGATCCGCGGGACAGCTGACCATGCGCGTGCTGCTGATCAAGACCTCCTCGATGGGGGATGTGATTCATACGTTGCCAGCCTTGACCGATGCGCGGCGCTCGATACCTGATATCGAGTTCGACTGGGTAGTGGAAGAGGCCTTTGCCGAAATTCCCGCCTGGCATCCAGCCGTTGCTCAGGTCATTCCTGTAGCGATACGCCGCTGGCGCAAGAGTCCATTTAAGACCATGCGCAGCGGCGAATGGAAAAACGTTCGGCAGCGTCTCAAAAGTACTCCCTACGACCTGATCATTGACGCCCAGGGCTTGCTCAAGAGTGCATTTCTGACCCGCTATGCTCAGGGTCCTGTTGTGGGGCTGGATCGCACCTCCGCGCGCGAGCCTTTGGCGAGTCGCTTCTATGATCGCGGTTTGGATGTGCCTTGGGGCCAGCATGCGGTTGAGCGAGTGCGTCAGTTGTTCGCTGCTGCGCTGGGCTATCAATTGCCTGATGGCCTGGGTGATTATGGTCTGGATTGCGAATATTTCAGCGGTGGCCCGGCGACACGACCGTATGTGCTGTTTCTGCACGGTACTACATGGGCCTCCAAACATTGGCCGGAGTTGTACTGGCGGCGATTGGCCGAGTTGACCATAGAACAGGGAATCGAGGTGCGTCTGCCATGGGGCAACCCAGCTGAAAAGGCGAGAGCTGAGCGCATTGCCGCTGATCTGGACGGGGTTCAGGTCTTGCCACCAATGCAGCTGGCAGGCATTGCCCGGATCATTGCGGGAGCTCGCGCCTGCGTTGCGGTTGATACGGGGCTTGGCCATTTGGCTGCCGCGCTCGACGTACCCGGGATCTCCCTGTTCGGGCCAACCAATGCCGGGTTTACCGGTGCCTACGGCAGCTCCCAGATCCATCTGGCCAGTGACTTCCCCTGCGCCCCGTGCATGCAGAAACGCTGTGTTTACACGCCCACGCCCGCAGATGCTCGCGAGTTCGACCTGCACCGCGAGCAACCCTTATGCTTTACCCGCCTGCACCCGGAAAGAGTCATGACTCAACTGGAAGGGCTGCTGACGGACGAGAGAGTGCTCTGATGCAACTGGCTTTTGTGCTGTACAAGTATTTCCCCTTTGGCGGACTGCAGCGCGACTTCATGCGTATAGCGCGCGTGTGTCAGGAGCGCGGACATGCTATCCGCGTTTACACGCTGATCTGGGAAGGCGATGTGCCTGAGGGTTTCGAAGTACTGGTCGCCCCGGTCAAAGCACTGTCCAATCATCGCCGCAACGAGAAATTCACTGCCTGGGTGCAGGCGGATCTTGCCAAGCGGCCGGTGGAGAGGGTTGTGGGCTTCAACAAGATGCCGGGACTGGATGTGTACTATGCCGCCGACCCCTGTTTCGAGGACAAGGCGCAGACACTGCGCAATCCGCTGTACCGCCTCTGGGGTCGGTACCGGCATTTCGCCGAGTATGAGAAAGCGGTTTTTGCACCGGAGCGAGGTACCGAGATCCTGATGATCTCCGAAGTGCAGAAGCCCCTGTTCATGAAGCATTACCGCACACCGGAGGATCGCTTTCATCTCCTGCCGCCGGGTATTGCGCCGGACCGCAGAATGCCGCCCGATGCCGCCGCGCAACGCGCCGCACTGCGTGCGGAGTTCGGGCTGGCGGATGACGATCTGCTGTTACTGCAGGTGGGCTCCGGCTTCAAGACCAAGGGCCTGGACCGCTCGATTGCCGCGCTGGCCAGCTTGCCAGGCAATATGCGCAAGCGTACGCGACTGATCGTCATCGGACAGGACGACGCCAAGCCCTTTCAGATGCAGGCGCGCGCCGCCGGCATTAGTGATCAGGTCGACTTTCTGGCAGGCAGGGACGATGTTCCACGGTTTCTGTTGGGCGCCGATGTGCTGGTGCATCCCGCGTATAACGAGAATACCGGAACGGTGCTGCTCGAAGCGCTGGTCGCGGGTCTGCCTGTGCTGGTGACTGATGTATGTGGCTACGCACACTATATTGAAGAAGCCGATTGTGGCCGCGTGATACCCACGCCTTTCCAGCAGCGCCAATTCAACCACACGTTGCTGCAGGTGCTTGAGGACCGAGAGGTGCGTCTGCGCTGGCACGAGAATGCACTGGCGTTTGCCGACCGGGCCGATCTCTACAGTCTGCCGGAGCGTGCAGCTGACGTGATTCTGGGAGAGACTGTTTGACCCTGCATCTATCCGAACCTTTCGCCACATTGTGGGCCGGCCAGGACGCCTTCCGGCAGGTCGAGGCGCTGCAGGGTGAAGTCTTCCGTGAGCTGGAAGCGCGTCGTACGTTGCGCACGGAAGTCGCAGGGCAGGGCTATTTCGTCAAGATTCATCGTGGCGTGGGCTGGGGCGAGATTCTGAAGAACTGGCTCACGCTGAAGCGTCCGGTACTGGGCGCGGACCAGGAGTGGGAGGCGATCCATGCGCTCACGGCCGCACATGTGCCCACCATGACTGCAGTGGCCTTTGGCGAGCGCGGAGCCAATCCGGCGAATCGGCACTCCTTCATCATTACCGAGGAACTGGCTCCCACGATCAGCCTCGAGGACTTCAGTCTCGACTGGACCACCACGCCGCCGCCGCCTGCGCTCAAACGGGCCTTGATCAAGGAAGTCGCGAGCATGACCCGGCGGATGCATCAGGCTGGCGTGAACCACCGTGATTGCTATATCTGCCACTTTTTGCTGCATACCGACCAGCCGCCGACGCCTGAGCATTTCCGGCTTTCCCTGATTGATCTGCACCGCGCGCAGATCCGCCCCAGCGTACCGCGTCGCTGGAGGGACAAGGATCTGGCCGGTTTGTATTTTTCGGCATTGAATATCGGGCTCACCCGTCGCGACAAGCTGCGATTTTTGCGGGAATACTTCGCCCGGCCCCTACGCCAGGTACTGGTCGATGAGGCCGCTTTGTTGGCGATGCTCGAGGCCAAGGCCGGACAATTGCAGGCGCGATTCGAGCGCAAGTATGCCAAGGGTTCGAATGCATGACGGGTTGGACGTTGAATCCCGAATATGCCACCGGTGTCAGCGGCGAGGTCTTCGCTGATCTGGATACGGTGTTTGCGCTGGAAGGCGAACAGATCACCAGCGATCCGATCAGTACCGTGCACAAGGTGTGGGTGGCTGATCGCTACTATTACGTCAAACGCTACACCGGCGCCGGCAAGAATCTGCGTCGCTACATTGGCCGGGCGCGAATCCAGGCAGAATGGGAGAATCTGCAGCACTTTCAGGCGTGGGGCATACCCTCGGCCACTATTGTCGGCTTTGGTCTGGAGCGTCGAAACGGCGCCTTTTATCGCGGCGCCCTGGTTACCCAGGATCTTGCCGGCACCGCCGATCTGGCGCATATCGCCAAGGACGGAGATCCCCGTTTCAAGGACCGCGTCTGGGTGAATCATGTATCGCGTCAGATCGCCCACGCGACACGCATGATGCATGTTCAACGGTTTGCTCATAACGATCTGAAATGGCGCAATATCCTGGTCGATGAAAAACCCTTTCCCGATGTATTCATGATCGACTGCCCCAGTGGTTCGTTCTGGTGGGGACCTGTGCTCGAGTACCGGATCATCAAGGACCTCGCTTGTCTGGACAAACTGGGCAAGCAGGTCCTGTCCCGCACCCAGCGCTTGCGGTTTTATCATGATTATTGCGAAAGCCCCCGATTGACGACCAAAGACAAGAAGCGCATCAGAGCGGTTGAGGCTTTTTTCAGGGGGCGCGAATGAAGAGCGAAGTCTTTATTGCGGTGAATGCGCAGGACGTGCTGGCACGGCATGGTCTTGATAGCTTCGAGGCACTGTGGCGCTATGGCGAGAACGACAGTACCACTGCGCCCCCGAGTGGCAAGGGGGTAAAGAAAGTTGTGCGTATCGAGCTGGAGGATGCCAACGGCAACCCGCAAAGCTTCTATCTCAAACGTCAGGATCACCAGCTCGCGAGAAGTCTCAGGTGCCCGCTGGGAGAGCCCACCTTTTCCCGCGAATTTCGTGCAATCCAGCATTTCGCCCATCAGGGTATCCCAGCGCTGGAAGCCGCCTTCTTTGCCCGGCGAAGCGTGGATGGGCATCAACAGGCGATTCTGCTGACACGGGCGCTGGATATCTACAAACCCCTTACCTGGTGGTTCGAGCGCTGGAGCTCACTGGCCTGGCGCGACAGACAGGATCTGATTCTGGCGGCAGCGGCTCTGGTTCGCTCACTGCACAATGCCGAGCGGATGCACAACAATCTGTACCCGAGACATATCTTTCTCAAGCTCGACGATGACGGGGCCGGTGCGCGACTGATCGACCTGGTAGAAACCCGGCACGCATGGTTTGGCCAGCGGGACAAGATCAGAGACCTACGCAGCCTGTTGCGCAAGAGCCAGGTAGTAACGCCGGGTCAGAAGCTGCGGTTTTTGCTCGCCTATACCGGGAAGCAGCGTCTGACGGGGCCCTCAAGGCACTTGCTTGCGCAGGTAATGGCGCGCAGGGCGAGTGAGCTCAAGTAGCGCTGACTCAGGACGAGACAAGCTGTAAGCGATTATTTGCGTTATCCTTGTTACAAATTCATGGTTAGGATGAATATGAGCAAGGATTTTTTTGCGCCGGGCGACTCGGGAAGGTTGCTTGCGCGCCATCGACTGAACAGCTTTGAGGCTTTATGGAATCTCAAGCTGGATGCAGTCGACGCCCCCAATACCACCCGTGGTGGATGGAGCACTGTTTACCGTCTTGATCTGGAGGATGATCAGGGCAGAAGCCACGGTTTTTATCTGAAGCGCCAGGATAACCATCTGACTCGCAGTGTACTGAAGCCGTTTGGCGAGCCTACCTTTGCCCGGGAGTACCGGGCCATCCAGGCTTACGCCCGTTATCAGGTGCCTGCCCTGAAAGCGGTTGCCTTTGCCGAGAGACGCCAGGCAGGCCATAAACGGGCGCTCTTGCTGACCTGTGCGCTGGATGACTTTGATCCCCTGGATCAATGGCTGGAGAAGTGGGATACGCTCGCGTACACGGACAAGAAGACACTGATTCAGGCTATTGCAATGCTGGTCAAACGCCTGCACCAGACGGGCAATGTGCATAATTGTCTGTATGCAAAACACATTTTCGTCAAGCTCAGGCACGGTCAGGCAGAAGCCCGGCTGATCGATCTGGAGAAGACCCGGCGCAGCTGGCTGGGAAAGCACGACCGGGTGTCCGACCTCGCCACCCTCAACAGGCGCACACAAAAGCCGTCCAGAGCACAGAGGTTGAGCTTTCTGCTGTCTTACCTCGACAAGCGCAAGCTGGACGATGAGGCTCGAGGCTGGATCATGAAAATTGACAGGCGAATCAAGAGGAAGGCAGCAGCTTGACCCAAAGTATTATTCAGACCTTGCGTCAAAGTGGTCGGGAACCTCCCGCGCCACTTACCGTGGCGACTCCCTCAGGTGAGCTGACAGTCACTGATTGGCTGCGCGTGTTGCCGCAGCAGAGGCTGGTGGGCGCCGGAGAGCTTGCGGGGCAGGCGGTGTTGGTCAAGCTGTTCATCGCTTCCCGTGCCAGGCAGCACTGGCAGCGGGAGATGGACGGGCTGGGCGCACTTGATACGGCACAAATCCATACGCCCGGCATCGTTGCCCTGGGCGAACTGGAGCATGAAGGATTCTATCTGTGTACCCATTACCTTGAGAGTGCGCAGACGCTACAGCAGCAATGGGACGCGCTTTGTGCTTTGACTGGTAAATCGGTCCTTGCGCCTGGCGACCCTGAGGCCATGGCCCTCATGGGCAGCGCATTGCGCAGCATCGCACTTATGCATCGCGCTGGTCTGATCCAGACCGATCTCCACATGGGCAATTTCCTGTTGCACGAAGGTCAGGTGCACGTCATTGATGGGGATGCTATCAAGGTGCTCTCCCCGGGCCAGCCAATCAGCGCTCGGGAGGCGGAAGACAACCTTGCCATCTTCTTTGCCCAGCTTGATTCGTGCTGGGACACCATGATGGAACTGCTGCTGATTGACTATCTGCAGGTGAACGCCGAACGCTCGCTCAACCCTGACCGGCTGCTCCGGCAGGTAAGAGAGGTCCGCGTCAAACGGCTGAATGCCTGGTTGGCCAAGGCCGTGCGCGACTGCACCCATTTCATGGTGCAAAAAAGCTGGTCACGTTTTACCTCGGTAGTGCGCAGCAAGGCCGAGGCGCTGCAAGCCTTGCTCAATGATCCCGATCAGCCTTTCGCTGCCGCGCCCACCATGAAAGACGGTGGCAGTAGCAGCGTTACTCTGGCAGAGACCCAAGATGGCCCCGTGGTCATCAAGCGTTACAACATCAAGGGACTACGTCACTGGTTGACGCGCTTCTGGCGCCCAAGCCGGGCATGGCATTCCTGGCTTGCCGGCCACAGGCTGCAGTTCCTGGGGATTGCCACGCCCGCTCCTCTGGCGATGATCGAAAGTCGTTTTGGCCCGTTACGCCGTCGTGCCTGGTTAATAACCGAGTATTGTTCGGGTACTGATTTGTTGACTCATTTTGGTAGCGCTGGAGAAAGAGTGCCCGAAAGTGATGAAGCTACTGCGATTCTCATTGTATTCAAGCAGCTAATTGAGTCGAGGGTGACCCACGGCGACTTCAAAGCGACTAATTTGCTATGGGACGGAAAGGTCCTTTGGTTAATTGATCTGGATGCTCTCAGTGCTCACAGTAGTCAGCAGGATTGGCAGCGAGCCTGGACCAAGGATCGGTCTCGCTTGATTCGCAATTGGCCAGAAGATAGCCCGCTGAGAAGATGGCTGGAAGCCCACGTACCTCGATAAGCAAAGGAAGGTGAAGCTGAAATGGACTATTCGGCAATATTTGGTAAGCGTGCGGGTCAATACATTGAAGCTTGCGAACGTTGGCCAGACGCGCGTGTGGAAGAATTTTCAGCATTTTTCGGTTACCTGAAACTGCAACAAGGTGAGCGCCTGCTTGACGCGCCTTGTGGTAACGGCACGCTTGCGCGCTACGTTTCAAACCTCCACCAATATCAGGGCGTGGATCCGGCACCCGCGTTTGACCGGGCGTGCAAGATTGCAGGCGTCAACTGCAAAAAAACCTCTCTACGTGCGACTGGGTTGGTCGGAGCCAGTTTTGATGTTGTTGGGAGTCTTACCGGCGTTCATCACGAATTTAATCGCGTTGAGCTTTATCAGGAGTGGTTTCGTTTGTTACGCCCTGGCGGACGTCTGGTGATAATGGACGTAGGCAGAGCTACCCCGGTTGGAGAGTTTCTTAATGATTTTGTGGACCGATGGAATTCGAACGGTCATCAAGGTGATTTTTTGCATGAGGCTGACGCAGTGGGACTGAAACAGGCCGGTTTTGAACGCGTACTCTGGGCCGATGCGGCCTACAGCTGGGAGCTGCCTACAGATAAGAATATGCATGCTTTTATGAGCAAGCTGTTTGGTCTGGATTTATCACCCGATTTAGCCACTATGCGTCACTCTTGGCTTGGTCTGGGCTGGCGCCCATCGCCAGGAAGCTGTCGCATTCCCTGGTCGCTTCGGTTGTTAACGGCAGTCAAGGCGCGAGTTTCTCACTATGACTGAAATTGTACTACGTCAAGTCAGCTGGGAACCTGTAACTGAGAATTCAACTGCCCGGATCGAATTTTCAATCGTGACGCCGGTGCGTGACTATCAAGTATATATCTCAGGCAGGGGACTTCAGCCACAGCCGGGCCTTGAGGCCGGTGTTGCCCTGGCCGTACTAGCAGGTATGCGCAAGGGCTGGGATCTGCGGGTCGACGGGGAATTATCAGAGTCGTTCCTGGCGGGCGTGTACGAGTACATGCGTCGGTTCACTGAAAGTTTCACTGATTTCCAGCCGGTTAATATTAAGCCGTTGGGCACCTATAAAGCCACGATTGCGTCCAAGGGTGCGGGTTGCGCAAGTTTTTTTTCCGGTGGTGCGGACTCTTTTTTCACCCTGATCAAAGGTAAGGAGCAGATAACCGATATTGTCTATATTCACGGTTTTGATGTTCGCCTTGATGATTTTCCGCGTCGGGCAGCTGTTGATGCCACGTGCCTGTCAGTAGCTGAAGCTTTAGGAGTCAATTACCTCCCGGTTGAAAGCAATCTTGGTAAGGTATTGCAAGATTTTGGGAGTTGGCCTCTTCATGCACACGGTCTTGCCTTGATAGCTGTAGCTCGTATGTTGGCAGGAAACATTGGTGAGGTAAGAATTCCAGGCTCATTCAGCGTGGACGAACAAAAGCCATGGGGTAGCTGGCTGTATACGGATCATCTGTTTTCCGATGAGCGACTACAGATAGTGCATGACGCCTGTGAGGCTCGTCGAATGGACAAGATAAAACATTTGGCAGGTGAACCGCTGGCGCTGCAAAATTTGCGTGTGTGCTGGGAGCGAGTCGACGGCATGTACAACTGCTGTCGCTGTGAAAAATGTATGCGTACCATGACGTCACTTGAAATTCTTGGTGTGCTTGATAAAGCGCCGGTTTTCCCCTTGCCTTTAGACCCTGCTCGGGTAGCGGCAGTCTGTTTACCGCGCGCGGGTATGCGAATATTCCCCCAAGAAAATTTACGCTTGTTGCGTAATTCAGGGCGCAACCTCTCAGCCTTGGAGCACGCGATATGCGCGCAGATTGAGCGGCCAATATGGGTTGCGCGTTTTCGTTTGAGGTGGAAAAAGCGGATGCTTCGTTGCCAGCACCATCTGGCAAAGCTCAAGGTAAAGTTTTAATCTGAAACACATAAATATATGAATACTATTCCACGGTTTATGTTTTGAATTTTAGTCGCATGAACTGAGTTTGTTTTATGAAATTGATCGAGACTATCGAAGGTTATGCAGATTATTACTCCCGCCAATTCTATTGTGATTTGCAAGAAAGCCGCTAGTGCCCGAGATCATAAAGTTTATTATGATATTGAAGTCAAGGGCAAAGCCTACGAGGTGTATTTTAGTGCTACGCGACTCAAACTCAGTGGCAGCGTGGAAGCCGCTATCTGCATGGCTGCGCTCGGGGCAATGCGTAACGGCTGTGATCTTCTGATCAGTGATCCTGTTTCTGAAAGCTTTATTAAAAACCAAGAGAAGCTTTTCGATATCTTTTCTAAATGGTTTCCTGAGTTCTATCGGTCATCATTCAAATGTCACCATACCAAGCAGATTGAAAAGCAATCAACGGGCCGCATTGGCTGTTTTTTTACTGGAGGAGTAGATTCTTTTTACACCTTTTTAAAGCACCGCTCTGTGCTTACCGATTTAATCTACGTGCATGGTTATGACGTTAAGTTGGAAGACCGTGAGAAGCGTCGAGCGATATCGGCAATGGGGCAGGCTATCGAAAAGGAAACTGGCGTTCGTTTTATTGAGATAGAGACCAATGCGATCCGCCTGTTCAAGGACTTTGGGAAATGGGGGTTACATGGCCATGGATTTGGTTTGGGCACGATTGTGCGGCTACTGGATGATTATCTGGACTGTATTTACATCCCTTCTTCTTTTGCGACGGCAGAGCTTATGCCGTGGGCGTCTCATCCAGAAACGGATGTTCTTTTTGCCGACGAGGCTATTGCAGTTGTCCACGATGGATGTGAAGCGACTCGAACTGACAAGGTCAGACTTATCGCCTCGGAGCCTCTTGCCTTGAGACATCTGCGGGTATGCTGGGAAAAGCTTGAGGGCGCTTACAATTGCGGAAGGTGTGAGAAATGTTTGCGGACCATGACAACCCTCTATGGCTTAGGTGCTTTGCCGGCTTCGCAGACGTTCCCGAGTAAGATGTCGGCGGGGTCGATTCGTGGATTGTTGCTCGAAAGCGAATCTGCAAAAACCTTCGCCCGAGACAACGTCAGCTTTCTCGATGAGTTGGGCATGCATAATGATCCTGTGCGCGATGCTTGGGAGGTTATAGCGACGCGACCAGCATGGAAGAGTAGAATTATGCGCCGGTGGCGTCGATTCAAAAAACAGTTGCTTCGACAGTGGCTGAAACGGGTTAAAACATGATCGCACATACGCCCAGGAGAGTTAGGTGGATATAAGAGTTCTAGAGTTTACCAGTCCGGTTTTCGAGCGTTTTTTCAATTTGGGTGACGATATTCAGTCGCTGGCTGTCAGCCGCCTTTTGCCAAAGGTGGATGGTTACGTCTGCCGAGAGGCCTTGAATCATGTGGATACTGAATGCGTAGTCCCCATGAATGGCTTCTTCATGAACACCGATAACTGGCCACCATCGGCAAAGGTTTATCCCGTTTTCTTTGCATTTCATGTCAGGCCGGAATCGCAAAAGCATATTTTTACTCCTGCAGGCATAGACTACTTGAAGAAATGGGCGCCAATCGGCTGCAGGGATCAGGGAACCTTGGCTTTGATGCAGGCGCATGGCATTGATGCCTACTACAGTAAGTGCGTTACTTTGACCCTGCCTCGTCGCGAAACGACACCTGAAAATGGTCAAGTTTTCCTGGCAGGGCTCAGCGATACGGCAAAACATGCTCTACCCAGAAGCTTGAGAAAAGAAGCTATTGTGGTGGACCAGGCAAAAATCAGACTGCCAATCACCGACTCCAAGCTCAAATTGATGTTGGCGGAAGAGTTGCTGAAACAGTACCGTGACCGTGCACGACTTGTCGTAACATCCAAAATTCATTGCGCCATGCCATGTATCGCAATGGGTATACCTGTGGTTTTTCTCTATGATAAAAATAAGCAGGATGATTATCGGGTGAAGATCATAAACGACCTGGTTGGCATCAACTATGTTTACGAGCACGGTCCTGCTGCACGGATCAGAAATCATGCGCTATCGAATCGAATTGACTGGTCGCCGGCACCACTGAATATTGAAGAAATGAAGGACGATATTCGGCAGAAGTTTGCCGTTGCCTTTCAGCGAGTGACGTCTGTGGGATAATTTACCCGCTCCCCCAGATGCACACTTGCGAACGGTATGTCTGCATTTTCCCTCTTGCCGTCGGTCATTATCGAGATATCGCATGTCCGCGCCGTTCAAAACGTTAAAAATCCTGAGTCACCCCGCATTTCCGTGAAGAACCAGTAAATTGCCCGGTTTGGTGTTCGTCAATCGAGTGTCTCAGGGTGTAAAATCAAATGATTGATTTCATGATCCATGAGGCGAACCTGTGGCATTGACTATTCTCGGACTCTCCGGCGCATTGAGCCATGACCCTTCCGCAGCGTTGTACATAGACGGCAAGCTGATCGCCGCAGTGGAGGAAGAGCGATTTGTGCGCGATAAGCATGCCAAGAATCGCATGCCTTACGAGTCGGCGAAATTCTGTCTGGAACAGGCCGGTATCACGCCTGCTGATGTCGATATCGTGACTATCCCATTCGCACCCATCAGTATCTTTGGCAAGGCCCGTTGGCACTATGCCAAGCGCTACTGGTACGCACCAGATCGTGCGCTTGATGCCATCCTGACCGGTAATCGTCGCTTCAAGCGTTATCGCAAGAAAATTCTGTGGTGTCTCGAACAGCTCGGTTTCGATGCCAAAAAAGTACGCCTGGAGCCGGTGGAACACCACCTTGCCCATGCTTCCAGTGCCTACCATTGCTCCGGCTTCAAGGAAAAAACCGCCATCATGGGTATCGATGGTAAGGGCGAATACGCCACAACCTTCTTCGGTTATGGCGAGAACGGCAAGATCCATAAGATCAAGGAATTCTACGATCCGGACTCTCTTGGCGGTCTGTATGGCGCTTTGACCGAGTACCTGGGCTTTGAGATGCTCGATGGCGAGTTCAAGGTTATGGGCATGGCGCCATACGGGGATGCCAGCAAGTACGACTTTTCACGGCTGGCCAAATTCGAGAATGGTGAGCTGATCATCAACACCGACTACGCCAACGTGATCGGTTTCCGGCGCCACAAGGAAAAGGGCAAGGGCTATTACTTTTCACCCAAGCTGATCGAGTGGCTGGGGCCCAAGCGCGAAGGCGACATTGCCGATGATCCCTATATCCATTACGCCGCCAGCATGCAGGCGCTATTCGAGAAGCTCGCGCTGGAGATGATGGAGTATTACCTGGGTGACATTCTGCGCGAGACCGGCAAGATCGCCTTTGCCGGCGGCTGCGCGCTTAACGTCAAACTCAACCAGCGCATTATTGCCCGTCCGGAAGTGAAAGAGTTGTTTGTGCAGCCGGCATCCGGTGACGCCGGCACCGCCGTTGGTGCTGCAGCCTATATCTCCGAGCAGAACGGCGTCCCCGTCGAGAAGATGGAACACGTTTACTTGGGGCCCAGCTACAGCAATGAAGATATTATCGCGGCCTGCGCCCGCCACCCCGGCAATCCCCAGTGGGAAAAGCTCGACGATGTGACGGGTGAGATTGCCAAGGTGCTGCACGAAGGCAACCCTGTGGCCTGGTTCCAGGGTCGGATGGAGTTCGGACCGCGAGCCTTGGGCGGTCGCTCGATAATCGGTTGCCCGAGCGTCAAGGGCGTCGCCGATCGCATCAACGCCCAGATCAAGTTCCGTGAGCGCTGGCGCCCGTTCTGCCCGTCGATGCTCGACACTGTCGCGCCCCAGATGCTCGGCATGGATCATCCGTCTCCGTTCATGACATTCACGTTCGAAGTGAACGACGAGTGGAAAAGTCGCGTACACGAAGTGGTCCATGAGGACGGAACCGCTCGCGCCCAGGTGCTCAAGCGCGACTACAATCCGCGCTATTACGATCTGATGAAAGAGCTTGAACGGGTCACCGGCAACGGGGTGGTGCTCAACACGTCACTCAACCGCCGCGGCGAGCCGATGGTCTGTTCACCCAAGGATGCACTGGATATGTTCTTCGGGTCGGATCTGGAGTATCTGATCATGGAGGATATATTGGTGGTGAAAAAGTCGGTAGGGCAGCTGAGTTAAACCGATATTTCATCGGCAGCGTGTTGATTACACGCTGCCGCTTCAGGTTTTTTGACCCTACCATTCGTGAACGAGTTCTATGAGTAAAGTACTAAGCTATCGCAGGGATATCGATGGTCTACGAGCCCTGGCGGTTCTCCCGGTGGTGCTTTTTCACCTGGATGTGGCCTTGTTTTCGGGGGGCTTCATTGGGGTCGATGTTTTCTTTGTTATTTCCGGATTCTTGATCACTTCCATCATTTATCGTGAGGTGATGGAGGGTAAGTTCAGTTACGCTCATTTTTACGAAAGGCGAATCCGGCGATTATTTCCAGCGCTCATTGCCGTGCTACTCGTTAGTACGCTTGTCGCATGGTTTATGCTGCTACCTCTCGATTTCCGGCTCTTTTCTGAGGGTTTGGCAGCGGCAGTCATTTTTCTCGCAAATGTCCATTATTGGGGTAAGACAGATTATTTTGATGATCCTGTCGAGAATATCCCCCTGCTCCATACCTGGTCTTTGGCCGTCGAAGAGCAGTTTTACATCCTTTTTCCTCCTCTACTTATTCTGCTGGTTCGCTTTTTTCCGGCCAAACTCAATTGGATCTTACTGACGTGTGCAATAGCGTCCCTTATAGATGCGCAGAACGCGCTATCGTCAAGGCCTGAATCTGCGTTTTATTTGGTGCATCTGCGTGCCTGGGAGTTACTTGCGGGAGCCTTGCTGGCAACGGGTTTTGTGCCTTTGGCCAGGTCGCAATGGCTGCGCGACGGTCTGTCTGTTTTTGGTCTGGTGCTGATAGTAGCCAGCATATTTTTGCTTGATAAGGATTCTGCTTTTCCGGGTTTGACGGCTTTGCCGGCGGTCACAGGCGCCGCGTTGATTATTTATGCCGGGATGGGAGGGAGATCAGTCGTCGGAACTCTGCTCGGATGGAGACCTTTGGTTTTTATAGGGTTGTTATCCTACTCCCTGTATCTGTGGCACTGGCCGTTGTTTGTTTTTGTCCGTTATTACCTGATCGAGCCGCTGAACGCTCAGCAGCAGGTCGTGCTTTTTGTTGTGGCTTGTGGGCTCGGATGGGCCTCATGGCGATTTGTCGAAAACCCCTTCCGCCGAAAGAGCGGAAAAGGTATAGCTCGAAAGCAACTGTTCTGGGGTGCGGGTCTGATAACCTTTTTGATCATCCTCGTTTCGTTGCCGGGGATGATTACCCGAGGAGCGGCATTTCGTCTGCCACCTGAAATCGCCGCTATCGAAGCTATAGAGAAGGAGACTATTCCTTTTCGTCGACCCTGCTTCGGTTTAAGTCCGGACCAGATCGACGGTGATAGCGATGTGTGTACCCTTGGCGTAGAGGGCCAGCCCAATTTTCTCTTATGGGGCGACTCGCATGCGTTGTCTCTGGCTCATGGTATGGATATCGCGGCACATCAAGAGGGTGTCTCCGGCAGGTTTCTGGCCAAATCTGTATGTCCACCAGTGCTCGGAACTCAGGATTTCATGGCTTCAGATATTTCATGCAAGGACTTCAATGATGCTGTTGTCCGGTATCTGGATCGACATCCATCTATCCGCAACGTCGTGTTGGTTGGGGTATGGTTTATCTATGATAAAAAATCCGATGGCCCGCCTGAGGTTGGTTTCAAAGCGGGCTTTGAGCGAACACTGGATTATCTGAAAGAACGCGATATCCACGCCACAGTTATTCTTCAGGTGCCAAAAATTGCTTACGAAGTGCCGGCCGTTCTGGCTCGACAAAAGCTCTTTGATAATAATATGGAAATACGCACACCCTTGTCCGTGCACCTTGAGCAAGGCGCTTCATTCAAGCATTACATTGCCGGCCTCGAAGATACTTATGCATTTTCGATTGTAAATCTCGACTCCGTTTTTTGTGATGAAAAGAACTGTAACGTGGCGCTCAATGACAAGCCGCTTTATCGGGATTCTCATCATCTGAGTAGGCTGGGGTCGGAGTTGGCAGTTGATGCATTGCGCGAGATGGTCAATGACGACTTCGCTTCGAGGGCAAATTAATGCGATTAATGTCAGAAGAGTGGCCCCGTAAACAGGCCAGGCTTTCAATCGTCATAACTACCTACAATTATGCGAAGGTTGTTTGCAGAGCAATCGATTCCGTCGCCTCTCAGCTCTGCAGTGAGAGTGAGCTGATTGTCATTGACGATGGATCAACCGACGACACAGCATCATTGTTGGCTGGCCACATCTTGCCCGCAGAAGTCAACGCAGGGTATCTGATACAGCCTAACACCGGTCCGGCTGCGGCCAGGAACCGTGCGTTGGAGTATTGCAATGGCATCTGGGTCCTGTTTCTTGACGCAGATGATGCGCTTTGTCCCGGCTCGATCGAAAAAATATGTTCGGTATTGACCGAGCATCCCGACACGGATCTGCTGCTGGGGGGTCACATCGCTGCCTATCCGGATGGACGTGAAAAATACCATGAGCCCAGTCGTGTTGCCTCCGATGAGAAACAGCGGCTGTTGGATTATTTGTTAAACAAGCGAATCAGCATTTCTCATGGGTGTTCGATATTCCGGACTACGGCAGTAAGAGAAAGGCCTTATCCAGAACATTTGCGGCAGGCCGAGGATATCGCGGTCTTTGCTTATATGTTATCGCAGCCAAAGTGCATGACCCTTCAGGCTCCCCTGGCAGTGATTTACAAGCACCAAGATAGCTTGCGCAATGATGTTTCACTCACCATCGCCAACAGCGCGCTTATTGCAGAGACTGTATTCGAGAGCATGCCGGATTGGATTCAGCCCTATCGCCGACAATATGAGGCAAAGCGGGCTTTATCTGCATTTCGCAGTTGTTATCGAGCAGCTCGACGGAAGGATGCGCTGGCTTACTACAAGAAAGCTTTCAAGTTGTCGCCGCGACAAGCCTTCCGTTGGGACTATTTGTCGAAATGGCTGCGCTTGATATTCGCAACTCGCGCAAAAGGTGGTGCGTCAGATTGATTTTGGGAACGCGCTGACAAGCTTGTCCTTGATAGATTCAAGCCCGGGTCTTTCGTAAGGGTCTTCAATGACGGGATGCGTCCCCTCCGTCTGAATCCATTCAATCGGTGTGGTTGCCTGCGGCTCACCCATCTGAAAAGCAGAGTAATAATCGACAAATTTCAAGTCGGAAATGATGCCGCGAGAAAAGACAAGACGCCTGTTTGGTATGCCGAACGAATCTGCTAGGATCAAGCCGTGCATGCTGGACGATGCTATAAAATCACATTGTTGTATTTGTCTGGCAACGTCTTCAACCGGATCAAAAACACTTATAACCCGAACCCCGCCGAGTTTGGCCAGATCCTGCATTGCTGCGTTCTGCTGATCTACAAAGTGTGGAATCAGTCCGAGTCTGTATTTTTTTTCAGGTTTGGGCCTGCCGGACCACCAGCGGTCAGTCAGTAACCCGGGGTCGCCCAGGGCTGGCATTGTTGCTAGGCCCTGAATCTGCTCCCGGGTTTTTTCGCCCCTGACCGCATGGTAATGATGGCGTCCTGAAAAAATGCGTTCGGCCGAGTCTGTACCGGCGCCCCAAATATGTAATTTGCGCTTGATCAGAAACCGCTTTGCCTTGCGCTCCCTGGAAAGTATGGAGCCAATGGCGATCATGTCAGCGTGCGCAGGCGAAGCGTGCACCACAGGTTTGCCTGAAACCATCTCTACAATCAGAGGGGACAGATAATCACCAAAGTTTTGCTTTGTGCTGTCTTGCGCACCTTCGCCGCGCCACCAATAGAGTTTTATCGTCACGCCACAGGCTCCCTACACAGTTCTGATTTGATTTGAATTTACTGGCGTACCAGGCTAGCCGCCAGGGGGTGCACCAGAGCCCAGTCTTTCTCGTAGCGTAGCAAATGCCGATAGTTTCGATTGCGCATTCGCTTGGGTAGAGGTTTGCCCAGGCAACGCATGTCGGAAATATCAATCAGACCCAGGTTGCCTGCGGGTGTCAGCACGATATTGCCCAGGTGCAGTGAGCGAAAATAAACGCCCAGTTCGTGCAGGTGCGTGATGAACTCGCCAAGCATGCCGAACAGCTCGAGTTGTTCCAGGCTGGGGTCTTCATTTAATAACTGCCGCAGGGTTATACCTTCCAGAGGACTGTAATGGACTACCGAGCGGTAAGGTTCGTTTAGCTTGAACACACTGATAATATGGGGGCAGGGGATACCCATTTGTGCAAGCTCTGCGGCGTTAACCGCAAAACGCTCGGCAGGCGGGAAGAACACAGTTTTCGAGAACCAGCTCTTGCGTCGGAACAGCTTCAGATAGGTGCCGTCAGTCAGCCGCAAAACTTTCTCGCCATGGCCATCCTTTTCGATAACCTCGGCGTTTATGCGCATGGCCGCGAACTGCTCGCTACTCATCGACTGCATTGGGCTTTCCTGAATCAAAACGGCAGTTTAGCGTACTTTTACAGTGCCCGCTGCGCCTCCGGATTGCTGTGTTAAACTCTGCCTCCGGTCCATTTTCGCGAAGTGCTCATGTCTGATTCCGAAAAAGAAAGTTTCGCCCGATCCAGTGCGCGGATCTACATGCGTCTACTGGGGTATGTGAAGCCCTACTGGCTGCCGTTTGGTATCAGTATTCTGGGTTTCATGATTTTCGCTTCGAGCCAGCCAGCGATGGCGTGGATGCTCAAATACTTTGTCGACGGTTTGACTCAGGGTGCAGGTGGGATGTTTCTGGGTGTGCCCCTGATCTGGGGCTTCCCCCTTTTCATTATCGTGGTGGCGTTCTACCAGGGTGCAGGCTCCTTTCTGGGCAACTATTACATTGCCAAGGTATCACTCGGTGTGGTGCATGATTTGCGTACGGCCCTGTTCAATAATTTGCTTACACTGCCCAATCGCTATCTGGACAACCACAATTCAGGTCATCTGGTATCCCGCATTACCTTTAACGTCACCATGGTGACCGGCGCCGCGACTGATGCCATCAAGGTGGTATTTCGTGAAGGCATGACGGTGATCTTTTTGTTTGCCTACCTGCTGTGGATGAACTGGCAACTGACGCTGGTATTGATGGCGATACTTCCGGTGATCGGCTTGATGGTGAACAGCACGAGCAAGAAGTTTCGCAAGCAGAGTCACAAGATTCAGGCGGCGATGGGAGATGTTACCCATGTCACCTCGGAAACCATTTCCGGCTATCGGGTGGTTCGCAGTTTTGGTGGAGAGGAGTACGAAACCCGGAGGTTCTATCAGGCAAGCGAAGCCAACCGTCAGCGCGGATTGAAGATGACGCGCACGGGCGCGGTATTCACTCCGACATTGCAGTTGGTGACCTTCAGTGCAATGGCGATTGTGATGTTTCTTGTACTGTTCCTGCGTGGAGACTCGACTGTGGGTGACCTGGTTTCCTATATCACCGCTGCAGCGCTGCTGCCCAAGCCGATCCGCCAGTTATCCGAGGTCAGTGCAAACATTCAGAAGGGCATCGCTGCCGCCGAGAGCATCTTTGAGCAGCTGGATGAAGAGCCGGAGACCGACAAGGGTACTACCGAGCGTGAGCGCGTTTCGGGAGAGATCGAAGTTCGTGATCTTGATTTCAGTTATCCCAATACCGACAAGAACGTGCTTGAGGGCATCAACTTTCGAGTCCAGCCGGGGCAGATGGTCGCTCTGGTGGGTCGCTCGGGTAGTGGCAAGTCGACCCTGGTGAGCCTGATTCCGCGTTTTTACCACCACGACAAGGGGCATATTCTGCTCGACGGTGTGGATGTGGAAGATTTCCGGCTACGCAATCTTCGCCGGCATATTGCCCTGGTCACCCAGCACGTCACGCTGTTCAACGATACGATCGCCAATAATATCGCTTATGGCGATCTGGCCGGTGCACCCCGCGAGGCGATCGAGCGGGCGGTGGAGGCAGCCTATGCCAAGGAATTCATCGACAAGATGCCTCAGGGGCTCGATACCATGGTCGGTGAAAACGGCGTGCTGCTCTCTGGCGGTCAACGCCAGCGGCTGGCCATAGCCCGGGCGCTATTGAAGGATGCTCCCGTGCTGATTCTGGATGAGGCGACGTCGGCCCTCGACACTGAGTCAGAGCGGCATATTCAGGGCGCGTTGGACCGGGTGATGGAAGGTCGTACCACCCTGGTGATTGCGCATCGACTGTCCACCATCGAGAAGGCCGATATCATCATGGTGATGGACCAGGGCCGAATTGTAGAGCGTGGTAGTCACGCCGAGCTGATTGCGCAGAATGGTTATTACGCGCGGCTGCACAGCATGCAGTTCCGGGATGAGCCGGCTGCCGAGGCCTGAATCTCTTTTACTAGCCCCCAGGGGCCGACTGAATACAGGTAGAACCAATGAAGCTGACCATGCCACGTTTTGATTCCGCACCGGTACTGGTGGTGGGTGATGTCATGCTCGATCGTTACTGGCATGGGCCTACTCACCGTATATCCCCGGAAGCTCCGGTGCCGGTGGTAAAGGTTGACCAGATCGAGGATCGGCCCGGCGGTGCGGGCAACGTGGCCCTGAATATTGCAGCCTTGGGTGCGCCGGCCTGGTTGGTGGGTGTCACAGGCGAAGATGAGGCTGCATTGAGTTTGCGCCAACGCTTGAACGCCGCCGGTGTCTATTGCGATTTTCAGGCCCATGCCGATCGTCCTACCATAACCAAGCTGCGCGTGATGAGCCGCCACCAGCAACTGATTCGTCTGGATTTCGAGGAACCCTTCGAGACTGACGGTGAGGCGATTCTTGAGGCGGTGCGTGGCCTGCTTGACAAGGTCAAGGTGATGATCCTGTCGGATTACGGCAAAGGCGCGCTGGTTAATCATCAAGCACTGATTGCTCTGGCTAAAGCGCGCGGCGTGCCGGTGCTTGCCGACCCCAAGGGCAAGGATTTCAGCATCTACCGTGGTGCGACCCTTATTACCCCGAATATGACCGAGTTCGAGGCGGTTGTAGGTCACTGCAGTAGCGAGCAGATGCTGGTCGAGAAGGGTATGGCGCTGGTCGAGGATCTGCAGCTCGATGCGATGCTGGTGACCCGGAGTGAGCAGGGTATGACGTTGCTGCGTCGCGGAGAGCCGGCGCTGCATATGCCCGCCAGGGCGCGGGAAGTATTTGATGTGACGGGTGCCGGGGATACCGTTATTTCTACTTTGGCCGCTGCTCTTGCTGCCGGGGAATCGATGCCCAACGCGGTTGGTTTATCCAATCTGGCTGCAGGGATTGTTATTGGCAAGCTGGGTACGGCGGCGATCAGCGCGCCGGAGCTGCGCCGGGCAGTGCAGCGCGAGCAGGGTAGCGAGCGCGGTGTGGTCGGACTGGAGCAGTTGGTTCAGGCGGTCGAGGACGCACGCGCCCACGGCGAGAGAATTGTATTCACCAATGGCTGTTTCGACATCATCCATGCCGGCCACGTGGGCTACCTGGAAGAGGCGCGCAGCCTTGGCGACCGTCTCATTGTGGCGATCAATGATGACGCGTCGGTCAGTCGGTTGAAGGGTCCGGGGCGACCAATCAATAGTGTCGAACGGCGCATGACGGTGCTGGCCGGCCTGGGTGCGGTTGACTGGGTGGTCAGCTTTGCCGAAGACACCCCCGAGGAATTGCTCAAGGCCCTCAGGCCCGACATTCTGGTCAAGGGCGGGGATTACAGTGTTGACCAGGTGGTAGGCGCGCCGCTGGTGAATAGCTGGGGTGGCGAGGTGAAGGTGCTGAACTTCGTTGAAAGCTGCTCGACGACGGCTATCGTCGAGCGTATCCGCGAACGGGATAAGGACTGAAATTTCTCAGAGCCGCTGCAGACCCTCGTCCCAGTCGCAGCGGCGCGCATCAACAACCCATCCCTGTTGAGCGGCCATGGCTTCGCTGAAAAACCGATTCTTTGGTCGACGTGGTTGCAGCTCGCCGCGTATCAGACTGAACAGTTCGCCAGTGGCTTTGCCGTCGCATATTTCAGCCAGAAAAATCTCGGGTTTCTGATAATCCATTTCTACGACAAGCTCGCCAGTGCTCTGCTCAAGCCTTTCATCGGCATGCAGAAGAGTCAGATCGGTGCATTTTTCTGGCAGCTCCAGTTGCATGGCGTAAACCAGTTGCAATGAGTTTGTTGGCAGATGCAGGTAAGCGCGGGGGCGTTCGACAAGGTGCAGCTCACGGCACAGGATCGGCCGGGTGCCGCACTGTCTGGGTGTCAGCTTGTAGGAGTAGCGCTTGCAGCGTGACAGCAGCGGGGCATAGGGGGTCGGTAGCCAGGTCTCGAGATAACTGCCCTGTAGCCAGCCGTGGCTGCATTCGATCAGCAACTCTTCGGCTAGCTCGGTCATTACCGGAAGCAACGGGACCCTGAGTTCATGGGCAGGTACGTAACCGGAAATCAGCTTGAGCACGCTGTCACCCTGGTCGGCTCGTTTCTGCCGGATCAACACACGGAACTGTCTGCCCTGCCAGTTGAGGCTAAGATCCACCGAGACGCCTAGGTTGGCTGCAATCAGCTCGAAGTTATCCGGATCGTCGATTTCAACGGGTTCGCGCAGGGCCTGCATTTGGGCAAAACTCAGGGGGTTGCCTACGGGTGTATAGCAGAGCACCTCTGAGCTGGCTTTGACTTCAATGGCCTGGGTTCTGAATACCCCGGGATCCTTGCGGGCGATGATGCGTGACATGCGCTTGCCTCTTATCGATGCAAAACCCTGAGCGCCGTGGCGACGTTCTCGCGCAGGTGGGTTTGGTTGATGGTGCCAATCACGGCACTGGCGACGGCTGGATGGCTGTAAATGAGCTGAAGACTGGCGAACATCGGGTCTTCACCCTGCAGGCACGCATGCCCGCTGGCCAACGCCTTTTTGATCAGTATGCCCTTGTTGTGTGACAACGCATGGTCGAGCACGGGCTTTTCCTGCTGTTCCTGCAGATTGTACGTCACCATAGCGCAATCACCCTCATCCAATGCGCGAATACCACCTTCGACAGTCTTGCCGGAGAAACCGAAAGCGCGAATGAGGCCAGCACGCTTGAGCTGTATCAGGGTCGGATAGACGGCTTCCCCAAGGACGCGGATGTCATTGCCATCGGAATGTACCAGTACCAGATCGAGGTAATCGGTTTTCAGGCGCCTTAGCGAGCGCTCGATCGACATGCGCGTGTGGTCGGCGGTGAAATCGAAGTGCGATTGGCCGTGCTCAAATTCCTCGCCGACCTTGGTGCAGATCACCCAGTCGTGACGGCGACGCCCGAGCAGTCCGCCCAGCCGCTCCTCGCTGCTCCCGTAGGCTGGTGCAGTATCCAGCAGATTGATGCCCAGATCCTGTGCCAGGGCGAGAATGTCTCGTGCCTGACGGTCGTCCGGCAGATCAAAGCTGTCGGGATACTTTACGCCCTGGTTGCGCCCGAATTTGACCGTACCCAGCCCCAGGGGAGATACCGTCAGTCCGGTGCTCCCCAGGCGTCGATGAAAGGGCTGAAGGCTACTCATGGGAAACAGATATCCCAGGCTGGTGCTGCCAGTTGCGGGCGAGGCAGGCCCGAGTAATCATCGTTCAGACTCGGACGGATTCCCTGACTTTGCAGTTGGCTCACTGCCTGGTCGCTCAGATCCGGGGCCAGGGCGAGCTTGGTCGGCCAACTGACCAGTACATTCTGGACTGGTTGCAGGTACGCGGTATCAGGGCGTACGAGGCCGCTCTGTGCTGGCTCCGCCCGATTGACCGGCAGGGTTGTCCATTGGCAATTGGCAAGATCGACCCAGGGCAGCAATTCCTTGAGTTCCTGCTGGGCTTTGCTCACCAGCGCATCCGGGGTGAGATGTACTCCCTGCTCGGCAAGTTCGCCACCCAGATACCAGCACCACTGCCCATCGGCGCACGGATGCGTGGTTATCGTCATGCGCGGCTTGGGGCTGCTGCCCAGGCAATGGGCGTAGAGGGGGGGCAGGTTAGGCCCCTTGACCAGCACCATTTGCAGGGGACGTCGCTGCATGGCCGGCTGGCTGACGCCCCAATCCTGAAGGAGTGCTTCGTTGCCTTCGCCGGCGGTCAGGACGTACCGCTGGGCCTTGATCTGATGCCCGTTGATACGTACGGCGTTGATGCTGCCATCGTCGCGACGCTCGATCTGCGGTGCGCTGTCTGAAACCAGACTGTCGCCAGCAAGTTCGCTCAAGCGCCTCACGGCATCCGGCACATCGATCACCAGTTCGGCCAGGCGGTAGACCTTGCCCCGAAAGCTGGGGTTGGCAAACACCTCGGGCAGGTCCTTGCCCTTGACCGCATCTACCTTGCCGCGCAACGCCTTGCTGGCAAAAAAACCGGCCAGATTGCTGATCAGGCTGCCCGGAGACCAGAGATAATGATGCTCCGAAAGCAGCCGTACGCCGCGTAGGTCAAGCTCACCATCGCCCTGCAGCGAGGCTCGCCAGCGATTGGGCATGCCGGCGATGGATTCTGACGCTGCCGTCAACTTTCCGTGCAGTGCATACTTGGTGCCGCCGTGAATGATGCCCTGGGACTTGCCACTTTGTCCGCCGCCGAGCGCGCCACGCTCGATCAGCAGGGTGCTGTAGCCCAGGCCTCGCAGGCGGGCGTTGAGCCACAGGCCGGCGATGCCGCCGCCCAGAATACAGATGTCGGTTTCGAGAGTTTTACTCATGGACTCCGGCGCTTGCGCGCTATGTATGACTAAAGGGGGCTAGTATAGACACTGCCGGTGCCTGTGGTCACATCTGCTACTATGAGTCGCACGCTGGAACGGTGTTCTGTGCGCCTTGCCCACCGAGGATCTTGAATGACGCGTACCCTCTATAGTCTGTTTTTCACTTTGTGCATGCCCCTTGTTCTGCTTCGCTTGCTGCTCCGTGCCCGCAAGGCACCAGCCTATGCTCGGCGCTGGCATGAGCGGCTCGGCCTCGGCGGTGATCTGCGTCCCGATGGTATCTGGGTGCACGCGGTATCCGTGGGCGAAACCATTGCTGCTGCGCCAATGGTCAGGGCGTTACTAGAGCGCTATCCGCAGCTGCCTGTCACCATTACCTGTATGACGCCGACAGGCTCGGAACAGATCCGCAAGCTGTTTGGTGACAGGGTCGGACATGCCTACCTGCCATATGATTTACCCTGGCTGCAAGGTCGTTTTATCAGCCGGCTGCGTCCGCGTATTGGGGTGATAATGGAAACCGAGTTATGGCCAAACATGGTGCACGAGGCCAAGGCCGCCAATGTGCCGCTGGTCCTGGCCAATGCGCGGCTTTCCGAGCGATCCGCACGGGGTTATCAGCGTGTGGCCTGGCTGGTGCGACCGATGTTTGCTGCGCTTGACTGGGTGGCAGTGCAAACCCAGGCCGAAGCCCAGCGGTTTGCTCGTCTGGGGGTGGACCAGAGCGCGATGTCCATTACCGGCAGTATCAAGTTTGATCTACAGCCCGACCCGATTGTGCTTGAGCAGGCAGCAAGCCTGCGCGGGTTATGGGGCGATAGGCCGGTATGGATAGCGGCCAGCACCCATGGTGGGGAGGATGAGCAGGTGATCGCTGCGCATCGAGAGGTGTTGGCGCTGCATCCGGACGCGTTGCTGATCCTGGTGCCTCGGCATCCGGAAAGGTTCAGTGATGTGGCCAGATTGCTCGAGAGTGCGAATTTGAAGTTTATCAGGCGCAGCAGCGGTGAGATTCCGATGCGGGCAGACCAGGTTCTGCTTGGTGATAGCATGGGTGAGTTGTTGATGTTCTACGCATGCTCGGATGCCGCCTTTGTGGGTGGTTCTCTGATAGCCCACGGTGGACATAATTACCTGGAGCCCGCAGCGCTGGGCTTGCCGATCATATCAGGCCCGCACTCGTTCAATTTTACGGAAATCAGCGAACTGCTTGAGGGCGCGGGCGCATTGCAGCGTGTGCAGAACCAGGCCGAGCTGGCCGGCGCCGTTGCACATTTTTTGGCTGAACCGAAGGTGGCTCGACAGGCGGGTGCAGCGGGGCTGTCAGTAGTCAGGGACAATCAGGGGGCGCTGGAAAGACTTCTGGAGGGTATTGCCGTCAGGCTCGATCGTGACGCTGGCATTGACAGTCGTCACTGAGCGCTTCTGCTATGACACCCCTCGCTGAACCTACAGCGAGGGGCTGACAAGTCAAAACGTGCTGCGCACCGGTTCGTTGGTGGCGTCTGCATCCATCTCGAACGGGCCGCCGCGCTCAACTGGCCCGTTGGGTTCTGCGGAGCCACTGCGTTCAACTGCAGGCCGTTGCATCGTCATGCTCTGAACCTCTTCCTCGTCAAATGGAGGAATGAAGTCTTCGTCAGGGTTGTATTGTGGGTCGAGCCACTGGGAGAGCTCCATGAGGTCTTCCGGACTCAGTGTGCCGGCGGCCTGCTTCAGTCGCAGCGTATCAATGATGTAGTTGTAGCGAGTGGTGTTGTAGTCGCGGACTGCTCGAAACAGGTTGCGCTCGGCTTCGAGAACGTCCACCACGTTGCGTGTGCCTACTTCGTACCCTGTCTGGGTCGCATCGCGGGCCGCCCGTGCAGAAATGATTGCCTGCCTGCGTGCTTCCACTTCCTCCACGCTGGAAGTGACCGTGCGGAACAGATTGCGCGTGCTCTCCACGACCTCACGCAACCTGGCTTCGCTCAGGCGCTCGCTCTGGCTCAGGCGATAGCCCGACTCGCGAACCTGAGAACTTCTACTTCCGCCTGTGAACAGCGGCAGGGTGACTTCGATACCGATGCTGGCCTGTTCCGTATCCCCATTTCTGTTTGTGGCGCCAAGGGGAACACCGCCAAGATCGGCCCCACCACTACTGTGGTTGTAGCGGGCGAAGGCATCAACGGTGGGCGCAAATGTCGCCTTGCTGCTACGCAGTGTGTCCTCGGCCGTGTTCACGGCCAGTCGACTGGCTTGCAGGCTGAGATTCTGACTGGCTGCGGTATCTACCCACTCCTGCAGGTTCGCCGGGAGTGGCGGCATGATCGGCATTTCGTGGCGTATGCCCGCCAGGCTGTCGTAGTCGCTCAGGGTCAAGCGTGTCAGCGCCTGGTAGCTGACCGTCAGATTGGTCTGTGCGGTCAACCGGGTAGCTCGGGCAGTGTCGTATCCAGCCAGCGCTTCGAGTACATCCGTGCGGGCGGACAGGCCGACTTCGAAACGTTCGCGTGCCTGGTCAAGCTGCCGTTCGAAGGCGTCTTCCTCGGCACGGGCGGTCGCCAGGTTGTCTGAGGCACGCAGCACATTGAAGTAGGCTTCGGCCACCTCGATGATCAGGTCCTGCTGAATGGCTGAAAACTCGACCATCGCCTGGGCAGTGACAGACTTGGCAGCTTGATAATTGAACCAGCGTTCGGCGCGGAACAAGGGTTGGGTCAGGTTGGCCTGGTAATAGTCAGTGTTGTAGGTGTCGTTGCCCTGACCTTCCACTTCAAGGCGCTCACGTGCAACGCCCGCACCCAGGCTGATATTGGGCAGCAGCAGGGCGCGTGCCTGGGGCAAGGCCTCTTGCCGCGCGAGCGTGTCCGCCTCGGCTGCGGCCAGATCGGCACTGTAAAGGAGGGCTTCCTGGTAAACGGTCATCAGGTCAGCCTGGGCGGCGGCCTGGCCTGAGAGTCCTGCCAGTACAATGGCAACGTAAAGAGGGCGCAGCATGCAGAGTTCCTTCGCATGGGAGAAATAATCAACCAAGGCTAAGGAGATGTCGGCTGGTGGTCAAGCAATGCTTGGGACCTGGTGCGGAACAAAGTGTTTCGCGCTCTCTCGTGTAGCTATGATAATCTGGTTGCTCATCTTGACGGGGTGCCTGCGGCTTTGCCGACGGCTGAGATAATACCCGTTGAACCTGATCCGGTTGATACCGGCGTAGGAATCGAGATGCGTGCCTGCCCGCAGACCTTCTAAGGTCCGTGCTGCCTGCCGTTTCGGTTCCCTGCGAGCCACAACGCAGCGGAGCACAATAATGAACATCAAGCATACCGACAGTGCCATTCCCACCTCCGGGGCCGATGGCGCCGCCTCACAGCCATTTCCCAAGTCGCGCAAGATCTACGTGACTGGTTCGCGCCCTGATATCCGGGTACCCATGCGTGAAATCAGTCTGGCCGACACTCCAACCGAGCTGGGCGGCGAGAAGAACGCGCCAGTCACGGTTTACGACACTTCCGGCCCCTATACCGATCCGGACGTCAGTATCGATTTGCGAGCGGGTCTGGCCGATGTGCGCAGTGCCTGGATCGAGGAGCGTGGTGATACCGAAATACTGCCCGGTCTCAGCTCCGATTTCGGCAGGCAACGCCTGGCCGATTCAGCCCTGGACAACATGCGCTTTGCCCACGTGCGCCATCCGCGCCGGGCCAAGGCTGGCTGCAACGTTTCGCAGATGCATTACGCGCGCCAGGGCATCATCACGCCGGAGATGGAATACATCGCTATCCGCGAGAACATGAAGCTGCAGGAGGCCCGCGAAGCTGGCCTGCTGTCCAATCAGCATCCCGGGCAGAGTTTTGGTGCGTCTATCCCGAAGGAGATCACCGCCGAATTCGTTCGTGAGGAAGTGGCCCGGGGTCGTGCGATCATTCCAGCCAATATCAATCACCCCGAGATTGAGCCGATGATTATCGGCCGCAATTTCCTGGTCAAGATCAACGGCAATATCGGTAACTCCGCATTGGGCTCTTCAATCGAAGAGGAAGTGGAGAAGATGACCTGGGGTATCCGTTGGGGCTCGGACACGGTGATGGATCTGTCCACCGGCAAGAATATCCATGAAACCCGTGAGTGGATCATCCGCAACTCACCCGTGCCAATAGGCACGGTGCCGATTTACCAGGCGCTGGAAAAGGTCAACGGCGTGGCCGAGGACCTGACCTGGGATATCTTCCGTGACACGCTGATCGAGCAGGCCGAGCAGGGTGTGGATTATTTCACCATCCATGCCGGTGTACTGCTGCGCTATGTACCGATGACCGCCAAAAGGGTTACCGGTATCGTCTCGCGGGGTGGGTCGATCATGGCCAAGTGGTGTCTTGCGCATCACAAGGAAAGCTTCCTCTACACGCATTTTGAGGACATCTGCGAAATCATGAAGGCCTACGATGTGTCTTTCTCCCTCGGCGACGGCCTGCGTCCTGGCTCTATTGCCGATGCCAACGACGAGGCGCAGTTTGGCGAGCTGGAGACGCTCGGCGAGTTGACGAAGATCGCCTGGAAGCATGATGTCCAGGTGATGATCGAAGGACCGGGGCATGTTCCGATGCAGTTGATCAAGGAGAATATGGACAAGCAGCTCGAATGCTGTGACGAAGCGCCTTTCTATACCCTGGGGCCGCTGACCACGGACATAGCTCCGGGCTACGACCACATCACTTCAGGCATTGGCGCTGCAATGATCGGCTGGTTCGGTTGCGCGATGCTCTGTTACGTGACGCCCAAGGAGCATCTGGGGTTGCCTAATCGGGACGACGTCAAGACCGGTATCATTACCTACAAGATCGCAGCGCATGCAGCAGACCTGGCCAAGGGGCACCCCGGCGCGCAGATTCGCGACAACGCGCTGTCCAAGGCGCGTTTCGAGTTCCGTTGGGAAGACCAGTTCAATCTGGGCCTGGATCCGGATACCGCTCGCAGCTATCACGATGAGACTCTGCCCAAGGACTCGGCCAAGGTCGCGCATTTCTGCTCCATGTGCGGGCCCAAGTTCTGCTCCATGAAGATTACCCAGGAAGTGCGTGAATACGCTGCCGGTCAGCGCATCGAGGCAGTTGATCTGGCAATGGAGGAGGGAATGAAAGCCAAGTCCGCAGAATTCAGGTCCAGCGGCTCGCAGTTGTATCAAAAGGTCTGAAGCCTTGCCGAAGCCCCGGCAGGTGTGCGAGCTTAGTGCCTCAAACGCACACATTGATCCGGGGGCTTCTGGTTGGACACCTTTACACGCGACGACGTCGAGATTATCCGCCGGGAAACCGGCTTCAACGGTTTCTATCGGATGGATATTCTTACCCTGCGCCATCGCCTTTTCCGGGGTGGCTGGGGGCCAGAGCTGCGGCGCGAGCTTTTCGTGCGCCGCGATGCCGTGTGTGTGCTGCCCTATGATCCCTGGACTGACTCGGTTGTGCTGCTTGAGCAGGTGCGGGTCGGCGCATTGGACAAGAGCGAACGGCCCTGGCTGATTGAGCTGGTCGCCGGTTTGTTTGACGCTGGTGAAAGTCCGGAAGAGGTGGCCCATCGCGAGGCGCGCGAGGAGGCCGATCTGACGTTGTTGAAATTGCTGCCGATTACCCGCTACTACCCGTCGCCGGGAGGTAGTGATGAACGCGTACACTTGTATTGCGCGCTGGTCGATAGCAGGGGTATTGGCGGCATTCATGGCCTGGACTCCGAGGGTGAGGATATTCGCGTTAGCGTCTGGCCGCGAACCGACGCGATCAAGGCCATGGAAAACGGTCAGATTGATAACGCGGCGAGCATAATCGGGCTGCAATGGTTGAGCATGCATTCTGCGCATTTGCGCGAAGAGGCGGGCGCACAGCCATGAATGCCCTGCGCAAGCCTCGCTATAAGGTCGATTTGGTTGGCCTCCAGGCTGTATGCGAAGCCAATTATTGGCGGTTGACCAGGCTGATGCCGGATATGGCCAACGCTGACTATCTGAGACTGTTGGTCGAAGCGGAGGACGGCCAATCGCAAAGCCTCAGTCTCCACGTGCTTGAGCGGTGTCGTTACACCACCACACTGCGCCTGACTCATCAGCGCGAACATGAATGGCTTACGCCGCCGAGCATGGAGGTGCGGCTTTACCATGATGCCGGGATGGCGGAGGTTGTGGCAGCCTACAATCGCCGGCGCTTCCGCGGGGTGTATCCCTATCCGAATGAACAGATGCTGCAGCCTGATGAGAAATTCCAGCTCAATCAGTTTCTTGGTGAATGGCTCGGCTATTGCCAGCAGTATGGGCGCAGCGCCCAGCCTGTTATCATTCAGCGGTGATGTTGCATGCCACCCGGAATATGCCCGGGCTGTTAACCAGTCGCTGGAATCAGCGCCATCTTGTTGCCATCATAGGCGAACAACAGTGACCAGGAGCAGGTGATAGATGTTGTCACCGATAGGAAATCAATCAGACACAATCTGCATCGTGCAGCTTACGGATTCGCATCTGTATGCAGATCCCGATGCGGACCTCTTGGGTCTGGATACTCACGCCAGCCTGCGTGCGGTAGTCGATCTGGTACGCGATGAGGTGCCGCAGATGGATCTCGTTCTGGCCACGGGTGATATTGCTCAGGACGGTAACGAACGTGCCTACCACCGATTCATCGAGATTGTTGACGCTCTGCCGGCACCTTGCTGCTGGATTCCCGGTAATCACGATGACGCAGCGGTCATGGCTCGCATTGGTGCAGACTCAGGCCTGACCCAGGAATGGGTCGACGCCGGTAATTGGCGTATTGTGCTGCTTGACTCGAGTATTCCGGGCACGGTGGCTGGCCACCTGGCGGCGCAGCAGCTGAGCATCCTGCAACAGGCCATCGATAGCGCGGGCGAGCGTTTTGTCATGGTCTGCCTGCATCATCATCCGGTTCCGATCGGGTGTGACTGGATGGACCCGCTGGGGTTGCTTAATGCGAATGATCTCTGGGCGCGGTTGCACACTCACAAGAACGTCAAGGTGGTTCTCTGGGGGCATATTCATCAGGAACTGGACCAGCAGCTTGAGGGGATTCGTCTGCTTGCTACGCCGTCGACCTGCGTACAGTTCGCCAGTCATAGCTCGGACTTTGCCACCGACACGCAGGCGCCGGGTTACCGCACCCTGATGTTGCTGCCAGATGGGCAGGTTGAAACAAGCGTGTCGCGTCTGGAATCAGGACGTTTTCTACCCGACCCGGGCGCGGTAGGATACTGAACTCCACCGCGCCGGAAACAATTAACTGCTGCTCCGGCATGGACGCGATTACGGGGTCGCACCTTTGATTTACGCGTTATTATCCCGTGAATGTTACTCTCCCCCGCATGACAAGAATCAAGGATAACCAGGCAGCCTATGTCTCAATCGACCTATAACGCCGATGCACTGGAAGTTCTCAGTGGTCTGGACCCGGTGCGCCGCCGCCCGGGGATGTACACCGACACCACCAGACCCAATCACCTGGCCCAGGAAGTGATCGACAACAGTGTAGATGAAGCACTGGCCGGGCATGCCCGTCGACTTTCGGTCATCCTGCACGCCGACAACGCTCTGGAAGTATCCGATGACGGTCGTGGTATGCCGGTGGACATGCACGCCGAGGAGGGCGTCTCCGGGGTGGAGCTGATCTTTACCCGGCTGCATGCCGGCGGCAAGTTTTCCAGCAAGAACTACATGTTCTCAGGCGGCCTCCATGGTGTGGGCATTTCGGTGGTCAATGCGCTCTCGCTGCGCGTTGACGTGCGGGTGCGCCGTGACGGCCAGGAATACGCCATGGCCTTCGAAAACGGCGAAAAGGTCACCGAGCTGGAGATTATTGGTACCGTTGGCAAGCGCAATACGGGCACCACTGTCACCTTCCACCCCAATCCCGATTATTTCGATTCTCCCAAATTCAGTATCAGCCGCCTGAAACACCTGCTCAAGGCCAAGGCAGTACTCTGTCCGGGTCTCACGGTCGAGTTTGATGATCGTCAGTCCGGTGAGCAGCACACCTGGTTTTACGAGGACGGTCTGCGCGATTACCTGATGGATTCCTGCGCCGAATGGCCAAAGCTGCCGGAGGAGCCATTTACCGGCAGCCTCAAGGCGCGTCAGGAAACAGTCGACTGGGCAGTGCTCTGGTTGCCGGAAGGCGGAGATCTGGTGCAGGAAAGCTACGTCAACCTGATCCCTACCGCTCAGGGCGGCACTCACGTGAACGGTTTGCGTGCCGGGTTGCTGGACGCTATCCGTGAGTTCTGCGAGTTCCGCAATCTGCTGCCGCGGGGAGTGAAACTGGCCCCGGAGGATATCTGGGAGCGCGTCAGCTATGTTTTGTCGCTGAAAATGGCCGAAGCGCAATTTTCCGGTCAGACCAAGGAGCGCTTGTCTTCGCGTGAGTCTGCTGCATTCGTTTCAGGTGTGGTCAAGGACGCCTTCAGTCTCTGGCTCAATCAGCATGCGGATATCGGTATGCTGATCGCTGAGCTGGCGATCAATCACGCCGGGCGCCGGCTCAAGGCGGGCAAGAAGATCGAACGCAAGCGCATCACCCAGGGCCCTGCATTGCCAGGCAAGCTGGCTGATTGTGCGGGGCAGGACAGTCGCCGCTCCGAACTCTTCCTGGTCGAGGGTGATTCTGCCGGCGGTAGCGCCAAGCAGGCGCGGGACAAGGAGTTTCAGGCGGTCATGCCGCTACGTGGCAAGATTCTCAATACCTGGGAAGTAGACTCTGGCGAAGTACTGGCCTCCCAGGAGGTCCATGACATAGCTGTGGCTATCGGGGTCGACCCGGGTTCGCCGGATCTGCTGCAATTGCGCTATGGCAAAATCTGCATCCTGGCTGATGCCGACTCGGATGGTCTGCACATTGCAACGCTGTTGTGCGCCCTGTTCGTCAAGCATTTCCAACCATTGGTCGCTGCGGGACATGTGTTCGTGGCGATGCCACCGCTGTACCGGATCGATATTGGCAAGGAGTTGTTCTACGCGTTGGATGATGCGGAAAAACAGGGCATCCTCGATCGTATCGAAGCCGAGGGTAAACGCGGCAAGATTCAGGTAACGCGATTCAAGGGTCTAGGCGAGATGAATCCGCTGCAACTGCGTGAAACCACCATGGCGCCAGATACAAGGCGCCTGGTGCAGTTGACCATTGATGATATGCCGGGCACCGAAGCCCTTATGGACATGCTCCTGTCGAAGAAGCGTGCGCCGGACCGCAAAATCTGGCTGGAAAGCAAGGGCGACATGGCGGAAGTACTTTTGTGAGCTGCAATTAACGCGGACTTAACCGCCTGGAGAGCTGGCCCTTGAGCGAGACCGGATCAACACAACGCATCGGCAAGGTCATGATGATTCTTGCCTGGGTTATCGGGCTCGGTCTGGCGGCTATGTGGTTTTCCGGCCTAGAGGAGCAGAGGCTCAATCCGAATCGGGCCCCCGAATCGATTGCCACCGACGGCGGTATCGAAGTGCACCTTGAATCCAACCCCCAGGGGCATTATCTGATGACGGGCGCAATCAATGGTCAGGAGGTGACTTTCCTGCTCGACACGGGTGCCACCTTCGTTGCAGTTCCGGCCAATCTGGCCAAGCGTCTGGGATTGCCCGAAGGGCGGCGCATAACCGTGACTACGGCCAACGGTAATGCCGACAGCTTCACCACCCGCATTGATACATTACAGCTGGGTGCGATCCGGCTGAACGACGTCAATGCCGGTATTGTGCCTGGTATGGACGGCGAAGAGATTCTGCTCGGAATGAGCGCGCTGCGTCAGCTGGATTTTACCCAGCGCGGCGGACAACTGATATTGCGTCAGCATCGCTGACACACGTTGGCGGGTCAGCCTGCCAGCTATGCCAAACAGAGGATATGTATGAGTGACAGTCTGGATCTGAGTATGGATGGGGTCGAGCGTCGGGCATTGTCTGCTTTCACCGAGGAAGCCTACCTCAACTACTCCATGTACGTGATCATGGATCGCGCCCTGCCGCACATTGGTGACGGCCTCAAGCCGGTGCAGCGGCGCATCATCTATGCAATGAGCGAGCTCGGACTCAGCGCCACCTCCAAGCACAAGAAATCCGCCCGCACCATCGGCGACGTGCTGGGCAAATATCACCCCCATGGCGACTCGGCCTGTTACGAGGCCATGGTGCTGATGGCTCAGCCGTTCTCCTACCGCTATACGCTGGTTGACGGTCAGGGTAACTGGGGTGCGCCTGATGATCCCAAATCCTTCGCAGCGATGCGTTATACCGAGGCGCGCCTGGCCCGCTACAGTGAGGTATTGCTGACCGAAGTAGGGCAGGGCACGGTTGACTGGCAACCCAACTTCGACGGCACCCTGGATGAGCCCATGGTGTTGCCTGCCCGGTTGCCGAATCTGCTGCTCAACGGTACCACCGGTATTGCCGTGGGTATGGCGACTGATGTACCGCCACATAACCTGCGTGAAGTAGCCGCCGCCTGTGTGCGACTGCTGGATGACCCGGGGGCGGGGCTCGACGAGCTGATGGAGCACATCCAGGGCCCCGATTACCCCACAGAGGCTGAAATCATTACGCCGCGCAGCGACCTGCTGAAGATGTATGCCAGCGGTCGCGGCTCGGTCAAGGCCCGCGCGGTATGGACGCGTGAAGACGGCGATATCGTCATCACTGCGCTGCCGCATCAGGTATCGGGTTCCAAGGTACTGGAGCAGATAGCCGCGCAGATGCAGGCGAAAAAACTGCCAATGGTAGCTGACCTGCGCGATGAGTCTGATCACGAAAACCCCACCCGCATCGTCATTGTGCCGCGCTCCAATAGGGTGGATGCCGAAGAACTGATGCAGCACCTGTTTGCCACCACCGAGCTGGAGCACAGCTACCGGATCAATATGAACGTGATCGGCACCGATGGCCGGCCGGCGGTGAAGGATCTGCGCGGACTGATCGGTGAGTGGCTGGGTTTTCGCATATCCACAGTGCGTCGCCGCCTGCAGTTTCGCCTCGATAAAGTGCTGGCGCGCTTGCATCTGTTGGAAGGTTTGATGATCGCGATGCTCAATCTGGACGAGGTGATTCATATCATCCGTACCGAAGAGCATCCGCGGGCCGAGCTGATGAGCCGTTTTGCCCTGAGCGAACTGCAGGCGGACTACATTCTCGATACTCGTCTGCGTCAGTTGGCCCGCCTGGAAGAGATGAAGATTCGCGGTGAGCAGGATGCGCTGGCCGAGGAGCGTGACAAGCTGCAGGCCTTGCTGGGCAGCGACAAGCTGCTGCGCAATCTGGTTCGTGATGAGTTGATTGCCGATGGCGAGACCTACGGTGATGACCGCCGCTCGCCGCTGGTCGAGCGGCGTGAGGCGAAGGCCCTATCAGAGACCGAACTGTTGCCCTCGGAGCCGGTTACCGTGGTGCTCTCGGAAAAGGGCTGGGTGCGCTGCGCCAAGGGGCATGACGTGGATGGCGCCAGCCTGGCCTACAAGGCGGGTGACGCCTTTCTGGCGCAGGCTAGCGGTCGCTCGAATCAGCAGGTGGTATTCATCGACTCGACCGGCCGCAGTTATTCTCTGCTGGCCCATACCCTGCCGTCTGCACGGGGCCAGGGCGAGCCGCTGACCGGGCGATTAAACCCCGTACCGGGTGCGCGTTTTGAAAGTGTTTTGATGCCCGATGATCAGGCCTTGTACCTGCTGGCATCCGATGCAGGCTATGGCTTCGTTGCCCAGGGCGCAGATCTGCTGGCGAAAAACAAGAATGGTAAAGCCCTGCTGTCGGTGCCTGAGGGGGGCAAGGTGATGAACCCCGTGGCAATAGCCAATGGCAAGGAAGATCAGGTTGTCGCAGTGTCGAATGAGGGGCGTTTACTGGTCTTTCCCCTGGCCGATCTGCCAAGACTGGCCAAGGGCAAGGGTAACAAGATTCTCTCGGTGCCTTCTGCGCGGGTGAAGAGCCGTGAAGAGTATGTGCTGGATATTGCGGTGCTGCCACGCGAGGCCAATCTGGTGCTCGCCGCCGGTAAACGCACTCTGACCTTGCGGCCCAGCGATCTCGAGCATTACCGGGGGGAGCGCGGCCGGCGTGGCAACAAGTTGCCACGCGGCTTTCAGAAGGTGGATCAGGTCAGCGTGGAGCAGGGTAAAGGTGCTGTCAGTGCGGACGCTGATGGTAAAAGTGCGTGAGCTGGCGCTCCAGCATGGACTGATAAGGACCTTTTAGTCTTTCGATACAGTAGATCCCCGGCTGACTTGCCAGTCGGCGGACTACGCCCCGTTGCTTCAGCGCGTCGCTGTCAGCCAGACTGGTGTCTAGCAGCAGCAGGTTGCGGCTGTGTTGGACTATGTCGAGTATTGCCAGGCATTCATCCCTGGCTGCCAGATCGGTGTCTGATACCGATCCCAAATCCACGCTGTGACCGATTGCCAGCTGTACGTGCAGGGTAATGCCCGAATCGGCGATCTCCACCTGCAATTCATGGCCCAGGACACGCAAGAGCTCCCCACAGCACAGCGCGTGGGCCAGTTCGTCCTGGCGACATTCAGCGGCATGAAATACCAGCAGGCTGGTGCCATCGTGGAGGGTATGCAGGTGGCCATTATACAGTTCGCAGGCCCGCTGAAGCTGCTCCCGGTAGCGTTCGAGTACCGCCATCAATCTCGGGCGTGGAAGGCGCCTCAGCGCTTCCTGGTTGCCAAGTCTTACCGCCAATATGGCCGACTCACGCTGCGTGATGGCAGGCGGTGTGGCTTGCTGCGATTCGTTTTCGGCGTTGTGCGCCGGTAAAGACGGCGCTTCAGTCAGGGGCGCTTGCTCAGCTTGGGCCACTGTAGTGGCAGTCATTTCTTGGTCGTGATCGGCTTGCTCTGGTGTTTCAACTGCCTTTGCTGGCGCCGCCTTTGTTTGGTCGGGAATCAGTGAGCTTTCTGTCTCCAACGATGGCTCTGCGGTTATCTTGTCGCCTGGCTCCAGCTGAGTCTCTTCGTCATGCGAGATAGGTTTTTCTGCCGGTGGCGCTGTCTCAGGTTCAGGTTCAGGTTCCGGTGGAAGATCAACAATCCGGCGCTTTCCGAGTGCGCGCGCCAGATCCCCAAGCTCGTCACGGCGTTGAGAGCCCGGGGCTGGGTGTCCTGAGTCGCCATACCACAGGCCCAGATCGCGCGCAGTCTGGCGCATGCCAATGCCCAGACGCCATGCCGTCAGTCCTGCCAGCAATATCAGAATCAACACGCCCCAGAACAGGCGCCAGAGCAAGTTGTTGGACGGGCCGACAAAGGGTTCGGCGGCAAGATGCAGCTGTACTTCACCGACCATTGCTTCCTGAAAATGTACCGTGGCGTCGAACTGCCCCTGACCGGGCGCTACCTTGCTGCGCCCTGGCTCGCTTCCAGCTTCGGCAATCAGGCGGTTTTCGGCGGTAAAGAGTCGGACATGACTGATCAGGGGATTACGCTTCCACTGTGCCAGCTGAATATTGAGGCTCAATTGATCGTCTGCGGCCAGAGGATCTGCCACCGATGCAGCGATCTGTCTGGCCAGTTCGGTGCCGATGGCATCGGCATTGCGGGCTGCATCGGCATGCAGCTGAATTTTCGCGACACCCAGAAGCACTATGACCGCCACGAGTGGAATAATTGTTAGTAACAGCAGCTTGCCGGTCAGTTTCGTGCTGTGCGAACGCCAGGCGGCGTGGCAGCGTAGAAACAGGTTGTCGGAAGCCGGGGGTATCTGGTTCAAGGTATGGCTCTATTGGTGAGGAAATGAACAAAAGGAGAGACTGTCAGCAAGGAAAGTGCCGGTAGCGGCGTTTGCCTGAAGCCTGACTGTGCAAAGTATAGCCATTCCCGTCAGGCGGCAAAAGGCTGCATCTGTGAGCTGGTAGGCAATTGAAGGTAGAATGGCCGTATTATCAAGTTGAGACTGGAGCGAGTATCTTGAAGGAAATCGTGCTGATCAACATCACCGGCCCGGACCGGCCCGGTCTAACCGCCGCTATTACCGGTATTCTGGCCCGTGCCGAAGTGAATATTCTGGATATCGGGCAGGCGGTTATTCACGACACCCTTTCTTTTGGCATCCTGGTGGAAATGGCTGGCGGTGAAGTCATGGCTGACGTCCTCAAGGATGTGCTTTTTCGCGGCTACGAGCTGGACCAACAGGTACGCTTTACGCCAGTCAGTGCCGAAGAGTATGGACGCTGGGTGACTGGACAGGGTAAGCCCCGGCATATAGTCACCTTGCTTGCCCGGCGAGTGACCGCCGATCACATCGCCCGGGTCAGCGAGATCACCGCACGCTACGGATTGAACATCGATCATATTGACCGCCTGTCCGGTCGTATTCCGGAAGGTTTGCCTGCTGATCAGGGCAAGGGCTGTATCGAGTTCTCGGTACGCGGCGAGCCCGGTGATCCAGCTCGGATGCGCGCCGAGTTTCTGACAATTGCCCAGGAGCTCAATGTCGATATCGCCTTCCAGCAGGATGGTATCTTCAGACGCAATCGTCGGCTGGTCGTTTTCGATATGGACTCGACGCTGATCGATGCGGAGGTTATCGACGAGCTGGCCAAGGCCGCTGGAGTGGGCGATCAGGTATCCGAGATCACCGAGCGTGCCATGCTTGGCGAGTTGGATTTCAAGGCCAGTTTCCGTGAACGTATGGCGCTGCTCAAAGGCCTCCCGGAATCCGTACTGGAGGAAGTTGCCGGCTCGTTGCGCATGACTGAGGGCGCTGAGACCCTGATAAGCCAGTTACGTAGGCTGGGTTACAAGACCGCCATTCTTTCAGGTGGCTTCAGTTATTTTGCCGAAGGACTGCAGAAGCGGTTGGGTATCGATTATGTTTACGCCAATGCGTTGCCAATCGAGAACGGCATGGTTACTGGTGAGGTGGTAGAACCCATAGTTGACGGCCAGCGTAAGGCCGATCTGTTGCGTGAGCTGGCTGAGCGTGAGGGCATCAGCCTGGAACAGACAATCGCGGTGGGTGATGGAGCTAACGATTTGCCGATGCTATCCATTGCCGGACTGGGAGTGGCCTTCCGCGCCAAGCCGTTGGTCAAGCAGTCAGCCAAGCAGGCTATCTCTACTTTGGGTCTGGATGGCATCCTCTATTTATTGGGGTTCCGCGATAGGGAAGGCTTCTGAGCCGCCGATTACTCGGCGGAGAAATCGTAATTCATGCTGTCGCTCGGCGACTGCAGGTAGTGGCCCTGAATATAGTTGACCCCTGCTTGCCAGAGGGTCGGCATCATGGTCGCGCTGTCTACGTAAGGGACAATGGTCAACTTGCCCATGCCATGCAGTGTTCCTATCATTTCTTTCAGGGTTTTGACTGCCTCCGGGTCCGACAGATCGCGGGCGAAGGAGCCATCAATCTTGATGAAGTCGACCTGTAGGTGTTTGAGTGCGGCATAGGGATTGAGTGCGCAGCCAAAATGGCTCAGCGATACTTTGCAATGCATCGTTTTCAGGGATTCGGTCAGCGCCTTGGCCTGCTTCATGTATGTGTTGGCGTCGGCATCGTTGAACTGGAATATGATGCAATCGGAGGGCAGCCGATTTTCCTGCAGTAAGCCCGATAACCAATGGGCTAGTTGAGGGTCCTGCAGGCTGGCGCTACTGAGATTGATCAGTAGCCGTGTATCAGAACCCTTGCCGCGTTGCCCGGCAAGCAGCCGGATAGCCTGGCAGATCACCCAGCGATCAATCTGGGCTGCGAGCCCGGCGTCACTTATGGCTGGCAGAAACTCGCCCGCGGGTACTTCTTCTCCCTGGGAGTTGAGCAGACGCAGGTAGGTCTCATAATGCTCGTGATTGTCGCCACGCAGACTAATTACCGGTTGAAAGAGCAGTTTGAAACCGTTGGTCTCGAGCGCATGGGTTACCAGTGCAATCAGGTTCCCGCGGTTGGCCTGGTTGGCCAGTTCTTCCAGCGGGTTGAAGATCTTGATTGCGTTGCCGCCGGCCTGACTGACCTGTTCGGCCAGGCGGTGGGCGCGGTCGATGGCCTCCTCGGGCTTGGGGCTGGTTTCATTGATAGAAGAAACCCCCATGCTGACTGTTATCTGTAATGTTCTCCCGCTCGCCTCGAACAGGTTTGCTTCGATCTTGCCGCGCAAGTTATCCAGAGCCTTGAGAATCGCTTCGGGTTCCTTGCCGTTGAGCAGAATACTGAAGGCGTCGTCGCTGAAGCGCGAAATCAGCGTCGACTCGGGGAACGCCTTGCGCAGTATCTGGGCCAGGTCAGCCAGCAGCAGGTCGGCACTGCCGATCCCGATGTCGGTCTGCACCGCGTTGAAGCTGTCCACGCTCATGTAAATCAGCGAGCTGGCCATGCCACCCTGGACCACCTGCTCACTGACCTTCTCCAGCTCTTCCTGGAAGTAGGCACGGTTGAACAGACCTGTGACCAGATCCTGGCTGGCCAGGGTCTTGAGCTTCTGCTCGAAATCGGCACTCGCCGTTTCGACACGTATGACTACCTGCGTACAGGGCTCGCCATCATAACTGGCGGGGGAAAAACTCAGGGTGACCGGGAACTGCTTGCCGTCCACGTCCACACCGCAGCAGCGCATTTCATTCTGGCCACCCTTGTCGTTGTGATGACGCAGGAAAACCTTGAAATCAGCCTGGTCTTTGGACGCTATGAGTCCGACCATGGGTTCGGCCGCCAGATCATCGGCATCGTCATAGCCGAACAGTCGAATATAGGCCCGGTTGGCATAAATGTGCATGCCATCGTGTACATAGGCAATGGCGTCAACGGAGCTGTCGAGCAATAGTTGGCAGCGTTTTTCGGTCTCTCGCAGTGATTGCTCGGCAATACGTTGCTGGCGGCGTGCAGAGAGACTGGCCAGTTCACGTTTGACCACCAGGGCAAGCAGTGCGTCGGAGGTGTCTGCTACTGCATCATGCATGCCTTGGCCAAGGGCTTCTGTCCGAATGCTCTCGGTCATGTCGCTGGTGATGAGCACGAAGGGTATATCGCGGGACTGGCGGATGATCATGGCCTGGGCATCAGTGGCGGCCATAAAGCTGGTTTCAGCAGCCGCCAGGCACAGATCCCAATTCTGCTGGAGTGATTCCTGCAGGTCTTCAATCGAGGTGATACGGTGGGCACGGGTGGCGTGACCTGCGTTTCGCAGGATGCTAACCAGGCGCTCGGCATTGTTTTGCGAGTCGTCCAGAATCAATAATCTGATGGCGTGAGTATCGGTGCCCATGGTCTTCCAGACTGAGTCGGGCCGACGCGGCCCGGTGTTTTCAAGACCTGAATTTACAGAGACTTCCAGAGGGAGTCAAAGTCATCATCGGTACTGACCGTGAGTGCGGAGCCAGCAGGCTGGGGCTTGTTCTTTGGATCGCCAGGTTCTTCGATCAGGCGATATTCGAATTGGCTGAAGCTGCCGCTTGCGGCTACACGGTCGGTCAGGTGCCCACGGATTTCGCGATTACCTTGCAGGATCATTACCTTGCTATTGACGCTGAATGGCACTCTGGGAGTAATAATGGTCGCAGGTCGGTCTATAGCGGTCACTTCGGGCAGAATCAGGGCGCGCAGGTACTGGCTCGGCTGCTCGGTCTTGCGGATCAGCTTGGCGGCGCACGGGGTGCAGTGTGGCGCAATCAATTCGACGCCCATCTGCGTGCCGCCGCCTCTTACCTGACGAATCCAGCGCACGACGGCCAGGCTCCAGTCCTGGTCGCTTTCTTCCTGGACGCCCAGCAACTCACCAGCTTGCAGTTGCTTTGGCACTTCCTTGGGCCACGTCAGGCAAAAGCCGCCGGGACTATGGTTGACGATGGGCAATGCATGGATCGGGTAATGCTCCTCGCCCTCGTCGGCGCTGTTATCACCGAGTTCGTTGTAATTGATTTGTTCGACGTTACTGGGTTCCCAGTCCACTGACTGGCCACCGCCGTCGAAGGCGCTGCTCCAGCCTTCCTGGCGGGCGCGCTGGGCAGAATCGGAGAAGGGGTTGATGTCGCGCTCATCAGCGCTGATAAAGTTGGCAAATGTGTTCTGGGCGATGCGAAAGTGCGTTGCGCTCATCCCGATGCTGATTTTCAGGGTGCCTCGGCCAGGTACGCGGTTGAAGGTACGCTCAGCCAGATCTCCCCACGATTGACTCAGGTGTTGCAGCATCTCGACGCCCAGGCCGTCCGGAACGCGCAAGCCAGTCTTGCTTTCGCCATTGAGCATGTATTCCTTGATAGCCCCGACAAGCTTGTCGGTGCTCAGCCCAAGGCTTTCGGACAAGTCTTCGTCACGAATCAGGGAACGATATCGGGGCGGACAATCCATCGTTGGATTGATGATGAAGAGCGTTTTCGGGTCGTCTGGGGGGAGCAGCGAGGCAAGCTTAGACCAGTCTTCGAGAACGGCAAAAAGTTTGCCCATCGCGCTCTGGCGCATCTGATTGGGCCTGGCAGAACCCATCAAAAGTGCGATCAGATAACACTGTTCAACACTCAGCGGCTTGCCTTCCAGGCTTTCGTTGTCCTGGATTGGTTGCAGGTGCAGGTTGCGCTTGCGGGCGAGTTGATAAAGTTGGTGCAGCTCGACCCAGACACCATCAGCCACCGGGCAGTAGAGCTGAAATGCTCTGAGCAGGGGTCCGCAAAGTCCGCGCATGGCCCGTTGTATTGCCAAGCCGATGATGGGCCCATGATCACGTGAGCGAACCTGCCGTTCCTGGGCGACGACAATCTTGTAACCGTTGGCAAGATGGTTTTGCAGCGACTGGGAAAGATTAGCCACCTTGCGAGGCTTGTCCTCGAGCACGATGGACTGGCCCAGATAGTATCGGGACAGGGCGCTGCATACATAATGTACCTGGGGGCGAATCTGTTCGAGTATCGCCAGGCGTTTTTCCGGCGAAATCTCGAGCTGATTGATCTCTATCAGTCCCTGGTAGAGTTGCCGGGCCGTCTCACCGATGTTGGCTTTCGGCAGATTGGCAATCCAGTGCACAATGCCCTTCTCGCTACTCTCGGCAAAGCTCAATGATTTGAGGCTCTGCTGAGGTATGCGCAAATTCAGCTTTTGGGCGTTGCTATCCATAACGGTCTTGTCCCTATCAAACGTTCCAGTCTGAGTTCCGCTTTTTTTGGAGCGGGTTCCGAATATGCGAAAAGAAGGCAGCATCGTCAATACTCTAGCAGCAAACGCTGATTTGCGCGAAGCTCTGCTCGTCCTGTGCCATGACATGACGCTTGTCCTGGCGGCCATCTGAACCCGAGAGGCCTCACTCCAATACCAGGTCCACGTGAATTGGCACCTTGGCCGCTTCTCCGGCGACCTCGCGCACAAGTCGGGGCACCAGGAACCCCGGGAGTCGAGTAAGCATCCTGCCAACAAGCTGTCGGGCGTCGGCGTCATCCACGTGAAAGTGGTGCGCACCTCTGACCCGATCAAGTACATGGAGATAATAGGGTATAACACCCTGATCGCCCAGTGCTTCGCTCAGATCGATCAATTGTTCGAGCTGGTGATTAACGCCACGCAGCAGCACTGTCTGATTCAGCAGGGTCATTCCGGACCTGCGCATCTGCTGAATCGCCCTGGCCAGATCCTGGTCGATTTCGTTTGCATGGTTGCAGTGCAGAACCATGGTGACAGGTAAGCGTGTACCGCACAGGGCTTCAATCAATGTGTCAGTTACCCTTTGGGGGATGACTACCGGGAGCCGGGAATGCACTCGCAAGCGTCGCACATGGGGTATGGCAGCAATTTCCCGCGTCAGCCAGGCTAGCCGGCGGTCATTGACTGCCAGCGGGTCCCCACCGCTGAAGATGACTTCGCTTATGCTGGCATCTTGACGAATGTAGTCGATGGCGTCCTGCCACTGGGTCGTGCCGGGATTGTTCTGCTCGTAGGGAAAATGTCGACGAAAGCAGTAGCGACAGTTGACTGCGCAGCCGCCGCTGACAATCAGCAGAAGCCGGCCATGATATTTGTGTATGACGCCGGGCAGGGCGTTGGCATGCTGTTCGCCCAGTGGGTCGAGTACATAGCCTGGGTGATCCTCAAGCTCTTCGCCCACCGGGAGTACCTGTCTGAGCAAGGGGTCGTTCGGGTCTCCAGGCTTCATCCGGTTCAGGTAGGGTTCTGGCACGCGCAGGGCAAACTCGCGGCTTGCCGCGTTGGCAAGTGGTGCCAGGGTTTGAGCCAGATTGAGTCTGCGCAGCAGCTCAGCGGGATCAGTGATGCTCGAAGCGAGCAGATTTTGCCAGCTTGCGGGCTCAACAGGCGTCGAAGATACATGTATCATTGCGGCTTTCCGCGCATGGGTGGCAGGGCATTCGTCTGACGATGGTTCGATACGTCGGTCGCAGTCCGGGTTTGCTGGCTGGAGCTTTGCTCTGCGCGTTACCGGATATTCCGTTCAAACTGTCAGTGGGAAATGTATGGCCAATTATTCTACCAACGAATTCAAGCCGGGTCTCAAGGTGATGCTCGATGGCGATCCCTGTGCGATTCTCGAGAACGAGTATGTCAAGCCGGGCAAGGGTCAGGCGTTCAATCGGGTCAAGGTGCGCAACCTGAAGACCGGTCGAGTGAACGAGCGTACCTTCAAGTCGGGCGACAGCCTGGAAGGTGCCGATGTCATGGACCGCGAGATGGAGTATCTCTATGCCGACGGTGAATTCTGGCATTTCATGGCTACCGACGGCTCCTTCGAGCAGGTTGCCGCGGATGAGAAGGCCATCAGTGAAGCCAGCAACTGGCTCAAGGAACAGGTTATCTACCAGGTAACCCTGTTCAATGGTGCGCCGATTGCCGTTACCCCTCCCAACTTCGTAGAGCTTGAAGTGGTCGAGACAGACCCTGGCGTGCGCGGTGATACCTCTGGCGGTGGTACCAAGCCTGCCAAGCTGATGACTGGCGCTGTGGTCAAGGTGCCGCTGTTCATCAACGTTGGCGACGTACTCAAGGTCGACACGCGCAGCGGCGATTACGTCGGACGCGCCTGATTTGCGGATGCCTGAGGCGCCTGTTGAGCGCCTCATATGTAATAGAAAAACCGGAGCATTGCTCCGGTTTTCTCATTCCAGTGCAGAGGAAAACATATGCAGCAGTGGCAACCCTCCGCTTCAATAGAGGCGCTGCGCGGCCGAGCGGCGGTGATTGATCGTATACGGCAGTTTTTCGCTGCCCGGGATGTGCTGGAGGTAGATACACCTGCCCTCTCGGTCGCTGCGGTGAGTGATCCCCAGCTATTCCCATTCGCAACTGCCTTTGTTCCCGACGGCGGGGGTGAGCCTGTCTGGCGTTATCTGCATACGTCTCCCGAATACCCCATGAAGCGCCTACTTGCTGCTGGCAGCGGGCCCATTTGGCAGCTATGCAAGGTGTTTCGCAATGGTGAAAGCGGAGGCCGCCATAATCCGGAATTCAGTATGCTGGAGTGGTATCGGCCAGGCTTTGATCATCATCGCCTGATGGATGAGGTTGACGAGTTGGTGGGTGGCATCCTGGCGTGCGTTCCGGCCAGACGCGTTGGCTATGCAGCGCTTTTTGCCGAGGTGCTTGAGCTGGACATCCACTGCTGCTCTGAAGAGGAGCTTGCCAGGCAAGGGCGTGAGCGGTGTGGGTTTGTTGGGGAGTTGAGCCGCGATGGTTGGCTTGAGCTGCTGTTTTCCCATTGTATCGAGCCCAGCCTGATAGAGCCGACCCTGGTGTATGCGTTTCCAGCTTCGCAGGCTGCGCTGGCCATGATTGTCGAGCATGATGATGCGGTGCCCAGTGCGGCACGCTTCGAATTGTTTGTGCAAGGAATGGAGCTGGCCAATGGATATCTGGAGCTGACCGATCCTGACGAGCAAAGTCGGCGTTTCAGCGCAGACATTCAGCAGCGTAAAGAGGCGGGCAAGGCAGTTCTACCGGTGGATGAGCTGCTAGTACAGGCGCTGCGTGCCGGTATGCCGTCCTGTGCCGGGGTCGCGTTGGGAGTGGATCGATTAGTGATGCTGGCGCTGGGGGCCGAGCGCATTGATCAGGTGATCGCGTTCGGCTTTGACCGCGCCTGACCAGATGCGGTCGATAATCAATTGGCGTTGAAGCGCCCCATGCTCTGGCCCATGCGTACCGCATCGCCGGCCTTGAGGGCGTCATTCCAGCCAGTGCGTCCCGGACCAAATAGCACAATGGCGGTCGAGCCGAGTTTGAATCGCCCCATTTCCTCTCCGCGACCCAGGCCTGGTGCAGCCTGACCATATGCCTGCGTCTTGAGTTGACGTCGTGGTGGTGCCACCAGTCCGGCCCAGGGGGTTTCGACGGAGGCGACGATCATTGCTCCGACCAGCACAACCGCCATTGGTCCGGCATCGGTATCGAACAGGCACACCACGCGCTCGTTGCGTGCAAACAGCTCGGGCACATTCTCGGCAGTATTGCGGTTGACCGAGAACAACTTGCCCGGCACGTAGATCATCTCGCGCAGCACGCCGCCCAGCGGCATGTGCACCCGGTGATAATCCCGTGGCGAAAGATACACAGTGGCAAACTGTCCGCCCTGAAATAACGCCGCGTGCTCGGGATTCCCGCCCAGTAGTTCCAGTGCGCTGAAGCTCTGGCCCTTGGCCTGAAAGATACGACCGTGCTCGATGGCTCCCAGTTGGCTGATCGCTCCATCGGCAGGGCACAGAATGCTGTCCGCTGCCGGATCGAGCGGCCGTGCGCCGTCTTTCAACTGACGGGTGAAAAAGTCGTTGAAGCAGGGGTAGGCGGTAGGATCCTCCTGGACTGCCTCGGACATGTCTACCTGGTACCGCTTGGCGAACCAGCCGATGAAGGCATTTTTCAGCCATGGCCAGCGGCAGTCCGCAACGCAGCCGGCCAGCCGTGAGAGCAGATGCTGGGGCAGCAAGTACTGCATGATGATAAACAAGCGATCGCGCATTGGGTGTCCTCAGGATTCGACGGGGGTGTCGGGGTGGTTGCCCCACTCGGACCAGGAACCTGGGTAGGCCCTGACGTGTGGATAACCAAGAATTTTTGCCGCCAGATAGGTAAAGCCGGAGCGGTGGTGGGTCTGGCAGTGGGTGACAATCTGCTTGTCAGGGGTAATGCCCCGTGCTTCGAGCTGTCGAGCGAGATCACTGCGCAGTCGCAGCCCTCGCTCTGGATCCATGCCTGCGGTCCATTCGAAGTTGATTGCGCCTGGGATATGGCCGCCCTTGTTGGCCAGGACCTTCTCGCCCCGATATTCGGCGGGGGAGCGGGCATCCCAGACGACCAGATTTTCGTTGCTCAGGCTCCCGTTGAGCTCATCCAGACTGATGCTGGGCGAGTTCACGATATGCAGCTGGGGAAAGGTGATTGGTGCGCTGTTTGACGTTTGCTCGGTCGGCAGTCCCGCTGCGATCCAGGCTCTTATTCCGCCATTGATATAGCTGTAACTCTTGTGGCCAATCGAGTCGAGTAACCAGATAAAGCGTCCGGCCCAGCCGCCGCCCTCGTCGTCATAAACCACATAATGAAGCCCGTCATGATGGCCGAGCTCGCCGAGCATCTGTTGCAACTGATCCTGTGGCGGCAGTAATCCCGGAACCGGAGCGCTGGAGGTGGTGCGCGCTGGGGGCAAATGCACAGCTCCGGGTATATGGGCACTGTTGTACTGGTCCAGAGAGGACATATCCACCAGGCGCAGGAGATTCTGGTCCAGGGGCTGCGGACACTCTTCAGGTTCAATCAGCAGTGGTAACAGGGGCTCAAGCATGCGTATCTCCAGGCGTCATAGGGGAACATGATAACGGTTCAGGGCTTCTGCATGAAGCCGACAAGGGCGCGGCTCAGGCATTCTGCGGTTTTTATCAGCGCCTTCCGGTGTTTCTCATCAAGAGGTGCCGGGGCCGTGCCGCTCTGACTGCCAAGCAGCCCAATAATCTGGCCCTTGTGCAGTAATGGGAACAGGCTCGAGGCGCCGTCGCCAGTCAGTCGAGCCAACTGCGGTGGCACAAGCTCCTTATTGGGGTGTCGCCCTGGAATGCTCAGGTCATGACTGGTACTGCTTTGCAGCCAGCGACCCCAGGCGTTACCTCGGCACTCGCCGAGCTGGACGCCCACCGGATCTCTGTCCGCGGCGAAGCCGGCAGCGGCATAAACAGTCAACTGGTGTTTGCGAGCGTTATAGAGTGCGATCCAGCACTTGTCGGATCCAAGGCCCTGAGTCACTGCCTGCAGGGCGGTGTCGACTATCGCAGCGAGGCTGGTGAAGTTTGGAGGTTGAGCGACCAGCGAGAGACAGTTTTTCCGCCAGAGAGCTGCGCCAACCAGAGGTTGAGCGTTGTTGATGCCGTCCGGGGATGCTGCCGATAGCCGTTCAGGACCTCGACCTTCGTTTTGCCGTGAGCCACAGGGCCATATCAAGGCTTCTGCCGGCAGCCAGACGGAGTTGCCGTAGTGCCTGTACAGGGATCTGGCGCTCTCGACTGCGTTGGCATGGCTGGCGGTTTGTACTTCGGCAACCTGTTGGCCCAGATAGAGGGCGGTCAGCTGCTGCCAACGACGTGTGTGCCTGGCATCCCAGTCGTGATGTGCCCCCAGGGCGAGGCCGTTGGCCATCAATAAGCTGTTGGCTGGCAGCGTCAACCATCGGTACAGGCTGCGGTCGGCGTCCAGGGCGGCCTGTTGATCCCGAGGATGCTGGCTGTCGCGGGCAATGTGCAAAGCGCGAACCATGGTTCTGCGGCTGCTGCCCAGGGACCGATAGCCCTGCAAAATCCATGGGGGCAGCCACCAATCCTCTGCTAGTTGCTGGGCCAGCCCAAGTACCCGATCGCTGTCCAGTAGCCAGTGACTGAAGCCGTTGCCATTGGTTTTCTGGTCAAGGTGACGTGCGTCCCACTCGGCAAAAACCTCAGGACGCTGATAGACCAGAACCCAGCAGGGCGCCAGGAACAGCAGGCTGGCAAGGGAGACTTCGTGCCAGAGGCGTGCCATGCGATGGGCAAACAGGCCCTGAGCCTGCGACAGTGCGTGCTCGCTGATGCTCAGCAGTTGGCGATAGGCGTATGGTGTGTGCTCGGCCTCCAGGACCGGGAGTTCCTTGATGATAGTGCCAAGGCGTTGTGTGCCCAGCATGTTGCATGCGTGTTCCAGAGTGAGAATGTCGATGTCCCGGCGTCGTGCTGCCTCACCCGCTATACGGCAGACCTGTAGTGCTGCAGCGGGCACCCGCAGGAGCATGGCGGTCAGCTCCGACAGGTTCAGCATTTCGCTCTCGAGGTGGTTGCACAGCATTACCTGCTGGCTTTTTTCAATTGGCAACACAAAGCTGTTCAGGCTTTGCCGCAGGCTGCCGATATCATGCTCGATTGCATTTTTACTTTCTTGTTCTGTGCTCATAGGCTTTGCGGCTTTACAATTAGGGCATTGGTTACTCACAAGACTATAACGTGAACACGGTTGTTTTGCTGCCGCGGTGCGGTGGTTTCGTTTCTTTCAAGGAATTTGACGGCTTTATGTTGAAAATCGGCGGTTATCTGGTAGTTCTCTGCAGCGTGCTGGGGGGCTTCATGCTCTCCGGAGGGCAGCTCGCAGCGCTCTGGCATCCCTTTGAAATCCTGATTATCGGCGGGGCTGCGTTCGGCGCATTCATGGTCGCCAACAACATGACTACGATCAAGAAGGTGTTTGCCAAGGCGCCGGTGATCCTTTTTTCCCACCGTTTTGGCAAGGCTTTCTATCTGGACGTACTTGGCGTTCTCTACGAGGTCCTGAACAAAAGCCGCCGAGAAGGCATGATGTCAATTGAAGCGGACATCGAAGAACCTGCGGAAAGCCCGATATTCAGCAAGTACCCGGCGATCCTCAAAGACAAGCACATGACCGAATTCATCTGCGATTACCTGCGCATCATGTCGACCGGCAATATGGCGCCCCACGAGCTTGAAGCACTCTTTGATGTCGAGATATCCAGCCTCACCGAAGAGCTTGAAGGCCCCAGTCACGCGGTCACTCGTATTGCCGACGGCTTGCCGGCCTTTGGTATTGTTGCGGCGGTGCTGGGTATCGTGATCACCATGAGTATTCTGGGTGATGCCGATAGCACAATGATCGGTCAAAAGGTTGCTACTGCGCTGGTGGGTACATTCCTGGGTATCTGGGCGGCCTACGGCTTTGTAGGCCCTTTTGCAGCAGCGATGGAGCACGAGGCGCATGAGGAAGCCAACACCTACGAAGCCATCAAGATGTGCCTGGTTGCCAGTGCCCAGGGCCTGCCGCCGGCACTGGCCGTCGAGTTTGGACGCAAGGCGCTTTTGCCTGAGCATCGTCCCAGCTTTCTGGAGCTTGAAGAGTCGGTGAAGGGACGCTGATCGGTGGATAATAATCAGCCGATCATCGTCAAGCGCATCTCCCGTAAGGGTGGTGGTCACCATGGCGGCGCCTGGAAAATCGCTTTTGCCGACTTCGCCGTGGCGATGATGGCGTTTTTCCTGGTGATGTGGCTGCTGGCCGTTGCGACGCCTGAACAGCTCAAGCAGATCTCCGGTTATTTTAATGACCCCATCGGGTTCGAGGAGGGTGGGAGTCCCTATGCCATCGATCTGGGCGGTACTCCGACAGTCGCGCCTGATCGCACGCTCAACGACGCGCAGGACGATCAGTCCCGTATTCCCGATGACAGCCAGTCCGAGTCGGCTGCGCAACAGGCTGAACGGGTTGTGAGTGAGCGGGTGGAGAAGCTCGAATTGGAGATGTTGCTGCAGGAGCTACAGAACAAGATTGATGAAGAGCCAGTGCTGCAGCGCTTCAAGGATCAGATTCTGCTGGAGATTACCCAGGACGGGCTGCGTATCCAGATCATGGATGCTGAAAACCGCCCCATGTTCGCCAGCGGCAGCCCGCAATTGCAGCCCTACTTCGAAGAGATCCTGTTGGCCCTCAGCGATACCATCGCCGTCGTGCCGAAGAAGATCAGTATCGGTGGTCATACTGACGCAGCACCCTTTGTTGGTCGTCGCGGTTACGGAAACTGGGAGTTGTCGACAGAAAGGGCCAACGCTGCTCGCCGCACCTTGCTGGCAGCGGGCTATCCCGAAAATCAGCTTGCAAGAGTAGTGGGGTTTGCTGACTCTGCCTTGTTTGATCGGGCCGATCCCTTGAATCCGATCAATCGACGTATCGATATTGTGGTGCTTAACAAGCGTGCGGAAGAGCTGATGCTTGATGGCCTGGGTGAAAGGGAAGAGGATACAGATTCCGTTCAGTTGCCTGCAGCAGGCCCTGATTCGGATCTGGATATACCTGTCTTTGATGTGCCTGCTGCTGAACCGGCCATGATCCAGCCCTCAAGCCAAGATGCTGCGCCACCACCTCCGCGGCCGACAAACTTCTTCGATGACGGCGGGACCCCGCAATCTCTTGACCCTTAGCGATCAGTAGCTTTGCGGACCAATGCTGGACAGGATTTGCCGGTAGCTGCTGATCCGGCTGGCTGATATATCGCCGCGCTCCACGGCATTGAGTAGCGCGCAACCCGGTTCATGCAAATGTGCGCAATCGCGAAATTTGCAGTGCCCGAGAAACGGCCGGAACTCAACGAAGCCCTCCAGCAGATCCTCATGGCTGATGTGGGTAAGCCCGAATTCCCGAATACCGGGTGAGTCGATCAGGTCGCCCCCCTCCGGAAAGTGGAAGAGCTTGGCCGTGGTGGTTGTATGCGTCCCTTGACCGCTGGATTCCGACAGGGCACCGACGCGCAGATCGATGCCGGGAAGCAGGGCATTGATCAGAGATGATTTGCCCACCCCAGACTGGCCGACAAATACGCTGATATGGTCCTTCAGCGCCGCCTGTAACTCCCCTAATCCTGCTCCCGAACTGGCTGAAAGCTCGAGTACCTGATAACCCAGCCTGGCATACACATCCAGCCAGGACCGAATATCTGCAAACTCACCGCCCAGTAACAGGTCAGCCTTGTTAAGCACCAGAAGCGGGTTCAATCCGGATTGCTCTGCGGCGACCAGGTAACGATCGATCAGCGTTGTGTAGGGGGTGGGCAAGGGTGCAAACACAATAACGAGTCGGTCAACGTTGGCGGCTACCGGCTTTAGCTGACCCCGGTGATCCGGACGATTGAGTTCGGACTCGCGTGGCAGTTGGGCGACGATCACCCCGCCGGACTGGTTGTCAGCTCGCCAGATGACCCGGTCACCGGTAACCATCGCGGGCAGATTGGCGCGCAGATGACAGCGGCGTATCTGGCCGGCGTCGGGTCCGGCGCTCGTTTCAACATCGACCTGTACGCCAAAGTGAGCGATCACAAGCCCTTGCTGCTCCGGACCGAGATCACCGCCAATCAGGCTCTCTTCGGCCTGGTCGGCCCTGCGACTGGCACGCACCGTGCGCTCGTCCTGAATTTTCTGAATCCGCCAGTTCTGGCGTCGGGTGAGGTGTCGCTTGGCCATGTGTCGCACTATTTCCGGAAGTTTCGCCAGTGTAGCACGCGCCGCGTATACTCGATTACATCCATCTGACAGCAGGAGAACATATGACCAACGACGAGAATCTCATCTGGATCGATCTGGAGATGACCGGTCTGGATACCGACAACGACGTTATCATCGAGATTGCCACAGTAGTGACCGATTCACAGCTCAACGTGCTGGCGGAGGGGCCCGTCATGGCGGTGAAGCAGCCCGATGCTCTGCTGGATGGTATGGATGAATGGAATACTCGTCAGCATGGTAGCTCGGGTCTGACCCAGCGGGTACGGGAGAGTCAGACCAGTGCTGCCGAGGCTCAGGCGCAGACGTTGGCATTTCTCCAGCAATGGGTGCCCGCAGGCAAGTCACCCATGTGCGGTAACAGCATTTGCCAGGACCGGCGTTTTCTGCACCGGGGTATGCCCGATCTGGAGCAATACTTTCATTACCGCAATCTCGACGTCTCGACCCTGAAGGAGCTTGTTTCCCGCTGGGCGCCGGATCTCAAGGCTGGTTTCAAGAAAGACAGCAGCCACCTGGCCCTCGATGACATATATGATTCGATTGCCGAGCTCAAATACTACCGCGAACACTTTCTGAAGTACTGAGGTATGCCTCAAGGTGCATGTCCGTGGCGCCGCAAAGCCCAGACGACATGTTCGCGAACCAGTTCCGAGGGGTAATCGATGCGTGCCTTTAATGCTTCGATTACCGGGATGCTGGTGGTCGCATTTCCCAGCCCTACAGCCAGATTGCGCAGCCAGCGCTCATGACCGATGCGGCGTATCGGAGAGCCTTCTGTTTTGCTCATGAAGGTGTTCTCATCCCACAGGAAAAGCTGCGCCAGTGTCGCCTGGTCGAGCTGATGACGGGGGTTGAAGTCGCTTTCGGCAGTCGGCCTGGCGAACTTGTTCCATGGGCAGACCATCTGACAGTCGTCACAGCCAAAGACGCGGTTGCCCATCAGTGGACGCAGTTCCAGGGGTATCGCTCCCTTGAGTTCGATGGTCAGATAGGAAATGCAGCGCCTGGCATCGAGTACGTGGGCGTCGACGAACGCGTCAGTCGGGCAGGTCGTCAGGCAGGCTGTGCAGCTGCCGCAGTGCTCCTTCTCCTGGGGCAGGTCCAGGGGCAGGGGCAGATCGGTAAACAGCTCGCCGAGAAAAAAATAACTGCCGGCTTTTGGATTGATCAGCATGGTGTTCTTGCCGATCCAGCCAAGGCCTGCCCGGGTGGCAAGTGCGCGTTCCATTACCGGCGCACTGTCGACAAAGGCCCGGTAACCGAATGGGCCTATCAGGGTCTGAATATGCTCGGCCAGCTGCTGTAACCTGCGGCGCATCAGTTTGTGATAGTCGCGCCCCAGGGCATAGCGGGAAATATAGGCGTGTTCGGGTTGCTTGAGTCGTTTGGCCATGGCGGTATCGGCTGGGAGGTAATCCATGCGCACGGATATGACCCGAGAGGTACCCGGAATCAGTTCGGCGGGGCGGGTGCGCTTGTTGCCGTGGCTCGCCATCCATGCCATCTCGCCCTGGTAACCTGCGTCCAGCCAGGCATTGAGGCGCGCTTCATGCTCGCCTATCTGGGCTGCACTGATGCCCACCTGTTGAAATCCCAGCTCCTGCCCGAGTTCCCTGATCTGCTCGCCGAGCGTATGAGGGTCCGCGGCAGGGTTGGCGTTAACGTCGGTCATACTGATTGGGCCTGAATAGTTGGGGCGGCGGCTGTTTAGAACCTACAATTGTGCCAGACATTGCCAGAAGGGACATGCCCATGACCATCACACTGCCGACCCATATCTACAACGCTGCCCAGACCCGCGCCATCGACGCGGCGATTATTGCTGGCGGTGTTGAAGGTGGCGAGTTGATGCAGCGGGCTGCCGGGGCACTGTGGGAGCAGCTCCTGCGGCGCTGGCCTGATGAGGACGTGCTGACGGTGCTCTGCGGGGGTGGTAATAATGGGGGTGACGGCTACCTGGTCGCCTGCCTGGCTCGTATGGCGGGCTGGGATGTGCGTGTGCTTGCCCTCTGTGCACCCGAAAAGCTGCATGGGGACGCGCAGCGGGCGTACCGGTTGGCGATGGCTGAGGGTATCGAAATAACGGCGTGGCAGGAGGGTGAGTCTCTGCGCGGAGTGGTATTGGATGCCATGCTTGGTACTGGCCTTGATGCCGAAGTCCGCGAGCCTTATGCCGGTGCGATCAGAGCGATCAATGCCAGCGGTTTGCCCACAGTGTCCGTCGACTTGCCTAGCGGTCTGCACGCCGATAGCGGTGTAGTGTTGGGTGAAGCCGTCACGGCCGACATGACGGTCACCTTTATCACCCTGAAAATAGGTCTGTTCACCGGGCAGGGCCCGGATCACGTTGGAGAGCTGCATTTTGCTCGGCTGGCGGATATGCCAGCCGAGATGACCTTGCCCGTTGCCCATCGGCTGGGCCTGGAAGGGTGGTCTGAAACGCTTGCCCCGCGACCGCGCAGTTCCCACAAGGGCATGTTCGGACATGCGCTGGTCATTGGGGGTGGGCCGGGAATGGGCGGCGCGGTGCTGCTTGCTGCTGAAACCGCGCTGCGCAGTGGTGCTGGCAAAGTAAGTGCCGCGACACGTAGTGTGCATATCGCCCCCTTGCTCACCCGCTGCCCCGAGGTGATGGTCCATTCCGTGGATGATCCGCAGGGGCTTGAAGAACTCATGGCCGGTGCCAGCGTGCTGGTTGTGGGTCCGGGTTTGGGCAGGAGTTCATGGGCGCAGGAAATAATGGACCTTGTATTGCGCAGCGATCTTCCCAAGGTGCTGGACGCTGACGCATTGAATATTATCGCTGAACGTTTTGTGGATGGCAGGGACCTTGGGGAGAACTGTATCATTACACCCCACCCGGCCGAAGCCGCACGCCTGCTAGGCTGTTCTACATCGGATATTCAGCAAGATCGCCTGCAGGCGTTGGAGAAACTGACCCGGCGTTATGGTTGCGCGGTGGTGCTCAAGGGAGTGGGTAGTCTGGTTGGCGGCGGAGAGCCTGGGGGAGAGCCTGTCGGTTTGTGCACCGCGGGCAACCCCGGCATGGCCACGGCTGGCATGGGTGATGTGCTGTCGGGTCTGTGTGGCGCTTTACTGGCGCAGAAGTTGCCTTCTGGTACTGCCGCCCGTTATGCAACCCTGCTGCATGCGTTGGCCGGGGACCAGGCTGCCGAGCAGGGTCAGCGCGGCCTGCTGGCTACCGATCTGATGATGGCTATTCGTCGCTTGCTCAATATACGGGAAATAACATGATTCACGTCATCCTTGCCCAGGGAGATCAAGCCATGGAGGCTGCCGGCGCGGCCATCGGTCGCGCTATGCAGGCGCGTGGCGTAATCTATTTGCAGGGCGATCTTGGTGCGGGCAAGACTACCCTGAGCCGAGGTCTTATTCGCGCGCAGGGACATTCGGGCGCTGTCAAAAGCCCGACCTTTACCCTGGTTGAGCCCTATGAGCTGAATGGTAGCGCTATTTATCACTTTGACCTGTATCGTCTGCTGGACCCTGAAGAGCTCGAGTTTCTGGGCGTTCGTGACTATTTTTCAGCCGACAGCCTGTGTCTGGTCGAGTGGCCCGACAAGGGGCGGGGGGTTTTGCCAAGCCCGGACATGACCATTACCATAAGTACTACGCAAACCGGTCGCAGGCTTGAGATTGAAGGGCATAGTGAGCATGGCCAGAGCGCCTGCCAACAATTACAAATACAGGATGATGCACAGACGTGATCTTGAAAGGCAGAAGTACAGGTCGGGTAACAATTTGCTGGCTAGTGGCGGGCCTGTGCATGCTGTTTGCCGGGCTGGCGCAGGCGGTAGACATAGAGAATGTCAGGTTATGGCGGGCTCCAGACAATACCCGCCTGGTATTCGATCTTTCCGGTCCCGCCGACCATAGCCTGTTCAGTCTGTCCAATCCCGAGCGGTTGGTCATTGATGTCAGCGGGGCCCGTTTTACTGCCGACGTGTCGGGTCTGCCTTTGAGCGATACGCCATTGACCGGCGTGCGCTCTGCCCCCAGGGAGGAGAAAGACCTGCGAGTGGTGTTGGACCTCTCCAGGGCAGTCAACCCGAAGAGTTTTGCCTTGCCGCCGAATCAGCAGTACGGGCATCGGCTGGTTATCGACCTGTATGACCATGCCGAGCCGCGTGAAACCCTGACCGCTCCCGCGCCACCAACAGCGTCGCCGTTGCCCCAGGCGCCCAGTCGCCCCTCTAGCCCGGGGGGTGAACGCAATATCAAGATCGCCATCGACGCCGGACACGGCGGTGAAGACCCTGGTGCGATCGGTCCTGGTGGCGTCCGTGAGAAGGAGGTCGTGCTGGCAATCTCCCGCGAACTGAAAAAAATGATCGATGCCGAGCCGGGCTTCGAGGCAGTTCTGGTCCGCACGGGTGATTATTTCATTCCGCTGCGCAAACGGACCGACATTGCCCGCAAGCACAGCGCCGATCTGTTTGTGTCAGTCCATGCCGATGCCTTTACTCGCGCCAGCGCTTTCGGCGCTTCGGTGTTTGCTCTCTCGGACAGCGGCGCTACTTCGGAAACGGCCCGTTTCCTGGCGGACCGGGAGAACCGTTCTGACCTGATCGGCGGTGTCGGCGGCGTGAGTCTCGACAACAAGGATCAGGTGTTGGCCAGCGTGCTGCTGGATTTGTCGATGACCGCGACGCTGTCAGCCAGCCTTGATGTCGGCCAGCAGGTGTTGTCGGCCGTCGGCGGTATCACGCCACTGCATAAGCGCAGGGTCGAGCAGGCAGGATTCATGGTGCTCAAATCGCCGGATATTCCATCGATTCTGGTCGAAACCGGCTTTATTTCCAATCCGGGCGAAGCGCGCAAGCTCGTGACCCGAACGCATCAGCAGGCTTTGGCCCGGGCCATGCACTCGGGTATCAGGGATTATTTTCACCGCAATCCGCCACCCGGTACGCGGGTAGCGGCCTTGAAATCCAGTGGCAAGCTGCAGGCCCAGCGGCCCCGTCAATATGAGGTGGTCAGAGGTGATACGCTTTCCCTTATTGCGACGCGATTTGATGTGAGTCTGGCCAGCTTGCGACAGTCCAATAACCTGGGCAGTGACGAGATACGGGTTGGACAGATCCTGAAAGTACCGGCCGGCAATATGCTGGTCAGGAATGAGCCCTGATATGTCACGTATTGAATTGCTTAGTCCCCGGCTGGCCAACCAGATTGCAGCCGGTGAAGTCGTGGAAAGGCCGGCTTCGGTAATCAAGGAATTGTTGGAAAATGCTCTGGATGCGGGCGCTGCCCGAATCGATATTGAAGTCGAGCAGGGTGGCGTCAAGCTGCTGCGGGTCCGCGATGACGGCGATGGAATTGTTCAGGAGGACCTGCCGCTGGCTTTGTCACGCCATGCTACCAGCAAGATCAGAGATCTTGATGATCTCGAAAAGGTCATCACTCTTGGCTTTCGCGGTGAAGCTCTGGCTTCAGTCAGTTCGGTTTCCAGATTGACGCTGACCTCCTGCGCAAAAGGCTCGGATCAGGCCTGGGCCGTCGAGACCGAAGGCCGTGATATGGCGCCAAGCATGCACCCGGCGGCTCATCCCCAGGGCACCACAGTCGAGGTACGTGATCTTTTCTTCAATACCCCGGCCCGGCGCAAGTTTTTGCGGACAGAGAAAACCGAATTCAGCCATCTGGAAGAAGTGGTAAAGCGCCTGGCGCTGTCTCGCTTTGATGTCGCTTTCACTCTGCGCCACAACGGCCGCACCGTTTTCAGTCTGCGCCCGGCCCACGGAGAGATGGAGTCCAGGCGCCGTGTGGCCAGTGTCTGTGGCCCGGCGTTTGTCGAGCAATCGCTGTCGATCGATAGTGAACGCAGTGGGCTGCGGCTATGGGGGTGGGTTGGACTACCTACCTTTTCACGCAGCCAGGCCGACCTGCAGTATTTTTTCGTCAACGGGCGCATGATTCGTGACAAGCTGGTTGTGCACGCGGTGCGCCAGGCCTATCGCGATGTCCTGTTTCATGGCCGGCATCCGACGTTCGTTCTGTTTCTCGAGGTGGATCCAGCAGTCGTTGATGTCAACGTACATCCGACCAAGCATGAAGTGCGCTTTCGCGACGGTCGCATGGTTCACGACTTCCTGTTCAGTACTCTGCATCGCGCCCTGGCCGATCAGCGACCAGGTGACCGTTCGGATGCTGAACTGGTCGAGTCCCCAGTTGCCGTGCCAATGGCGACCGGTCAGGCGGCTGGCATCTTTTCCGGGCAGGAGCGCATGCCGCTCAACGAGTCGCGTGGCGGGTGGTCTGTGCCCGGCGCCCTGCCTGAACGTCCATCGTCCCGGGAGCTCTCGGGGAACCTTGAAGCCTACCCGGGCCTGTACGGCGTCAATTCGGTTTCCGGTGAAGCAGGGCTCCCTTCCGGTCAGGCAACTTCTGCTGTGATGGCTGAGGCCAGCAGTCCGGAGCATGACGTGCCACCGCTGGGCTATGCGCTGGCGCAGCTGCATGGCGTCTACATTCTGGCTGAAAACGCCGAAGGCCTGATCGTCGTAGATATGCATGCCGCCCATGAGCGCATTACCTATGAACGACTCAAGCACGCCATGGATGAGGAAGGTCTCAGGGGGCAGCCGCTACTGGTCCCCGAGTCCGTGGCCCTCAGTCAGCGGGAAGTGGATTGCGCCGAAGAGCATGCGGACTGGTTCTCCCGTCTGGGTTTTGTGGTGCAGCGCATGGGGCCTGAAACCCTGGGTATTCGCGAGATCCCGGCGCTGTTGCGTCAGGCTGATGCCGTGCAACTGGTTCGGGATGTTCTGAGTGATCTTCTGGAGTACGGCACCAGCGACCGCATAGAGGCGCACCGTAACGAGCTTCTCTCCACTATGGCCTGTCACGGTTCAATCCGGGCCAACAGGCGTCTCACCCTGACGGAAATGAACGCGCTTCTACGTGATATGGAACACACCGAGCGCAGTGCGCAGTGCAATCACGGACGCCCTACCTGGACCAGAATGAGTATGGGTGATCTTGATAAGCTGTTTCTGCGTGGACGTTGATCTGTTGTCGGTAACTGCCCAATGACTGGTGCGCTGCCGTCGGTCATTTGTCTTATGGGCCCTACTGCTTCCGGTAAGACCGAGCTGGCCATGTATCTTGCAGACCGTTATCCCTGTGAGCTGGTGAGTGTGGACTCCGCACTGGTCTACCGCGGTATGGATATTGGTACGGCCAAGCCCGACAGGAGCACTCTGCTCCGCTACCCGCACCATCTGGTGGATATTCTCGATCCTGCACAAAGCTACTCTGCGGCCCGGTTCCGAGTCGACGCACTGGGGCTGATAGCCGATATTGTCGCCCGCGGCCGTATCCCCTTGCTTGTGGGTGGCACCATGCTCTACTTTCGGGCGCTTACCGAAGGACTCGCGTCAATGCCTGCTGCCGATCCCCGGGTTCGTCAGGATATCGAGCTGACAGCGGCCAGTGAGGGGTGGGAAGGGGTGCACGCGCGACTTGCAGCCGTTGACCCTGAAGCAGCGCAGCGCATTCACCCAAATGACCCCCAGCGCCTGCAGCGGGCATTAGAGGTATATATGTTGACAGGTATAAGCATGTCTGAATGGCATCACAGGCAAAGCATAGAAAAAGCCGAGTCGAAGGACTCCGGTAATGCGTTTTTGCCTTATACTATGCATTATATGTCAATTGCACCGCTCGAGAGGCATGTATTGCATGAGCGGATAGCCAGTCGTTTTCAGGCCATGATGCGCCAGGGGTTTCTCGACGAGGTCGAGTCCCTGTATGCCAGAGCTGACTTGAATCCGGCCTTGCCTTCAGTCAGGGCTGTGGGTTACAGGCAGCTCTGGGATTATTTTGAAGGGAAACTCTCGCTAGACGAAGGTGTCGAACGGGGGATCATAGCCACCAGGCAGCTGGCGAAACGGCAAATGACCTGGTTGCGTGGCTGGAAGGCAGAGATCGACTGGTTTGACAGCCTGGACCCGAACAGATTTGACCAGGCCTTGAAACGTCTTGAACGAACCACAATATAGGTTTTTTAGGACGGCGCTCTGAAAAAAGCAGTACCCTGATTTTTACAGATTCTGGCTTTAATTGGTCAGGTTGATAATTGCACTGCTCCGTCCGATGGATAATGGGCCCGGCGGTGATAACGCATTGAATTAATGCATATAAATACGGTTTCCATAAGGAGTAAGGCAATGTCAAAAGGGCATTCATTACAAGACCCTTACCTGAACGTTCTGCGTAAGGAACGTGTTCCGGTATCCATCTATCTGGTTAATGGCATCAAATTGCAGGGCCAGATCGAGTCATTTGACCAGTTTGTCATTCTGCTGAAGAACACAGTCAGCCAGATGGTCTACAAGCACGCTATTTCCACTGTTGTGCCGGGTCGTCCGGTGCGCTTGCCTGTTCAGGCCGGCAGTGAAGAGGCCGAGTTGGAAAACCCTTGATTTATCCGGAGGCTTGATTGTTCTTTGAGCGCCATGAAGGCGGTGAGCGGGCGATACTCGTTCACCTCGAAGGTATGGACGAGCGCACCCGGGAGGATCCTCAGGAATTCATCGAGCTGGCTAATTCGGCCGGCGCGGAGATTGTTGCCTTTCTTACCATAAATCGACATCAGCCCAGCCCTCGTTTTCTTATAGGTAGCGGCAAGGTCGAGGAGCTTCAGGCCCTTGTTGGGGAGCATCAGGGTGATCTGGTGATCTTCAATCACGTCCTTACGCCCAGTCAGGAACGTAATCTTGAAGGTGAGCTCAAGTGTCGGGTGATAGATCGCACCGGCCTGATTCTCGATATTTTTGCCCAGCGAGCGCGCACTCATGAGGGCAAGCTCCAGGTTGAACTTGCTCAACTTGATCATTTGAGTACGCGGCTGGTTCGTGGCTGGACCCACCTTGAACGTCAGAAGGGTGGTATTGGCCTGCGCGGTCCGGGTGAGACTCAGCTCGAAACCGACCGCCGTTTGCTTCGCGAACGGATCAAACAGATTACCCGGCGGCTTGAAAAAGTGCGCAGCCAGCGTGAGCAGGCGCGCCGTGCACGCAAGCGTGCAGAGATTCCGGTGGTATCGCTTGTCGGTTACACCAACGCGGGCAAGTCCACTCTCTTCAATACGCTGACCACATCTGAAGTCTATGCGGCAGACCAGCTGTTTGCGACGCTCGATCCGACCCTGCGTCGAATCGAGCTTGACGATATTGGTCCCACCATTCTGGCTGATACCGTCGGATTCATCCGGCATCTGCCGCACAAACTGGTCGAAGCCTTTCGGGCGACGCTGGAGGAATCGGCTCAGGCTGATCTGTTGCTACATGTGGTTGATGCCGCAGATCCTGAGCGCACCTCACACGTTGAGCAAGTAATGAAAGTGCTCGGCGAGATAGGTGCTGCGACGCTGCCGATGCTCGAGGTCTACAACAAGGTCGACCTGCTTGAGTCGGTAGAGCCACATATACAGCGAAATGAAGAGGGTCTGGCGGTCAGGGTCTGGGTCTCGGCACAAAGTGGCGAAGGTCTTGACCTATTGGCCGAGGCAATGGCCGAGCGGCTTTCGGTAGATGTCATCCAGGAGTCCTTTGTGCTGGAGCCCGAGCAAGCGCGCTTGCGTGCCCAGTTTTATGAAATTGGAGCGGTTGTCAGCGAGAGCATTGCCGATGATGGACGCCAGCAGCTTGATCTGAGATTGCAGCGCAGTGACCTGAATCGATTGCTCAAGCGTGAAGGCTGGCAAATGGACGCCTTTATCGAGCAACATGCGTTGCAATAAAGGCGTCGTTCGGTTCGCCCGTCAGGCGCGGTATGCTGTACCCTTGATCAGATAAGCGGAAAGACTTCAGGGTCTTTTTTGCACACAAGTTTACGAATAACGGAGAACGCTATGGCCTGGAATGAGCCTGGTGGTGGTAAGAATCAAGACCCTTGGGGCGGTGGTGGCAATAACGGTAATCGTGGAGGCAAGCAAGGGCCCCCGGATCTGGATGAAGCTTTGCGCAAGCTTCAGGACAGCCTGAATGGCATGTTCGGTGGCAAGAAAGGTGGCGGTGACAAGGGTGGTAACCGCGGTTCGGGTTCCGGCCAGGGTTTCCCCAAGGCTGTCCTGGGCATTGTGGCTCTTATTATTGTTGCCGTCTGGCTCTTCGCCGCTGTCTACACAGTTGATGAGCAGGAGCAGGCTATCGTGCTTCGCTTCGGTGAATACAACCGCACGGTCGAATCGGGCCTGCATCTTTATTTGCCGCCCTTTGAAAAGAAATTTCAGCGAAACGTCACCCAGGTACGTTCCTATCGGCAGCAGGGTCAGATGCTGACCCAGGACGAAAACATCGTTGAAGTGCCGGTTGCAATTCAGTATCGAATTTCCAACCTCGAGAATTTTATTCTTGAAGTGGAAGACCCCGAGACCAGTCTTCGCCACGCAACCGAGAGCGCGTTGCGCCACGTTGTAGGTTCTACGCCGATGCATCAGGTCTTGACCGAAGGCCGTGAGCAAATGGGTGTGGAGACCACGGAGCGGCTGCAGCGTTATCTGGATAACTACAACACCGGTATCACCGTCGTTCAGGTGAACATTGAAAGTGCCCAGGCGCCTGCTGCAGTGCAGGATGCGTTCGACGACGTTATCCGGGCCCGCGAGGACGAGGTTCGCGTACGCAACCAGGCTGAGTCCTATGCCAACGGCGTGATTCCGGAGGCCCGCGGTCAGGCACAGCGCCTGCTCGAGGAGGCCAATGGTTATCGCGACGAGGTTATTGCGCGTGCAGATGGTGAGGCCCAGCGCTTCAATCAACTGGTAACCCAGTATCGCTTGTCACCCGAAGTCATGCGTGAACGCATGTACATCGAAACCTTGCAGGACGTGATGAGCAATACGAGCAAGATTCTGGTGTCCGGTGGTGAGGGCAACAATAACCTGCTTTATCTTCCTCTTGATAAGTTGATGCAGCAGGGTGGAAATTCCGGATCTGGTTCGGCTTCAACTTCCTCGGGGTCTTTGGCTAACGATGCGGCCAACCGCCAGTCCCAGACCTCGCCGCGTGATGCGCGTTCACGGGAGACACGTTAATGAGTAACAAGACAATTTTTGGTCTGATTCTGGCCTTGATAGTCGTTGTGGTCGGCTGGCAGAGCTTCTTCGTGGTCAGTGAGATTCAACGCGGTATCGTGCTGCAGTTCGGTAAGGTAGTCAGAACCGATGTGCAGCCGGGTCTGCACTTGAAGTTGCCGTTTGTGCAGGAAGCACGCTTGTTCGATGGTCGACTTCTTACCCTCGATACTGCTACCCAGCGGTATCTGACTCTCGAGAAGAAAGCGTTGATGGTGGACTCCTACGCCAAGTGGCGTATTGCCGATGTGGAACGCTTCTACACGGCCACCTCGGGAATACGGGCCCTTGCCGAAGATCGCTTGTCTCGTCAGCTGGAATCAGGCTTACGCAACGAAGTGGCTCGCCGCTCGCTTAACGAAGTCGTTTCCGGTGAGCGTGATCAGTTGATGGCGGATATCACGACAGTGCTGGATACCAGTGCCCGTCGTGAGCTCGGGATTGAAGTCCTGGACGTCAGGGTCAAGGCTATCGATCTGCCGAACGAAGTGAATCGCAGTGTGTTCGAGCGCATGAGCAGTGAGCGTGAGCGCGAGGCTCGTGAGCATCGGGCCAAGGGTAACGAATTGGCTGAGGGTATCCGTGCAGACGCAGACCGGCAGCAGCGCGTCATTCTAGCGGAAGCCTTCCGTGAGGCTGAGCAGGTCCGTGGTGATGGTGATGCCCAGGCGGCTGCCATTTATGCGGAAGCCTACAACAAGGACGCGGAGTTCTACTCTTTCTACCGCAGTCTGCAGGCTTATCGTGAGAGCTTTGCCAGCAAGTCGGACATCCTTGTCCTCGATCCCGATAGTGACTTTTTCCGTTATCTCCAGGGTGGCAGCGCGCCATAATTCGAGTCCGGCCACGCCCTCAGCCTTTGCGGGTGTGGCCACGGAAAAACGTGTTACAATCACGCAGCCGGGTTTTCCCGGCTTTTTTGTGACTGCCGTCTGCCTGAGCCGGATAAAAAGCGGCCCGGCCGGAACATAGGATGCAGCCGATGTGGCAAAGCCTGGCAACTGCAATGTGTCTGGTGTTGGTCATTGAAGGGCTGATGCCATTTCTCGCACCCGGTAGATGGAAGCGGATGCTGACTGGTATTACTCAGATCAGCGACAGCCAACTGCGAATTATAGGATTGTGCAGTATGGTGATCGGCACCCTTTTTCTGTACCTGGTGCGTTGATACCGTCTGATGCAGGCCACTTGTAATCACCATGTAGGAAGGTTGTGAAAATGCCAACTGTTGATAGCTGGCTGTTGCCCGAGGGCATCGAGGAAGTTCTGCCCGAAGAGGCCGCACTTATCGAGGCCGCACGCCGGCAACTGCTTGATCTGTTTTCTTCCTGGGGATATGACCTGGTCATCACCCCGCATATCGAATATGTAGAGTCTCTATTGACCGGTGCCGGTCATGACCTGGAGCTGCAGACCTTCAAGATGGTCGACCAACTCTCAGGCCGTATGCTCGGCGTGCGGGCCGATATCACGCCGCAAGTTGCGCGTATTGATGCCCATACCCTGGGCGCGGAAGGACCGAGCAGGCTCTGCTATTGCGGTAGCGTCATGCACACTCGACCGCGCACCTTGTCTACGGCGCGGAGTGTTATCCAGCTGGGCGCAGAGCTGTATGGTGATGCGTCCAGTGCCAGCGATATTGAAATCATTACCCTGATGCTCGAAACGCTCTCCAGTTGTGGGGTAAGTGGTGCGCATCTGGATATAGGGCATGTGGGTATCTATCGTGGACTTGCCCAGGCTGCGGGTCTGGATGAGAAGGTGGAGCAGGCGCTGTTTGACGCGCTGCAGCGCAAGGCGGTGGATGAGGTAAGGGCCATAGCTGAGCCGCTGGGGCAGAGTCAATCCTCTCTGGCGGCGATGCTTTGCAGCCTTGCTGAGTTGTCAGGTGGCGTGGAGGTGCTTGAGCGCGCCCACGTGTTGCTCGATGGTGCTCCAGAGTCGGTAATGGCTGCGCTGGACGACCTGGCCGAAATTGCTCAGACCCTGTCCCGCCAATATCCGGAGATTCCCCTGTATTTTGATCTGGGTGAGCTGCGTGGATACCACTATCATACCGGCGCAGTTTTTTCTGCCTACATTCCGGGGCTGGGGCAGAGTATTGCCCAGGGTGGACGTTATGACGATATCGGCTCGGACTTCGGGCGTGCGCGTCCGGCAACGGGATTTTCGACAGATCTGCGGCTGCTTGTGGAGCGCGGCAAGGTTAGCGCTGGTGCCGAGCGCTCGAGTGCCATATGGGCGGCTTATGCCAACGAGCAGGGTCTGCAGCGTGAGGTGATGAAGCTTCGCCGCGAGGGTGAGCGCGTCATAGTGGCGCTGCCGGGCCAGGTTGATGCTGACGCAGTCGAGCACGGCTGCGATCGTATTTTGCGCTGGCAGGGCGGGGCGTGGCAGGTCAAAAAGCTGGAAAACTGATTCAACGGCCGTGCAGGCTATTCAAATTCGAATGAGGCGAGAGCTGAAATGGGCAAGAATGTAGTCATCCTCGGTACACAGTGGGGCGATGAAGGCAAAGGCAAGATCGTGGATTTGTTGACTGATCAGGTCGCTGCCGTTGTCCGCTATCAGGGGGGGCACAACGCTGGCCACACCCTGGTTATTGATGGTGAGAAAACCGTATTGCACCTGATCCCCTCAGGTATTCTGCGCGAGAACGTCACGTGTTTTATTGGTAATGGCGTGGTTCTTTCTCCGGAAGCTCTAATGAAAGAGCTCAAAGAGCTGGAAGCCAAGGGTGTGCCGGTTCGCGAGCGACTGCGTATCAGTCCCGCCTGTCCGTTGATTCTGCCTTATCACGTGGCGCTGGATCAGGCTCGTGAAAAAGCCCGGGGAGAGGCCAAGATTGGCACAACAGGCCGGGGTATCGGTCCGGCCTACGAGGATAAGGTTTCCAGGCGGGGCTTGCGCGTAGCAGACCTGTTCAATCCCGAGCGCTTTGCCATCAAATTGGCTGAAGTGCTGGAATATCATAACTTCTCCCTGGAGCATTATTACAAGGTGGAGCCTGTCGACTTCCAGAAAACTCTGGACGAAGCGATGGGCTATGCCGAGTGGTTGCGTCCGTTGATGACGGATGTCACTGCCAGGTTGCATGAACTGCGCCGCGAAGGTGCCAATATCATGTTTGAGGGCGCCCAGGGCTCATTGTTGGATATCGACCACGGTACTTATCCCTATGTGACCAGCTCCAATACGACAGCTGGTGGCACGGCGACCGGATCTGGTTTCGGTCCGCTGTATCTGGATTATGTTCTGGGTATCACCAAGGCTTACACCACCCGGGTCGGCTCGGGACCTTTCCCTACCGAGTTGTTTGATGACGTGGGTGCACGCCTTGCTGAACGTGGGCACGAGTTTGGCTCTACCACCGGCCGGGCGCGTCGCTGTGGCTGGTTCGATGCTGTTATTTTGCGCCGCGCCATGGAGGTCAATAGCATCAGTGGTCTCTGCCTGACCAAGCTGGACGTGCTGGACGGTCTGGATGTTATCCGCATTTGTATCGGTTACCGCAACGAGGCGGGTGCGGTGATAGAGGTGCCAAGCGATGCTGACAGCTATCTGGGTCTTGATCCTGTTTACGAAGAGATGCCTGGTTGGAGCGAGTCGACTCTGGGCGCTCAAACGCTTGAGCAGCTCCCGGAAAATGCCCGCGCCTACATCCGTCGGATTGAAGAGCTGGTAGCTGCGCCGGTTGATATCATATCTACAGGGCCAGATCGGAACGAAACGGTCATTCTGCGTAAGATATTTCAGGACTGATCATGCCTGAACCAAAAAGGCGCCCAAACAGGCGCCTTTTTTGTGTCCACAAACAAAACAGAAGAGTAACCAGAAATACTGTTGTGAAATAATGACTATTTGGAGAACTATAGCTTCGCCATCGGGCTTTGCCGTTGAAAAAACTATGGATTTTCAAGCGAAGCTGCCGATGCAAGTATCAGCAGTAGAAAAGATGGTGCCCAGGAGAAGACTCGAACTTCCACGGCCTTGCGGCCACCAGCACCTGAAGCTGGCGTGTCTACCAATTTCACCACCTGGGCATTTCAGTCAATCTGGATGCTATGCTGAAACAGGCGTTTCGCGTTGCAACCGTTGTTGTGTTGACGGCGCGAATAATACGTAGCGGCCATGTGCTTGTAAACCCCCCGGTAAAAATAAATCCGTATTTGCCGGAAACAGGTGCATGAAAAGCCAATTCGCGGTTCAATAGAAGACTATGACGAAAAAATCAATATCAAAAGACTCGGCCCTGCCGAGCAACTCCGAACGTACTTCCGCATCATCAGTCGACTGGACCGCAATAGATCCAGAAGCGACACGCGAAGCCCAGAAATACGAGAACCCCATTCCCAGTCGCGAGCTTATTCTCAAACTGCTCGAAGACCGTGGTGCGCCTGCTACCCGCGCGCAACTCCAGGACGAACTGGGTATTTCCGGTGAAGAGGGAATCGAAGCCCTGCGGCGCCGGCTTCGTGCGATGGAACGTGATGGTCAGTTGATATACACCCGCCGCGGCGCCTACGCACCGGTAGACAAGCTGGATCTTATCAAGGGCCGCGTACAAGGCCATCGCGACGGCTTCGGCTTCCTGGTACCAGAAGCCGGCGGCGACGACCTTTTCCTTAGCCCTGCGCAGATGCGTCTGGTGTTTGATGGTGACAAGGTCCTTGGCCGGGTTACCGGCGTTGACCGCCGTGGTCGCAGTGAGGGCACGATTGTAGAAGTGCTTGAACGGGCCCATGAGGTACTGGTCGGTCGCTATTATCGTGAGAACGGGATCGCTTATGTTGCCGCCGATAATGCCAAGATCAATCATGAGGTACTGATCCAGCCTGGTTGCGAGCATGGTGCCGAGCCCGGTCAGTATGTCGAGGTAAAGATAACCCAGTGGCCGAATATTCACCGCCAGGCCCAGGGTGAAGTAGTCGAGGTAGTCGGTGACTACATGGCTCCGGGTGTCGAGATTGAAGTTGCCTTGCGCAGCTACGACATTCCTAGCGTGTGGCCGCAGGCCGTTCTCGACGAGGCGAGCAAGCTTAAGGACCAGGTCGAGGAAAAAGACAAACTCAAGCGCGTTGATCTGCGCCATTTGCCGTTGGTTACGATCGACGGTGAAGATGCCCGGGATTTTGACGACGCACTCTATTGCGAGCCTCAGAAAGCCAGTGGTTGGAGGTTGTTCGCGGGCGGCTGGAAGTTGTATGTCGCCATTGCTGATGTTTCCCATTATGTGCCAGTAGGCTCGGCACTGGACGAGGAAGCGGAGCTGCGCGGTACATCGGTTTACTTCCCAAGCGAAGTGGTGCCTATGTTGCCTGAGGCGATCTCTAACGGCCTCTGCTCATTGATGCCGCGGGTTGATCGTCTAGCGCTGGTGTGCGAGATGACGATCTCCAAAAGTGGTGAGCTGACTTCCTACGAGTTCTGTGAAGGCGTGATTCACTCCCATGCGCGCCTGACTTATACCCAGGTCTCGAACATGCTCGAGCATCCCCGCAGTCAGGAAGGCATGGCGCTGTCCAAGCAATACGCCGAGGTTCTTCCTGCAGTCAAGGATCTCTATGAGCTTTACAAGGCTTTGGCGAAGGCGCGCCAGGGTCGAGGTGCAATCGACTTCGAGACCACGGAAACTCGGATTGTCTTTGGTGAGAACCGCAAGATAGCTGAAATTCGTCCCACTACCCGCAATGACGCACACAAGATTGTCGAGGAGTGCATGCTGGCGGCCAACGTAGCCACTGCGCGTTTTCTTGGAGACCTCGAGCTGCCCGGCTTATATCGCGTGCATGACGGTCCAAAGCCCGAGAAAGTTGAGCGTCTCCGCGAGTTCCTCAATGCGCTGGGTCTGTCACTGACACGCAAAAAGGGCGACCCGACACCAGAGGATTACGCCGAGGTTCTGCGTAAGGTCCAGGGGCGCCCGGATGCTCAGTTGATTCAGACAGTGATGTTGCGCTCTCTCAGTCAGGCGGTTTACAGCCCGCATAATGCCGGCCACTTTGGCTTGAATTACGAAGCTTATACGCACTTTACCTCGCCAATTCGTCGCTATCCCGACCTTTTGACGCATCGTGCCATTCGAAGCGTGATCCGCTCGCGCCGCAAGACTGATCTAGTCAAGCGTGCCGGTGCCGGGACCATCCCGAAAGCAGCCCTCTATCCTTACGATATGCCGGCCCTAGAGCGTCTCGGTGAGCAGTGCTCGCAGAACGAGCGGCGCGCCGATGAAGCAACGCGTGATGTGGTCAGCTGGCTCAAGTGCGAGTTCATGCAGGATCGGGTGGGCGAGAGCTTCGATGGGCTGGTCACTTCAGTTACAGGGTTTGGTCTGTTTATCGAGCTGAAAGATATCTATATCGAAGGCCTGGTACATATCACAGCGCTGCCCGCTGATTACTACAACTTTGATCAGGTTCATCACCGACTGGTTGGCGAGCGCTCAGGCAGAAGCTTCCGTCTGGGAGACACCGTTCGCGTCGTTATCGCCCGTGTTGATCTTGATGAACGCAAGATTGATTTCGAGATGGACAAGAGTCAGCCGGAAAACCAACGAACGGATGTTGAGGCCAGTCGGGCGGCTCGCAAGAGTCTGATCGAGGGCTCGAAAAAGGCCGGAGCGGGTGCAGCCAAACAGGGCCGGGCGCCGCGATCAAAGGGCGCTGCCAAGGCTCCAGCCGGTAAAAAGCCGGCTGAGAAAACCTCTACCGGTTCCGGACCGCGTGCTCCACGTGCGCCCCGAGCTCCGCGCAAACGCAAGACCTGAGCCGGGTGAATGTGCAGACATGAGTGATAGTGAATATGTATTTGGCGTGCACGCCGTTCAGGCGATGCTCGAGCGTTCGCCCAAGCGCGTAAAGGGGTTGATTCTGACCCGTGGTCGACTAGATGGGCGGGCCCAAACGCTCTCCGATCTGGCCGAAAACATCGGGGTCAATATTCAGCGTCTGGCACCCGAAGACATGGATAAGCTGGTCGAGGGCGTTCACCAGGGCGCTATTGCTCAGGTGTCGCCCAGCCAGATGTGGTCTGAGGAGATGCTTGATCGGCTCCTCGATGGGCTTGATACTCCGGCCCTGTTACTGGTTCTTGATGGAGTAACGGATCCGCATAATCTGGGTGCCTGCCTGCGCAGCGCTGATGCTGCCGGTGCCCATGCAGTGATCATTCCCCGTGATCGCTCGGCTAGTCTCACCCCGGTTGTGCGCAAGGTCGCCTGTGGCGCAGCCGAGACGGTACCCCTGGTTGCTGTTACCAATCTCGCCCGCACGCTCAAGCAGCTGCAGCAGCGAGGGCTGTGGGTAATGGGTACTGCCGGTGAAGCTGAACAGCTGATCTACCAGGTCGATCTCAAAGTGCCCAGCGTGATCGTGATGGGTGCTGAAGGCAGTGGCATGCGCCGACTCACCCGCGAACACTGTGATTACCTGGCCAAGCTCCCGATGGCCGGTTCGGTATCCAGTCTGAACGTATCGGTCGCAAGTGGGATCTGTCTGTTTGAAGCGGTGCGGCAGAGAAGCTAGCCGCAAGCCGCAAGCCGCAAGCTTCAAGCTTCAAGCTACAAGCTACAAGCTCAAAGCTCAAAGCTCAAAGCTCAAAGCTCAAAGCTCAAAGCTCAAAGCGACTTCACTCTGCTTGCCGCTTGCCGCTTGCCGCTTGCCGCTTGTAGCTTGCGGCTTGCGGCCCAAAGCTATAAGGCTTGCCTCTTCACCACCACTCCCATAGAATGTGCGCCCCAAACTAGAGTTCTACTCCTTGCCAGACCATGTTGGGTGGCTGGCTACAACCCGTAAGGAGCACTAATGCGTCATTACGAAATCGTATTCCTGGTTCATCCGGATCAGAGCGAACAGGTCGGCGGCATGATCGAGCGCTACACCAAGCTCATTGAAGAAGACGGCGGCAAGATTCACCGTCTGGAAGATTGGGGTCGCCGTCAACTGGCTTACCCGATCGACAAGATCCATAAAGCCCACTACATCATGATCAACGTCGAGTGCAGCGCCAAGGCACTGGAAGAGCTGACCGAGAACTTCCGTTACAACGACGCCGTTATCCGTAACATGGTCATTCGTCGTGACGAAGCTATCACCGAACAGTCCGACATGCTCAAGCCCGAAGATACCGGTCGTGGCGAGCGTCGTGAGCGTCGCGAGCGCACCGAAGGTGACGACAGCGATTCTGACAATGATAGCTCGAACGACAACGATAACGACGGCGACGACGAGTAAGTCAACCCGGTCCCATTTCCAGTATTAAAGGAGACGCTGCCATGGCACGTTTTTTCCGCCGCAGAAAGTTCTGCCGTTTTACCGCTGAAGGCGTTAAAGAGATCGATTACAAGGATCTCAACACTTTGAAGGCCTACGTTACCGAGACCGGCAAGATCGTACCTAGCCGTATTACCGGTACCAAGGCTCGTTACCAGCGTCAGCTGGGTGTCGCTATCAAGCGTGCCCGTTATCTGGCTCTGCTGCCCTTCACCGACAGTCATGGTCGTTGATAGGTAATTTATTACGTACGTAATCAGGGATATCTGACCGGCATGCGTGGGTTGGCTGAATACATCATGCGGGGGCGCAAGGAGGCTACTCTGGTAGTAGCCATCTCCGCTGCCATACCGCTGTTGTTCTGGGTCAGCGCCGCTGCCCTCGCCCTAGTCGTGCTAAGGCGCGGCTTGAGCGAGGCGGTCCCGGTTCTGGCCTGGGGTATTTTGCCGGCTATCGCCTGGGCCTGGGTGGGTGATATTACGCCGCTGCTGGTCATTGGTGGCAGTGTGGCTTTGGCAACCTTGCTGCACAGCCGCAGTGACTGGACATCAGTATTGCTGGCATCAGTTCCACTGGGCCTGGGCTACGCTCTGCTTTTGCTGACTGTGTTGAACGAGCCCTTGTTGGCTTTGGCCGCACAGATTCAGGAGCGCCTCCCTCAGCTGCTGGCTGATATGGGTGGGGCGGTCGACGAGGCTGGTATGGCTCGCATCGAGGCGCTTCTGGTGCCGGTGCTTGCTGGCCTGATGGGTGCGGTGCACACATTAATGGTGTTGGTGAGTGTCATGGTAGGCCGCTCGTGGCAGGCCCGGTTATATAATCCCGGTGGATTCCGCGAGGAGTTTCATCGGTTGAGGTTATCGCCGGTCATCGCGGGCGCTTTGTTACTGGTAACGCTTTTTGGGCCGCAGTTCGGTCAGGTGGCGTTACTGGCACCCATTACCAGTTTGCCGCTCATGCTGGCGGGCCTTGCGCTGATTCACGGCTCTGTCGGGATCAAGAAGCTTGGGGCCGTATGGCTGGTCATGCTCTATGTGGTATTTGTGCTGGCGGCCCAGTTTGTGTACCCCCTGATTATGTTGTTGGCTTTTATTGATAGCCTGTTCGACTTTCGTTCCCGTCTTGCGCCGGCCCAGGGCCCCCGTGACGATGACGATCCGAACGGCCAAGACTGAATACTAGAGGTTATTGCTATGGAAGTTATCCTGCTCGAAAAGATCGCGAATCTGGGTGGCCTTGGTGACAAGGTTGCTGTGAGCGCCGGTTATGCACGCAATTTCTTGCTGCCTTTCGGCAAGGCAACCCCGGCTACTGCATCCAATCTGGAAGCCTTTGAAGCACGTCGCGCTGAGCTTGAGCGCATTGCTGACGAGAAGAAGGGTGAAGCCGAAGCACGTGCTGCCAAGCTGGTTGATCTGACTGTGACCATCGCAGCCAACGCCGGTGAAGAAGGCAAGCTGTTCGGTTCCATTGGTACCCGTGACATCGCTGACGCGGTGACTGCAGTGGGTGTCGAGATCGAGAAAAGTGAAGTGCGTTTGCCTGAAGGCCCGCTGCGCAACGTCGGTGAGTACGACATAGCGTTGCACCTGCACACAGACGTAGAAGCCAGCGTTAAACTGGTTGTAGTCAACGGTTAATCCGACTGACCCTGGTTTCTGGTCCTCAAGCGCGATCCGCGTTGCAGGGTGAGTTCCACGGTCTTTAAGGTTAGACTGTCCAACACGGCGCCTGTCCTCGACAGGCGCCGTGTTGCTGTTTTTGTGTCCCGATTATTTCTGCTTCGGGGCGTTTGGATCGAGTAGTGAGCAAGTACCGGGCCTGTGCCGATGAGCGAACCTATGTACACCGACAACACGGAACTTGATCTGCAGGCCTCGTCGCTGAAGATCCCCCCGCACTCGATCGAAGCCGAGCAGGCAGTGCTGGGCGGCGTCATGCTGGAGAACACAACTTGGGAACGGGTTGTGGAGCTGCTCAGTGAGGCTGATTTCTACCGACACGACCATCGACTGATTTTTCGTGCCCTGGCCAGTCTGGCCTCGCGGAATCAGCCCTTCGATGTGGTAACCCTGGCCGAGGAGCTAGACCGAGAAGGTCTGATCGATCAGGTCGGCGGGCTGGCCTATCTGGGGCAGCTGGCGAAAAATACACCGTCGGTTGCCAATATCAGTGCCTACACTCACATCATCCGCGAGCGCTCCACCCTGCGCAAATTGATCAGCACCAGCTCGGATATTGCCGACAGTGCGTTCAATCCCAAGGGCAAGCAAGCGAATGCGATCCTGGATGAAGCTGAAAGACAGATATTTGCCATTGCCGAGAGCCGTCCTAAAACCGGTGGCCCCGAGTCGGTCAACAACCTGCTTACCAAAGCCATCGACCGGATCGATACGCTGTTCAATAGCGATGGCGCGATCACCGGTCTCTCCACCGGTTTCGCCGATCTGGACGAGATGACCTCAGGATTGCAGCCAGCGGACCTGGTAATTATTGCCGGTCGTCCTTCGATGGGTAAAACAACCTTTGCGATGAATCTGGTCGAGAACGTGGTACTGCGTTACGACAAGGCGGTATTGGTTTTCTCCCTGGAAATGCCTGGGGATTCGCTGGTAATGCGTATGTTGTCGTCCCTGGGTCGAATCGACCAGAGCAAGGTTCGAGCGGGCCGTCTGGATGACGACGATTGGCCACGTCTGACCTCAGCGGTAAATCTGCTCAATGACCGCAAGTTGTTCATTGATGACACTGCTGGTCTGTCGCCGATGGAAATGCGTGCCAGGGCGCGCCGGGTGGTGCGCGAGCATGGCGAGATCGGCATGATCATGATCGATTATCTGCAGTTGATGCAGATTGGTGGTAGCTCGGAGAATCGAACTAACGAGATTTCCGAAATCTCGCGCTCGCTGAAAGCCCTGGCCAAGGAATTCAATGCGCCGGTAGTTGCGCTGTCGCAGCTTAACCGTTCGCTTGAGCAACGCCCGAACAAGCGACCAATCAACTCTGATTTGCGTGAATCCGGGGCGATCGAGCAGGACGCAGACGTTATCATGTTCGTCTACCGGGATGAGGTTTATCATCCGGATACTCAGGATCAGGGTATCGCCGAAATCATTATCGGCAAGCAGCGGAATGGCCCAATCGGTAACATCCGGTTGGCCTTTCTGGGCAAATTCACCCGTTTCGAAAATCTCGCACCTGGCTCCTATGCCGGGTACGGCGATATGGAGTAATCATGTCCCTTAGTATGCCGGCCGCCAGGCAGTTGTTCGACTATCCCAAGTACTGGGCCGAATGTTTCGGTGCGGCGCCTTTCTTGCCCATGAGCCGTGACGAGATGGACCTGCTCGGGTGGGACAGCTGCGACATCATCATCGTGACCGGCGATGCCTATGTGGACCACCCGTCATTCGGCATGGCGATTATTGGTCGTCTGCTTGAAGCCCAGGGGTTTCGTGTCGGCATCATCAGTCAGCCTGACTGGCAAAGTAAGGACGCGTTCACCACGCTGGGCAAGCCAAACCTGTTCTTTGGCGTGGCGGCAGGCAATATGGACTCGATGATCAACCGTTATACCGCTGATCGCAAGATCCGTTCGGATGACGCCTATACGCCTGGTGGCAAGGCTGGCAGCCGGCCTGACAGAGCCAGTCTGGTGTATAGCCAACGCTGTCGTGAGGCCTTCAAGGACGTGCCCGTAGTATTGGGCGGTATTGAGGCTTCCCTGCGTCGTATAGCGCACTACGATTACTGGCAGGACAAGGTTCGGCACTCTCTGCTGCTCGACGCCAAGGCCGATATTCTGCTTTATGGCAACGCTGAGCGAGCGGTAGTCGAAATTGCCCAGCGCCTCAGCCGCGGCGAAGACATTCAGACGATAACCGATATACGTGGCACCGCTTTCATGCGCCGCGACACCCCACAGGGCTGGTTTGAGCTGGACTCGACACGAATTGACCGACCCGGCAAGGTTGACAAGATCATCAACCCTTATGTGAATACCCAGGACACCAGCGCCTGTGCGGTCGAGCAGGCCAAGGGGCCGGGTGAGGAGGGCGCCGAGGCCACGGAGGACGGGGTGCAGGTCGTGCAACTGCTGCCGCATCCGCGCCTGGAACGCGACAGAACGGTTATTCGGTTGCCGTCCTTCGAGAAAGTCAAAAGTGATCCGGTGCTTTATGCCCACGCCAACCGCGTGCTGCACCTGGAAACCAATCCCGGCAACGCGCGAGCCCTGGTACAGCGTCACGGCGAAAAGGATGTGTGGTTCAACCCACCGCCGATCCCGCTGACGACCGAGGAAATGGACTACGTATTCGGGTTGCCCTATGCCCGTGTCCCGCACCCGGCCTATGGCGATGCGAAGATACCTGCCTACGAGATGATCCGTTTTTCGGTGAATATCATGCGCGGTTGTTTTGGCGGCTGTACCTTCTGCTCGATTACCGAACACGAAGGAAGGATTATCCAGAACCGCTCCCACGACTCGATCATCCGTGAGATCGAAGAGATACGGGACAAGGTGCCGGGCTTTACCGGGGTGATCTCCGATCTGGGCGGGCCGACTGCCAACATGTATCGGATTGCCTGCAAGAGCCCCGAGATCGAGGCCGCCTGCCGTAAACCGTCCTGTGTCTATCCGGGTATCTGCGAGAACCTGAATACCGATCACTCGTCCCTGATCGGTCTCTACCGCAAGGCGCGGGAATTGCCGGGTGTGAAGAAGGTTCTGATTGCCTCAGGCTTGCGTTATGACCTCGCTGTGGAATCCCCAGAGTATGTCAAGGAGCTGGTCACGCACCACGTTGGCGGGTATCTGAAGATTGCGCCTGAGCATACCGAGCAGGGGCCGCTAAGCCGTATGATGAAGCCCGGCATCGGGACATATGACACCTTCAAGCGCCTGTTCGAGAAATACACCAAAGAAGCCGGTAAGAAGCAGTACCTGATTCCGTACTTCATTGCCGCGCATCCGGGTACCTCGGACGAGGACATGATGAATCTGGCGCTGTGGCTCAAGACCAATGATTTTCGGGCTGACCAGGTGCAGGCCTTCTATCCGTCACCCATGGCTACGGCTACTGCCATGTATCACTCGGGCAAGAATCCGCTACGCAGGGTGACCTACAAGAGTGATGGGGTAGAGAGCGTCAAGGGTGAACGTCAGCGGCGTTTGCACAAGGCTTTTCTGCGTTATCACGATCCGAAAAACTGGCCGTTGCTGCGCGAAGCTCTGAAGGAAATGGGTCGAGCAGACCTGATTGGTAACAGCAAGCAGCAACTTATTCCGACGTTCCAACCCGCTGTTGAAGGTTATGCCAGCGCAAGGCGAAAGAACTCCACGGCGGCGGGCAGCAAGGCCAAGCCAGGCGTGATACTGACTCAACATAATGGTTTGCCGCCACGCGATAGCGGCGCACGCAAGAAGCCTGCAGGTAAAAAGAGCGGCAAATCAGCACCCAGAGCGTCAGCCCGCAGGTCGTGAGGAACGGGTGGGCTTTCAGGCAGTCAGGACGTCTTGTTTTCCTGCTTGCGGCCCACCCAGTAATCGACTTGTTCACGCAACTGCGTGAGCTCCACGGGCTTGGCCATGTGCGCATTCATACCCGCGCGACGCGAGCGCTCGCGGTGCTCCGGGAGAATGTGTGCCGTCAAGGCTATGATCGGCACCGGTTGCCTGCCCCCGATTTTTTCCCACTCGCGGATGCGTTTTGCGGCTGCAAAGCCGTCCAGTTCAGGCATTTCACAATCCATCAACACCAGGTCATAGTGCCCTGCCTTGACAGCTTCTACCGCTTCATGACCGTTTTGAACGGCCGTCGCCTGAAGCCCCAGTTTGGCAAGCATGCCTCGGATCACCTTGGTCGAGATGGCATTGTCTTCGGCGACCAGTACCCTGAAATCCCCAAGAGAGCTTTCTGCCGCACTTTCCGGGACCGCTGCATTTATGCGATTTAGCGTAGCGAGATGCTGCTGCCATTCCTCCACTAGAGTGGCTCGCAAGGTGTAACCTGCCACTGGTTTGCTCAGTATGCGGCGAACCCCGGCAGCTCTGGAGATCACTCGGCTTGGCGCATGACTAACGCCGGTGAGCATTATGATCAGTAGGCTGTTGCGTATGGCCGGGTCATCCTTGATTCTACTGGCCAGCTCCAGCCCACTCATGCCTGGCATGGCCTGATCTACCAACAGGATCTCGAATGGGTTGCCAAGGTGAGCTTGGGTACGGAGCAGGGCGAGTGCTTCTTTGCCGCCGCCTAGTGTTTCGACGTGCATGCCCCAGGCGCTGCACTGATTCTGCAAAACCTTACGACATGTGGCATTGTCGTCGACAATCAAGGTACGCCTGTTTTCCAGAGGATGCCCCTCCGCGGGCGATTCAGCCGAGTCATCAGAGGTCTGGGCATCCACATCCAGTGAGAACCATATTGAGTTGCCTTGCTCGGACGCATATTTAATACCGATCTTGCCCCCCATCATACGGACCAGCTGGTTGGCGATGAGCAGTCCCATATGCCCTGACTGATCGGTTTGCTCAAGCAAGCGAACGGTGTCCATGGATGTCTTCAACAGGGACTCGCGCGCCTGGTCGGGCATCGCGTTTCCGGTATCCTGCACAGCGAAGCGCAGCAGGGAGCCTTGCTCTTCCGTATCAAGACGAACTACCAGGAGTATCTCGCCTTCAACGGTGAAGCGTAATGAGTTGTTAAGCAGGTTGGTAAGTACTTGTCTGAGTCGGGTGGGGTCGCCCTCAATGCTGCGAGGTACCTCTGGATGAACATAACTGATGAGCTCGATGTTCTGGTTACCTGCGCGGCTGCGGACCGTTTCCAGGCAGTCATTGATCAGGCCGTGAAGGTCGAAGCGGACTGATTCAAGAATCATTTCGCCTGACTCCAGGCGCGATATATCCAGAATCTCGTTTATGAGATACAGCAAGTCGCTGCCCGATCCGTGGATTGTTTGCACATAATCGCGCTGCTTCGCTGACAGTGCCGTATCCAGTAGCAGCTCGGACATGCCGAGAACGCCATTCATCGGTGTGCGGATCTCGTGACTTATACGTGCCAGAAATTCTGCTTTGGTTCGTCGCTCTGCCTGATACGCATCACTTGACTGCCGGTGGCCGGATTGTCGGGCTAAGCGCCGCTGCAGGCGTTTGTGCAAGCCCCATGCATAGCTGACCAATGCGAGCCAGAGCAACAGAATGACGAAGGCATCGCCAAAGGGATGTGCGGAAGGTCGGTACTCTGCAACAAAGCTGCCAAGCATAAAGAATATGGAGACCACGAATGCCTTATCCACTGGCTGATGGCGCAGCCAGAGAAACAGCATCAATATGGCCGCCAATAGCGGTAGGGTGAGCCTTAGAACAGTTGTGGCGATGTTCAGCAAGCTGACGTCGAGAGCAGCGATCAGTATGACAAGACCCATTATCGAAGAGACCAGCGCCAGGCTCTGGGGTACGCTGCCCTTGGCATGCAGGCTCTCACGTGGCAGTAGACTCAGAAGGATCAATGCCATGATCGGGTAGCTGACGAGTTGCAGAACACCTGCGCTGTGTCCGCGTAGCCCGGGTAACGCTTCCACTATCCAGCTGATTCCGCTCAGTGCACTGGCACCTAGCGTCAGGGCAGCCAGGGCGAGTAAAAGATGAAAAGGATCGCGACTCACAACGCCGTGCAGCAGACCATGGACTGCCAGCGCGAGCAGCAGTCCGATCAATATGCCCTGGAGTGCCTGGCTGGCACTCTGTCGGGTTGCCGCATCCCTGACGCTGGATACTTGCACCACTGTGGTGAGTGGGAAGTCGTTTTGCAATCTGAGGTAGGCGTGATACCCGGCGCCTTCGCTGGTGCCCAGAAGGAAAGCGAAACCTGGATGTGGCAGGTTACCCGAAGACTCAGGGATGCTGGCCCCTGCCAGATATTCCTCGATAAGGTTGTCATTGCGTAAGAGAAAGAGCTCGGCTCGCGATAACAGGGGGTTTTCCAGCAGTAGCTGCTGGTCAATCCCACCCTGCAGGGAGATCTGTATCCACAATGCACCGTCTCCGGGTACCTGCAGAGGCCCGGGCGCACGTGGTGCAAACCGGTGTATGTAGCGCGCTGACGCGACATCCTTGAGCGTCAGTTGGCCACTCGTGTCGACAAAAGTGCTGTAAACAGGGTCTTTGGTTTCGGTCGCGGCGACCCACCCGGCCATGGCCAGGACCAGCGCTGCGAGAACGGCGAGAAACCAGCTCGTCTGCTTCAAATTGATGGCATCCTGTCCATAGGCAAGCGAAAGGCAGATTGTCTCTGCGAATGGCCATTATAGCTCAAGGCCTGACCTCCCGGAACGGGATCTTCAGCTGCGCCTCTGCCGCATCGTGACGGCGGCCACCTATGGTAAGCGGGAGGCTCTCCCACGGAATGGACCTCAGCTCTCCTGCTGCTCTCTTGCTATTGCCCGGTAGCCAATATCAGTGCGATAGAAACTGCCTTCCCAGCCGGGTTTTTCAGCCAGGAGGTAGGCATTTTTTTGCGCTTGCTCCACGGTTGCACCCAGAGCGGTAGCGCACAGCACCCTGCCACCACTGGTAACGATCTGATCTCCGACAAGGGTTGTACCTGCGTGAAATATCTTCCCATCTGGGCTATTCGACGCATCCAGGCCGCTTATAACCGCGCCCTTGGTGTAATCCCCCGGATAACCGCCTGCTGCCAGCACCACTCCGAGACTGGGTCGGGGGTCCCAGTTTGCTTCTGTCTCGTTGAGGCGACCAGCCAGCGCGGCTTCCGTCAGATCAACCAGGCTCGACTGCAAGCGAAGCATGATGGGTTGGGTCTCGGGATCGCCAAAACGGCAATTGAATTCGATAACCCGTGGCGTGCCCGCCGGGTCAATCATCAAGCCGGCATACAGAAATCCGGTATATACATTGCCCTCCGCAGCCATGCCACGGACAGTGGGCCAGATAACCTCATCCATCACCCGCTGGTGCACACTGGGAGTGACTACCGGAGCGGGTGAATAAGCCCCCATGCCGCCGGTATTCGGACCAGTGTCGCCATTGCCGACACGTTTATGGTCCTGGCTGGTTGCCATTGGCAGAACATGCTCGCCATCCACCATGACAATAAAACTGGCTTCTTCTCCTTCCAGAAAATCTTCGATTACCACTCGTGAGCCGGCTTCGCCAAAGGCGTTACCCGACAGCATGTCACGCACGGCGTCTTCCGCTTCAGTCAGCGTCATCGCCACAATGACGCCTTTGCCTGCAGCCAGTCCGTCAGCCTTGATCACGATAGGGGCACCCTTGCGGTGCAGGTACTCCATGGCTGCTTCGACATCGGTGAAATTGGCGTACTCGGCTGTAGGGATCCGATGCCTCGCCAGGAAATCCTTGGTAAAGGCCTTTGAGCCCTCGAGCTGAGCTGCCCCTGTGGTAGGCCCGAAACACTTTAGACCGCGCTCGCGAAACAGGTCGACCACGCCGGCCACCAGTGGCGCTTCAGGACCGACGATGGTGAGTTGCACGTTTTGCGCGGCGAAGTCGGCAAGCCGATCAAGCTCCAGAACATCAATGGCGACGTTCTCGCACTTTGCTTCGGTGGCTGTGCCGGCGTTACCTGGCGCCACGTACACGGTCTCCACACGCGGATCCTGGGCCACTTTCCAGGCCAATGCGTGTTCACGTCCGCCACTACCGATAATTAGGATGTTCATGAGTCTCTCCCTTGGAGAGAGCGGCAAGCTGCAAGCTACAAGCTACAAGCAGAAACGGAGATCCTGGCTTGTGGCTTGCCGCTGGAGGCTTGCGGCTCGTTATTAATGTCTGAAATGCCGCATGCCGGTAAATACCATGGCCATGCCGGCCTCGTCGGCGGCAGCAATCACTTCGGCGTCGCGCATCGACCCGCCGGGCTGAATCACTGCGCTGATGCCGTTTGCGGCAGCATTATCGATGCCGTCACGGAACGGGAAGAACGCATCTGACGCCATCACGGCGCCCGTTACCTGCAAGCCGGCATGTTCGGCCTTGATCGCCGCGATGCGCGCGGAGTTCACTCGGCTCATCTGCCCGGCACCGATGCCCACCGTCTGGCGCTGACTGGCATAGACAATAGCGTTGGACTTGACGAATTTGGCAACCTTCCAGGCAAAGACCAGATCATTGATTTCCTGCTCGGTGGGCGCGCGTTTGGTCACTACCTTGAGGTCAGCTGCGGTGATCATGCCGATATCACGGCTCTGTACCAGCAAACCGCCATTGACGCGCTTGAAATCCCAGTCAGCGGTGGGTTGCGCGTTCCATTCACCGCACTCGAGCAGACGCACGTTGGTCTTCGCACTGACCACTTGACGGGCGCCGGCACTGATGCGGGGCGCGATAATGACCTCGACGAATTGGCGCTCGACAATCGCCTGGGCAGTCTCAGCATCCAGCTCCCGGTTGAACGCGATAATGCCGCCGAAGGCTGATTCGGAATCGGTAGCGTAAGCCAGCTCGTAAGCCTGGCGAATACCACCTTCGGCATCAGGCACCACGGCCACGCCGCAGGGGTTGGCATGCTTGACGATGACACAGGCCGGTTTGGTGAAGCTTTTCACGCACTCCAGCGCAGCGTCGGTATCTGCCACGTTGTTGTAGGACAGTGCCTTGCCCTGCAGCTGCACGGCCGTCGCGATGGACGCATCGGCTGGGTTAGCCTCGCGGTAGAAAGCGGCTGCCTGGTGTGGATTTTCACCGTAACGCATGTCCTGCGTCTTGATGAACTGGCTATTGAAGGTGCGTGGAAACGCGGAACGGTTTTCGGTGCTGAGTGTGTCGGACTGACGGTCAATGGTACCCAGATAATTGGCGATCATGCCGTCGTAGGCTGCGGTATGTTCGAAGGCCTTAAGTGCCAGATCGAAGCGCTGGGCATAGGTCAGGCCGCCGGCTTTCAACGCCTCGATGATGCCAGCGTAGTCGCCTGCATTCACCACAATCGCAACATCCTTGTGGTTCTTTGCCGCTGACCGGACCATTGTAGGCCCGCCAATGTCGATATTCTCGATGGCGTCGGGTAGGGTGCAGTCGGTGTTGGCAACGGTAGCGGCAAAAGGGTAGAGGTTGACCACTACCATGTCGATGGGCTGGATGCCATGCTGCTGCATCACCTCGCCGTCGATGTCACGACGGCCAAGAATCCCGCCGTGAATCTTCGGGTGCAAGGTTTTCACGCGCCCATCCATCATTTCCGGGAAGCCTGTGTAGTCAGCAACTTCCACTGCGGCCAGGCCCTGCTCGCGAAGGAGCTTGAAAGTGCCACCGGTGGACAGGATCTCCACACCCTGAGCGCTCAGCTCGCGGGCGAATTCGACGATTCCGGTCTTGTCGGACACGCTGACGAGCGCGCGACGAATCGGCAGGCGGGTGGTTTGGTCAGTCATGGGGTATCCAGTTATGGTCAATTGAGAATAGTCGTCGGTCGCGTTTGAGCTCCGAACAGTAAACCCTTGCAGCAGTCTTACGGTGTTTCAGAGAAGCCCGTATTGCTTCAGCTTCTTGCGCAGTGTGCCCCGATTGAGGCCCAGAATTTCGGAGGCGCGTGTCTGGTTGCCCTTCACATGTTCCATCACGCTCTCAAGGAGAGGGGCTTCGACCTCGCACAGTACCATGTTGTAAACATCGGTCACGTCCTGGCCATCCAGGTGCTCGAAATAGTTCTTCAAGGCCTGTTCAACGCTGTTGCGCAGTGTGCGACTGCTTTGGCTGAGCTTGTCGGGTTCGATAAAGGGTGTGTCTTGGGGTACGTCGCTCACGGTGTCAGGTCCAGTCATCACTGATGCGTTCAATAGGCTCATGCCGCAAGGTCTCCTTCCAGCAGGCGGGTAAAAAAGATCTGTATGCTCTGATGCTGCTGCGCAGGACATTCGACCCGGTTGAACCCGCGTCTGAATTCGTCGGCTCCGGGCAGTGTCTGCAGGTACCAGCCCACATGTTTGCGTGCAATTCGTACGCCCTGGTGGTCGCCATAAAACTGATGCAGCGCTTCCAGGTGTTCCAGCAGGGTTTGCCGTTGCCATTCCAGGGGCGGCGGGGGTAACAGCTCATCGTACTCGAGAAAGTGTGATATCTCCTTGAAGATCCATGGGCGCCCCTGTGCTGCACGACCTATCATCACAGCGTCCGCCCCAGTGTGACGCAAAACCTGCAACGCCTTCTGTGGGGAGTCGATATCGCCATTGGCGAAGATCGGTATGCCGGCCTGCTGCTTGATCGCTGCGATGGTGTCGTATTCGGCGCAGCCGGTATAGAGCTGGTTGCGCGTGCGACCGTGCACCGCCAGGGCCTGGATGCCCGATTCTTCGGCTATCCGTGCAATGTTCAATCCGTTGCGCGATTGTGTGCACCAGCCGGTACGAATCTTCAGCGTGACCGGCATATCCACGGCCTCGACTACAGCTTCGAGTATCTCGGCGACAAGCTTTTCATCCCGCATCAATGCGGAGCCGGCCGCCTTGTTGCAGACCTTCTTGGCTGGACAGCCCATGTTGATGTCGATTATCTGGGCGCCAAGTTGCTGGTTCATTCGCGCTGCCTCAGCCATCATCAGCGGTTCGCTACCGGCGATCTGTACGGAGCGTGGCTCATCTTCACCGCTGTGATCAAGCCGGTTACGGGATTTGCGACTGTTCCACAAACGTACATCACTGGTGACCATCTCGGACACTACCAGCCCTGCTCCGAGCTTCCGGCAGAGCTGCCGGAAGGGGAGGTCGGTCACACCCGCCATCGGCGCGAGTATGACCTGGTTGGCGAGCTGGTAGGGTCCGATACGGATCACAGACTGGTTCATCCCTGCAATATCGACTCATCAGTGACGGGCCCGACAAGCAACGCCCTTGCGGGAAGTCATCTGTTGTCGGCGTTATATTTGCGCAAAAAGGGCGCTAATCATACCCGCTCCGGGTGACCATATAAAGACTGGACTGGATGAAATTTGAACAGATCCGCCGACCGGTTCAGGGACTGAGAAAATCCAGCTGGTAGCCGGCGGCCTCTGGCCCGGGATCAAGCATGTCGAGCGCCACGTGAACCGGGGTCTGCGGCGGCATCAGTGTGACTCCCGCAAGCTCGCCTCCCAGGTACTCATCAGGCCTGAACTGTTTGCTGAGGACTTCTTCGCCACGCGTATTGTTGAACGTCATACGCAGGACTGGGAATGGCTGGGCAAAATCAGCCCTGTTGTAGACGATGACATCAATCGCCAGCGCCCGCGGATATTCGGCGTGAGGTCGGACCATCAGATTGCTGCTGCGGATCAGGGATATATCGACGCGTGCCGGCAGTTCGCACCCAGTCAGTAGGCAGAACTGCTCCAGGTAGGGACGGGTTTTTTCTCCGTGGGCCAGCGTACTGAAGTTGTAATACAGCGCCTGTGCCGGCAGGCCAAGCATGGCGAGCAGGCTCAGGGCGACCCAGAGCGATCTGTACCTGCTGCGCCTGGAGCCTGGCTGGGAGTACAACTGAAGGGGCTCATCAACCAGGTCAGGCAGATCAATCAGCTTGCCCAGTTCGGGCTCGCGGCGATCATCAGGTTCATCGGTTTCCTGCTCGGCTTCGTGAACATCTGCCTGCAGGAATTCTGAGGAGGGGCCGGCTGGGCGGTCCCGCAGAAAGATACCCCGGTCTTCCGCTGCCCGTTCAGGTCCTGGAACCAGGATCCTGTTGGCGCCCTCGGAAGAGGCTGAGGGTAGTTCGAAATCCCGGGCGGTGGGCGTCGATATAAAGTCGTCATGCAGATCGAGCTCTTCGCTATCTGCAAGCTCCCGCTCTGGCGACGCTTGTGATGACGAATTTATCCCGGTGTGTTCAGGGTCGTCGAGCAAGTCCCAGGGCCCCGGCTCATCGTCCTGCTCGACAAAAAGGCTGTCAGAATCAGGCTCCGGCGCCTCTTCGATATCGGGTTCTGGAGTGAGTCGCAACTCGGCTTGATCAGGGGAATGTTCGGGCGTGGAGTCCGTCGAACGACCGGTCGGGTTGATTTCATCCAGAATGGACTCGTCAAGCCCCAAGGCCTCGAGATCAAGCTCCAGATCGTCCAGATCCATATCGTCATGGATCATCAGGGTATCGCGGCGCTCATCAGATTTGACTGGCTTATGAGCTGGCGCGGAGGCGGCAAGTGGGGTGACAGTGGGCTGCGGGTCTGCCTTGATGGTCAGGTTAGCGTTGAATACTTTCAGGCAGGCACCGCAACGCACACTGCCAGCCGCTGCCTGCAGGTGCTCCTGAGACAGCCGGAAACGCGTTTGACAAAAAGGGCATTGCGCTACCAGCAGTTCGCTCATGGGGTAACTGGAGATCCTTTAGCGTCGTGAAAGCCGAAATGGCATTGTGCCGTGAACCCGATCAGGTCGCCAAGCGGCGTTTTCCGCTGACACGAATCCAGCCGTCACGATTGGCAACCGGATCGAGTTCGAAATCATCCCGGTAGGCGGCAAGTATGTCCTCGCTCTGCTCGGCAAGAATGCCGGACAGCGCGATCAATCCGCCGGGCTTTACTAGCTGGGCCAGTTGCGGCGCCAGTTGAACCAGTGGCCCAGCAAGGATGTTGGCTACCAATACATCGGCTGGTTGCTGCGGCATATTTTCGGGCAGGTAAAGGGCAAATCGCTCGTCCACAATCTGGTTGCGTTGGGCGTTATCGCGTGACGCTTCGAGTGCCTGTACGTCGATGTCAGTGCCTGTCGCTTTTTTTGCTCCCAGCAGCAGCGCCGCGATGGCCAGGATGCCAGAACCGCAGCCGAAGTCGATCAATTGCTTTTCCTCCAGCCGTTGGCTATCCAGCCATTCCAGACAAAGCGCAGTGGTAGGGTGGGTGCCGGTGCCGAAGGCCAGGCCTGGGTCAAGCAGAAGATTGACTGCATCCGGTTCCGGAGCAGCATGCCAGCTGGGCACTATCCATAAGCGCTGACCAAAGCGCATGGGATGAAAGTGCTCCATCCAGCTGCGTTCCCAGTCCTGATCAGCTATTTCTTCTATCTCGTGCTCCGGCAGCCCGCCCTGCCACAGGCTTTGCAGGGAGGCCAGCAGGGCGTCGCGATCGGTGTCAGACTCGAAAAGCGCCAACAGGTGAGTGTGCGACCAGAGCGGGGTGGTGCCCAGGTCCGGTTCGAAGATGGGCTGGTCCTCGGCATCCATGAACGTTACCGACACCGCGCCAAGTGCCAGCAACTGATCTTCCAGCGGATCGGCCTGTTCGGGACTGATGGCAAGACGGAGTTGTAACCAGGGCATGAAATTTCCTTCGGGAGCTGGATATCTGGGGCGGGCTTGAATGAGCAAAAATAACCCGGGAGCAGACTGGCTGCTCCCGGGGGCAAGGATCATACTCTTGCAGCTTGCAGCCAAGGCTTACTTTATACCCAGCTTGTGCTCGAGATAGTGAATATTGACACCACCCTTGCAGAAGCCCTCGTCACGCACCAGTTCACGGTGCAGCGGGGTATTGGTTTTGATCCCATCCACCACCAGTTCGTCCAGCGCATTGCGCATTCGTGCCAATGCTTCGTCACGGGTGGCGCCATAGGTAATCAGCTTGCCCACCAGCGAGTCGTAGTTGGGTGGCACTTTGTAGCCACTGTAAAGGTGCGAGTCAACTCGAACCCCGTTGCCACCGGGAGCGTGGAAGAAGGTCACAGTGCCAGGGCTGGGCATGAAGGTTTTGGGATCTTCGGCATTGATACGGCATTCTATGGAGTGCCCGCGAATGACCACGTCCTCCTGGGTAATACTCAAGGGCTGCCCAGAGGCGACCAGGATCTGCTCCTTGACGATGTCGATACCAGTGACCATCTCGGAAACAGGGTGCTCGACCTGAACCCGGGTGTTCATCTCGATAAAGAAGAACTCGCCGTTTTCGTAGAGAAACTCGAAGGTGCCGGCACCGCGGTAACCCAGGTCAATACAGGCCTTGACGCAACGGGCCTGGACCATGGCCCGCGCTTCTTCGTCGATACCGGGGGCTGGCGCCTCCTCGATAATCTTCTGGTGACGGCGCTGCAGGGAGCAGTCACGATCGCCCAGATGCACTGCGTGGCCCTGGCCGTCGGAGAGAATCTGAACCTCGACGTGGCGCGGGTTGGTCAGGAATTTCTCCAGATACACAACCGGATTACCGAAAGCGGCGCCCGCTTCGGTCCGGGTCAGGGCAATTGATTTTATCAATTCGGCTTCGTCATGAACGACGCGCATGCCCCGTCCACCACCACCACCGGAGGCCTTGATGATCACCGGGTAGCCCACGCGCCGACCGATGCTCAGGCATTCTGCCTCGTCTTCCGGCAAGGGGCCGTCGGAACCAGGAACAGTAGGCACGCCAGCAGCTACCATGGCAGCAATTGCCGAGACCTTGTCGCCCATCAGGCGAATCACTTCCGCGCTGGGGCCGATAAAGGTGAAGCCGGAATTCTCGATCTGTTCGGCAAAATCGGCGTTTTCTGCGAGGAACCCGTAGCCCGGATGGATACCGTCGGCACCCGTCACTTCGGCCGCGCTGATGATCGCGGGGATGTTCAGGTAGGATTCAGTGGCATTGGCCGGCCCAATACAGACGGTTTCGTCGGCGAGGGCCAGGTGCATGAGTTCACGGTCGGCCGTCGAGTGCACGGCTACGGTCTTCAACCCCAGCTCCTTGCAGGCGCGAATAACGCGCAATGCAATTTCACCGCGGTTGGCTATCAGTACTTTTTGCATCGGAGGCTCCGGGCCGGGCTCAGGCGATGCTGAACAGGGGTTGATCGAATTCCACCGGCTGGCCGTTATCGGCCAGGATGGCCTGAACCACGCCGCTCTTGTCAGCTTCGATATGGTTCATCATCTTCATCGCTTCGACGATGCACAATACATCGCCAGCCTTCACGGTATGGCCAACCTCGACAAAGGAGCCAGCAGCCGGAGACGGCGAGCGGTAGAAGGTGCCCACCATGGGCGAGCGTACCAGGTGGCCAGCTGGCTCTGCTGCAGGGGTTTCAACCAATGAGGCGGGCGCAGTTGGCGCCGCGGCGGGCGCGGCGGCAGGGGCCGGAGCTGGCTGCGGGTAATATTGTGGCTGAGCTACTTGCTTGCTGTGGCGGCTGATCCTTACCGATTCTTCGCCTTCATGTATTTCCAGTTCGTCGATACCGGATTCTTCCAGAAGCTCGATCAGTTTTTTTACTTTGCGGATATCCATTGGTGCTTGCACTCCAGAGCAGTTTTAGTCTTGTTCGGTTTGTTCTATCAAATGTATCGCAGCATCCAGCGCCAGTTGATAGCCTCTGGCGCCCAGCCCGCAGATCACGCCCACAGCTACGTCGGAGAAGTAGGAGTGGTGACGGAAGGGCTCGCGTTTATGAACGTTGGATAGATGCACTTCGATAAATGGGATGCTCACAGCCAGCAATGCGTCACGTATTGCGACGCTGGTGTGAGTAAATGCAGCCGGGTTGATCAGAATGAAATCGATTGCTTCATCTCGAGCAGCGTGGATGCGCTCAATCAGTTCGTGTTCGGCGTTGCTTTGCAGATTGAGTAGATGGTGACCGCTGGCAGCAGCCTGCTCACGCAGTGTCTGCACAATCTGTTCCAGCGTGGCGACGCCATAGACTCCCGGCTCTCGGGTACCGAGAAGATTCAGGTTGGGGCCGTTAAGTACCAGAATGCTCGCCATTGTTATCGATCCACAGGCAATTAAAAAAAACTGACCATCAGGTCATGGGTGAAGTCTGCCGGAATCTGTGCGAGCTGTCCAGAATCGCTAGGTTGCCACCAGATGCCCGCATGATTGCCGCAATTAAGCCTAGATTGCTAATCGGTATTCCTGGCAAGGTGGTTCAGAAAGCCCTCCCGATCGATCTCGCCCTGAATGCGAAGATCCCCCCTCTCGCCGCCATCGGCGGCGTAGAACACGAAGGCAGGGGGGCCAAACAGCCCCTTTTCAGTCAGCCATTGGCGCTGATCGGGGGTGTTGTCAGTCAGATCCAGCTTGATGCGCACGTAAGGCTCCAGCTCCTCACGTACATCAGAGTCATTGAGGACCTGGCGTTCGATGACCTTACAACTGATGCACCAGTCAGCATAGAGCTCTATGACCGCGGGGCTGCCCAGATCCACTGCCCTGGCCAGCTGGGCATTGATTCCGCTCTGATCCCGGACTGTGGTGAAAAAGCCCGGTGCACGGGCACTGCCCTGTCGATCTGTTGCCGTCAAGGGTTCGAGCGGGCGTAAAGGGTCTGAACCGCCGACCAATGCCCCTGTCAGGGCTACCGCAGAATAGATCGCGGCCAGCAGCGCGATGATGTGAGCCAGCCGGCTGGCAATGCGTGGTTCAGTGCGCTCGAATAATCCGAGCTGCACCGCCAGGCCCGCGGCCAAGACGGCCCAAAGCGCCAGACTGATGGAGCCGGGTAACAGACGTTCGAGCAACCAGATGGCAACGCCCAGCAAACCGAATCCGAACAGCTGCTTGACGGTGTTCAACCAGGGGCCGGATCGCGGCAGGAAGGCATTGCCGAATACCGCCACCAGGAGCAGCGGGACGCCCATGCCCAGGGCTAGCAAAAAAAGCCGCAGAGCTCCGCCGGCGGCGTCCCCAGTGGTGCTTATATACACCAGGGCTCCAGCCAATGGCGCCGAAATACATGGCGAAACGACCAGGGTTGAAAGGGCGCCCATGACGGCTGCCCCGGGAATCGATCCGCCACGGGTGCGACTCCCCAGGCGCTCAAGGGGATCACGCAGAAAAGCTGGTAGACGCAGATCGAACAGCCCGAACATGGCGAGGGCAAACAGGATGAAAAAGGCAGCAAAAGTACCCAGCACCCAGGGGGACTGCAGGCGCGCCTGAATGTTCAGTGCGGCGCCGAAAAGGCCGATCAGCGCGCCCACGGCGGCAAAAGTCAGTGCCATGCCCAGCACGTAACTCAGCGCTAGCAATGTTGCGCGTGACCTGTCGATATTGCTGCGGCCCACCACCAGGCTGCTGAGAATCGGTAGCATAGGCAATACGCAGGGCGTAAAAGTCAATCCGAGCCCGGCCAGGAAAAACAGTGCAAGTGCCAGGGCCAGCCCCTCTTGGGACTCCGTTGGCGGCGTGTTACCTGCGGCTAATGGTTGGGCCGCAGCAACCCCCCCGGGTAGCGCAAGAGTCACGGTTTCCGGTGGATAGCAAAGCCCGGCATCAGCGCAGCCCTGAAAGTCGACTTGCAGCAACTGTTCAGGCTTCAACTCCCCTTCCAGTTCGAGAATGACATTGAGGCTGTCGTAGTAAACCTCAACATCGCCGAAAAACTCGTCATGGCGTTGAGTGCCCGAAGGCAGGGCAGGTTCGGCCACGCTGGCGCCGTCCCCGGTCAGTGAAAAACCGAGCCTGTGACGATAAAGATAATATTCGGGCACAATCTCGAACCGAAGACGTATCTCCTGGTCCGAGAGACCGACTATGCCGGGGCGGAACGCTTCGTTCACCGGCAAGAAACGGGTCTGGCCGGCGCTGCCCTGCAACACGCCAGAGCCGGAATCGGCGGAATTGTCGAGCAATCCCCCGTTAGCCAGGCCGGGTATCAGGAAACAGGTGAGCAGCAACAGGCGTAACAGCAAAATATTTGATCCGGGCCAGATAAGATTGGCCTTCATCATAATCGCTACGAGGTTTCTTGCCGAGTGACAAAACGTCATAGGCAAAATCGGGATTTGTGTTTTGTAACCCTTCGCCACGGTAAGAATGGTTTATTCGGGATTCTGACTTGCCCTTCCCGGCCTGAGTCCTCGCGTGCATTGCGGGTAATCGATTGGGTCCCGAAGGCTGTGTTCCGATCCTTACAAGCATCAGGTGCCTGAGTGTGCTGTGTGGGTTGGAGTGCTATGCTCCTGAGCGAGACGTTCAAAGGAGTCAACACATGAAGTTCGGAAAGGGTATGTTCGGCAAAAAATCGACTGCTAGCGCGGCCTCCCGCCCGGCGGATGGGCAAGGGCCAACGCTGGTGGTCAAAGGGCTACTGGCGATTTTGCTGGTCTATCTGGTTGTTTGCGTGTTCGTCGGTTGGTACTGGAACCGAGAGCCTGGCGTCATGCAACTGATTCCTGCCACCTCGGCACAAACAGACAGGGTAGAGGGAGAGATGACAGTCGCAACGGTCGAAGCTCTCATGACCACCTTGCTGGAAAAGCCCGGCGGCTATCTGAGTAATGACATCATGCCTCCTGGTGTCTGGCTGGATAACATGCCCAACTGGGAATTTGGCGTTCTGGTACAGATCCGGGATGTCACCCGTGCGATGCGCCGGGACATGGCGCGGTCGCAATCCCAGTCTGCTGAAGATGAAGATCTGGCCCGTGCAGAGCCACTTTTTCATTTTGACAACAAGAGCTGGATCATGCCCTCTACGGAAGGGGAGTATCGCAGCGGACTCAAGGCGTTGAATTCCTACGCTGCACGCCTCAGGGCTGATGAGGCTGATTTCTATGCACGTGCTGACAATCTTGGTAGTTGGCTCGGGGATGTCAGTACGCGCCTGGGCTCGCTTTCGCAGCGTCTTTCAGCCAGTGTTGGTCAGGCTCCCGTTACCGATGGCAGTCGTCCGCGCGAGCAGACTCCCTGGCTTGAGATAGATGATGTGTTTTACGAGTCCAGGGGTAGTGCCTGGGCGCTGGTTCACCTGCTGCGAGCAGTAGAGGTCGACTTTGCCGATATCATTGCCAAGAAGAATGCCCAGGCCAGTCTGAAGCAGATCATTCGGGAGCTTGAGGCAACCCAGGAATCATTGTGGAGCCCGATGGTGCTTAACGGAGGTGGATTTGGAGTGCTCGCCAATCATTCTCTGGTAATGGCCAATTATCTGTCGCGCGCCAATGCGGCCATTATTGACCTGCGCCGTTTGATGGAGCAGGGCTGAGCACGATGAACCCGCGGGACAGGGCTCATCTGGCCGCCTCGGCAGCCGAGCAGGTGATTCATGTTGATGAAAACGATCGGCCGTTGGGCGTGGTCGCGCGGGGTAGTTTGCATGCCAGGGGGCTGATCCCGCGCTGTACCTTTATTATTGTTTTCAACCGTCAAGGGGAACTCTGTATCCATCAGCGCTCCCCCTGCAAGCGGCTTTATCCCGGCTACTGGGATGTGGCAGCCGGTGGTGTGGTCGCAGCAGGTGAAACTTACCTTCAGGGCGCCAGACGGGAGCTTCAAGAAGAGCTGGGTGTCGCCGACGTCGAGCTCGAGGCGCATTTTTGCTTTTTCTACGAATCGCCACAAAGTAGGCTTTGGGGCCGCGTATTCAGTTGTGTATGGGATGGCCCGATAATCATGCAGCCCGAAGAAGTGGTCGGGTTCCGCTGGATAGACCCCCACCAGGCTTGGAAGCGCAGTGGAGAGAATTACGCTCCGGATTCGCTACGGGCGCTCGAACTGCTCCTCGCAGGACACACAGACATTGAACGCGCTGAATAGACATAGACAGCTGTGCAGGTCTATCGCTGAATAATGTGCCGGAAAACGCGAATTGGGTATCCAACAAAGATGGTCAAGACAGTCAAAGGTATGAATGCATTGGGTGGTCTGGTCTATTCGACTGAGGCTGGGCGAACCTGTCCTGGCTGCCGACAGCCAGTTGCCGCCTGCAATTGCGCGGCGGCCCCTCTTCCAGAGGGAGACGGTATTGCTCGTATCCGCCGCGAAACGAAAGGACGTGGTGGCAAGACGGTCACTACCGTCAGCGGTCTTCCACTCCAGGCCGAGGAGTTGAAGGTCTTGGGTAAAAAGCTGAAAACGCGTTGTGGCTGCGGTGGTTCAGTGAAAGAAGGCACGATCGAAATCCAGGGAGATCACGCTGATCTTATTACAGCCTGGCTAAAAGAGCAGGGTTTTCAGGCCAGGCGCGCCGGAGGCTGATTGGGTAATAGCAGGGCGGGTAACTGAATATCGAAAGCCAGCTGTACAGAACTCACACGAAAGCTAGTCTTGTCAGTCAGACCACTGCGCTGAGAGATTCGCCATGAAAGAGCCCACCCTGCCGCTCGATGAAGCTCAACGACAGGCTGATATGGAAGCGCTGAACCTGCTGGATACCGGGCCAGATCCGCGCTTTGACGCGTTATTGCGTCTGGCTCAGGGTGTGTTTGGCATCCGGACCGTACTTGTGACCCTGGTGGACAACGAACGGCAGTGGTTCAAGGCGCGCCGCGGGACGGCTCTGTCTGGCTCACCGCGTAGTCTGTCCTTTTGCGGGCACGCCATCCATAGCGATGCCATTATGGAGGTCCCCGACGCTCTGAAGGATGAGCGCTTTGCAGACAACCCATTGGTTACCGGCCAGCCACACATTCGTTTTTATGCAGGTATTGCCTTGCACGCACCCGGCGGCAGCCGTGTGGGCACCTTCTGTGTGCTTGACGATAGACCCAACGCATTGTCTGTCAGCCAAAGGCAGAGCATGCAGGACTTTGCCCTGGTTCTGGAGGCGATGTTTGAGACCTCACTGCTGCGGGTCGAGCAAAAGCAGTTGTTGGTCGAGCTTGACGGCGCCAAGCGTCGAGCGTTGCTGGATCCATTGACACAGCTTCTGAATCGCGAGGGCCTGGAGCAAATGCTGCCAGCGCTTGAAAGCCGCGCTCAGAGGGACGCTCTATACGTTGGCTTCATCTACGGTGATCTCGACCATTTCAAGCAGATCAATGATGAGCATGGTCACGGAGTCGGTGACGAGGTATTGGTGGAGGTGGGCCAGAGGTTGGTAGCTGCGATCCGCCCCGAGGACCTGGCAGTGCGTATGGGTGGTGAGGAATTCGCTGTGCTGGCTTTGGTGAAATCCCATGAACAGCTGGACATAGTCGCCGAGCGCGTGCGCGCAACCATGGCCTGTCCGCCATTTCCGGTGGCAGAGTTGATGCTGGATGTCACCATCAGTCTGGGAACCGCTATGGCCGGGTCACTTGAGGCCATGGATGCCCTGCTGCTAATTGACAGGGCCGACAAGGCCCTTTATCAGGCAAAGCAGGCTGGGCGTAATCGTGTGGTGCGCGGGTAGCCTGTCACTCGGCCGGGCTTAGCCACCAGTGCAGGTAACGTCCCATGTCACGGTATGTCGGGTGGCGGCTGTAAAGCAATTCCTGCTCTACAATCTCTGCAGTTTCGAGCTGTGACTGGAATTCGGCTGGCATGTAGTCATAGAAAACCCGGATTCCGCTTTTTTCCAGGCATTGCAGCCGGCTCTGGGCGACCCAGGTGGCGACCAGTGCCGGATCAAGTGGTTGTTGCGGAGTCAGGCTGCGCTTGCTTCCGGCCAGCTGGTTCTTCGCCAGTTTACGAAACTGGCCCTTGATCAGGTTCTTGTAAACCAACGCATCGCGATTGTAGAACGCCAGGGAGATGCGCCCTTCGGGCGTGCAAAGTTGCCTGAGCGCATTGATGGCCTGTGCCGGGTCCTCGAGCCACTCCAGTACCGCGTGGCAGATCACCAGATCATAGGTTTCTCCGTTCGCCGGCAGATCCTGTAACGGGCTCAGCAGGTAGGTAACAGGGTAAGCAGATACCAGGGGCTTGAGTCGTTCCCTGGCGGCGTCGAGCATCTCTGGGGAGGGGTCGGCCAGGGTCACCCGATGCCCCTGGCCCAGTAGCCATTCACTCATATGCCCCAGCCCGGCGCCCACATCGAGTACGCGAAGGGACTGGTCTGGCTCGCAGATTGCCGGCAGCCACTCTTGCAGGTCGCGGGTCAAAACTGCCAGACGCACAGCACCTTTGGGGCCGTCGTAGATCTTTCGGGCAAAATGTGCGCCCATCTGGTCGAAGTAGCGATCTGCCATGGCGGGAAGCTCCGTGATTGCTGCGTCAGATGGGCTGAATTTCAGGCATTAAAAAAGCCAGCTTGTGGCCGGCTTTCAAGGGGGCAAAACACTTATTTTTGGTAAGCGTTTACAGCCTTAACTATTTCCGCGCGGGCTTCATCGGAGCCGCCCCAGCGATCGATCTTGACCCATTTGCCGGGTTCCAGATCCTTGTAGTTCTCAAAGAAGTGCTGGATCTGCTGCATCAGCAGTTCCGGCAGATCAGTATATTCCTTGATGTCGCGATATAGCGCGCTCAGCTTGTCGTGGGGCACAGCGATGAGCTTGGCATCGCCGCCGCCATCGTCGGTCATGTGCAGAACACCTACCGGGCGGCAGCGGATCACTGCGCCAGGCGAGACGGGGTGCGGGGTAACGACCAATACATCCAGTGGGTCACCATCATCGGCCAGTGTGTTGGGGATGAATCCATAGTTGGCCGGATAGAACATCGGGGTTGCCATGAAGCGGTCGACAAACAGAGTATTGCTGTCCTTGTCGATCTCATACTTGATCGGCGCGTGATTGGCCGGAATTTCAATGGCGACATAGATGTCGTTGGGGATGTCTTTGCCTGCGGGGATCTGGTCGTAGCTCATGGGTTACCTGATTCGGGCATGATTGAAAAATTCTGGCCGCGATTATAGAGGCTGCGACAAGGGATACCAAGTGATAAGCGCAGAAAACAACTAAAACAATAGTCGCAGACGCACCCCCACCCGCTACCTTGCGAGGGCATGGGTCGGGGGGGGCGTGAGGGAGTGAAGATATCAGAGCTTGAGGGCGAAATAATGAAATTCCGAGTCAGCCGAAAAGCCCAGGGATCGATAGAGGCCGTGTGCAGTGATGTTGTCTTCCCCGGTCATGACCGTCATGCGCTTGATGCCCTGGGCGCGGGCCATGACCTTGGCCTGGTTGATCATTCTGTCAGCTACCAGTTGGCGGCGGGCTTCTTCGATCACATAGATGCCCTTGAGTACCCAGCTGGGTGACAGGGTAAGTGCCGAGAAGCTCGGGATAAACTGACAGAATCCAAGGACCTTGCCGGTATCCTCGTCCTCGGCCACCAGGATAATGGCCTGGTCGTTTTTCAGCCGGTCTTCCAGAAAACGTCTGGAAGCCTCAGGCTTGGGCAGCTGGCCGTAAAACTCACGGTATTTGATGAAAAGCGGCGTTACTTCGTCAAGCCGGCTAATATCTGCCTGCACAATACGCATACGTGTTTTCCATTAAGGGTCAGATTGTGGCTCATTATTGCATATGAGTCAGTTGCCATTATCCTGCCCCAAAGGTGGCGAATCTTCAATCGGAGAAAACAAAACACCCCGTCCGGGTGAGGCCGGACGGGGTGTCTGAAAGGTCCCGCTGGCGCGGAGCAGAGGCGTCATTCCTTCGCCGGGGCTCTGCGGTATGGGTCAGATTTTGAATTCAGGCAACTTGCGCTCGACTTTGTGATTATTCAATTGCACGTAGGCGGGCATGCCGTTGACAAAGGGTGGGTAGTCCTCGCCCTGGATAAGGGGCGAAAGATAACGACGGCATTCGTCGGTAATATGGAATCCATCCTCGGTAATAAATTCACGGGGCATGAATTTCTCGACGTTGGCGACATCCTTGAGGGGCGCTTCAATGATATCCCACTGGTAAGGGCTGTCCTGCAGGCGACGAATGGCGGGCATGACGGCATTCTTGCCTTCCAGAGCGATGCGTACCGCGGCCTGGCCAAGAGCATATGCCTGCTCCACATCGACGGCTGAAGCCAGGTGGCGCGCAGAGCGTTGCAAATAGTCGGCAACCGCCCAGTGGTATTTGTATCCCAGCTGGTCTTTTACCAGGTTGGCCACGGTAGGTGCCACGCCGCCCAGCTGCGCATGGCCGAACGCGTCAGTGAGTCCAGTTTCGGACAGGAACTTGCCGTCGATATTCTTGATGCCTTCAGACACACCAATCACGCAGTAGCCGTAAGTCTCTACACATTCTTTCACCCGGGCGAGGAAGGCGTCCTGATCAAAGCGGACCTCCGGGAACAGCAGGATGTGAGGAGGCTGGCCTTCACCTTCGCTGGCCAATCCGCAGGCAGCGGTAATCCAGCCTGCATGGCGGCCCATGACTTCGAGAATGAATACCTTGGTGGAGGTGGCGGCCATGGATGCCACGTCAAAGCCCGCTTCGCGAATAGAGGTGGCTACGTATTTGGCAACTGAACCGAAACCTGGGCAGCAATCGGTTATTGGCAGGTCGTTATCGACAGTCTTTGGAACGTGGATAGCCTGAATTGGATAGCCCATGGTTTCGGCCAACTGGGAAACCTTCAGGCAGGTGTCGGCTGAGTCACCACCCCCATTGTAGAAAAAATAACCGATATCGTGGGCGCGGAAGACTTCAATCAGGCGCTCGTATTCGGCGCGATTGGCTTCCAGGCTTTTTAGTTTGTAACGGCACGAGCCGAAAGCGCCGGAGGGGGTGTGGCGCAGCGCGGCGATGTTTTCTGCCGGCTCCATACTGGTGTCGATCAGATTCTCGGTCAGAGCTCCGATAATGCCGTTGTGACCGGCGAATACCTTGCCTATTCGATCGGGATGCTGACGAGCCGTTTCTATTACCCCTGCAGCTGAGGCGTTGATAACGGCGGTGACACCACCGGACTGGGCGTAAAAGGCATTCTTGACGGTCATGCGGACTCCATGTGTAAGGCAATGGCCGGGGTGGGCACGCGGCGCCGGATCGCCTGGATATGGGCGAACCAGAGCTGCGGACAAAAACGGCGAACGGGTTTGGCGTGCAACTATAGCCGAAAGTATGTCCATTTGCATCGCTGTCAGGCGTATGGCGGCGCTGTTGCATGGCGCGTGATAACATCCTCGCATTCTTTTCTGGCACGGGGTCTGGGCGCGACAATGCATCTGCACATTCTGGGTATCTGCGGTACGTTCATGGGGTCGTTGGCTTTACTGGCCCGCGAGCTTGGCCATCAGGTCAGCGGTAGCGACGCCAATGTCTACCCCCCGATGAGTACTCAGTTGCAGGCTCAAGGGATTGCATTGCTTGAGGGATATTCACCCGAGCACCTGCAGCCTGCACCGGATCTGGTGATCGTCGGTAACGCCATGTCGCGAGGTAATCCGGCGGTAGAATATGTGCTCGACCAGGGCTTGCCTTATGTCTCCGGTCCTGAATGGCTGGCTCGACATGTTCTGCAGGACCGTTGGGTGCTCGCCGTAGCCGGCACCCATGGCAAGACGACGACGTCCAGTCTTCTGGCCTGGATTCTCGAACATGCAGGTATGGCGCCGGGGTTCCTGATCGGGGGCGTGCCGCAGAACTTTGGGATCTCGGCGCGTCTGGGGGATACGCCTTTTTTCGTGGTTGAGGCTGACGAGTATGACAGCGCCTTTTTCGACAAGCGCTCAAAGTTCGTGCATTACCGACCCCGTACCGCGATCCTGAACAATCTAGAATATGATCATGCAGATATCTTCCCGGATCTGGCTGCTATAGAACGGCAGTTCCACCACTTGGTTCGTACCATTCCCTCAACCGGCCTTATTGTGCACCCGCACGGCGATGTTGCGTTGCAGAGAGTGATCGATATGGGTTGCTGGACACCCCGGCAGACCACGGGCGGTGAGGGCGAATGGAGAGCCAGCCTCCTGGCGGCGGACGGTTCGCGGTTCGAGGTCTGGCTTGATGGCGCTCTCCAAGGCGTCGCAGAGTGGTCCCAGACCGGAGCCCACAGTGTGGCTAACGCCTTGTCGGCCCTGGCGGCTGCACGGCACGTAGGCGTAACGCCCGCCCAGGGGATTGCTGCACTAGGCGAATTTCGCAGTGCCAAGCGGCGCATGGAGTTGTTGGGCACTTTTGAAGGCGTGAGTCTGTACGACGATTTTGCTCACCATCCCACAGCCATTGCCACGACGCTTGCCGGCTTGCGAGCGGGCATAGGTGATGCACCGCTGATCGCGATCATCGAGCCACGTTCCAACACCATGCGTCTTGGCAGCCACGCTGCGGCACTAGCCGCGAGTGTGGCAAGTGCCTCGGAGGTCATCTGGTTTCAGCCACCCGGGCTGGACTGGTCACTGCAGTCAGTAGTGGACGCCAGTCCGGTGCCAGCTCGCGTCGAGACCGACATTGACGACATTATCCAATCGGTGCTGGCTCGAGCCGTGTCAGGTACGCGGATAGTGATCATGAGCAATGGCGGTTTTGGTGGCATCCATCAGCGCATGCTGGGTGCGTTGGAGGTGAAGTGTGGATAACCGTCGGGTAACACTTGCCGTCACCGGTGCCTCCGGAGCTCAGTATGCGCTGCGTCTGCTCGAGTGCCTGGTCAAGGCTGACGTGGAGGTCTATTTCCTGATTTCCCAGGCAGCGCAGCTGGTGGTGGCGACCGAGACAGATATCAAGCTTCCACCCAAGTCACAGGCCCTGGAGCTGTTTCTTACCCAGCGCTACAGTGCGCGCGAGGGGCAGATACGCGTGTTTGGCAAGCAGGACTGGATGTCTCCTGTCGCATCAGGCTCTGGGGCGCCCAGTGCGATGGTGGTCTGTCCCTGCTCAACTGGGTCGCTGTCGGCTATCGCGACCGGCGCCAGCAATAATCTGATCGAGCGTGCCGCTGATGTGGCGTTGAAAGAGCGTCGCAAGCTGATATTGGTGCCCCGTGAGGCGCCCTATTCGACGGTGCATCTGGAGAATATGCTGAAGCTGAGCCAGATGGGCGCGGTGATACTGCCGGCCAGTCCGGGGTTTTATCACAAGCCCGAGTCGGTTGATGATCTGGTGGATTTTGTAGTGGCGCGGATTCTAAACCAGTTGGGTATCGAGCAAAACCTGTTGGCACGTTGGGGAGAGTAATTACTGCCGGCCAGTAGCCGGCAGCGGTGCAAGCGTCAGACGAAGTACAGTGACAGCGCTTCTGCGATGAAGGCCGGCTTGTCGTTACCTTCGATTTCCAGTGTAGAGCGTGCCTTGATCAACCACTGACCGGGTTTCTTCTCGGTTACGTCGATTACCGTGCTCTGCAGGCGGACGCGGGACCCCACCCGTACCGGTTGGATGAAACGCAGGCTGTCCAGGCCGTAATTGACCGCCATCTTCAGACCTTCAGGGCGAATCAAGAGTCCGGCTGACAGCGTGGGCAGCAAGGACAGGGACAAGAATCCGTGGGCGATCGTGCCGCCAAAGGGCGTTTGTTTTGCCTTCTCTTCATCGATGTGGATGAATTGATGGTCGCCGGTGCAGTCGGCAAATTGATTGACGCGCTCCTGATCAATGGTCATCCATTCTGAATGGCCGAGATCCTTGCCAATGTAGGAGGTCAGTTCGGAAACGGGTACGGCGGTCATGGCGTTCTCCATGGCTGTTGTTGTAGTGCCCCATGCGGAGCTGTGTGAAACAGGCGCTTGCAATGAGTGCAGGCGAAACTATAGACACAAGTTCAAGTCATTTGCCATGGTTACAAGGGTTGCTGACCGGGTCAATCGGCACACGGCTGAATAGGTTTGCTGAATGCCATAACCGCCGCACAGAGACGCCGGCGGTCCATTTTCTTTCCAGCGCGAGGCGGGCATGACTGAGAGACACCCCTTATTTCCACTCCAGAGCATTCTCTTGCCCGGGTGCGTTATCGATTTGCAGATTTTCGAAGCGCGTTATCTGGATATGCTCAGCCGGTGTTTCAAGCAGGGCGAGAGTTTTCTGATTGTGGCCCTGGAATCCGGCCCTGAAACCGGGTCTGGCGACCTTCGTTTCAATGCCCTGGGCTGTGAGGCGCTGATAACCGATTGGCAGCAGCGCGACAATGGACTGCTGGGTATTCGCGTGGAAGGCGGCCGGCGCGGGCGCATCGACTCCGCTGATGTGGCTGCAGACGGACTGGTCAGTGGAGAGATCAGCTGGTTGCCGGAACAGGCAGATGCGCCCGTGCTGGAGCAGCATGATGATCTGGTGGTGTTGCACGATGCGTTGATGCAGCACCCTCTGGCCGAGGGCCTGGGATTGCCCGAAGTGGCCGGGAGCCAGCAACGCCTGGGATACCAGCTGGCTTTTCTGTTGCCCTTCTCGCTGGATCAGAAGGTCGCGCTGCTGAATCTCGATCATCCCCAGGCGCGGCTCAGTCAGATCAATGAATGGCTAGAAATAATGCAGGCCTGAAAGCACCCCGACCGCGGTCGCCAATGGCAACCACAGCAGCAGATTATTGGCCGGGAACGCAGGACATTCAACGGGGCCTGCGCGTTCGACCAGCCAAAGGGACAGAAGCAGGCTGGCTGCCGCCAGCAGAAAGGCGTTTACCAGGCCCATCAGGCTCATGTGCGTGGCAGCAAGGCTTATCGTTCCCAGCAGAATCGCCGGCGGGGCGACTCCAGACATGAACGCCGCGCGTGTCCAGAAAGCATGTGGCCGGTTTTTCAGCAAGGCGGCGATAGCGATGAGCAAAAGACTGGCGGCAAGTGTGGTTGCCTGCCAGGTTGCATCAAACGCCAACACGAGCAATCCACACATCAGTGAAGCCACAAGAGTCAGGGCCAGGGATCGCCAGCCCCGCGACATTGCCAGACTCAAGGCGAGCAGGCTGAAAAGGGCGGCAGGGTAGACCGGACTGGCCAGCGCCGCCATTGCGTCCAGCAGGCCCGCGTTAACGTCTGCCATGGAAAGCCAGACGGCCAGGCTCTGATCAAGAATTACCAGCCTTTCGCTGTGCATCGCCAACGCCACCAATGCGACCAGGCATAACAGGCCCGCCAGGATGTTGCTCCAGCGCTGCTGCGCCCGAAGAATCAGAACGACAGCCAGTAGTAACCCCGCAAGCAGTCCCAGTAACGTTAACGCATGCTGCCAGAAAAACTCCGGTACCGGCCATTTGACTGCTCGGCCTGCCAGAAAGCCCGGTGTGACATAAACCGGTGCCCAGGCCAGGGCAGAGAGCAGGTTGATAGCGACGAAGCGGACGGTGGGCATGTCGAGCATGCCTGCGATCATGGGAATTATAGGGCGGATCGGGCCCACGAATCGGCCTATGAAAATCCCGAACAGACCATAACGTCTGAAAAAGATTTCTCCGCGGGCAATCCACTGTGGGTGACGGCGAAAGAGTCCCAGACGCCGGATATCCTGGTGAAAAAAACGTCCCAGCGCAAAGCTGAGCATGTCGCCCAATACTGCGCCGCAGAAAGCCCAGGACAAGGCTGCGACAAAGGACATGCCGCCGCCTCCAGCCATGGCCGTGACTGCGAGGAGCAGAAATACACCGGGTATTACCAGTCCTGCGACGGCGAGAGACTCCAGCAACGCGATCAGAAATATGGCCAGGCCGAGCCATTGTCGATGGTCTCCAAGCCATTCAATCAGGCTGCCCGTCAGCAGATTGTCCATGGTCCTTGCATCCTCGCGGTTGCGAAGGCCTTTGGGCCGGTCGGGTATCTGTGTTGGCGTGATCCAATCATATTGCAGATCATAGCAGCTCTGCCCTGTCCAGTGCCGGGGCAGGCAGCTATAATGCGGCCTTTAGTCTCGGCAACAGGTAATCGGTGGCAGGCATGGGCGCAGAACAGGTAGCAGATTACATGCAGGGGCTCGGTCTCAAGGCCCGGCAGGTATCCCGGGTGATTGGCCGTGCCAGCACAACGGTGAAGAATCGCGCGTTGCTGGCAACGGCAGATGCCATCGAAGCGGCACAGAACCAGCTGGTGGAAGCCAATGAGCTGGATCTTCAGTCGGGTCGGGACAATGGTCTGGACGCAGCGATGCTCGACCGCCTGGCACTGACGCCTGCGCGTATCCAGGGAATGCTCGAAGGCCTGCGTCAGGTCGCGGCGCTAGACGACCCTATTGGCGCCATACGCGATATGAAGTTTCTGCCCTCCGGAATTCAGGTAGGCCGAATGCGCGTGCCCCTGGGCGTCATCGGTATCATTTACGAATCGCGGCCCAATGTGACAGTGGAGGCAGCCAGCCTCTGCCTGAAGTCTGGCAACGCCTGTATATTGCGCGGTGGCTCCGAGTCGATTCACTCCAATCGAGCTATAGCCCGCTGCCTTGCTCAGGGCCTGGCCGCGGCCGGGTTACCTGCCGAGGTGGTGCAGGTTGTGGAAACGACCGATCGTGCCGCTGTGGGCGCACTGATCACCATGCCGGAATTTGTCGATGTGATTGTGCCGCGCGGTGGCAAGGGGCTGATTGAGCGGATCAGTCGTGATGCGCGTGTCCCGGTCATCAAGCATCTGGATGGAATTTGTCACGTGTACGTGGACGATCGGGCCGACCTGGACAAGGCGGAGGCGATTGCCGTTAACGCCAAGACTCATCGATATGGCGTTTGTAATGCGATGGAAACCCTGTTGGTACATGAGAGCATTGCTGCCAGCTTTCTGCCCCGGGTGGCGAAGGTGTACGCCGAAAAGCAGGTAGAGTTACGCGGTTGTGCCGCCACCTGTGCGATTCTCCCTGAGGCCCTGGTGGCTACCGAGGAAGACTGGTCGACCGAGTATCTGGCACCGATTCTGTCGATCCGCGTCGTCGCCGATATGGATGCAGCTATCGAGCATATCAATACCTACAGTTCCCAGCACACCGATGCCATGGTCTCGGAAGATTTCACCCGGGCTCGGCGGTTCCTGGCCGAGGTGGATTCCAGTTCGGTGATGATCAACGCATCGACGCGCTTTGCCGATGGCTTTGAATATGGACTCGGAGCCGAGATCGGTATCTCTACTGACAAGATTCATGCCCGTGGTCCGGTTGGCCTGGAAGGCCTCACGAGCGAAAAATATGTGGTATTCGGCGACGGACATATCCGCCAATGATGTGCGGATGAGTCAGCGTATCGGTCTGCTCGGAGGCACCTTCGATCCGATCCACTACGGTCATCTGCGCGGTGCGCTGGAAGCCGCTGAATGCCTGGGTCTGGATGAGCTTCGGTTGATCCCCAGTGCACGCCCGCCGCATCGTGAACAACCGGGGGCCACTGCCGGGCAACGCCTGGAAATGGTCCGGCTGGCCGCCCAGGGTGGTTGTGGTTTGCGGGTCGATGACCGTGAACTGCAGCGTGACCGCCCGTCATATAGCGTAGAAACGCTTGAATCGCTGCGCAGCGAGCTTGGCGATACTGTTACCCTGTACATGATTCTTGGTTGGGATGCCTTCGGCGGATTGCCGGGCTGGCATCGCTGGGAAGAATTGCTGGAACTGAGCAACCTGGTGGTATTGCAGCGTCCGGATTACGATCCGGAGCTGCCTGAGGTGCTCAAGGATCTACTGGCTGCTCGCAGCGTCAGTGATCCCGCTGGCGCCAACGCGAAGGCAGGGCAGATTATCTGCCTCTCGCAGACACCGCTGGCGATTTCGGCCACTCACATTCGCCAACTGGTTGCGGCAGACCGATCACCGCGTTTCCTGTTGCCCGATGCCGTACTCGATTATATTGAAAACCACGGGCTGTACCGGCCCTGACACCAAAGGATTAGAACTACCTATGCAGATCGACGAAATGCTCAAAGTGATAGAAGATGCGCTGGAGGAGCTCAAGGCCAAGGATGTGGTGCGCATCGACGTCCGCGAACTTACCAGTGTCACCGATTACATGATTATCGCCAGCGGTACCTCGAACCGGCACGTCAGTGCGCTCAGTGATAACGTGTTGGAGAAAGCCAAGGCGGCCGGTAATCGTCCCCTGGGTATTGAAGGCAAGGAGTCCGGTGAATGGGTGCTGGTAGATCTGGGCGACATAGTCGTGCATGTGATGCAGCCCGCAACCCGGCAGTTCTATGACCTGGAACGCCTGTGGCAGAGCGCTGAGTCTCGCCGGGCCCAGCAGCAGCAACCCGCCGAGTAAGTTGCATTGCGTATACGCTTAATCAGTGTAGCGTCACGCATGCCGGGCTGGGTCGAGCAGGGTTATCACGAGTATGCCAAGCGCATGCCCGCTGATCTGCCGCTGGACCTGGTGGAGGTGCCGCTGGCAACGCGTGGCAAGAATGCGGACATTGCCAGGTTGATGCGCCGTGAGGGTGAGCAGATGCTGGCGGCCACCCAGCCAGGCGATCGCATTGTCACCCTGGAGGTAACCGGTCGCAGCTGGAGCACTGAAGACCTTGCTGCCCATCTGGAGGCCTGGCGTCTGGAAGCGCGCAATGTCAATCTGATGGTTGGCGGACCGGAAGGTCTGGCCGCTGAGGTGGCGGCGCGCAGCGAGCAGCGCTGGTCACTGTCAGCGTTAACCCTGCCGCACCCTCTGGTAAGGATACTATTGGCGGAACAGCTGTACCGAGCCTGGACAATTCTAAATCGCCACCCCTACCACAAGTGATACATGGCCAGACCTATTCACCTGAAGGACCATTCCAGTGACGCCGGTGTTATCCAGAGGAGGGTAGTGCTTGCCTCCGTGTTCGTCGCAGCGTTGACGATGGCACTGGTTGGTCGTATGTACTTTCTGCAGGTCACGCAATACGAGCATCATTCGACCCTGTCCGAGAATAACCGGGTGCATATTCAGCCGGTGCCGCCGAGTCGTGGCCGGATATATGACCGTAACGGAATAGTGCTCGCTGAAAATCGCCCCAGCTTCAGTCTCAGCATCACCCGGGAACGGGTACCCAATCTGGATGACACCTTCGTGCTTCTCGGCTCGCTGCTGCAGCTGAGCGAAGAGGACCTGGAGCGCGCGGAACGCAAGTTGACCCAGGGAAGGCGGCCCTTCGAAGCCGTGCCGGTCATGTTTGGCCTGACCGAAGAGCAGATAGCGCAAATTGCCATCAACCAGTTTCGGCTGCCTGGCGTCGAGGTGCAGACCAGCTTTGTACGGCATTACCCCTTTGCGGAGCATTTTGCTCATGCAGTAGGGTATGTCGGGCGCATCAACGAAAAGGAAATGACCACCATTGATCAGGTGGCCTATGCCGGTACCCACTATATAGGCAAGACCGGTATCGAGCGGTTCTACGAAGATACCCTGCACGGTACCGTGGGTTATGAGGAAGTGGAAACCAACGCGCGGGGGCGTGTTCTCAGGGTGCTCAAGCGCACAGATCCGCTGCCTGGCAAGGACATTACCCTGCACCTGGATAGCCGCTTGCAAGCGGTGGCGGAAAAGGCGCTGGGTAATAGACGCGGCGCCGTCATAGCGATCGAACCTGAAACTGGTGGGGTGCTCGCGTTTGTCAGCCAGCCGGGTTTCAATCCCAACCTCTTCGTGACCGGCATCAGCCATGCTGATTACGGTGCCCTGCGCGACTCCCTCGATCAGCCCCTGTTCAACCGGGTTCTGCGCGGCCTGTATCCACCCGGCTCGACGATCAAGCAGATCATTGCCCTGGCCGGACTCGACAGTGGTGTGACTACACGGGAAAGCCGCGTTTATGACCCAGGCTTCTACCAGTTACCCAACCACAGCCACAAGTACCGCAACTGGAACCGCTCGGGGGATGGCTGGGTGTCCATGGCCTATGCCATAGCGCGCTCCAACGACACGTATTTCTATGACCTGGCAAACAAGCTGGGCATCGACCGGATGCATGAATACATGACCCGTTTCGGCCTCGGAACACGCGTTTCCCATGACATGTATGAAGAGTCTGCGGGGCTCATGCCCTCGCGTGCCTGGAAGCGCGAAGCCCGTCGCCAGCCCTGGTACCCAGGCGAAACCTTGATCACCGGCATCGGTCAGGGATACATGCTGACTACGCCATTGCAGCTTGCCCAATCGGTTGCTTTGATGGCCAATCGGGGCGTTTGGCGTCGACCGCGTCTGCTCATGCACGCCGAAGGCGAGCCGCCTCAGGTGGATGACACGCCGGCTGATATCGAACTCAAGAACCCGGATGACTGGGACTTCATTGTCGATGCTCTGCAGGATGTAATGCATGCACCGCATGGCACATCGCGCAGCGCTGCTGTAGATGCGCCATACCGCATGGCGGGTAAAACCGGCACTGCTCAGGTGGTAGCCATTGCCCAGGGTGAAAAGTACGATTCGGAAGCGCTGCAGGAGCGCCACCGTGATCACGCCCTGTTCGTGGGCTTTGCACCGGCTGAAGCGCCAAAAATTGCGGTGGCAGTGATGGTTGAAAACGGGGAGTCGGGCGGACGTGTTGCAGCGCCCGTCGCGCGCCAGCTCTTCGACGCATGGCTGGTGCCTGACCCCGAACCGACCGCTTTCACCGAGGAGGTAGCAGAATGAGAGGTATTCTCTCTGCAGTGGCCGCCGGCGGCGGCGGTTTGCAAAGGCGCGATCCATTCTGGCAACGGATTCACGTGGATCCCTGGTTGCTGCTGCTGATCATGGTGCTTGCCGCTGTTGCCGGCTTCGTGCTGTATTCCGCCAGTGGTAAAAGTCTGGCGATCTTGTATCGCCAGGGCGCTGCCTATTGCGTGGGGTTGGCCGTGATGCTGGCCATTGCCCAGTTCAAACCGCGCTTCATGGAGCGTTGGGTGCCAGCGGCCTATGTAGGCTGTCTGCTTTTATTGCTTGCCGTTCTGGTGGTGGGTACCGAGGCCAAGGGCGCTCAGCGTTGGCTGACCATCCCCGGGGTGATCCGTTTCCAGCCCTCGGAGATCATGAAGCTGGTCATGCCGATGGCGGTGGCCTGGTATCTGGCGCGACGTAATCTGCCGCCGAGTTTCCGGTATATCTGCGGTACCTTGGTGATTGTCCTGGTCCCCATGGTTCTGATTCTCAAGCAGCCGGACCTGGGTACGTCCCTGCTGGTGGCATTGTCAGGATTCTTTGTTCTGCTGCTGGCGGGTTTACGCTGGCGCTATATCATCGGGGCGGGGGTGTTATTAGCGCCCGCCGCCATGGCCATGTGGTTTTTCGTTCTGCACGAGTATCAGAAGCGTCGGGTGCTGACTTTCCTGAACCCGGAAAGTGATCCCCTGGGTGCGGGCTGGAATATCATCCAGTCCAAGGCTGCCATCGGTTCCGGTGGCGTATTCGGCAAGGGCTGGCTGCAGGGTACCCAGTCACACCTGGACTTTCTGCCCGAAGGGCATACCGATTTCATCATCGCGGTATTGGCCGAAGAGTTCGGCATGGTTGGCGTGTGTCTATTGTTGGTCGTGTACCTGCTGATCATCGCGCGGGGGCTGTTCATCACTCTGCAGGCCCAGGATACCTTCAGCAAGCTGTTGGCAGGTAGTATCACACTCACATTCTTCATATATGTGCTGGTCAATATCGGCATGGTCAGTGGCCTGTTACCGGTAGTCGGGGTACCCTTGCCGCTGATCAGCTATGGCGGCACCTCATTGGTAACGCTTCTATCCGGATTCGGCATTCTGATGTCGATTCAAACGCATCGAAAATGGATGGCCCAGTAATGCAGGCAAATTTATTCCGTCGTCTGAACCTGTTCGTTGCCGCTGTTCTGACGTCCAGCGGCGCGCCGCTATGGGCGTCCGATTATTCCGCCGAGCATCCGGCGGTAGCACCCTTCGTGCATGAAATGCAGGTCGAGCACGGTTTTCCCGCGGCCTATGTGAGTGGGTTGCTTGCCGATGCCGAACGCAAGCAAGCCATCCTGGACGCTATTTCCAGACCAGCCGAACGCGTTCGCCCCTGGCATGAGTACCGCGCAATATTCATTACTGATAAACGCATCGCAGATGGCCTTGAGTTCATGCGCACCCATGCTGATGCGCTGGCTCGCGCCGAGCAGCAATACGGTGTGGAGGCTGAAGTGATCACTGCAATCATCGGCGTGGAAACGTCCTACGGTGGTAACAAAGGCAGCCACCGCGTGATTGACGCGCTCACCACCCTGGGATTTGACTATCCGCCACGGGCCGACTTCTTCCGTCGTCAACTCAAGGCATTTCTGGTATTGACCCGCGAACAACAGATGGATCCTCTGACGTTAACGGGCTCCTACGCCGGAGCAATGGGCTATCCCCAGTTCATCCCCAGCAGTTATCAGGCCTTTGCTGTTGATTTTGACGGTGATGACAAGGTTGATATCTGGAATAACCCGGTTGACGCCATAGGCAGTGTGGCCAATTATTTCAGCGAGCATGATTGGCGGTCAGGCGAGGCCGTTGCGGTTCCGGCCACCGTTACTGGAGACGACTTCGCCAGTGGGGTGACGCTGGACCGGGGCCTGGAAGCCCGCAGCAGCGTGGGAGATTTGATGGCGCTGGGCTGGCAGCCCGAGAGTGAACTTGCAACTAATCTGGAGGTCATGGCTTACGAGTTTGACGCCGGAGACCATGTGCAGCACTGGATCGGGCTGAATAATCTCTATGTGATTACCCGTTACAATAGAAGTGTCATGTATGCGATGGTGGTGCATCAGTTGTCGCAGCTGATCAAAGAGGCCGGGGTAAATGAATAACATGTCTACATGCAGTCTCCGGGGAGCCCTGGGTGCCGTTGTGCTGGCATTGCTGGGGGCCTGCTCGAGTGCTCCCCAGCAGCCGGTTACCGGCTCTGCTCCCGCTAGCAGACCCGCGGTAGATGGCGCGCCAGACTATCTTATGGACGTTTCGGCCATTCCTGATGCGGTGCCTGTGGTGCACAACGGCCCCTATAAAGCCTCGCCCTACAAGGTACTCGGCAAGCATTACACCCCCATGCAGGATGGCCGGCGTTATCGGGAGGAGGGTGAGGCATCCTGGTACGGAACCAAGTTCCATGGGCAGAAGACAGCCAACGGCGAACTCTATGACCTCTATGGCATGACGGCCGCACACAAGACGTTGCCATTGCCGACCTATGTTCAGGTCACCAACCTTGCAAATGATCGCAAGATTGTCGTGCGGGTGAATGACCGCGGGCCTTTTTATTCCACGCGGATAATCGATCTGTCCTATGCGGCGGCCAAGAAGCTCGGCTTTGCTGATAAGGGCACGGCGCGGGTGCTGGTTGAAGGTATTGACCCGGTTGTCTGGCATCAGCAACGGAATCCGGGTTATCTGGTGACCGCGCAGGCGGCCGAGCCGGAGCCAGCGCCTCAGTATGCAACGCAGGAACCCGTTGCCGAGGAAAAGGTGTTTCTCCAGGTGGGCGCGTTTTCTTCCATTCAGGCGGCCGAGCAGCTTCGGGCACAATTGCAGAGCCAGACCAGTAATCCGGTATTTCTCAGTACCACGGAAAATAATGCCACGACGTTACACCGGGTTCGCATCGGACCGCTGGTCTCGCAGGATCAGGCCCGGCAGCTGCTAGATATATTGCAGCGTGCCAATCTGGGCACCCCAACGCTGATTTCCGGCAATTGACAATCAATCACCGTACCAACCCATTTCATAGTGAGTACCATGCTTAAAAAATTGACCCACATGTTGCTGCTTTCAGGTTCGCTGGCCTTTTCCGGTCTGGCTTCTGCCCAGGTACCCACGCCTAACGTCGCGCCTCAGGGTGCAGCTATTGTTCCATCGGCGCCACAGCTTGCGGCCAGCAGCTATATGCTGCTGGATGCCCGCAGCGGCAAAGTGCTCATGGAGCACAATGCCGACGAGCCGCTGCCGCCGGCCAGTCTGACCAAGATGATGACCAGTTATATTGCCAGCATGGAGATACTGCGTGGCCAGATCAAGGAATCCGATCTGGTGTTGGTGAGCGAGAAGGCCTGGCGCAAGGGTGGCTCGAAGATGTTCATCGAGGTAGGCAACCAGGTACAGGTTATCGATTTGCTGCGAGGCATCATCATTCAGTCCGGGAACGATGCCAGTATTGCCATGGCTGAGCATATTGCCGGTAGCGAGGACGCCTTCGCTGACCTGATGAACAGCCACGCCAAGCGTCTGGGCATGACCAATACACACTTCGAAAACTCCACCGGATGGCCAGCTGAGGGCCACCTTTCCACTGCTCGCGATATGGCAACCATGGCGCACGCCATCATTCGTGACGACCCGGAACATTACAAGTTGTATAAGGAAAAGGAGTTTGTCTGGAACGGTATTACCCAGCCCAACCGCAACCTGATGCTCTGGCGTGACAGCACGGTTGACGGACTCAAGACCGGGCATACCGAGGAAGCCGGTTACTGCCTGGTGGCCTCTGCCGAGCGTGAAGGTATGCGTCTGATATCGGTAGTCATGGGCACGACCAGCGAGCAGGCAAGAGCGGCGGAAACCCAAAAAATGCTGACCTGGGGCTTTCGTTTCTTCGAGACCAAGTCTTTCTATGAAGCCGGGCAGGTGCTGTCTCAAGCCAGGGTTTGGGCCGGTGCAGAGAATCAGGTTGCGCTGGGTCTGACTGATGGGCTGGTGATGACCTTGCCCAAAGGGCAGGCGGAGAAACTGGAAGCGGGTATCACCATCGATTCGTCGATCAAGGCGCCAATCGCCGTGGGCGACGTATTGGGTCAGGTCGAGGTCAGGCTGGGTGATGAGATTGTGCACAGTGCGCCGCTTGTGGCCTTGGCAAATGTCGAACAGGCAGGCATTTTTGGCCGTTTGTGGGATAACCTCAGGCTGTTTTTCTACGGCTTGTTCAACTGAGAGGGGCCTGCCCATGGCAACGACAAATACTGACGCACCGCGCATCGAATTTCCCTGCCGGTATCCCATCAAGGTAATCGGCAATGCCGGTGAAGGATTTGTAGCGCTGGTGGCGGATATTGTCGAACGTCACGCGCCGGGCCTGGACCCTGCAGCCATCGATATCAGGGAGAGCAAGAACGGTCGGTTCCTGTCCCTGCGCATGGAAATCATGGCCACCGGCCCTGAGCAGTTGCAGGCCCTGAATGCGGAGCTGAAGGCCACAGGCCGGGTGCAGATGGTCCTGTGAGTGACGCGCCTGTGGTTCGTCGCCTGGGGCTAGTTGATTATCTGCCTACACTTGAAGCGATGCGCCTTTTTACTCATGAGCGCGATGCAGGTACCCCGGATGAGATCTGGTTGCTGGAGCACCCACCGGTGTTTACCCAGGGCCAGGCGGGGAAAGCCGAGCATGTGCTGGCCGCTGGCGATATTCCGGTGGTGCAGGTTGAGCGCGGCGGACAAGTGACCTACCACGGCCCGGGGCAACTGGTTGCATATCTGATGCTGGATATTCGTCGACGGGATATGGGTGTTCGTGACCTTGTAACCGCCATGGAGCGGAGCCTGGTGGATACCTTGGCCGGTTACGGTATCCAAGCCGCTCCGCGTCCTGACGCCCCCGGCGTGTACGTTGGGGCCGCAAAGATCGCCTCTTTGGGCCTGCGCATTCGCCGGGGCTGCTCGTTCCACGGTCTGGCATTGAATGTGGATATGGATCTGCAGCCATTCCAGAGGATCAACCCCTGTGGCTATGCAGGTCTGGTGATGACGCAGATGAGTGAGGAGCTTGAGGCGCGGCCGGGTATTGATGAGGTGGGCCAGCGCCTGGAGCAGGCGCTGTTGCAGGAGCTCAGCTGACGGAGCGGGTGGGTATCAGTTGTGGCACGGGGCCTTGTCCAGGCACCGCAGTGGGCTCTGCCAGCCCCAGATTGTTTTTCTCGAAAACCCGGTCTGCGCGGTAACTCGAGCGCACCAATGGGCCCGATGGCACCTCCATGAATCCCTTGGCCAGCCCAATCTCGCGATAGCGGTTGAACTCCTCAGGCGTGACCCAGCGCTTTACCTTGAGATGATTCTTGGTGGGCTGCAGGTATTGGCCAAGCGTCACGATATCGACGCCGATTGCCCGCAGATCATCCAGGGTAGCCAGTATCTCTTCATCTGTTTCACCCAGACCGAGCATCAAACTGGTCTTGGTGATCACCTTGGGGCGATGGCGCTTGGCATGCTCCAGAACTTTGAGGGTCTTGGCATAGCCAGCTCGGGGGTCACGGACTTCACGGGTGAGTCGCTCGACTGTTTCCACGTTCTGGGCAAAAACCTCCAGCCCTGAATCTACCACGGCCTCGATAGCCGTATGCACACCGTCAAAGTCAGGTGTCAGGGCTTCAACCACCACCTGCGGCGTGCGTTGTTTTATCGCACGGACAGCGGCGGCGTAGTGGCTGGCTCCGCCGTCCGGCAGGTCGTCGCGATCTACCGATGTGAGAACGATATAGCGCAGGCCCATCAGCTCTACCGACTTGGCCGTGTTTTCCGGCTCATCGATATCCAGCCAGCCATTGGGGTTGCCGGTGTCGACTGCGCAGAAGCGGCAAGCGCGGGTGCAGACCGACCCCATCAGCATGATGGTTGCTGTGCCATTGGACCAGCATTCGCCCATGTTCGGGCAGTGGGATTCCTGACACACCGTACTCAGCTTGTGGGAAGCCACATTCTGTTTGACGGCCTCGAAGCGCTCTCCGGTCGGGGCGCGTGCGCGTAGCCATCTGGGTTTGGGTTCGAACACCACAGGCTCGACGCTCGTAGCGCGCCGTTTCTGGCCGTCCTTTATCGCGGCAATACCCTGAGCGTTGCGAAACTTCTCGCCGCTACCGACGCGTTTTGAGGGGTGGTCGCTCATGAAAGGTAGCTGCTCCTGTACCGGGCCCAAGACGATGTAAACGCCGGGTCATGGTGAGGGGAGCCGGCTTTTACCCAAGATAGATTGGTGTAATCTTATCACAGGCGCTGTCAAGGGCGCCTGTGAGTATCGGCTGAAGCCGCTATTGATATGTACGCAATTTTTCCAGGAGTGATTTGGACGGGTAGCCGTCAGCCGGCAGCCCCAGGGCAATCTGGAAGTTTCTCAATGCCTTGCGGCTATTGGCGCCAATGATGCCGTCAACGCCGCCCGGGTCGAAGCCCACCTCTTTGAGTCGTCTTTGCAGTTCGAGCCGCTCACTGCGCGCCAATGGTTGGTCACCCTTGGGCCAGCTTGCCGTTATTTCACCCCGGCCCTGCATGCGCTCGGTTAACAGCCCGATTGCCAAGGCATAACTCGACGAGTTGTTGTAGCGCAGAATACTGCGGAAGTTGCCCAGAACCAGAAACGCCGGCCCCCGGTAACCCGCGGGTAGCAGGAGCGAGGCGGGCTGGCTCCCGTCAGCAAAGGTCAGCGGTCCCCCCTGGGCGCTTTTTACCCCTAACGCTGCCCATTCGGCGACAGTCTTGCGTATCGCCGTGTCTGCCAGCGCGTAATCAAAGTCTTCGGTCAGCGAAACTTCTGCACCCCAGGGTTGCCCACTATCCCAGTTGGACACTTTCAGATAGTTGGCGGCGGACCCCAAGGCATCGGCTGAGGAGTTCCAGATATCGCGTTTGTTGTCGCCGTCAAAATCCACGGCATGGCTGTTATAGGTCGTCGGTATGAACTGGGTCTGTCCCATGGCGCCTGCCCAGGAGCCAAGCATGCCGTCCGGGGCGATGTCGCCGCGCTGCAGTATTTCCAGGGCAGCCAGGAGCTGCGCGTGGGCAAAATCGGGCCGGCGGCCCTGATGCGCCAGCGTAGCCAGGGCGCGAATGACGTAGTTGTCGCCCATATTGCTGCCGAAGTTACTCTCCAGGCCCCAGATGGCGACCAGAATATGTCGATCGACCCCGTATGCCTGTTCAATGGCCCCCAGCGTTGATGCATGTTCATCCAGCAGGCGCTGCGCTCGACTTATACGCGTACTGGAGAGGGCGCCGTCCAGGTACTCCCAAACAGGGCGAGTGAATTCGGGTTGGCTGCTGTCGGCGCGCAGTATGCCCGGATCAGGCACAACACCAGCAAATGCACGGTCGAAAAGTGCCTCGTTGATGCCTGCATCGAGCGCCTGGCCTCTGAATTGCTGCTGCCATTGGCTGAAAGTCTGGTCTTGGGCGACAGGTTCGACGGCCGGCGTTTCCGCGAGGCCTGGAGCGCTGGCTGGAGCCGTTGTGGTAACCGGGCTTTCGGCATGAGCCTTCTGGATGGGTGTGTCGGCACAAGCTGCCAGCAGCAGGGCCAGGGTGGCTGTGGCCAGATAGCGAGTGGTGAAGGTCGGGCGAGGAGTGTTCATAGGCATTGAGATGTTCCGACTTGGATATATCGTGCAACTCTACCATGGCAAACAGTTGGTTCGTGACCGCTGATGGTCGTATCAGCGCGCATGGATACGACTCTGGCACGGTGTTAGTATGGCCGGCCAGACCAATCCGAGGGTCAGTCGATGCCGGTCCCGTCGCTTGAAGATAGCACTATCGAGAAACGTCGCTTGCGGGTCAGCGCCCGGGGCCTGCATCAGTGGCCCCAGGAAGAACCTGAAGATGCCTTCCAGATTCAGCGTTTTCAGCAGTGGGTTAATGGTCTGTCGGACGAAGGCCGCCTGAAACATCCGTTCTACTCCCTGGTGCTACCGGTCAGATCAGGATTCAGTGCGCGGATGGCCTACTACTTCGCCATTGGCGACTATGAGCAGGCCGATCTGCAACTGATCGACGCAATGATTCGCCCCGGCGACCGGGTAATGGAGTGCGGGGCTGGGGCCGGTGTCACCGGGTCCTTCGCGGGGATGCGCTCGCAGCAGCCTGTAGTGATTGTCGAGCCCAATCCGGCCATGTACGACCAGATACGAAACACCTTCGCCGCCAACGGCCAGACGTTGGAGCTTATTGAAGCGGCCGTGGTTGCTGACGCCTACCAGGCCGAGCATATCGAGCTGGGGATCTACGATGAATACTGGTGGAGCAGCGCACTGACACCCGCCAAGGCTGATCGCAGACTCACCGTGCCGGCCAGATCCCTTTCTTCCTTGCTTGGTGATCATGAGCCTACCGTACTGGTGCTGGATATCGAGGGTGGGGAATGCGGGTTATTTCCGGCTGAACTGCCAGCTTGTTTGCGCATGATTCTTATCGAAATTCACACGCCGGACATTGGTGAATTGCCCACGGTCGAACTGGTTAATCTGATCCAGAGTCAGGGTTTCAGGCTGTGTCGATTGCTGGCACAGACTTGGTTATTTCTCAGAACCTGATTCGGAATCATAGGGAAAAAGGACGATATTTGATAACATCGGAAACCATTCCGGCCGACTAATCCAACGGGCACTTGCTTGGCACTCATTATCAACGAATGTCGTGATCGGTGTTGACAGCGCTTCAGAATAACAAGGAGTAGTATGTTTTTCCGTTCATGGTCCTTGCACTACAGAGCCCCTGTTCTGGTGCTGCTGGCAGTGCTTTTTGCGCTAGGTTGGTTGTGGAGTACACCCTACACAATGTCGGGTTTTGACACTGCGACAAAATGGGATGACAGCAAAGAAATAAGCTCAGAGCCCGTTATGGAGCGGCGCTTTGTATCCAGCGACCTGGATGATTTCGTGCATTCTTCTTCAATCACCGCGCTACCTGGTGGCGATCTGCTAAGTGTCTGGTTTGCCGGCTCCCGTGAGGGAGCCGCTGATGTCCAGATTCGCGGTGCACGCTTTGATGCGGGTACGGGTGAATGGAGCAATGAAGAGGTTTTTGCAACCCGAGATATAACGCGCGCTGCGGTGGGCAAACCGATCCGTAAACTGGGCAACCCGGTTATAGCACTCGCGCCTGATGAGCGTCTCTGGCTGTTCTACGTGTCGGTCTCACTGGGTGGCTGGGCAGGCAGTGCGATCAATGTGATGGTGTCGGAAGATCAGGGCGTGACCTGGTCAAAGCCGCGTCAGTTGATCACCTCGCCATTTATCAACATCAGTACCCTGGTACGTAGCGCTCCGGTCTTTCACAAGGACGGTTCAATCGGCCTGCCGGTCTACCACGAGTTTCTGGGTAAATTTCCCGAGTATCTCTACCTCGACGCTGACGGCCGTGTGGTAGACAAATTCCGCATGGCGGACGGGACCCACTCGCTGCAACCTACGGTAGTGCCTCTGGACGAGCGGCGGGCAATTGCGCTGTTGCGCTACGCTGGAGAATCGGAGGAGGGTCATGTGCTGGCCACAGTAACCGCGGACGCAGGGCAGACCTGGAGCGAAGAGCGCTCAGTGGAGCCCTGGAACCCCAACTCGTCACTGGCGGCCGTGCGTTCACACCGCAATACGCTCCTGGTCGCTCAGAACAATCTCACTGATGGCCGGTTTCGTTTGACTCTGGACGAGGCCAGTTTCAGTTTGAGTACCTGGTCGTTGATCAATACGATCGATGAGTCGTCAGACGCAGATGGCGATCCCATTCCCCTGGAAAAGTATGAGCCGTTGATGCGTGAGAAGTTTCTCGAGGCCAGTGGTCCCAAGCGAGACGTTCTGCTCGACGAGTATATGCAGTTGCTTGAGGGGCGCGTTTGTCGCCGGGGACTGTGCAATTTCGACTATGAGTATCCCTACCTGATCCGCTCGGATGATGGACGTTTCCATATGGTGTATTCCTGGAACAACAGCTTTATCAAGCACGTTACTTTCAACAGGGCCTGGTTGGAGGCGCAGGAATGATTATTGCCAATTGGCAGGCGGTGCTCACTTTTGCGCTCATACTGTTTCTGCTGTTACCGCTGCGCCGGTTATCGCCAGCCTATCGCCTGGCGGTGTTGCTGGGGCTCGTGCTGGTGGCCTTGATACCGCTTTCCACCGGTTTGACGCTGGCTGGGCTGTTGCGCGGCTTGACGGATGATCTGGCGATGACCAGCATTGTCTGGCTGGTGGCTGCATCCATAATCAGACTGGGTTACCTGCCGCCCGTTCCGCTTGCTGCAAAATGGCCGCTCTGGCTATGCTTTGCCGTTCTCGGTCTGGTTTTGTATCCCGCAGCACTGGGTGTTGGCATGGTCGATACCTACCGATGGGGCTACAGCCCACGAGCGCTGCTAGTGCTCGTGGCTGCGCTGACGGTGCTCTTTGTGCTGCTGCGAAATACCCTGGGTGTGGTTATGCTGGCGTTTGCCACCCTGGCCTTCATTGTCGATTTGAAACCATCGGACAACTACTGGGATTATCTGATCGACCCCTTTATGGTGATCTACAGTCTCTCGGCGCTGATAATGTCGGTATTCCGCAGACGGGAACGGGATACCCAGCATGCTCCAGATTGAGTGCGCTCTGCATCTAAAAGCAATTTGAAGCCCCGTATAAAATTTTGGTTCGATGGCTGGGTGGCAGAAATTGAAAGAGGTGTTATTGAGGATCCCGTCTAATCTCCGCAGTTTGCTGATCATTTATCTGGTGGGTCTGCTGTTATGCCTCGGTTTGCGCCTCGCGCTGTGGGTGACTTATCCCGACTCGTTTGCAGGGATAACCATTCTGGAGGGGCTAAGGACATTATGGGTTGGCGCGAGGTTTGATCTGGCAGTCCTCACCCAGCTCAATGCCCTGATACTGCTGGCTCTACTGGTTCCGTTCCGATTTGCCGCCCATCCCTTATGGCGCCAGGGCTGGATGCTGCTTGCAATCCTGCCTCTTCTACTGGTTCTTGTGCTGGGCATAGCCAGCATCGCTTTCTATGGGGAGGTGCAACGTCATCTAGGAGCGGAGTTACTGTTCATGGTCAACGACTGGCCCTTCGTCGTTGACTTGCTGGTTTCGTCCAGACGCGAAGAATTCATCGCCCTGCTCATGGTTTCACTCCTCGGCGGTTGGGCCTGGTGGAAACTGATCAGATCCGACGTGATGGACGGACCGGCGCCACGCTGGCCCCACGCATGGCTTACCCTGGTTTTGGTGCTGCCCCTGCTTGTTTTGCTCGGACGTGGTCTGGTGTTGGATGGCAAGACGCTCAATGTCGTTGACGCCCATGCCCTGGGTGATGCCCGACTGGCTAACCTGGCAATGAATGCGGCGTTTTCTGTTATTCATACCAGTCGTAACCTCGACAAGGTACTGAAAAGCCCGGTTTCGGATTCCACTGAGGCGGCGCTGAGAAAAGAGCTCAATATTTCTCAAGCCAACCCCTTCGTGCGTCAATACGGCGACCAACCTACGCCCCACTCCAGCCCGAATATTGTCCTGATCGTTCTGGAGAGTTGGAGCAACGATTATATCGACGGGCTTTCTGGCAAAGATCTGGGCGTAACGCCCAATATGGATGCCTTGCTGGAGCAGTCACAGGTATATACCAACCACTATGCGGCCGCCCAGCGCAGCATCCAGAGCCTGCAAGCCATACTGACCGGCGTCCCTGTCCTACCCGGGCAACCGCGTCTGTCCGAGGGGCTGGAGCAGGTGGATATGTCGCGAGTAGGCAACCTGGCCGCCGAGCGAGGCTATGAGAGCGTGTTCGTGCAGTCTTCCACACGTCGCTCCTTCCGGATGAACGCCGTTGCGGCCAGCCTGGGTTTCTCTGAATATTTCGGACAGGAAGACATACCCCTGGTAATGGACTACCCCGAGCCCACGCCACGCTTTGGCTGGGACCACGACACATTACAGTTCTTTCATCAGCGGCTGGACAGAATGGCGTCAAAGGGGCCCTTCATGGGCGTGGTCTTTACCGGCACTACCCATGAACCTTTCGCCGATCCCGGCAAGCAATTTCATCGCTTTCCCCATGATAGCGCCAGCGAGAATGGCTACCTCAACACCCTTGCCTATTCCGATTGGGCTCTGGGGGAGTTCATGGCCAAGGCGAGGGCGAGCGACTGGTATGACGATACCGTGTTCCTGATAACCTCTGATCATGTATTGCGGGCATCCGCCGGCAGTCTGCGCAGTCGTTTCCACGTTCCGCTGGTTGTTTATGCTCCAAAGCTGATTTCAGCGCACCGATCCGACAAGCTTGTTTCCCATTACGATATCTTGCCAACCGTAGTCGATCTGATGGGCTCCACAGAGCCATTTGTTGCTTTTGGGGAATCGATATTTCGCGACGCCCTTCCTGATGAAGCCTGGGTAAATCAAGGCGAAATGGTCGGCTTGCTGCGCACCAATAGCGAGCTGGAGTTCACTCCGGCGCGCCTTGCCGTATCCTTTTCCGCAGAATCGACCGCAGCTCGATCCCTCGCCCCGGATCAATATTCGCTCGAGCTCCGCGCCGCTTTGCTGACGCACCTGGTGATCGACAAGCTCAATCTGAATAACTGGACACGGGGACTGGATCGCTAATTCGGGCTGAAACCTGATGTGGCTAGCCGACGGTTATCATCCGGGACCTGGTCTGTGGTATCTGATCGAAAGACACCGGGTGATAGCGTCTGGCTATTTTGTATGCTAAGGTCCGGCCTTTTATTTTACTCGTTGCGAACATGTTCATGTCTTTTATCTCCGGCGTTACGCCACCATAGCGTCCCACACCCCGGCCTTTTCGTGGCTTCCTTCCTGCGCGCGCTTGCGTGCAATAATTTTCGCGTAAAAAAAACAACAAGACGCTCTAACTGAACCGGACAGCCGGATCAGAACGCGTCTTTTTGTGTTTGGGTTTTACCAGCCCGTAACATTGGATCAAAAATTGAACATTCCAACCACGACTCTCGGCAGTGCGTTTGCGCACAATTTTCTCGGCAATGCGCCTAAGTGGTACAAGCAGGCTATCCTTGCATTTCTTGTTCTGAACCCGGTATTCCTCTGGCTGCTCGGCCCGTACGTAACAGGCTGGATTCTGGTCGCGGAATTCATTTTCACCCTGGCCATGGCGCTCAAGTGCTACCCGCTTCTTCCGGGAGGATTGCTCGCCGTAGAAGCTTTACTGATCGGCATGGCCACCCCCGAGGCGCTCTACGCCGAGATGCTACTGAATTTCCCGGTGATCCTGCTGTTGATGTTCATGGTGGCCGGCATCTACTTCATGAAAAGCCTGTTACTGCTGGTTTTTACCCGAATACTGCTTGGCGTGCGCTCCAAGTCCTCCTTGAGTTTGCTGTTCTGCCTGACCGCGGCATTGCTCTCAGCCTTTCTCGATGCCTTGACCGTCACCGCCGTTATTATCAGCGTGGCAGTGGGGTTCTATTCGGTTTACCACAAGGTAGCCTCCGCTCCCCACAAGACCCAAACAGAGAAAGTGGTTCATCCAGATGACGAGGCCCTTGAGCTGCATCGTGATGATCTGGAGTCATTTAGGGCTTTCTTGCGCAGCTTGCTTATGCATGGCGCAATTGGTACCGCCTTGGGTGGCGTATGCACGCTGGTGGGGGAGCCGCAGAACCTGCTGATCGCCAAAACAGCAGGCTGGGATTTTGCAGAATTCTTTATGCGTATGGCGCCGGTAAGTTTGCCTGTCCTGGCCGCAGGCTCGCTTACCTGCGTGTTGCTGGAAAAAACCGGCTGGTTCGGGTACGGGGCAAAGATTCCCCGTAATGTGCGTCGTGTGCTCGAGGAATTCGCCGCAGAAGAACAGCGCAAGCGAGGGAAAGCGCAGCAGGCTCAGCTCATTGTTCAGGCGTTTGCGGCTCTGGTACTGATCCTTGGTCTGGCTTTTCATGTTGCTGAAGTCGGTCTGATCGGTCTGCTGGTGATTATTGTGATGACCAGCTTCAATGGCGTTACCGACGAGCACCAGATTGGCAAGGCGTTCCAGGAAGCTCTGCCGTTCACTGCGCTGTTGGTGGTGTTTTTCGCCATTGTTGCGGTCATCCATCAGCAACATCTGTTCAGCCCGATCATTGCCATGGTGCTGGCGCTGCCCCTCGACGAACAGCCCGGCATGTTCTTCCTCGCCAACGGACTGCTGTCCATGATCAGCGACAATGTCTTTGTTGCCACGGTATATATCAGTGAAATCAAGCAGGCGCTTGATTCAGGGCAGATCGATCGGGAGCACTTCGAACTGCTGGCTGTTGCGATCAATACGGGTACCAACCTGCCAAGCGTAGCTACACCCAATGGTCAGGCGGCTTTTTTGTTCCTGCTGACCTCTGCCATCGCGCCACTGGTGCGTTTGTCGTACGGACGGATGGTCGTCATGGCGCTACCCTATACTGTGGTTCTCGGGGGGGTAGGTTATATCGCGGTAGCAAACTGGCTCTAAAGCCCGTGTTTAAGGAGTAAGCAAAATGAAATTAGCGAACCTGAATGGCGTTACGCCACCTTAATGTACGCATTCTCTGACGCCGCAGTTATTTTAGGTCCAACTGATGACTGGGCACGATATATGTCGCTGGAAATGGGATGAAAGTCAGAGGGAGCGTCCGGAGTGATAAATGATCGCTTCTAGCCGCTCCTGCTAAAGCAGTCAGGAGCTCGTAATGTCCTCGTCACCTATGTATGAAGAAAAACAAAACACGGAGCTGAACGAAAGTTCTTTTCATAACACGGTAAAAACAATGTTTGATCGTGCTGATATTCAGATCAACGGCGACCGTCCGTGGGATATACAGCTCAATCACCCCGGCGTCCCCGAGCGTGCGCTGTCCAAAGGCAATCTGGGCTTGGGTGAAGCCTATATGGATGGCGACTGGGACTGCCCGCATCTGGACGAGTTTTTCTGTCATCTACTCGACGCCCGTCTTGATAAGGAAGTGCAGCCACTGCGCCTGGTGATTCACAGTTTGCGTGCCCGCCTGCTTAACCTGCAGACCATGAAGCGAGCGTGGCAGGTCGGCGAGCAGCATTACGATCTAGGCAATGATTTCTATGCCGCCATGCTCGATGAGCGAATGACCTACACCTGTGGTTACTGGAAAGATGCAGAGACGTTGGAGCAGGCGCAGACCAACAAGCTCGACCTTATCTGCCGCAAATTGCAGCTTGAGCCCGGAATGCGTGTATTGGATATTGGCTGTGGCTGGGGGAGCTTCATGAGCTATGCAGCTGAGCATTACGGTGTGGAGTGCGTGGGTGTAACAATTTCCAGTGAGCAGGCCGCCTGGGTGAAGGCTCGCTACCCTGACCTGCCACTGGACTTCAGGTTGATGGACTATCGCGATCTGGAAGAGAAATTCGATCGCATAGCTAGCGTAGGCATGTTCGAGCATGTGGGTCGTAAGAATCATCGTATATTCATGGAAGTAGCCCACCGCTGCCTTGAAGATAACGGCCTGTTTCTCCTGCACACAATTGGCAAGAACACCCGCAAGTCTGCCCCGGATCCCTGGATCGACAAATACATTTTTCCCAATGGAGACCTGCCCTCCATCGGACAGCTGGGAGATGCTGCAGATGAACTTTTTGTAGTTGAGGATATGCACAACTTTGGCGCCGATTACGACCGTACCCTGATGGCATGGCATGAGAATTTCGAAAAAGCCTGGCCGCGATTTTCCAATCAGTTGGGCGAGCGCTTTCACCGGATGTGGCGGTATTACCTTTTGTCTTGCGCTGGAGCATTCCGGGCGAGAGATATTCAGCTCTGGCAGTGGGTGCTCTCCAAGGAAGGCGTAAGCGGTGGGTATCAGCGTGTGTCCGAGTGAGTTCTTGATGGCTTGAACAGAAAGCTAACAGGCTACGTTGTGTGCGAATTGAAAGCATTTGGTTGATAGCCTGCGGCTATCTCCTGTGATAGAGTACGCCCCCTCTAAACGGACCCCTTACCGGACAAGCCGATGAACAGTTTTCCCGGCGCTACGCCGCCATAGGTTTTACCTCCCCAGATGACACTTTGTCATCCGCAAGCTATACCTTTGCTTGTGTGTAGTTGCCCTGGTAAACAGCGCTAAAGTCTGGCGCTATTGTTTACCCAAGGCAGTCTTTATCCGGCCTGATCTTATCTGGCTGTGAATTAAATCCTGAGTTTCCTGATACGACCCTGTTATTTTTGCCGTTGAAAGCTGTGCCCTGGTTGCCCCATTCGGGATCGTCAGGCGAACACGGCATGCAGCAAAAAGTCCGGGCCCTTATTTTCCAAGTGGACGAATTGTATGACCCTGATGCAATCAGTAAGACAAGATTGGTTTTCCAACATCCGTGGCGATATTCTCGCTGGTGTTGTGGTAGCCCTGGCGTTGATCCCCGAGGCGATTGCGTTTTCGATTATTGCCGGAGTGGATCCTAAGGTCGGTCTGTACGCTTCGTTCTGCATCGCGGTGGTGATTGCTTTTACCGGTGGACGTGCAGGTATGATTTCGGCAGCAACCGGTGCCATGGCGCTTTTGATGGTCACCCTGGTACGCGACCACGGGCTTGAATACTTGCTGGCGGCAACGATACTGTGCGGCCTGCTGCAGATTGGTGCCGGCTACCTCAAGCTGGGATCACTGATGCGCTTTGTTTCACGTTCTGTGGTGACGGGCTTCGTCAACGCCCTGGCAATTCTCATCTTCATGGCCCAGCTGCCAGAGCTGACCAACGTTACCTGGCATGTGTATGCGATGACGGCAGGTGGTCTGGCGATCATCTACCTTTTCCCGTACTTACCCAAAATCGGCAAGATGATTCCTTCGCCGCTTGTTTGCATTGTGGTACTGACTCTACTGGCGCTCTATCTGGGACTGGATATTCGTACCGTCGGTGATATGGGCGAACTGCCCGATACTCTTCCGATATTCCTCTGGCCCCAGGTGCCGCTGAATTTCGAAACCCTGATGATCATCTTCCCTTACTCTGCTGCGCTCGCGGTAGTGGGCCTCCTGGAATCGATGATGACGGCCACTATCGTCGATGACCTGACTGACACGCCCAGCGACAAGAACCGCGAGTGCAAGGGTCAGGGTATCGCTAACATTGGTTCAGGCCTTCTCGGTGGTATGGCCGGTTGTGCAATGATTGGTCAGTCGATCATCAACATCAAATCAGGTGGTCGCACGCGGCTTTCCTCCTTTGCAGCGGGTGTCATTCTGTTAGTGATGGTAGTGTTTCTGGGTGATTACCTGTCGTTAATTCCCATGGCGGCACTAGTAGCAGTGATGATCATGGTCTCGATTGGTACCTTCAGCTGGGATTCACTGCGCAATCTCAAGAAGCACCCGTTGTCGACCAATATTGTCATGGTGGCCACCGTGGTTGTGGTGGTTGCTACCCATAACCTCGCTTACGGCGTGTTTGTGGGCGTGCTGTTGGCAGCCATGTTCTTTGCCAACAAGATGGGCCACTACCTGCATATTGGCAGCGATTCGATTGCTGAAGGCATTGAGCGTCGTTATAACGTTGTTGGCCAGGTGTTCTTCAGTTCCAGCGACAAGTTCGTCGGCGCCTTTGACTTCAAGGAAGCCCTTGATAAGGTGGTGATCGATCTGTCCCGCGCGCATTTCTGGGACATTACGGCGGTTGCCGCGCTCGACAAGGTGGTGATCAAGTTCCGCCGTGAGGGCACCGAAGTCGAGATCATCGGACTCAACGAGGCCAGCGCGACCATCGTCGACCGCTTCGGAGTACACGACAAGCCTGACGCCGTTGACCAGTTGATGGGTCATTAAATGAACAAGGAGAATAAACCGATGACCAAGAATACCGTTCTGGCCTGCATCGACGGGTCGCTTTCCTCGACGGGTGTATGTGATTACGCGGCCTGGGCCAGTCTGGCCCTGGACGCCCCGCTGGTCTTTATCCATGTGCTTGACCAGCAGCATGCTCAGCCTCGCGGTGATCTGTCAGGCAACATCGGCCTTGGCAGTCGAGAGCACCTGCTCGACGAGCTGGCCGAGCTGGATGAGAAGCGTGGCAGGTTGATGCGTGAGCAGGGTCGCCTGATGCTGGAGGCTGCAGTTGAGCGCGCCCGCGCCGATGGCGTACCAGAGCCGCTCAGCCGGCAACGTAACGGCGATTTGGTTGAAACCCTGAATGAGCTTGAGCACGAGATTCGCTTACTGGTCATCGGTCGCCAGGGTGAGGTAGGTGATTCCGTGGGCCAGCATGTGGGTAGTCACCTGGAAAGCGTGATCCGCACCATGCATCGGCCGATCCTGGTCACCGCTGGCGAATTCCGCAAACCCGCCAGCGTGATGCTCGCGTTCGATAACAGTGCGACTACACGCAAGGGGGTCGAGATGCTCGCGGACAGCCCCTTATTCGTTGGGCTACCGATCCATTTGGTGATGGTTGGCGCCGATACCAATGATGCCTGGGAAGCAATCAACGCTGCCAAGAACCGGTTGGAAAAGGCCGGTTTTGAGGTTCATGTAAATATCAAGGCCGGTGAAGTCGAGAAGGTGCTGATGGACTACGAACAGGAGCACGATATCGACCTGCTGGTCATGGGTGCCTACGGCCACTCGCGGATCCGTCAGTTTTTTGTGGGTAGTACCACGACCAATATCCTGCAGAAAACGTCCCGTCCCGTCTTATTGCTGCGCTGAGTAGCTGATATGGACTCGACGCTGCGAGCCGAGTTGGATGGGCTGCTTCATCGCCGCATTGCCGAGTTTGAGGCGGGTTGTGCAGCGGGCTCTTCGCGCAGTGAGGCGGTCGAGCTGGACCAAGCCAGGGTCGGTCGCCTGTCACGGATGGATGCAATGCAGCAGCAGGCTATGCTTGATGCCACGAAGATACGTAACCAGCAGGAACTGAAAAGGCTGGTCAGGGCGCTGGCACGCGTTGAGTCAGATGACTTCGGCTACTGCGAAGAGTGCGGCGAACCTATAGCCGCCGGGCGGCTGAGGATTGATCCGGCGGCCCATCTGTGTGTGGAGTGTGCAGCCCAGCACTGAACTTTCGACCCGTGCCCCGAATACACAAAACCTCCGAGGCCAGACAGTGATACGAAGGGAGAGAACGTGAAACTGAAGCGACTTTTACGACCAGTGGGGCGTGCGTTGCCATTTATTGCCGCGATTGCATTGGCCGCATGGGTACTGGATCCGCCCGAGCTGCCTGATTTATCCAATGAGAGTGATGATACCCAAGAGAGGGTGCTGCAGAGCTGGCAACTCGGCGAGGTGGTGGTGCTGGTGCGGCACCTGGAGCGCTGTGACCGTTCGGAGTGGCCCTGCCTGGATGGGCGGGACGGCATCACCGCGCGTTCAGTGGATATCGGCAAAGCGTTGTCAGAGGATTTCTACCAGTTGGGTCTGGATCAGGCGATGTTGTACAACAGCCCGATGACCCGTACCGACCAAACTGCGGATATTCTGTTCGGAGATCATAGCGGTGATCGCAATTGGCTGAATAAATGCCGTAAAAGCGATTCGCTTTTAAAGGATGTCATGCATTTCAAGCAGCCCGGCAAAAACCTTGTACTGATAACACATAGCACCTGTATTGCCCGGTTCGAGGAAGCGCTCGGATTCTCAAGCGACACACCGGATTACGGTACTTCGATCTTCCTCATAGCGAAAACGGATGTTGGCCATCCACGCGTCAAGGGCTTCCTTGATGTAGAAGACTGGGATCGGGTGTTCGAGGCCAACGACGTCCTCTAGTCGCCGAGCCTGCTACGCTGAGGCTCTTGCCGCGGTGGCCGCCAGGGCTGCCGAAGCTGCCGTATACACGGCAAGCAGCGCTACCAGGCCGGCGATGCCGACCCCTGCGTCCAGAAGCAGCCCCAGGGCCACCGGCGCTACCGCAGTGGAGAGCACCATGATGGCCTGCATCACCGACCGTATTGCGCCGATGTGGCGCACTCCATAGCGTTCCGGCCACAGGGCGCCGAGGGTGGCGTTCATCGCGCCCTGGCTCAAGCCGAGTAACCCGAGGAACAGCCAGGGTATCCAATCGGCACCGCTTAAGCCGAGCACCAGCAGGCCGGAGAGCAGCGGTATCAGCGCCACCGGCAAGAGCTTTTGCGCGCCGACACGATCAATCAGCACGCCGGCCAGAAACAGACTCAGGAAGTGTCCGGCGCCGTAGCTGATGAACGCACGGGCAAAGTCTTCCAAGCTCCAGCCACGGAGCGTTGTGATCGCCCCCTGGTGGAAGAACAATGCCGTGACGATAAACGGGACTGCTATCGAGGCAGGTAAAAGCAGATAGAATCCGCGGTCGCGCAGCACCTCAGCACGGGTCCAACCAGTCAGGGTATGCTCGGCGTGATCACCGCTTGCCTGTGGATGACTGGCATTACGGCTTAGCCAGAGCATCAGGGGCAATAGTACGATGAGCAGGATAACCGCCGAGGCGATCCAGCTTCCACGCCAGCCAACAGCTACCACCAGTGCCGAGATCAGCAGCGGTAACACCGCCTCTGACAAGGGAAAACCGCTGGCGCTGAAAGCCACTACCTTGCCTCGATTAAGACTGAAATAACGTCCGGCCGTGGTCATGCCTATATGCGAGAGCATGGCCTGACCGCCAAACCGCACTAGAAGAAACCCGAGCGCCAGCATCCACAGGTACCCGGCCAGGCCCAGCATCAAACAGCCAGCGCTGAGTACCAGGATGGCCATCAGTGTGACCCGGCGCAGCGACCAGTGATCGAGCAGGGAGCCGAACCGCAGCAGCAGCGCGGCCGAGCACAGGGTGGCGAGGCTATAGGTCAGTCCGTAAAGTGAATGAGAAAGGCCGAAAGCGTTGCGCAATTGATCGCCGAAAAGGCCGAGCAGGAACGTCTGGCCGAACCCCGAAGAGGCCGTAGCGAGCAGCGCAAATAGAGCCAGGGAGGGGTTTTCCTGAAGAAACGGCAGAAGGCGCCTGAACAGCATGGGTAGGTCCTGCGGATATTAGTGTGGAGCGGGTGCAGTCAGGGTTAACCGGACCCCGGCGACAGCCAGCACCATGGCGCTGAGACCATCCCAGGCGGAGCCGGGCTGTTGCCCCTTTATCTGTTCATCAATCTGTTGCGCCGCCTGCAGCCACTGATCCCAGGCGGTCGCGGAATGCCGCTGCAGCGCTTGGCCCAACACAGGCTTGCGTTTGTCCCAGACCGGCGGGCGTTGGCTGGCGAAGACCCGGTCGAGGGGGATCTGCTGTTTGAGTCCATGGGCCATGCTGGCCAGGCTACGGATCTCCCGGGCCAGTGCCCAGAGTATTATGGGGGCTTCGACCCCTTCACCGCGTAAGCCCTGCAGAATTCTGAGCGCTTGTGCGGCCTGGCCCAGCAGCATGGCATCGACCAGCGAAAACACATCGAAACGGGCGCTGTCGGCAACTACCTTCTGGACCGTCTCCAGATCGAGATGACCGGCGTCACAGTACAGTTTGAGTTTCTGGATTTCCTGCTCGGCTGCGAGCAGATTGCCCTCGACCCTGGTACTCAGCAGATCGAGTGCTTCTGCACTGGGCGTAATACCCTCGGCAGCCAGCCGCTCGCGCATCCAGCCGGGCAATTGCTGGGCATCCACTGGCCATATCTGGAGAAAGCGGCTGTTGGCATGCTCGGTCAGTGCCTTGGCCCACTTGGTGCGCTGGGTACTGCCATCGAGTTTGGGCAGGCTGATCAGTAATGTGGTGTCAGGCGGTGGGCTGTCGAGCCAGGCCAGTATTGCCTTGGCGCCCTCATCCCCGGGTTTGCCGCCCGGTATGCGCAGCTCGACAAGGCGTTTTTGAGCAAAGAGTGACAGGCTGTGGCTGGTGTCATGTAGCTGGCCCCAGTCGAAGGAGCGGTCCACATGGAAGACCAGCCGTTCCTCACTGCCATCGCGCCGGCACGCAGCCCGGACCTGGTCGGCCGCTTCACCGGCAAGCAGCGGTTCGTCGCTGCTGATTGCATACACCGGGGCCAGGCTTTCCTTGAGTTGGCGCGCCAACTGGCCAGCGTTGAGTTTCATCCGGCCTCAGGGCGTCTGTTGGCTGTCAAGCGCCTGCTCGCGGGCCGAGAGCTCGCTTTCGCTCAGGCTGGACAGGCGAAACAGCAACTGCCGGGTAAGATCATTGCGCATCTCGCGGCGCAGCAGATCTTCTTCCTCGCTGGTACCGGTCAGGTTATCGCTATCGTTGACAAAGAGTCGCTGGGATTTGAGTGTTGCCGGGCCTACCAGAGCCCGGCCACGCTCGTCGCTGATCTGGAAAGTGAGACTGGTCTCCAGCTCGAATTCGGCTGGTGTAGCACGGCTCGTATAGCTGACGGCAGTCTTGTCCTCACGCTCTTCGAGCAGTTGCAGATGATAGGGAGCGGTTTGGGTTATTTCCACGCCATCGATTTGCAGTGCCTGGCGGATATTGCGATACAGCTGGCCGTAGCTGTTGCGCGCGCTTAGCTGCAGCTCCTCGAGTTGGACGTTATCCACGCCAGTACCGCGTAGGTGGAACCCACAACCACTGAGCGCGAGACTCAGGGCTATCAGCATGCAGCCAAGCAACTGGCGATGATGGTTCGTTAACATGTTGGCTCTCCGTTGCATGTCAGTTGGCGACAATATTGACCAGCTTACCGGGCACCACAATCACCTTGCGGATGGTCAGGCCTTCGGTAAAGCGCAGGACGTTTTCATTGGCGCGCGCGATTGCTTCTATTGTTTCCCGCGTTGCCGCGGCTTCGACTTCGATATGCCCGCGCAGCTTGCCGTTCACCTGAATCACCAGTTGCAGGGTGTCCTGGACCAGAGCGGACTCATCCAGCACCGGCCATTGTGCCTGTACTGCCAGATCCTCGTGGCCAAGTGCATGCCAGAGACCATGGCTGATGTGCGGGGTAATCGGCGCTAACAGCAGCACGACCGCCTCAAGGCCTTCCTGCAGCAGGGCGCGATCCTGATTGCTGGCCTGCGGCGCTTTCTCCAGCACATTCATCAGGGTCATGATGGCGGCGATCGCGGTATTGAACTTGTGATTCTGGCCGATATCCTGGCTTGCCTGACGGATCGCCAGATGAATCGCACGGCGCACGGCTTTCTGGTCATCATCCAGGCGCGTCTTGTCCAGCTTATGCGTTGGCCCTGCAGTAACGTGTTGATGCGCCAGACGCCAGACCCGGCGCAGGAATCGATGCGCACCCTCGACTCCGGTATCCGACCATTCCAGACTCATATCCGGCGGCGAGGCGAACATCATGAACAGACGACAGGTGTCGGCACCGTACTGATCGATCATCGATTGCGGGTCAACGCCGTTGTTCTTGGATTTCGACATCTTCTCGACGCCGCCAATTTCCACCGGTTGTCCGTCACTGGCCAGGCGGGCCGCGACGATCTTGCCCTTGGCGTCACGTTCGACTTGAACGTCCGCTGGGTTGAACCAGACCTTGGAGCCGTTTTCGGCCAGACGGTAGTAGGTTTCGGCAATTACCATGCCCTGGGTCAACAGGTTCTTGAACGGCTCATCGGAGTCGAGCAAGCCTTCATCGCGCATCAGTTTATGGAAGAAGCGGGCGTAGAGCAGGTGCAAAATGGCGTGCTCGATGCCCCCGATGTACTGATCGACCGGCAGCCAGTAGTTCGCAGCGGCGGGATCGACCATGCCCTGTTCAAAGTGCGGTGAGGCGTAGCGGGCGAAATACCAGGAGCTTTCGACAAAGGTGTCCATGGTGTCGGTTTCACGCTTGGCCGGTGCGCCGCAGGTAGGGCAGCTGCATTCGTAGAATTCGGGCATGCGGGCAAGGGGGCTGCCATTGCCGTCGGGCACTACATCTTCGGGCAGTATGACGGGCAACTGGTTCTCGGGTACCGGCACATCTCCGCAGGTGTCGCAGTGGATGATCGGGATCGGGCAGCCCCAATAGCGTTGACGGCTGATACCCCAGTCACGCAGACGATATTGAGTGCGTGGTGCGCCCAGGTCTTTCTGTGACAGCACCTCACCGATGGCTTCCAAGGCACTGGCAAAGTCGAGCCCATCGAACTCTTCTGAGTTGATCAGTTCACCCTTCTCGCCATAGGCATCCTGCCATGGTTCCGGCGTTTCATCCCCAGCGCTGGTGCGCACAACCGGTTTGATGGGTAGCCCGTACTGGTTGGCAAAATGGAAGTCGCGTTCATCGTGGGCAGGCACGGCCATGACGGCACCCTCGCCATAGGTCATCAGCACGTAATTGGCGACCCACACCGGCAGCTTTTCGCCGGTCAGGGGGTGCTCGACGAACAGGGACGTCGGCATACCCTTTTTTTCCTGGGTGGCGATATCGGCTTCAGCCACGCCGCCACGCTTGCATTCATCGATAAAGCTTTGCAGTTGTGGGTTACCTTTGGCAGCGATGGTGGCCAGCGGATGTTCCGCTGCAACTGCCATATAGGTCACACCCATCAAGGTGTCAGGGCGGGTGGTGAAGACCTTGAGCTTGCCGTTCTCGCCAATACTTGCCTGGTCGTAGGGGAAGTGCACTTCCATACCTACCGACTTGCCAATCCAGTTACGTTGCATGGTCTTGACTTGCTCAGGCCAGCCGGTCAGGCCGTCCAGGGAAGTCAGCAGTTCTTCCGCGTAGTCGGTTATACGGAAATAATACATCGGTATTTCGCGTTTCTCGATCAACGCGCCGCTGCGCCAGCCCCGGCCGTCGATAACCTGCTCGTTGGCCAGAACAGTCTGGTCGATCGGATCCCAGTTGACGGTGCCGTTCTTGCGATAGATAACGCCCTTCTCGAACAGCCGGGTAAACAGCCACTGCTCCCAGCGATAATACTGTGGCGTACAGGTGGCAAATTCCCGCGACCAGTCCATCGCCAACCCCAGGCTTTTCAGCTGGGTGCGCATGTAGTCGATGTTGTCGTAGGTCCACTTGGCCGGCGCTACGTTGTTGTTCATTGCCGCATTTTCCGCAGGCATGCCGAACGCGTCCCACCCCATGGGTTGCAGCACGTTGCGGCCCTGCATGCGATGGTAGCGGCTGATCACGTCGCCGATGGTGTAATTGCGCACGTGCCCCATGTGCAGCTTGCCGCTGGGGTAGGGGAACATGGACAGGCAGTAGAAGGTGTTCTGGTCCGGAGTCTCGGTTACCTTGAAGACTTCGTTGCGGGTCCATTCTGTCTGGGCTGTGCTTTCTATATCGCGGGGAGAATACTGTTCTTGCATGTGAACGGTCTGGGCTCGTCTGGCGGAAAAGGTAGTCATGCAGCGCGGGTCTGCGGTGATCCCGGAGACGCCCTTGGAGCAGTCAATCGATGCTGGACAGGCCGCTGCATAAATCAATAGCGCAGGATACACCACCGGGCTGCAAGCAGGTAGCCCATGCCATTCGTCGCCGCGGACCTGCGTAGCGGCTCAAGGCAACTATGCTCAGGTTATCTGGCGAGCGGATTTTCAACGCAGGCCTACACCAGAGGAGACGAGTTTCATGAAAGGGACGGTACCCGAATCGCACGAGCGGAGCCGGGATTCCTCCTACGGACGACTGTTGCGTCGTCTGGATCAGGCAATGGATATGGCGCGCACGCGCCAGTGGATGGAGGGAAACCCTCCGGCTCTGACGGAGCTGGAGCTCAACGGCCTGACACAGGAGGATCAACGGCTGCTCTGGCGTATTCTGCAGGCACTGGAGAGCGGCGTTTCACTTCCTGGTGGCGGGGGCAATTCTGCGAGCTCGCTGGCGCTTTACCGCGCAGCCTGCGAGACAGGCCAGCACCACTAGCCATAATGGCCAGTCTGGCCAGTGCAAATAGGGCGTCAGCCCTGTGCGGGGCTGCACTTCGCCAGTCAGTACCGCCTGCTCGAACTGCGGTATGCGCTGGGTAATTCTGCCCCGATGATCAATCAGCGCGGTCACCCCGTTGTTGGTGCCGCGGATCATCCAGCGGCCGCTTTCCATTGCCCTCATGCGCGCCATCTGCAGGTGCTGCAGGGGGCCGATCGAACGACCAAACCAGCTATCATTGCTGATGGTAATGAGCAGCTCGCTTTGCGCTGCCAGGCGTGCGGCAAAATGCGGGTATACCGCTTCATAACAGATGAAGGGCGCGAGTCGGTATCCGGCGGCTTTTAGTGGCTGCTGAACGGCAGGTCCGCGGGTAAAGCTCGACATGGGCAGGTCGAAGAAGGCGATCAAACCGCGCAGGACCTCCTCCAGTGGAACATATTCGCCGAAGGGGACCAGTTTGTGTTTCAGGTATTGCTCATCCTGCTGACCCGCAACCATGATGCCATTATAGATCTGTAGTACATCATTGTCGTACTCATCCACCGGGATGCCGGTAATCAGTGTGGTGCCCTGTTCCGCAAGGCGCGCGGCCATGCCGTTGGTAAAGGCCAGCGCCTGGCTCTGCAGAACCGGAACGGCGGTCTCGGGCCACAGGATCAGATCAACAGGCGCCAGGGCGATGCTCAGATCGCGATAGAGTGTCAGGGTCTGGTCAATGTGATCCGGATCCCATTTGCGTGACTGGGGGATGTCCGCCTGAATCAGTGCAACTGACAACGGCGAGCCGGTAGGTTGCGTCCATTCCAGTGTGGAAAGGCCCATACCGCCCAGCCAGATGACCAGCAACAGGGCAGTGCCCGTGCTGGCTGACCGGATACTCCGCCACAGGCCCGGCTCGCTCAGCAGGCAGGCGGACAAAACGCTCAGAAAGCTCAACAGCCAGACGCCGCCTAGCGGCGCCCAACCTGCCAGCCAGGTGTCGGTATGCCCATATCCGTGGTAGAGCCAGGGAAAACCAGTGAGAAACCAGCCGCGGAAAACCTCCTGCAGCACCCAGAGCGCAGCAAATCCCCAGCAGGCCAGCCAGGGATTGCCTGTGGGCCGCAACCAGCGGGCCCATAGCCATGCCATCAGCGCGATCACCAGGGCCAGACCGGCGACAAAGCCGGCGGTCAGCAGTCCGGCGAGAATCGGCGAAGCATAGCCATGCACATGGATGCTGATATATACCCAGGATACGCCGCTGGCGAACAGACCCAGACCCCAGAACCAGCCGCGCAGTGCTGCCTGACCGGGTTGTAATTGTTGGAGCCCCTGGAACAGCAAGGCGACCGAGAGCAGACCCAGCGGCCACAGCCCGAAAGGGCTGAGCGCAAGGGTACTCAGCGCGCCTGCCAGCAGAGCCAACAGATGGCCCGGCCAGCCGGGCGCGCGCAGCCAGTTGAGTAGGGTGTTCAGCAGGGGCATGGCATTCTCAGGATTCGACGACGGTTACCCGCAGCAGGTGCACCCGGCGGCTGTCTGAATTGAGCACGCGCACGCGGAACCCGTCCAGCTCGACGACCTCGTTGCGTCTTGGCAAATGACCAAATGCATTCATTACCAGGCCGCCCACGGTATCGAATTCCTCATCCGGGAACTCGGTGCCGAAATGCTCGTTGAAGTCTTCGATCGGAGTCAGCCCCTTAACCAGGAAATCACCGCTATGCAGCGGCTTGATCTGGCTGTCTTCGTCTATGTCGTGCTCGTCTTCGATGTCACCGACAATCTGCTCAAGCACGTCCTCGATGGTCACCAGGCCGGAAACGCCGCCGTACTCGTCAATCACGATAGCCATGTGATTGCGCGTGGCACGAAACTCCTTGAGGAGCACGTTCAAGCGTTTGGACTCGGGCACGCAGGTGGCCGGACGGAGGATTTCCTTGATGTTGAAACGCTCGGTGTTTTCCTCTAGCAGCAGGGGCAGCAGGTCCTTGGCGAGGAGAATACCCAGCACATCATCCAGGCTGTCGCCGGTGACCGGGAACCGCGAGTGGGCCGCCTCGATCACTTCAGGCAGAAACTCGCGGGGTGACTGGCTCGAGCGGATGGTGATCATCTGCGAGCGTGGGATCATGATGTCGCGTACCTGCATGTCGGAGACCTGCAGCGCGCCCTCGATAATCGACAGTGCCTCGATATCCAGTACTTCGTTGGCATGCGCTTCGCGCAACAGTTCCAGCAGTTCCTGGCGGTTCTTGGGTTCATGGACAAAAGCCTGGACCAGTTTGTCCAGCCAGGTCTTGTGTCCGTTGGTCGATCGATCTTCGCTCATGGTTCCTTTCTACTCGTTGTGGAAATGTGTATAGCGTTTGGAAACAGTTGTAATAGGTATTGTGTTACAGGGATTCGCTCAAATACGGGTCGGCAATACCCAATTGCGCCAGCAGCTGGCGCTCCAGCGATTCCATTTCATCGGCTTGTGCATCTTCCATATGGTCGTAGCCAATCAGATGCAGGCAGCCGTGAATGACCATGTGGGCCCAGTGTGCCTGCAACGGCTTTTCCTGCTCCTCGGCTTCGCGCGCCACAACAGGAGCGCAGATCACCAGATCGCCCAGCAACGGTATATTCAGCTCGGGTGGCAGGTCGGCAGGAAAGGACAGCACATTGGTCGGATAGTCCTTGTGCCGGTATTCCCGGTTGAGAGTCTGGCTTTCTTCCTCGTCGACCAGGCGAATAGTCAGTTCGTGGCCGGGTCGGTCCGAGAGGGCGAGCCCGGCCCAGTGCCTGAAGCTCTCGTCGTCGGGCAGCTCGGCAGCAGTGCTGGCGCGCTGTATATCCAGTTCGAGGGGTGCCGGATCAGGACTCATTACTGCGTTCCTTGCGCTCGCCTTCCTGACGCAACTCGAAGCGGTCGTAGGCCTCGACAATGCGCTGCACCAGCGGGTGGCGCACCACGTCCTTGGATTTGAAGTGGGTGAAGCCGATACCTTTCACGTCTTTGAGGACATCAACAACGTGTGACAGGCCCGACTTGGTACCGCGGGGCAGGTCGACCTGGGTCACGTCACCAGTTATTACCGCGGTGGAACCAAAGCCGATGCGCGTCAGGAACATCTTCATCTGCTCCAGCGTGGTGTTCTGGCTTTCATCCAGAATAATAAAGCTGTTATTCAGGGTGCGGCCACGCATGTAAGCCAGGGGAGCGACTTCGATTACCTGCTTTTCGATCAGCTTGGCCACGTTCTCGAACCCGAGCATCTCGTAGAGCGCGTCATACAGCGGGCGCAGGTAAGGGTCGATCTTCTGTGCCAGATCCCCCGGCAGAAAACCGAGTTTCTCGCCGGCCTCGACCGCGGGACGGACCAGCAGGATGCGCCGCACCTGTTCCCGCTCCAGCGCATCAACCGCGCAGGCAACGGCAAGATAGGTCTTGCCGGTGCCGGCCGGACCAATGCCGAAATTGATGTCGTATTCCTGAATTGAACGCACGTAGCTTTGCTGGTTCGGCCCGCGCGGCTGAATCGCCATGCGTCGGGTGCGCAAAACTACAGGTGCATTCCCTGCGCCGTTGTAGAGAGTCTCGCTGAGATTCTCCAGCCCGGATTCCTGTAGAAACAGGTGAACCGTATCGGGAGCCAGTTCGGCCTGGTCACGGGTTTCCCGGTACAGCTGGCGCAGCACTGCTTCAGCCGAGCGGGCCAGTTCGGCCTCGCCAATCAGCTCGAATTGATTGCCGCGATTACGAACCTCAAGACCCAGGCGCTGCTCGATGAGCAGAAGATGTTCATCGAACTGGCCGCACAGGCTGGCCAGGCGGCGGGGGTCGACGGGTTCGATGCTGAAACGATGGATGTGCAGGGGAGCGTTCAAAATAATCTGTCAGTAACCTCGTAATAGTCGGGAAATCACAGCATAGCGCGCCAGAGGCGCGATGCAAAGATGCCGCGATCAGCGGTCTGCGCGCACCGCGGGTGCGCGTTCCGGAAGGGCTTGCGGGCGTGTTTGAATGGACGGTTCAGTGGACGGTCTCGGCCATCAGCGTGCCACGCAGGGAATGCGGCAGAGCCTCATCGATAACCACGTCCACGAACTGTCCTATCAGGCGCGGATTGTCGCAGCGGAAGTTGACGATACGGTTGTGCTCGGTCCGGCCCTGGAGCATGCCTGGGTCCTTCTTAGAGTAATCACTGACCAGAATGCGCTGCACCGTGCCGATCATGCGACGACTGTTGTCGAATCCCTGCTGATTCAGACGATTCTGCAGAATTTGCAGACGCTGCTTCTTGACCTCGACAGGCGTTGTGTCGGGCAGGTCAGAGGCCGGTGTGCCGGGTCGGGCGCTGTAGATAAAGGAGTAGGAGAAATCGAATCCGACGTCCTCTACCAGCTTCATCGTCTGCTCGAAATCCTTTTCGGTCTCGCCGGGGAAGCCGATGATGAAGTCCGAGCTCAGAATCATGTCCGGCACCGCCGCACGCAACTTGCGCACCCGCGATTTGTATTCCAGGGCAGTGTGATTGCGCTTCATGCCAGCCAGCACCCTGTCTGAGCCGGACTGGACTGGCAGGTGGAGGTACTTGACCAGTTCCGGCACTTCGGCATGGGCGCGAATCAGGCTGTCGGAAAACTCCAGCGGATGCGACGTGGTGTAGCGGATACGGTCGATGCCGTCGATCTCGGCGATCACGCGAATCAGGTCGGCCAGGTCGGCTATCGTGCCTTCATGGGTCTGACCGCGATAGCCATTGACGTTCTGGCCCAACAGGGTGATTTCACGCACGCCGTTTTCGGCAAGATGTATGCACTCTGCGAGCACGTCATCGAAGGGGCGGCTGACTTCTTCGCCTCGGGTGTAGGGCACCACACAGAAGCTGCAGTATTTGCTGCAGCCTTCCATGATCGAGACGAACGCAGTAGGGCCGTCAACGCGGGGTTCGGGCAGACGGTCGAATTTCTCGATTTCCGGGAAAGACACATCAACCTGCGGCTTGTTTGTAGTGCGTGCGGCGTTGATCATTTCCGGCAGCCGGTGCAGCGTCTGCGGGCCAAAAACCACATCCACGTAGGGTGCGCGGTCGCGAATGGCCGAGCCTTCCTGGCTGGCCACGCAGCCGCCGACGCCGATGATCAGGTCAGGATTCTTTTCCTTCAGTGGTCGCCAACGGCCCAATTCGGAAAAAACCTTTTCCTGGGCTTTCTCACGAATCGAACAGGTATTGAGCAGGATGATATCGGCTTCATCCGGGCGATCGGTCATTTCCATCGCCTGGTTTTCACCAAGCAGGTCGGCCATGCGCGAGCTGTCATACTCGTTCATCTGGCAGCCGTGGGTCTGAATAAAGAGTTTCTTGGCCATGGGATGCGCTGGGCGTAGCCTCGTCAAAAGCGAAATTATACACTGATGAGGAAGCCGATGTCCTGCGCTGTGGTATCATCCGCGCCCGTCGGATGCACTGGTCCGGCTCGCTTGCCACAGGTTCTTACAGTTCAGCTATGAGCAAAGACAAACAACCGATTTTTCGCGTGATCTTCCTCAATCAGGGGCAGGTGTACGAGTTGTATGCGCGCAACATATTCCAGAGCGATCTCTGGGGATTCCTGGAAATAGAGGAATTGCTCTTCGGTGAGCGTTCCCAGTTGCTGGTTGATCCTGCGGAAGAAAAGCTCAAGACCCAGTTCGAGGGTGTGGAGCGCAGTTTTATCCCCCTGCAGTCGATTGTGCGCATAGATGAAGTTGAGCGAATCGGTCAGGCCAAGATCAGTGAAGCCAAAGGCGGTGGTAACGTCATGAGCTTCCCGATGCCTCCGCAAAACTGATCAAGCATCAAGGATCAGGGGACTCAACGGCGGGGACTGAGGGGCCGATCGGACCTGGCTGCTGATTCTGCAGTTGCTGCAGCTGTTCTTCGCGGAGTTGGGTCAGATAATCGCGGAACAGCGTACCCAGTACATGGGTGGCTACTGAAAGCTCGTTCTCGTTCATCTGCAGTGCTATCCGGTCGCTGGCATCCATGGCCGCTTCCTCGCCGTTGACTGCCGACATTTTCAGAATGATGTACGCCTGGGGCAGATTACGGGTAACGCCTTCTCCCTGGTAGTGCATGAGCCCCAATTGGTACTGCGCGCGGGGGTGCCCTTGAATTGAGGCCCGCTCGAACCACTCTAGGGCCTTTTCGATGTCGCGCTCGACCCGTTCACCCTGGTAAAAGAACTCCCCCATTTCATATTGTGCCTGCAGGTCGCCATTTTCTGCGGCGCTGCGGCAGGCCTCCAGTGCCAGCTCCAGGCTCTCATCATCCACCCGGTTGAAGGCACACCTTTCCTCGGTACTGACCAGCAGGGGATTGCCGTCCTGCTCCTGCGCGTACACCGTCGTGCTGGTAATTCCAGTCACCAGGCAGAGGAACAGAAAGGGTTTGCGCATGGGAATGATCATGACTCTGAAGGTGTCTCGTGTTCGGGTTGATTCTGGCTATCATTGTGCGCCTGTTCGGCAAGCACGCCAACCGCCATTCCGGCGGCTATGAAGCCGGGTATCAACCAGCTGGCGTGGCTCGAGGCATCCAGCAGGCTCAGCAACGGCAGTTGGCCGGTAAGTCCGCTGATCAGCGTCGGCGCCAGCAGGCAAACGATGGCAGCCAGACAGAGAATGCCCACCCTGCGGTCCCTGCCGATGTTGAGTAAGCCGCTTGCAGCCAGCCCCACTGCGCCGATCAGAGTCAGCAGCCAGAGGTAGCCCGTCTGCCACTCCAGGTACCGCGACAGCTCGTAGAAAGCGAGAATGCCCAGAATGATGCGGCTCCATATCACCGGCTGCCAGCGCCAGCCGCTGGCCAGATAGAGGCACGCAAACCCCAGCAGGGGCAGGCTCATATGTTGCGCCGCAAGCCCCATGATGCGTTGGGCATGCTCGACGCTCTTGCCAACCATGTCCCATTGCACAAACGCCAGGGGCAGGGCGCTACTGGCAACCAGCACCAGAGCGACCAGGCCGGCGGTTATGGCGCCCCGTGCGCCTTCGCGTCGGCCAACTCTATGGCGCCAAAGCCACACGCAGAGTCCCAGCGCACTTGCTCCAAGCAGCACATAGACGATGGCAGTCATAGGGCGGCAAAGGCCTTTTCTGCCGCATCCAGCGTGAGTTTGAGCTCGGTTTCGCCGTGGGCAATGGAAGTGAAGCCAGCTTCGAACGCACTGGGCGCCAGGTAAACGCCGCCAGCGAGCATCAGATGGAAAAAGCGCTTGAAGCGTTCCACATCGCCTGCCATCACATCATCAAAGGTCAGAATGTCATCGGCTCCGGAGAAATACAGGCCAAACATGCCACCTGCCTGGGTGGTAACAAAGGGTATTGACGCCGCGTCGGCCCGCTCCTGCAGCCCTGCGAGCATCCGTGCTGTGTAGTCGCTCAGCTCGGCGTGGAAGCCGGGGCGCTTGAGCAGTTTCAGCGTGGTCAGGCCGGCGGCCATGGCCAGCGGATTACCTGACAGGGTGCCGGCCTGATAAACCGGCCCCATGGGAGCGATCACCTCCATGATGTCGCGCTTGCCGCCGAAGCAGCCTACGGGCATCCCACCACCGATAATCTTGCCGAAGGTGGTGATGTCCGGTGTGACGCCATAGTGCGCCTGGGCGCCGCCGAGGGCCACGCGAAAACCGGTCATTACCTCATCGAATATCAACACCACACCATGCTGATCACAGAGCTGGCGCAAGCCCTCCAGAAAGCCCGGCACCGGTGGCACGCAGTTCATGTTGCCGGCCACTGGCTCGACGATAATGCAGGCTACGCTGCTGCCCAATTCCGTGAGCATGGTCTCGACGGCGCCGATGTCATTGAATGGCAGTGTCAGGGTGTGCTTGGCAAAATCGGCAGGAACGCCAGCCGAACTGGGCACGCCCTGGGTAAGAGCGCCTGAACCGGCCTTGACCAGCAGGCTGTCGGAGTGCCCGTGGTAGCAGCCCTCGAACTTGATGATGTTGTCGCGACCGGTATAGCCGCGGGCAAGCCGGATGGCGCTCATGGTGGCTTCGGTGCCCGAGCTGGTCATGCGTACCATCTCCATGGAGGGGACCAGGCTGCAGACCAGATCGGCCATCTCGGTTTCCATTGCCGTCGGCGCGCCAAAGGACAGGCCATGCTGCAGCTGCTCGCGAACTGCATCCAGCACCGCCGGGTGGGCATGACCGAGAATCATCGGTCCCCAGGAACCGACATAGTCGACGTAGCGCTTGTCGTCCTCGTCTACTACGTAAGCACCCTCGGCATGCTTGAAGAAAAGCGGCGTGCCGCCGACGCTTTTGAAGGCGCGTACCGGCGAGTTCACGCCGCCAGGTATGTGTTTCTGGGCGTTGGCAAAGAGGGTTTCGGAGCGGGACATGGAGGGTTCCTTCAAAATGTTGACTGGAAGAGTTCGGTAAAACCGCGGGCACGACGCTCGACTTCGACAGCACTGGGCGCGCCGAACAGGCCATTGACCACGGCGAGCATGTTGGCGCCGGCGCCAATAAGCTGCGGGGCGTTATGCAGCGTGATACCGCCGATGGCCACTATGGGCAGGCTGAATCGCTGACGAGCCTGCTCCAGCAGCACCGGCGTCGCCTGGGGCGTACCGGGTTTGGTAACGGACTGGAAAAAGCGGCCGAAGGCGATGTAGCTGGCACCGGCGGCCTGGGCCTGTTCGGCAAACATCAGGTCGGCGTGGCAGGTTGCGCCAATGATTGCGTTATTGCCGAGTTGTGCACGGGCTTCGCGCAGGCATCCGTCATCACGACCCAGATGCAGGCCCACACCCAATTCAGCAGCCAGCGGCAGATCATCATTGATGATCAGTGTTGCCCCATAATATTCGCACAGGCCCTTGAGCTGCCTGGCCTCGTCGAGCCGGCGAGCCGGATCGTCTGACTTGTCCCGGTATTGCAGTATCCGCGCGCCACCTGCGAGGGCAGCGTCTACCCAGGGCAAGAGTCGGCCCTGGGTGAGCAGATGACTGTCGGTGATCGCATACAGACCGTGGAGCTGTTCACTCATGAACAGAAATCCAGCGGTAGCCGCCGGGGCACGTACTGACCCAGGCCGGGCTGCTCGGCATCACGCAGAGTCCGCCAGGTATAGTCCAGCGCCGAGCGTACTGCGCTGACCAGCTCCTCCCCGAGCGCCAGGCGGCCGGCCAGGGCGCTGGCCAGGGTGCAGCCGGATCCGTGGTAATTGCCTGGCAGGCGCTGGCAGGTAAAGGTGTGCTGACTGCCGTCCCGGCAATACAAGCGGTTGTGAATTTCGCTCTCATCGCCATGGCCGCCGGTAATCAGCAGGTTACGACAGTAAGGCAGCAGCCGGGCGGCGCATTCATCGGCAGTGCCTTCGGGCAGCTCGGCCAGAATGCGCGCCTCGGGCAGATTGGGTGTGGCAATCAGAGCAATAGGCAGCAGATTTTCCCGCAGGGCCAGGGCGACGTCGTCCTTGCCCAACGAGCCACCGCCCCCTGCGCGCAGCACCGGATCGCATACCAGCGGGAGTTCAGGGTGATCCTGCAGCAACTCGATGATGGTCTCGACCATGGTCAGGTTGCCCAGCATGCCGAGCTTTACCGCCGACACGGGCATGTCATTCAGCACCGCGTTGGCCTGAGCCAGCACCCATTCGCGGTCTAGCACGCGGAAGTCGCTGACATTCACGGTGTTCTGTACGGTCAGTGCTGTTATTGTTGGCGCTGCATGACAGCCCTGGGCTATCAATGCCTCGATATCGGCCTGCAGGCCGGCTCCGCCGGACGGATCATGACCGGAAAGACAGAGAACCACGGGGCGAAAAGGGAGTAGTGTTTTCATGGGCTAAGCTTACCATCATGCGTTGGGTGTCGGCAGGGGAGCAGCAGTGCTTTGCGGCCGGTAATTATCACCGGACGTATCTTGGGCCGCCATGGCCTGTGGGCGAATTCTCAACTGACAACCTACAAAAATAATTGGAGTAGAGCATGCGTGCGATAGATCAGTGGTTCGATCAGTACGGAGAAAGTCATCAAAACGCGGTCAACAAGCTGCTGCACTGGATCTGTGTGCCATTGATAACCTTCAGTGTTCTGGGCATCCTCTGGGCAATTGATCCTTGGGTGTCGGTAATAGCGGTGGCCGCTGCCATGGCCTTCTATACGATGTTGTCCTGGCGGATAGCGGCTGTGATGCTGGTGGTCAGCCTGCTCATGCTGCTGACTCTCTGGAACATGACCGTTGTTTTCTGGCCCTGCGTCGCGATTTTTGTGCTGGCCTGGATCGGTCAGTTCATCGGCCATCACCTGGAAGGTAAAAAACCATCCTTTTTCAAGGATCTGCAGTTTCTGCTGATTGGTCCGATCTGGCTGGTTGGCGCGCTATTCCGGACAGTCGGACTGCGCTACTAGGTAACCGCGAGTCTCGTCTCGACAGGCAGGTCGGCAGCGTAATAGCTATGCCTGACAGTTATTGGCAGCCGCGTTCAGTTCCCGCCACTGACCCGGCTGCAGATCCCCCAAAGTCCAGTCGCCAATTCGTACCCGAACCAGGCGCAGCGTCGGCAAGCCGACCGCTGCAGTCATGCGGCGCACCTGCCGGTTGCGGCCCTCACGTATGGTAACGCTCAGCCAACTGGTAGGGATATTGGCCCGGTAGCGCACCGGTGGGTCCCGTGGCCATAGCTCAGGCTCGGCAATCTGCTCCACATCGGCAGGCAAGGTGGGGCCGTCCTTCAGGGTAACGCCATGACGCAGCGCCTGCAGTTGGATTTCGGTAGGTACTCCGTCGACCTGCACCCAGTAGGTTTTCGCCAGTTTGTGTTTCGGGTCGGTTATGCGTGCCTGTAAATGCCCGTCGTTTGTCAGCAGTAACAGACCTTCGCTGTCGCGATCCAGGCGGCCAGCCGGGTAGATACCTGGCACGTCGACAAAATCCTTGAGTGTCCGGCGGCCTTGTCCATCGGTGAACTGGGTTAGTACATCAAACGGCTTGTTCAGTGCCACAAGCAGGCAGACGGCCGGCCGCGGTGCGGGCTTGCGGCGCGGGGTTGTCGACTTGCCAGAAATTGGGGGGGTAGGGCGTCGAGGGTGTTTGGCAGGCATAGGCAAATCTGACAGTGGGTGAACAGGTGATGCTAGTGCGGGCCGGTAGATGTGTCGAGCCGAATTCCGGGAGTGGCCGAGTTCCATCTCGGCCGAGGAAGTTGAAATCAACGCCAGAAAATCAACCCGCCGGCGTTGCGCGTGCCACCAGGGCCGCGACATCGGTACCGCGCGGTAGGGTGCCGAAGGCGCGGCCGTGCCCGGCTATACGGCTGGCGATAAAGGCGTCGGACACTGTTGCATTGCCCGCCTCAAGCAGTAGTTTGGCCTGTAACGCTACGGCCACGTCTTCGGTCAGCTGCCGGGCGCGGTACTGGATGTCATCGGTATCGCCAAAATCCGCCTTTATCTGCTGGATATGGCGGGTCAGGTGAGCATCGCCGTGACCGTCTCCCAGTTCGCTGAACAGCACCTCCAGAACGCCCGGCTCCTTTGACAAGGCGCGCAGCACGTCCAGGCATTGCACATTGCCCGAGCCTTCCCATATCGAATTTACCGGCGCTTCGCGGTACAGCCGCGGCATGATGTTTTCCTCCACGTAACCGGCGCCGCCGAGGCATTCCTGGGCCTCATTGATCATTCCCGGCGCGCGTTTGCATATCCAGTATTTGCCTATTGCGGTGACCAGCCGGGCGAATTTTTTCTCGTGTTCGTCGCTGCCGCTGTCGATTGCCTTGCCCATGCGCATGGTCAGTGCCAGCGCGGCTTCGCTCTCCAGGGCAAGATCAGCCAGCACGTTCTGCATCAATGGTTGCTCGGCCAGCGGGCGGCCGCCTACTGCGCGGTATGCGCAGTGGTGTGTAGCCTGGGTCAGGGCCTGGCGCATCAGCGAGCTGGAGCCGATCATGCAATCAAAGCGGGTCAGCGAGACCATCTCGATAATGGTCGGGATGCCGCGGCCTTCTTCGCCAACCATCCAGGCCAACGCACCACGGTACTCCACTTCGCTCGAGGCATTGGCCCAGTTGCCGAGCTTGTTTTTCAGGCGCTGGATGTAAAACTGATTGCGGCTACCGTCAGGCCGGTGGCGGGGCAGCAGAAAGCAGCTCAAGCCTTTTTTGGTCTGCGCCAGGGTCAGGAATGCGTCGCACATCGGCGCTGAACAGAACCATTTATGGCCGACCAGTTCGTATGCCTGGCCTGGTCCGCCGGCGCCAATGGGCTGCGCGCGGGTGGTGTTGGCGCGTAGATCAGTGCCGCCCTGCTTCTCGGTCATCGCCATACCTATGGTCGCGCCCGTCTTCTGCCCTATCGGCAGATTGCGCGGATCGTACTGGCCCGAGAGGATCTTGGGCAGCCACGTCTCGGCCAGATCTGGCTGCATGCGCAGGCTCGGGATACACGCGTAAGTCATGGTCATCGGGCAGCAGGTGCCTGATTCAATCTGGTTGTGCAGGTACATGCTCGCCGCCCGAGCGACATGCGCGCCTGGCCTGGAGTTCGCCCAGGGCGCAGATGTTATGCCCTGGGCGATGCCTGCGGTCATCAGCTCATGGTAGGCGGGATGAAATTCAACCACATCGATCCGGTTGCCAAAGCGATCATGACTTTTCAATACAGGCTTGTTCTCGTTGGCGAGAAAGCCGGCCTGCATCAACGAGTCCCCGGTGAGTTTGCCATAGGCCTCCAGGTGCTCATCGGCCCAACCGCCGCCGAAGCGACGTACCCACTCCTGCAATGGCAGGTCCGCGCGGTACAGGTTGATACCTTCCAGGGGCGGAGCCTGATTGGTGACCTCATGGGTTTCCGCATACAGCGAGGCGTGGTCAGTGGTTTGCATGGTCAGACTCCTTGGCGCCGAGGGCGCGCAGACAGAACAGGGTGAGGGCGCTGGTGACGCTTTCGAGGCTTTCGCTGGGCAGGCCGCTGGCCCTGAGCGCACGTGCCTGTGGGGACAGCGGACCGATCAGTGATTCGGCCACGGTACCGACCATGCAGGCCGCAGTGACAGGGATATTGGGTACATTGAAGCTGCCGTCAGCGTTACCTTCACGAATCAGCCGGGTGAAGAGTTCGGCATAGGCCTCGCGGTAGCGCAGCCGCTGGGCATCAACCTCTGCTTCGACGGGTTCGGCGATCAATGCGTAGGCCAGCTGTCGGCTGTGCCAGGCGCGGGTGGCGAACTGGGTGATACCCCGGCGCAATCGGTGCGCCGCGTCACCCTGACTAGCGAAAGCGACTTTCAGGCTGTCTATTTCAACCCGGGTTGCGCGCGTGAAGACTTCGCAGGCCAGTGCTGCCTTGCCAGGAAAGTAGCGATACAGGCTGCCGGTAGCAATGCCTGCGCTTTCTGCCAGGGAGTTCATGGTCAGTGCGGCGAAGCCGCCATCGGCTACCTGGTGCAGCGCGCAACCCAGAATGTGTTCGCGCAGAGCCTGGTCACGCTCGAGTCGGGCTTCAGTAGTGCGATAGGCCATTGTATGAATCCTGATTCATCTATTCGAACAGTGAATCAGGATTCAGATCTTCATGCAGGAGGGAATTGCGCCATAGGGGCGGGGTTTTCAGACGTCCAGTTGTCCGATGAGGACTGCTTTGATAACGAAGCCCATGACGCCGAGTCCAAGGCCGGTGAAGAGAACTGCAGTGCCGTATCGGCCTGCTTTTGATTTTTTTGCCAGATCCCAGACGATGTAGCCCATGAATGCAACCAGAGCAAAGATCATCAGGGGCATGGCCAAGGCTTCAAATTCTTGATAGCTCACAAAACTCTCCCATTCGATAAAAGTTATTGATCTGGGTCAACATTATACCGAAATCTCTGCCTGGGGCCTGTGGTGCCTTGTCGCAGGTGTAAGGTTGGTGACGCTAGGATACGGAATTTTGCAGATGGCCAAGTGGCAGTTCGGTGCTGCCGACTATCTGGTTAAGTACGAAGCTTGAGCGTACGCTCGATACGCCGTCGATACGCGTCAGGCGGCCCAACAGGAACTGCTGGTAGTGTTCCATATCGGGAACGACGACCCGCAGCTGATAGTCTGCGTCCATACCTGTGACCAGGCAGCAATCGAGCACTTCGGGGCAGTCGCGGATCGCGGTTTCAAAGCCTGCAAAGCGTTCAGGTGTGTGTCTATCCATGCCGATCATCACAAAAGCGGTGAGGGTCAGGCCCAGTCGACGTGGCTCAAGCAGCGCGACCTGACGCCGTATATAGCCGCTGTCTTCCAACTGCTTGACCCGCCTTGAGCAGGGCGAAGGCGATAAGCCGATATGTTCTGCCAGTTCCTGGTTGCTGATGCTTGCGTCATGCTGCAATGCGGCAAGTATCTTCAGGTCGTAGCGGTCGAGATTGTGATCATTTGTCATGTTTTGATCCTTTATTGCTCAATAAAACGTAATAAGCATAATATATTGCTGAAAGGTAACGCATATGTGCAATATTAGACAAGAAATGCCGCCATGGGAGGGGTAATATAGTCCCAAGTTCGAAGCCAAGGCCGGTTCGTCCAGTCCGCTCCCCTATCCCGGGAGAGGAAGGCAAAAATCCTACCGGATTCTCGCCAGCCGGCCTCCCAGCTCACAAGGCCCGGGAATCAGGCAGCCTCCTATCCGGATGTGTACAGGACGCTAAAAAGAACGGCCGGCTCCATAGGGAAGCCGGCCGTTCTTTTGTATGGGGCCTGCGTGTTGCCATTGAACGCTACATTCCGGCCTGGTCTAGACCGGGTCCGTGTGAATCAGTACATCGACCTGGGGAAAACGCTCGACCAGCGCCGTACGTACTGATTCGCCCAGCTCATGGGCCTCCAGCAGCGGCATGTCGGCGGGTAGTTCCACGTGCATCTGCATGAACCAGAGGTGGCCGGACTGGCGACTGCGAAAATCATGCACGTCCAGCACGCCGGGCACGGCACGCGCCAATGCCAGGGCCTCGGTGCGCACTTCATCGGGCAGCTCGTGATCCATCAGAATCTGTATTGCATCAAGCCCGATACGCACGGCGCTATAGCCGATATATACCGCGATGCCCAGGCCCATCACCGCGTCAGCACGCTGGATGCCGTAGCTAGCCAGCAGCAGCGCGACTATGACACTGCCATTGAGAAGCAGATCCGAACGATAATGAAGCGCATCGGCACCGATTGCTGTTGAGCCGGTGCGTGCGATTACATGCTTTTGAATCGCCAAAAGGCCCAGCGTTGCAATGATCGAAAGAACCATTACCCCGATGCCAAGCCATGTGGCGGCGATGGGCTGAGGGTTGACCAGATGGTCAATACCCTGCAGCAATACCAGCAGCGCTGACCCGGTGATGAAGGCCGACTGGGCCAGGCCTGCGAGCGCCTCGGCCTTGCCGTGCCCGAAGCGATGCTCCTGATCCGCTGGCTTCAACGCGTAACGTACGGCGAACAGGTTGATGATCGAGGCGGCACTGTCCATCAGCGAATCAATCAGTGAGGCCAGTATGCTGACTGATCCTGATGCCATCCAGACGCCACTCTTGAGGGCAATCAGACTGAAAGCCACGGTTACCGAGGCGTATGTGGCTAGCTTGAGCAACCGTTCCCGTTCAGGGAGCTCCAGGTGATTGGGCTGAGTCATCACGCGCGCGACGGCAGACCCAAGGCTGCCATTTGCACAGCATCGGGGTGGTCCAGCTGCTGGGCGCGCTCAAGCGGCAGGTCCAAACCAATCTCCTCCTGAAGCAGCGCTTTGAGCTTGACGGTGTCCACCTGGCCATCTGCTCCCACAGCCTTGTTCAATTGCTCAGGGGCAATACTGTAGCGGTTGTCTGGCAGATAGATGGCGCCGGTGGCGAAATCCACAGCAAAGGCGATTACGCCGGGTATGACATAGAAGAGCAGGCCGATACCGTTGAGAATGGCCACGCCCGAGTCGATCTGGCCGCTTATCTGGCCACGGCGCTCAGGATAAAAAATGGTGCCGCAGGCTGCCAATTGGCTGGTAAGGGCCGTGACTAGCAGGGCGGAGGCCAGGGTTTTCATTCGCATGATCGAGTCTCTTGAGGTTGCTGGGTCTGAGTCGGGAACGTCGACGGGGCTACACCCCGCGGTGCGCATTTTATAGGGGTATGATAGCGGCTTTTACCGATGGTGCCGCAACCGAATGAATGATTTGCCCGTCAACCTGATCCTGCCTGAACTCAAGCGCGCGTTGGCTGCCAATCCCGCTGCAGTGCTGCAGGCACCACCGGGTGCTGGCAAGACCACGGTGGTGCCCTTGGCTCTGCTCGATAGCGACTGGCTTGTCGGACAGAAGATCATCATGCTCGAGCCGCGTCGCCTTGCTGCGCGGGCTGCGGCAGAGCGGCTCGCGCAGTTGCTTGGCGAACCGGTAGGACAGACGGTGGGTTACCGCATCAGACTCGAGAGTCGAGTCAGTGCTGCTACGCGTATCGAAGTGGTGACCGAGGGAATCCTGCAGCGCCTGCTCCAGGCTGACCCCGAGCTGCCCGGCGTCGGTTTGGTTATCTTCGATGAGTTTCACGAACGTAGTCTGGACGCTGACCTGGGGCTGGCGCTGTGCCTGCAGACCCAGCAATACCTGCGCGATGCCGCACCGCTGAAACTGCTGGTCATGTCGGCAACTCTCGATGCGGCCGCGGTCTGTGACCTTCTTGATGGTGCGCCTCTGATCAGCAGCCAGGGCAGGCAATACCCGGTGGACGTGCGCTACGGCAATCCCGTCAGACCGGGTCAGCCGGTGGATTATCTGGTCGTGCAATGCGTGCTCCAGGCACTGGCCGAGGAGAGCGGCAGCATTCTGGTGTTCCTGCCCGGGGTCGGCGAGATCCGCAGGGTACAACGTCAATTGCAGGAGGCCCTGGCAGCGCAGAACGAGGTGCAGGTGATCCCCCTGCACGGCGAACTGGATTTTGCCAGTCAGCGCCAGGCAATCGAGCCTGCGGCCCAGGGCCAGCGCAAGGTTGTGCTGGCCACTTCGATTGCCGAAACCAGCCTGACCATTGAGGGGGTGCGAGTAGTGATTGACTGCGGTCTCGCCCGGCAACCCGCCTTCGACCCGGTCTCGGGTATGACGCGCCTGCATACTGTCAGGGTGTCCCGAGCCGCCGCAGAGCAGCGTGCGGGCCGCGCTGGTCGGCTCGAGCCCGGTGTTGCCTATCGTTTGTGGTCGGTAAGCCAGCAGCACCAACTGGCGGCGCGCAGCGAGCCGGAAATATTGCAGGCAGACCTGGCCCCGCTGGCTTTGCAACTGGCTGGCTGGGGCATTCAGGACCCAGCCGAGCTGGCCTGGCTAGATCAGCCGCCGTCGGCCGCCCTGCAGCAGGGCCGTGAATTATTGGAACGCCTCGGTGCATTGCGGCAAGCGGATAACGGCTGGTTGCAAACGCCCCATGGTCTGGCGATGGCCGGCCTGCCGATGCATCCAAGACTGGCTCATATGCTCCTGAAAGGTCAGCGCCTGGGGCTGGGTGAAATGGCCTGCCGCGTGGCAGCGGTGGTAAGCGAACGCGACCTGCTCCGCGGGATAGAGGACGCGGACCTGGCCCGTCGCCTGGCATTGTTTGATGACACCCGCGCGGAACCCTCGGCAGACCGCGGAGCATTACACCGGGCGCGCACCCTGGCAAAGCAATGGCACAGACTGGTCGAGCGCTCGCCTGTTCCCAGTCCCGTGAGCGATCCGCGTAACGAATCCTGGGCGGGCGTGCTCCTGGCCATGGCCTATCCCGATCGTATCGCCAGCCGTCGCGCAGAGCTGGGCAGCGAATATCGGCTGGCCAACGGCCGAGCCGCCGCCTTTGCCAACGTCGACAGCCTGCAAGGCCAGCAGTGGCTGGCAGTAGCCAGTCTGGGCGGCCACGCAGGACAGAGCAGCGCACGAATCTTTCTTGCCGCAGCACTGCTGCCGGAGCAAATAGAAGCGCATTTGCCAGAGTTGCTTGTCTCCCGTGAAACCCTGGAATGGGACGCCAGAAGCGAAACCTTGCTGGCCGAACGGCAGCAGATGCTGGGTGCGCTGGTCTTCAGCCGCAAGCCCCTCACGCAGATCGACCCCAGGCAACGAAGCCAGGCTCTCTGCCAGGTAGTCCGCAAGCAGGGTCTGGAGCTGCTGCCATGGACGCCGGCCCTGCGTCAGTGGCAGGCGCGCGTCAACCTGCTACGCGATCTGGATGTGCAAACCACAGCCGACAGCCGCTGGCCTGACCTCTCCGACCAGGCATTGCTTGATTCCCTAGAGCAGTGGCTGGCGCCATGGCTCGACAAGGTCACCCGACTGGCGCATTTCGGCAACCTCGACCTGAGCTCCATTCTGACCGGCCTCCTGCCCTGGCCCTTGCCTCGCGAACTGGACGAGCAGGCACCCACCCATTGGGAGGTGCCCACAGGCTCGCAGATTCGTATCGATTACAGTGACAGTCCTCCGGTGCTCGCGGTGCGTCTGCAGGAGATGTTTGGCAGTACCGATACTCCCCGCATTGCCGGTGGCCGGGTCGCGCTCAAGCTGCACCTGTTGTCGCCGGCCCGCCGTCCCGTGCAGGTCACCCAGGACCTGGCCGGTTTCTGGACCGGTAGTTACCTTGAAGTCAAAAAAGACATGAAAGGACGTTATCCCAAGCACTACTGGCCGGATGATCCACTGCAGGCAGAACCAACCACGCGCGCCAAGCCCCGCAAAAACTGAAGCCAGCACTCCCTATCCTGCCGAGCCTTGGCTTTTGACCCTGGACAGCAAACCCCTGTGATTCTTGAATATCGAGTCAGGCAGCCCCAGGCCGAGAGTCCACGCCGACACGCTGCAAGTACGTCCCTGTAAGCTCGACGATGGCATCCCTGCCATCGACGGTCGTCTTAGTCCTCTCGCCCTGCGTCTGCTGCCAGCTACTGAGTAACCCGAGAGAAAACCAAACCGTTCCGCGGTCATGTGGGGCTTGGTTTTGACCTTGGACAGCAAACTCTACATCACACCGATGCCAGTTGAGCGCACAGCCTGGCGGGGTGGAGAAAGTGTCTGAAACAGGGACGTTTCTGACAAGCCTCCAAGGACGGATTCACGGCGGCTTTCGGAACCCTGCCAGGCTGGGAGCTACAAGGCTCAGAACCCATTTCGACAATATTGAATCAGGCCACGACAAACTATGTAGCCCAATCTCCTCCTCGCGCACTTTCAGTCTGCGCAGCCCACGCTTACAATCCCCAGCCCCGGGCAATCAGCTTTCACCCAGAAGCGGAGTTTTTATGGAAAACATCAGCCAGATACTTGAGCGCAGCGAAGAGCTCTTTGCCGGAAAGCGCTTGCTGCTGGTCAATCCACCCGCTGACGACCTGGTCAGCAGCATCGACGCCGACTGGCAGGTGTGGACCTGGGACTGGTCAGTGCAGCGGAGCCTGGCAACCCAGCTTGACGAAGAGCGGCTATGTTTCTCACATCTGTGCCCCAGGTTTGAAGGTCTGGATGCCGCCATACTTGTCGTGCCCAAAGCCCTCGAGCGTGCCGAGTACGCATTGGCCCAGATCGTGCCCCTGCTGACACCCGGATGCCCGATTTATCTGGTTGGCGAAAAGAAGGGCGGCATCAGCCGCGCCGAGAAGCTCCTGCAACCCTATGGCAATGGCGCCCGGAAAATCGACTCCGCCCGGCACTGCCAGCTCTGGACCATGCAGGTAGCAGACGGCGCAGAGCCCTTTGAACTGGGCTCCTGGCAACGCGAAGTTCACATCGAGTTGGCTGATCAGAGCATAGACCTGGTGAGCCTGCCCGGCGTTTTCAGCCATGGCCGACTGGATGAAGGCAGTCAGTTGCTCCTCGAAGAACTCGCCCCATTGCCGCCCGGGAAAGTACTGGATTTCGGTTGCGGCGCAGGCGTGCTGACGACAGCGCTGGCCCGGCGTAATCCGGGTAGCCGCTTCGAGATGGTCGATGTTGACGCCCTAGCGCTATACTGCGCTCGCCAGACCCTGGAGCGCAACGGCGTGGAAGCGGAGATCTACCCATCCGACGGCTTGAGCGACGTACATGGACGCCTGGCAGCAGTGGTCAGTAATCCACCGTTTCATACCGGCATTAAACATGACACCAGTATCGCTGAACGCTTTTTCGAGCAGATGACCCGCAACCTGCTGCCCGGTGGTGAGATGCGCATCGTCGCCAATGGTTTCCTGCGCTATCCGGCACTGATCGAAGCGCATATCGGACCCTGCAATGTGCTGCGCGAGAATAACCGCTTCAAGGTCTACTCCGCAGTAGCTCCCGGTTGACCATGCGTAGCCTGTGGGTTATCTTTGCGCCCGTCTTGGGGGAGTAGTCTCTCGATAGAGGCAAGTATCAACATAATTGGTCCGCAGACCATGGTACTTGCGACCCGCCGTCGCTCATGTGTTCAACATGGAACCGACAGGGTTTGACGAGACCTTTGACATATATCGACCAACCGGGGGCGGGGGGTAGATATATGTCAATGGTTTGTCTGACCCGCCCTCTCTGGAAACTCCGTGGAATCCTTTCTGGTCTCGACCGGTATAGTTGCGCTGGCAGAAATTGGCGATAAGACTCAATTACTGGCACTGGTGCTGGCGCTGCGTTTTCGGCGGCCATGGCCTATCGTGCTGGGTATTCTGGTTGCCACCCTGGCTAACCACGCGCTGGCGGGTGCCGTCGGTCAGTTTGTCAGCTCCCTGTTAAGCGATACCTGGCTGTACGGCATGCTTGCCTTGTCTTTTTTCGCAGTGGCAGCCTGGACGCTGGTGCCTGACAAGCTGGACGAAGATGATACCCCGCCCATCAGTCACTACGGCGCCTTCATGGCAACGCTGGTCGCTTTCTTCATTGCCGAGATGGGGGACAAGACGCAGATCGCAACCGTTGTGCTTGCCGCGCAATTTGAAACCTATATCTGGGTAGTCATGGGTACCACCCTGGGCATGATGCTGGCCAACGTACCGGTGGTGTTCCTGGGCAATGCCGCCGCCGCGAAACTGCCTCTGGGCATCATCCGCAGTGTTGCGGCCTTCGCCTTTTTGCTGATGGGTCTGTATGCCGGCTGGCTGGCATTGACAGCGGGCTAGGTGCTGAAAAGCCGGAAGCGCTACTGGCGACTTCCGGCTTTTCGGTTCTTGCGCTTGCTACAGGTGATGCGCTCAGCGATTGGGCTGAGGCGTCATCCGCAGGTAAGGCTTGACCTTGCGGTAGCCTTTCGGGAAGCGACGCTTGATCTCTTCCTCGTCCTGAAGGGACGGCACAATGACCACGTCATCACCGTCGACCCAGTTGCCCGGGGTGGCGCACTTGTAATTGTCGGTGAGTTGCAGGGAGTCGATAACCCGCAGGATCTCGTTGAAGTTACGCCCCGTACTGGCCGGATAGGTGATCATCAATCGGACCTTCTTGTTCGGGTCGATTATGAATAGCGAGCGCACCGTCAATGTGTCGCTGGCATTGGGGTGAATCAGGTCATAGAGATCCGAGACCTTGCGGTCATGGTCGGCAATGATCGGAAAGTTCACCACGGTAGCCTGGGTCTCATTGATGTCGTCGATCCAGCGAGTGTGTGACTCGACCGGATCTACCGACAAGGCTATGGCCTTGACGCCGCGTGCGGCGAACTCGTCTTTCAGCTTGGCTGTCAGGCCCAGTTCGGTGGTGCAAACCGGTGTGAAGTCCGCCGGATGCGAAAACAGCACGACCCAGCTGTCTCCAATCCAGTCATGAAACTTGATGGGGCCCTCACTGGAATCCTGCTCGAAGTTGGGTGCTATATCGCCGAGTTTGATACTCATGTCTTTATCTCCATTTAATGTGAAGCCGACCGCTGCGGCTGGCTACAGCCTAGACAGACTTCCCGCTTTTTGCCTGTTCCGCTGCAGCCGCCGCTCATTGGTAGGTCTGGATCTGTCAGCGCTTGGCTGACGATTCATACAAGGGTTTGACCCTGGGTATGGTCGCTCGCAGGGTTTCAATTCGACCGCCAGTGGAAGGGTGAGTGCTGAGAAACTGCGGAGGGCTGCCCTGAGAGGCGCTGGCCATTTTCTGCCAGAGGCTTACTGCCGCTTCCGGTGCGTACCCGGCGCGTGCAGCAAGCTCCATGCCGATCAGATCGGCTTCGGTTTCATTTGAACGGCTGTTGGGCAGCATCAGGCCGTATTGCACAGCGGCATCGGCCACCTGCATGCTGCCCTCACCCAGGCCGAGTAGGGCGCCAGCGATCTGGGTGCCCATCTGTGAAGTATAGGCGCGGGAAATCGCTTCCCGGCCGTGCTCGCGCAGGGCGTGGGCAATCTCGTGACCCATGATCTGAGCTATCTCGGCATCAGTCAGTTTCAGCTTGTCGACTATGCCGGTATAAAACAGAATCTTGCCGCCTGGAGCCGCGCTGGCGTTGATCTGATCGCTCTTGATCAGATTGACCTCCCAATTCCAGTTTTTCGCTTCTGGCCGGAAGTGGGTTACCTGGGGTATCAGGTGGTTGGAGATGCGGCGCAGGCGATTGAGCATCGCCTTGTCAGTATTCAGGAGGCCCTTGGAGCGCGCCTCGGCCAGCTGTTTGGCGTAAGACTGTGCGGCCATCTTGTCGACTTCGTCACTGGAGAGGCCGCCGAACATGTATTGGGTACGGTCAACGCCTACGGCACCGCCCTGGGTAGTTTGCACTGCCTGGCACCCGGTCAGTATCAGCAGAGGGAGCAAGAGTAGTATGAGACGACTGCGCATTTGGGAATAATCCTGTGTTATGAATTCGACCGATCGAGTCGTTTGATTCGATTGTTTGGTCAGCAGTGTGCACTAGATAGGTACCTGCCAACCGATTATAAATGCCTATCCGTTGAAAATGGTGCTGAAGATCCGCATGTGCCAGCCGATAACGCTATAGGGAATATGTCCAGCCGGGGTAACGCATGAAATTCAAATCCATTCAGTCAGCCATTGTAGTACTTGCTGGGGCTTGCCTGTTCGCTGCAGTTGGTCTGGTCACGCTGTACAGCATCAACTCTGCGAACCGCAGTCAACAATTTGTGCAGGATAGCAGCCGTGAGCTGATCGAGCGCCAGGTCAGGGAGCGACTCACCGCTGTCGCCACCGCTGAAAGTCAGCGCATTCGCCGGCGCTTGAGCGACCCCTTCATGGTTGCCGATCAACTCTCCCAGCTTAACCGCTTGCTGGGTGAACTGGAGCCCGATGGTTTGTCCACACTGATGATGAGCCGGGAGGAAATGGTCCGGGTGTTGCGCAATACCCTGGTGCAGAACCCCGAGCTGTTAGGCGTGTACGTCGGCTGGGAACCCAATGCGTTTGATGATCTCGACCAGTACTTTGAAGGTATCGAAACCGACGGTTACGACGGCACCGGCCGTTTCATGCCCTGGTGGTTCCGCGACGACAACGGAGAGCCGCAGCTGGACGCCTTGTCTGACCTTGAGAGCGAGACGCTCACGGCTACCGGCGTGCGGGAGGGCGAGTACTATCTGTGCCCGCGCGATACCCTCAAGCCCTGTGTCGCCGATCCTGCCCCCTATGACCTGGGTGGCAAGCAGGTCATGTTGTCCTCGTTCACTGTCCCGATTATGTCCGAGGGTGAGTTCCGCGGAATAGTGGGGGTGGATCTGTCACTGGACTTTATCCAGCAGACACTCCAACAAAACAACGCCGGCCTCTTCAACGGCCTTGGCGACCAGGCGCTGATCAGCAGTAATGGCAGGCTGGTTGCCTATACCGGTGATGACGCCCGGCCCGGTGACCCTGCGAGTAATATCCTTGATGCCAATGAGCTGGCCAATATTCAGGCTCTGGGTGATGAGCTGATTTACGATGTGGACCAAGCGGGTGGCCATATCGAACTGGTGATGCCGGTTCCTATTGGCGATACGGGCACACGTTGGACCTTGCTCATCACCTTGCCGTTGGATGCCGTCATGAGCGATGTGGCTACGCTGACCAACGAAATGAAAACCCGTCAGGCAAGCGATACCGCAACGCTGATAGCCATTGGCGTTGTTGTGGCCCTGGGCGGTTTGCTGGTGATGGTGCTACTGGGGCTCAGCCTGTCGCGTCCAGCGCGTCGCCTGGTAGCCATGCTGGATAATATTGCCCAGGGGGAGGGTGACCTGACCAAGCGCCTGACGGTAGATCGGGGTGACGAGCTGGGTTCTATTGCCATAGGCTTCAACCGATTCCTGGACAAATTGCAGGCGATGATTCGCGAAGTAGTCGGGTCTGTTGCCCAGGTCACCGACGCCTCCGAACACACCGCTGATATTGCCATGCGTACCAACGACGGTATTCAGCGGCAGCTGAGCGAGATTGATCAGGTGGCAACAGCGGTGACACAGATGACTGCCACCGCGCAGGACGTGGCTCGTAATGCCTCCCAGGCTGCGGAAGCGGCGCGAAACGCTGATGGATCGGCCAGTCACGGACGTGATGTGGTCAAGGCCAGCGCGGCTGCAACGCTGAGCCTGGCAGAAGATATCAACAAGGCCGTCGCCAGCGTGCAGTCCCTGGCTCGCGATAGCGATAATATTACCGGCATTCTGGCGACCATCCGCGGGATCGCGGAGCAGACCAACCTGCTTGCGCTGAATGCGGCCATCGAGGCAGCACGCGCGGGCGAACAGGGCCGCGGATTTGCAGTGGTGGCGGACGAGGTCCGGAACCTGGCCCAGAAAACGCAGAGTTCGACTGAAGAAATTCAGACCATGATCGAACAGTTGCAGAAGGGCACCCGCGATACTGTGAAAGTCATGGAGCAGAGTCGTAGCCGGACTGAGGAGAGCGTGCTGCAGGCAGAAGAAGCCGACGCTGCGCTGACGTCCATTACCCAGGCTGTGTCGATCATTACCGAGATGAACACCCAGATTGCCAGCGCCGCCGAAGAACAGAGCGCAGTGGCCGAAGATGTAAATCGCAATGTATCAACCATCGATCAGGTGGCCAAATCCGTTGCCGGTGGTGCCCAGGAAGCATCCGAAGCCAGTGCGGGTCTGACCCGTCTGGCTGAGCAGCAGCGCCGATTGATCAATCAGTTCAAGGTCTGATCCGTCCGCGTCACTCCAGGGTCACGGCCTTGCCGCTGGGCGCACAGCATTGTGCGCCCAGCGTGGTCGGGCTGCTCATGGACGGATTGACCGGGTGCATCATGGTTACCTGGGATGTCGCGTTGAGTAACAGGGGCTGAAGAGCGCCGAGGGCGGTTGCTGAGGCGAGCCAGATGGCCTGCTCGGCAGCATTCAAGGTTACCGGCATTCGCGCGGACAGGCGCGCAGGCAGGCCCTTGGCAGGCGCAGTCACCAGGGCGCAGCTATCCCAGAAACTGCCATCCTCCAGGCTGTATCGCTCCCAGAGCCCGGCTATCGCCAGCCCGCCCTGGTGGCGACGAAGGTACCAGGGTTGTTTGCGCTTGCCCTGGGCATGCCAGACAAAGAACCCATCGACCGGAATGATGCAGCGCCGCTGGGCAAAAGCCTCTCCGAACATGGGTTTTTCGTGAAGGAATTCGGCCTGGGCGCTGAAAGCCGCACGATCAAGCTGCCGCAGCCAGCCAGGTGTGAGGTTCCATAGCACCTTGGCACATTCCATCTTGCTTGCAGCTTTGCGCAGAATCAGCAGCTGCTGTCCCGGTGCCAGGTTCCATTGCGGCTTCCAGCCCTCTGGCAGGTCCTTCACGGGCGCGGTAAATTGCGCCAGGCGACCGCTCACAGATCGTCCATTTCAGGCATGATCGGGGTGGCCTGCTGCCAATCACCGATCAGTTCCCGCGCCAGCCCTAGGTCCTCGGGGGCTACCCACAGGCCGAGCAGATCCATTGCCGGTAGTTCGCCCATGCCGCCCTGCAGATACTCACCGCTCAGGTAGCAGTTAATGTGATGGTCAGTCAGCAATTGACGCAGCAGGTGCGCTTCAGACATGTCCTGCGGTTTGTAGGCACACAACATGTTCAGTCCTGTTCCCTGCGCAGATCTACGTGATAATCATCGTTGGCGTGGTCGATCCACAGGTTGACGAGGATCGGCTGACAGCAGACCTGACAGTCCTCAACATAGGCTTGGGTGCCTCCGGACAGGTCAAGCAGCAGTGATATGGGCTCGTCACAGTGCGGACAGTGCAACTGGGCTTCTTCGATCGCCTGCATGTGATTTTGCTCCTGTTATTGGCTTCCCGGCAGTGTAGCCCTATCGGCAATCTGGCGAAACCGGCCGTCGGAACGCATAATGCGCGGCTTGAACACCTTCAAACGAGGATGACATGGTCGAGTTCGACGCGATAAGACCCTATACCGATGAAGAGGTCCCTGCAGTATTGCAGCGACTGACACGGGACAATGAGCTTCTGGGAATCCTGGCCAGCCATCATTTTCCACGATTGAATCGGTGGTTCCCCGGCCTGGTCAAAAAGACGGTAGGGGCGGGGCTACGCCGGGAAGCGCGTCGAATCGATAGCGTGGATGCGCTGCAACAGCGCATCGAGCCTTACCTGGATCGTCTTATCGAGCGCAGCGTCGCTGATGTCAGTTACAGCGGGCTGGATCGTCTGGCCAAGAACAGTCCTTATCTGTTTCTTGCCAATCACCGTGACATCGTCATGGATCCGGCGTTCGTCAATTATGCGCTCTACCATGCGGGACATCCCACGCCCCGTATTGCCATCGGTGACAACCTGCTGCAAAGGCCCTTTGTCAGTGACCTGATGCGCCTGAACAAGAGCTTTATTGTGCATCGCTCGGTGACTGGCCGGCGGGAGAAGCTTAGCGTTTATCAGACATTGTCGGCGTATATCAATCATTCCATTGCAACTGGCAATTCCATCTGGATTGCTCAGGCCGAGGGACGCGCCAAGGATGGCCTGGATGAAACTGATACCGCGATCATCAAGATGCTGTGCATGAGCCGCAAGGGTGAAGACTTCGCCCAGATCGTCCGCAGTCTGAATATCGTGCCTGTTTCCATTGCCTATGAATGGGACCCTTGCGATCAGATGAAAGCGCGCGAGTTGGAGCAGCGTGCGCGCACCGGCACCTATGTGAAGGAGCCAGGGGAGGATGACCGTTCCATTGCGAAGGGATTGACTGGCTACAAAGGGCATGTACACGTGGCGTTCGGTGAGCCATTGACGGGCGAGTACCCCGATGCGAAAGCCGTTGCCCGTGAGGTAGACAGACAGATATTGCAGAGTTACAGGCTGCAACCGAGCAATTTCATGGCTGTCGAAAATCTGCCTGATTTCATGGCCATGCCGGGCATACAGGCGTTCATGGGCAACTGGCGGGAGGGCTTCAAGCCGGAGCGGCTGGCCAGTGAAAAGGCGCGCTTCGAGGAGCGTCTCAGCGGCTGCTGCGCTGCGCAGCAGAAATGGTGGTTGCTGCAGTATGCCAACCCGGCGATCAGTGCGTTGGCTGCTTCAGACCAGAGTGCTTAGCAGGCTCAATGCCATAGCCAGCGCCAGGCAACCGAGCCCAATGCGACGGAACATCCGATTCACCCGGTTATCAAGGGGCGCTTCTTCGCTATTCAGAGTGTTAGCGATGCCTGCAGTCAGTTGTAAGCTTCCGCGCGCTGCGCGCCACTGCGCAGCAAACACCAGCCAGCTACCCGACAGCGCATAGAATAGTGCCAGGCCATTGATGACCAGTGCTGGGTTGCTCAGGTAATACAGCCAGGCAGCCTGAAAAAGGGGCATACAAAAACCTCCGGACATGATGATGTTCGGCAACCTGCCCGGTATTGTTGTTATGTTGGCCTGGCTACGACGAAGCGCGAATTCGAGTTAAAAAGGTACCTGAACGCCACCGTACTCTGCTGGCGGTCCGCCCAGAAACGGGCGCGATTATAGCGCGCCCGCCTGCCTTTTTCGACCGCCTGTTGGGGTAAATCACTCTGTATGGAAACGAAAGAAGGAGTGCTGCAGGCATACTATTGCAGCTAATCCCGGTATTCTTGGCTTTGGATAGCGCCCCCTGCGTGGGTCAATACGATCACTACGCAACATCGGTGGGTTTTCGGCGTCCAACGTTCAGGCCTTATCTAATTGGAGTACCCCATGAAAAGACAATTTGTGTTGATCTGTATGCTCGGTAGCCTGCTCGTTCTGTCGGGTTGCGCCTCCTCATTGACGGGCGAGACTTATAGCCGAGATGACGCTCGCAGGCCCCAGGTAGTGCGCACGGGGGTTGTCGAGACAGTGCGGCCGGTTCAGATCGAAGGCAGCAAGACGATTATCGGCCCGGCTGCAGGCGCCGCAATCGGCGGTGTTGCTGGCAGCGGTGTGGGTGGTGGCCGCGGCGCGGCGATTGCCACGGTGATCGGTGCAGTGGCAGGCGGCATGGCAGGTGCTGCGGCTGAGGAGGGTATCACCCGAGCCCAGGGCGTCGAAATCACCGTTCGCGAGGATGATGGCAGCATGCGTGCCTATGTGCAGGAAGCCTCGCCCGAGGTGACCTTCAGGCCTGGAGATCGCGTCCGGATACAGACGCTCAATGGGCAGACCCGGGTCGTCAAATAGTCTGCAATCGGCTGTTTCAAGGAGCGTTGGGTGGGTGACTGGAACCACCTGACGCTCTTGGGGGATGCATTGTCATGGCCAGATCCCATCAGATTTTGATTCAAAGTGTTTCAGAGGTAACAGTTCTTCTTCTTATTTATAGCGCTCTGGCCGTCGGCCTTTGCAGTTTGATTGTCGGCGTTAGTCAAGATATTCCATCAGGTTCTTAATGTGTAAATTGAGTGTTCCAGGGTTTACGGGAGCGCACTTGATGTCATTACACGATCTACCGGGACCGGCCTGAGATGCTGGCCAGTCTTCTAGCCATTTTCATCAACGGGCTTTGTGCGCCTTTGGTGTATCGCGCGGTTCCGCGCTATGCGGGTTTGCTGCTGGCGCTGGTGCCCGCTGCGTGCTTCGCCTGGTTTGCCTCACAGATATCAGCGGTGGCAGGCGGCGAGATTCTATTCGAGAGTTTTGCCTGGGTGCCCTTGCTTGATGTCGCGGTGACCCTGCGACTGGACGGCCTGGCTCTGCTGTTTGCGTTGCTGATCAGCGGGATCGGCACTCTGATCGTGATGTATTCCGGCGCCTATCTACATGATCATCCGCAACTTGGCCGGTTCTATGCCTACCTGTTGATCTTCATGATGGCCATGCTCGGCCTGGTGCTGGCGGACAATCTGATCGTGATGTTCGTGTTCTGGGAACTGACCAGTATTGCCAGCTATCTGTTGATCAGCTTCAACCACGAAAAATCCGAATCCCGTCGGGCAGCCCTGCAGGCCTTGTTGATTACCGGCGGCGGTGGCCTGGCGTTGCTGGCCGGGCTGGTGCTACTGGGTACTGCTGCAGAGACCTGGCAGTTTTCCCAGTTGCAGGCGGGACTGGTGCAGGCCCACGGTCTGTTTCCGGCAATCATGGTGCTGGTATTGATTGGTTGTTTTACCAAGTCGGCACAGTTTCCCTTCCATCTGTGGCTGCCCAACGCGATGAACGCGCCTACGCCGGTGTCGGCGTATCTGCACTCGGCGACCATGGTCAAGGCGGGGATCTACCTGTTGGCCCGACTCAATCCTACGCTTGGTGGTGGCTTTGGCTGGAGTACGGTGCTGATCACACTGGGTGCTCTGACAGCTTTGCTGGGCGCTGTGCTGGCAATTCGGCAATATGACCTCAAGCGCATGCTGGCCTTTACCACGGTGGCAGTGCTGGGCCAATTGACCATGCTGATCGGCACCAACACCAGCTACGGCCTGCAGGCCTTCGTGCTGTATCTGGTTGCCCACTCGTTCTACAAGGGCGCCTTGTTCATGGCTGTCGGCGCTATCGATCACTCCACAGGCACGCGAGATATCCGCAAGCTGGGGGGGCTTTTCGCGTTGATGCCCCTGACTGGTATCGCAGTGGGGCTGGCCGCCTTTTCCAATGCCGGCCTGCCACCTTTCTTCGGATTTATCGCCAAGGAGTTCAAGTACGCCGGGCTGATGGAAATGGGAGCGGTTGGCTGGAGTGTCACGCTGGTGATGATTCTCACCAATGCCCTGTTGGTCGCTGCCGCCGGTCTGATCTTCTTCAAGACCTTCTTCGGCCAGCGCGGGCATTGGGAAGGGCAGCCCCATGAAGTGAGCCCGGTCATGTGGGCCGGTCCGCTGCTGCTGGCGGTGGGTGGTTTTGGTCTCGGCGCCTGGAACCAGTGGCCTGAAACCTGGTTGGTGAATACCGCCGTTCAGGCCGCAGCCAGTGGCGAGGTCGATGTCAGTCTGTATCTGTGGGGGGGCATAACCCCGGCAGTGCTGGCCAGCGTATTGACCCTGGGGTTGGGGACCATGTTCTACTTTCGGGCTGATTCGGTGCGCGCGCTGGCCAGGCGCCTGGGCAGTGTCTGGGAGTTCAGCGGTGACCTGGTCTGGGACAAGTCGCTCAAACGCCTTTTCCAGTTTGCGGGCGCAGTGGCCGGCCTTTTCCAGCACGGCTCATTGCGTTTGCATATGGCCTTGATGACGTTGATCGTCAGCATCAGCGTACTCGGGGGTCTGTTGTTGATGAAGGCTCAGCCCTTTGACGGTCCGGCGTTATCAGCGGTGTCACTACCGGGGCTGATTGGCTGTCTGTTGGCCCTTGGCGGCGCAGCGGGTGCCGCCTTCATGGGCGGGCGTCTTGCGTTGGTGGCCTCCCTTGGGGCTAGCGGTCTGGGCCTGGCGCTCTTCTTTGTGTCCATCAACGCGCCGGATGTGGCGCTTACTCAACTAATGGTGGAAACCCTGACGGTGGTATTTCTGGCCATGGTGCTGCGCCGGATGCGGGGGGTGCCAGCCAGTGGCAACAACACCCGTGCCATGAATATCTGGCATGCCGGAGTTGCGATGCTCTTCGGCCTGGCTGTTACGCTGCTGATCATGACGGCGGTCAGCCAACCTCTGCCTGGCGATCTGGCAGACTGGTTTCTGGCTAACAGCCTGCCGGCAGGCTACGGCAGCAATGTGGTCAATGTGATTCTGGTGGACTTCCGAGCGGTGGATACCCTTGGGGAGATCCTGGTAGTGGCCATCGCTGCCCTGGCTGCCTCCACGCTGCTGGGTGCCGGCCAGTTACCCGAAGGCAAACCGCGCGGCTTGCCCGAATTTGGTTCTCTGATGCTGCGCCAGGGCATGCGCCCTCTGGCAACCATTCTGCTGGTGGTATCACTGGCTATTCTCTGGCGTGGCCACAACCTGCCCGGTGGGGGGTTTATCGGAGGCTTGGTGGCGGCCACAGGCTTTACCCTGCTGGTGGTTACATTCGGGCGGGGTATTCAGCGCGGGCTCTCGCGGATCGCGCCGCCTACGATTATTGGCCTGGGGCTCGCCTGTGCGGTGGGAGCGGGTTTGTTCGGCCTGGGAGCCCAGGTGGCGTTCATGACCGGCTTCTGGATCGAGCCATTCGGCGTCAAGTTGGGCACGCCATTATTGTTTGATGTGGGGGTTTTCCTGACAGTATTCGGTTCGGTCATGCATATGGTTCGCAACCTGATCGGGAGGACCGCCTGATGGAATGGATTGGTGCCATTACCGCCGGCCTCATGTCGGCGTTGGGGGTCTGGATGATGCTGGACCGGCATCTGATGCGTGTTGTGCTTGGCATCGCGGTGCTGGGCAATGCGATCAATCTGGGGGTGCTTACCGCGGGCCGTTACTCGGGCAGTGAGGCGGCTTTTACCTTCGCCGGTGAGGGTGCACTTGACGCTGCCAATCCCTTGCCCCAGGCGCTGGTATTGACGGCCATTGTGATCGGCTTTGCCTTGTTCGTGTTTGCCCTGTCGGTACTCAAGCGCACCCACGAGCTGCATGGGGACAAGGATACCGACGGTGTCAGCCAGGTAACCGAAGAGCCGGCTCCGGACGAGGACGCTGAACAGGGTCACGGTCAGAGCCAGGGGGGCAGGGAATGAATACCCTTATCGTTCTGCCGATCCTGATTCCCCTTGTGACGCTGCTGCTGGCACTGCTGGTCAGGCGTCATCACGCCTGGGTGACCGCGATCAGCCTCACCGGTGCCGTGCTGCTACTGCTGACCGGCCTGTATCTGGTAGTGATTGCCGCTGGCGGTACTGTGCTGAGCGCGCAGATGGGTGGCTGGGGGGCGCCCTATGGCATCAGTCTGGTGATCGATCGACTCTCCGCCGTCATGGTTGCTATCACCGGTGTGATCGGCCTGGCGACACTGGTCTATTGCTTACGCCAGCCGATGCCGGCAGATTTTCTGCGCGATACGCATCTGTTCATACAGGGGCTGCTGGCCGGTATCTGCGGCGCATTCATCACCGCTGATGTATTCAACCTGTATGTCTGGTTTGAGGTCCTGCTGATCGGTTCCTTCGCGCTCATTGCCCTGGGCGGCGGCGAGCGGCGGTTGTCCGGGGCGATGACCTACCTGGTGCTCAACATGCTGGCGACGCTGCTGTTTCTCCTCGCGGCGGGGCTGGTCTATGGGGCTACAGGCACCCTGAACATGGGGGAGCTTGCGCTGCTGTTCCGCGCCGAGCAAGCCAGCGACGGAGCCTGGCTGGGCGTGATTTTGATGCTGGTGTCCTTTTCGATCAAGGCGGCGCTGTTTCCGCTGTTTGGCTGGCTGCCGGCCAGTTACCACGTGGCCTGGACGCCAGTCTCTGCGCTCTTTGCCGGTCTCCTGACCAAGGTGGGCGTGTACGCCCTGATCCGACTGGTGACCCTGCTCTGGCCGGAGCCGGGCGTTATTCATACGGTGCTGTTGTGGGTAGCCTGCGCGACCATGATCATTGGCGTGCTGGGCGCGGCGGCCCAGACGGAGGTGCGGCGTATCCTGTCCTTTCATATCGTCAGCCAGGTGGGCTACATGGTGCTGGGCCTGGCCCTGGCCACGCCGCTGGCGCTGGCGGGCGCGGTTTTCTACCTGATCCACCATATCGTGGTCAAAGCCAACCTGTTCTTTGTTGGCGGCATTGCGGCCCGTATAACCGGCTCCGAGCGCCTGGCCGCCATGGGCGGCCTGTATGCGCGCACGCCTTTGCTGGCGATTCTCTTTGCCATACCCGCTCTGTCCCTGGCGGGTATACCGCCCCTGTCCGGTTTCTGGGCCAAGTTTGTACTGGTCAAGGCGAGCCTGGACGCAGGCATCTGGGTGGCTGCATTCTTTGCGCTCTTCACTGGCGTCTTTACTCTGCTTTCGATGAGCAAGATCTGGAACGAGAGCTTTCTCAAGGCGCACCCGCAGCCAGCAATGCTTGGCGTGACAGGGCAGGGGCCGGCAGGTGCCTGGATCACGGTAGGCGTACTGGCGATGATTACCGTGTCAATCGGACTTGGTGCCGGGCCGGTTATGGAATACGCGATGGCCGCTTCGGCCCAGCTGATAGAAGCGCCGGCCTATCTGCAACTGCTCGACGGGAGGCGTGAGTGATGTTCTACATTCATCTGCTCCTTGCTGCCGCCCTGGCCGCATTCCTGGCGTCGCTGAGCCCCATGTACTGCTTGTTAGGATTTGCAGCGCTGTATCCGGTCATCAGAGTCGTCGGGCTGATGCATCAGGGCAGTCGTTTGTATGCGTTGCGTCTTGAGGCGGCACTGGTGTTTGTACCCTGGTTCATCTGGCAGGTTTTCAGCGCCTCTCTTGACGTGGCAAAGATTGTGCTCAATCCCCACTGCAAGGTCGAGCCGGCAGTTGTGTGCGTACCTGTCCACACTCGGGACAAGCGCCTGATTACCCTGCTGGGTTGTTTGCTCACGCTGACTCCGGGCACCCTGGCGCTGGATTACCGGGCACGAACCGGTGACCTGTTTGTGCATGTACTGGATACCCGTTCGGTTGATTCTGTGATTTTGGCCGTCAGCGAGATAGAACGCCGCCTGATGCGCTGGGTACAACCCCTAGGAGGTGACCTGTGAATGTGACACTGGCTGGAGCCGGTTGGGTCCTGCCCCTGGCAGGCGGCATGCTGTTGTTGAGTACGTTGCTGATCATGTGGCGTCTGCTGGTGGGCCCTAGTCGGCCGGACCGGGCGGTGGCCGTCGATGCACTGACCATGATCGGGGTCGCCGGGGTGGCGGTACTGGCGATGATGAGTGAGCAGGCGGTATTGCTCGATGTGGCCATCGTGTTGGCGATCGTCAGTTTTCTGGGTAGCGTGGCCTTTGCGCTGCTTTTCCAGGGCACCCACAGTACTGACCGCCCCCAGGTCGCAGGCGAGAGCGATGAAGGTAAGCGGGAGGGCGGATCATGAATGACCTGCTTGCCTTCGCTGGCTCCATGCTGATCTTGCTGGGCGCGGCTTTCAGTTTGCTGGGAGCCCTGGGAGTCTTGCGTTTGCCTGATGCCTACACGCGAATGCACGCGGCCAGCAAAGCCGGCGCGCTGGGGGCAATCCTGGTGTTGCTTGGCGTGCTGGCTGCTACTGCTGGCACCGCATGGGTGGAGATATTGCTGGCGATAGCGGTATTGCTGATCACCGCACCTTTGGCAGCCCACGCCATTTCCCGTGCCGGGCATATGGCGGGCGTCAGACCCAGCGTCGGGCCGCTAGGTGATGCGCTTGATTCCGACCGGGCTCGGGGGGATTTAGTCGGCAGGGAAAGGTCTGAATAGAAAGTCCAAATCCAATCGATTGGCTGAATTCATGACAGTGCAAGGCTGTGTGTGGATAATGAACGGCTTGAAGAAGCCTGAACGGCCATTGATGGAGTAAGTCCTGCATGACCCTGGCGCTGATTGTATTCCTTCCCCTGTTGGGGTGCCTGTTACCCCTGTTGACGGTTCGTTATGGCCGCTCCCTTTGTGCACTGGCAACCATGTTGCCTCCAGCCATCGGCCTGTTTCTATTGTGGCGGCTCTCCGGGGACGTTTTTGCCGGGAAGGTGCTGGTGCAAACCTGGCCCTGGCTGGAACAGATTGGTCTGAATCTGAGCTTCCGACTCGATGGTCTGGGGTTCATGTTTGCGCTCCTGATCCAGGGTATTGGTCTACTGGTTATTCTTTACGCCCGGTATTACCTGTCTAAAAGCGATCCGATGGGTCGTTTCTTCGCCTATCTGCTGCTGTTCATGGCCGCGATGCTCGGCGTGGTCTTGTCGGAAAACCTGTTGCTGATGATGTTCTTCTGGGAGATGACCAGCTTGTCATCCTTCCTGCTGATCGGCTACTGGTCGCACTCCACCGATGCCCGCAAGGGCGCTCGCATGGCGCTGGCGGTCACTGGCGGGGGTGGCTTGGCACTGCTTGCCGGCGTTCTATTGCTGGGTCATATAGTCGGTAGCTACGAGCTGTCGGCAGTGCTTGCGGCCGGCGACCTGATCCGGGCCCATAGTCTTTACCCGGTAGTGCTGGTGCTGGTGCTGCTTGGCGTGTTCACCAAATCGGCGCAGTTCCCGTTCCATTTCTGGCTGCCCCACGCAATGGCTGCGCCCACTCCGGTCTCGGCCTACCTGCACTCGGCGACCATGGTAAAGGCAGGTGTGTTCCTGCTGGCGCGAATGTATCCGGCCCTGGCCGATACCGATCTGTGGTTCTTCCTGGTCAGTATTACGGGGATGATCACGCTGTTGCTCGGCGCCTTTACGGCGTTGTTCAAACATGATCTCAAGGGGCTTCTGGCCTATTCGACGATCAGCCACCTGGGCCTGATTACCCTGCTGTTTGGTCTGGATACCAAGCTTGCCGCTGTGGCGGCGGTTTTTCACATCATCAATCACGCGACCTTCAAGGCGTCACTGTTCATGGCTGCCGGGATCATCGACCATGAAACCGGTACTCGTGACATGCGCCGTATCAACGGGCTCTGGCGCTTCATGCCGCACACGGCCACGCTGGCCATGGTGGCTGCTTCTGCCATGGCCGGGGTGCCGCTGCTCAACGGCTTCCTGAGCAAGGAAATGTTCTTTACCGAAACGCTGCAACAGACCCAGTTCGGCAACTTCAGCTGGGTGATCCCGCTGGTCGCGACGCTGGCGGGGGTGTTTTCGGTCGCCTATTCGTTGCGCTTTATTCACGACGTATTTTTCAACGGCAAGCCGTTCAACCTTCCCAAGTATCCGCCCCATGAGCCGCCGCGCTACATGAAGGTGCCGGTTGAGATTTTGGTCGCCCTGTGTCTGCTGGTTGGCCTGGCGCCCGCGTTTACCGTGGCCGGGTTACTGGCTGTGTCGGCGAGCGCTACTGTGGGTGGCGATTTACCCTATTACAGCCTGGCGATCTGGCACGGGCTCAACCTGCCGCTGGCGATGAGCGTGGTCGCCCTGGTCGGCGGTGTGCTGGTATACGCTGGTCGCAGCCGGCTCTACAACTGGTATGAGGGGCTGCCGGTACTGGATGCCAAGCTGATGTTTGAAAGTGCGGTGCAGGCTCTGGTACGCGGTGCCGGGCAGTTCACTCTATTACTTGAGAACGCTTCCTTGCAGCGCTACCTGGCCTGGATGCTTGTCGCGGCCCTGTTAACCAGCGGTTTCTGGTTGCTGCAGCTGCCGGAGCTGCGCGGCGATGTGGCAATGACTCCGATTGATGGGGTAACGCTGGTAGGCGCCCTTATGTTGATGGCGGCCGCACTGGCGACAGTGCTCTGGCACCGTCAGCGGTTGATTGCACTGGTGATGCTCAGCGTGGTCGGCCTCTTTGTGGCTCTGGCCTTTGCGCGCTTCTCTGCTCCGGACCTGGCACTGACCCAACTGTCGGTCGAAGTGGTGACCATCGTTCTGCTGATGTTGTCGCTGTTCTTCTTGCCCCGTCGCACGCCGGTGGAATCCTCCAGCCTGCGTCAGGTACGCGATCTTGTTGTAGCGGGATTTGCGGGCCTGCTGGTATCGGGCCTGGCGGTTGCAGTGCTGACGCGTCCGTACGAGAGCATTGCCGGCTTTTTTCTGGCCAACAGCAAGACCGGGGGCGGCGGGACCAATGTGGTCAACGTGATCCTGGTCGATTTCCGCGGATACGACACCCTGGGCGAAGTCACGGTGCTGGCGATTGCCGGTATCGCGATCTATGCACTGATCGACGGCCTGCGCCTGCTCACACCGGTAACCGACGCCAATGGCCGGCCCTGGGCCCGGGATGCGCATCCGCTGATGCTGGTAAATCTGTCCCGGGTCATCCTGCCGCTGGCGTTGATGATCTCGGTGTATATCTTCCTGCGCGGCCACAACCTGCCTGGCGGTGGATTTATTGCCGGCCTGATAACCGCGGTAGCCTTGATTCTGCAGTACTTCGCCAGTGGCGTGCAGTGGACCGCCGAGCGCTGGCGCATCGATTACCATTATCTGGCCGGGGCTGGCGTCATTATCGCAGGGCTTACCGGCCTGGGCAGCCTGCTGTTTGGTTACCCATTCCTGACCAGTACGTTCGAGTACGTTGGCATACCGCTGGTGGGCAAGGTAGAACTTGCCAGCGCATTGCTCTTTGATCTGGGGGTCTATCTCACTGTGGTGGGTGCAACGCTATTGATTCTGACCAATCTGGGTAAATTGTCGGTTGGCCGTAATGCCGGGGAGGCAAGCTGATGGAACTGCTCTATGCCATTACGCTGGGCGTGCTGACCAGTTGCGGTGTGTATCTGATGTTGCGGGCCCGGACTTTTCCGGTGGTACTGGGTCTGACTCTGCTCAGCTACGCGGTTAACCTGTTTCTGTTCGCCATGGGACGGCTGGCCACCGGCATGCCAGCCATTCTCGGGGAGGCCCGGGAGTACGCTGACCCCTTGCCCCAGGCGCTGGTGCTGACGGCGATTGTTATCGGCTTTGCGATGACTGCCTATGTCCTGGTGCTGGCGCTGCGGGCCCAGGGTGAACTCGAAAGTGATCACGTTGATGGCAAGGGAGACCATTGATGAATCACTTGCCGGTTCTTCCTGTTCTGATACCCATGTTTGTCGGTGCCTTGCTGCTGCTGATGGCGCGCAGCAGCATGACCCTCAAACGGAGCCTGTCCCTGCTGGCCACCCTGGTACAGGTGCCGCTCGCACTGGTCCTGATGAGCCAGGCCGATGCCGGGACTATTGTCTATGCGCTGGGTAACTGGGAGCCCCCGTTCGGCATAGTGCTGGTGGTTGATCGTCTGGCGGCTCTGATGCTGGGGATTGCTGCGGTGCTGGCCAGCGGCGTGATCATCTATGCTGCGCGTGGTGACGATGGGCTGGGTCGCAACTTCCATGCGATTTTCCAGTTTCAACTGATGGGTATCACCGGTGCCTTCCTCACCGGTGACCTGTTCAATCTCTTCGTGTTCTTCGAGATTCTGCTGATCGCCTCGTACGCCTTGCTGCTGCATGGGGCGGGGTCTGCCCGCGTGCGCGCCGGCCTGCATTATGTGGTGCTCAACCTGTTCGGGTCGGCTCTGTTCCTGATCGCGGCGGGAACGCTCTATGGTATTACCGGCACGCTCAACATGGCTGACATGGCGCTGAGAGTTGCCACGCTGGATCCGGCCGATGCGCCCGTGGCCGGTGCCGCAGGCATGTTGCTGCTGATTGTATTCGGCCTCAAATCGGCGATCTTCCCGCTGTACTTCTGGCTGCCCAAGGCTTATGCGGCGGCGACTGCCCCGGTGGCTGCACTTTTTGCGATCATGACCAAGGTTGGGCTGTATTCCATTCTGCGCGTCTACACCCTGATCTTCGGCGCTGAAGCGGGGGAGCTGGCGAATCTGGCAAGCGCCTGGATCTGGCCGGTGGCGCTGGTCACCATAGCGTTAGGCGCTATCGGCGCACTGGCGGCAGCCAGCCTCAATGGCCTGATTTCGTATCTGATCGTGGTCTCCGTGGGTACCCTGCTGGCGGGTATTGCGCTGGGAACCCAGGAGGCGTTGACCGCCAGCCTTTATTACCTGATCCATACCACCTGGGTCAGCGGGGCCCTGTTTTTGCTGGCGGGTATCATCAGCCGCTTACGCGGCCCCCGCTTCGGGTCCCGTCTGATACCCGGCCCGCAAATGGAACATGCCAAGTTGGTCAGTGCCCTGTTCTTTATCGCTGCGATATCGGTGATAGGCATGCCGCCGTTCTCTGGCTTCCTCGGCAAGGCGATGCTCCTTGCCGCGGCAGGCACAGGCTTAAAAGCGGCGCTGCTTTACCCTGCGCTGCTGGTCGGCAGCCTGGTTGTACTTGTGGCCATGAGCAGGGCAGGCACCACTTTGTTCTGGCGTCATGATGCGGCTCCGGCAATTGCCGAGCCACTGGACAGGCTGCGCCTTGTGGCAGCTCTGTTGTTACTCGTTGGTAGCCCCGGGCTGGTGCTTTTTGCCAATCCGGTACTTACCTACCTGGATGCTACCGCGGCGCAATTACTTGCACCTGCTACCTACATCGAGCAAGTCATGTCGGTCGTTCCAGTCGCTTCGGGAGTTCAACCATGATGGCTCGCAGTGCGTTTTTTCCACACCCCTGGCTGAGCCTGGTGCTGCTGCTCGTGTGGTTGCTGCTCATGAACAGTCTTTCTGCCGGTACCTGGGTATTGGGCGTCTTTCTTGCCTGGGGCATACCGCAGCTGACCGATGTGTTCTGGCCCAATCCGCCAAAACTGCATCATCCCCTGGTGTTACTGCGCTTTGCTGTCCGGGTTCTGGGTGATATTGCTATTGCCAACCTCGAGGTGGCCAAGCTGGTGGTTGGCGCCAATACCAAGTTGCAGCCCGGTTTTATCGAGTATCCACTGGAGCTCACCGATGATTTTGCCATCAGTCTCCTGGCCAGCACTATTTCCCTGACGCCAGGCACCGTCTCGTCCGATATAAGCGATGACCGCCGGACTCTGCTTATTCATGCGCTGACCGTTGACGACGAACAGGCTCTGATCGAGACGATCAAGCAGCGTTATGAGCGACCCCTGATGGAGGTGTTCGAATGCTCTCAGCCGTAATTTTTCTGTGCATGGGCATCATGTCTGTTGCGATGGTGCTGAACATGTTGCGTCTGTTCAAGGGCCCTGATCTGCCTGACCGCATACTGGCGCTCGATACCCTGTACATCAATGCCATTGCACTGATCGTGCTGCTTGGGCTCTATCTGAGGTCCGATCTGTTTTTCGAGGCAGCCCTGTTGATTGCGGTCATGGGGTTTGTGGGTACGGTCGCGATTGCCAAGCATCTGTTGCGTGGTGACATCATTGAATAGGAAGCCAAGATGCTAGAAGCCATACAAAGCGCCAGTGCCGTAGAATGGGTTGTGGCTGCGCTCATTTTGCTGGGCAGTGTATTTGCCCTGATCGGCTCTATCGGGCTCTGGAAGCTGCCGGATTTCTATATGCGGCTGCACGGCCCTACCAAGGCGTCAACGCTCGGTGTAGGTGCTCTGGTGATCGGCTCACTGGTGTATTTCAGTGCCACCCGCGACGGGATCAGCCTGCATGAGCTATTGATAACACTTTTTCTGTTTATCACTGCGCCGGTCAGCGCACATATGTTGGCCAAGGCCGCGATGCATGGTCGGGTGACTCGCGTCGAGAGAACCCGGGGCAAGCCCTGGGAGTAGGTCGGGGGTGTGCAGCTTCTTGCGCAATTGCTTGCACCTCAAAGGCTTATCTCGGCTGGCGGGTGAGGCCCTCAGCGGCCTCCGGTCTCTCTGGCAACTTCCTGCGCGCAGCTGCGCAAGGCTTTGCGCAATATCCCGTGAACTGGCGCACAGTTTGATTTTTCGGCTGATGAAAAATAGCGTATGTACTTGATTTTAAAAGATAATATAAGTTCGGCACAGGTCTTGTAAGTAGATGAGCTCCAGGGCGTAGAACGTCCACAACCCCGCAAGGAGAGCTCCGATGCCAACACCCGCTTATATGTCCCTCGAAGGCACCAAGCAAGGTCTGATCACAGCAGGTACTTTTACCGAGGACTCGGTCGGCAATATCTTCCAGGAAGGCCACGAGGATCAGATTCTGGTTCAGGCCTTCGATCATCAGGTAATCATCCCGCGTGATCCGCAATCCGGTCAGCCAACCGGTCAGCGCGTTCACAAACCACTGATGATCACCAAGGTGTTCGACAAGTCTTCCCCGTTGATCTTCAACGCCCTGACCTCAGGTGAGCGCTTGAGCAGTTGCCGCCTGGAGTGGTATCGCACCTCCGCTACCGGCACCCAGGAGCACTACTATACGATTGAGCTGCAGGACGCGATCATCGTTGATGTGCAGTCGCACATGCCCAATTGTCAGGATCCGAATCTGTCGCACTTCACCCATCTGGAAGATGTGTACTTTACCTACCGCAAGATTATCTGGACCCACGAAGTCTCCGGCACTTCCGGTTCCGATGACTGGCGCACGCCGATCTCTGCCTGATCCCAGGCTTGCCGGTTAAAAGCCAGGCATTAAAAAACCACCTTCGGGCTCAAGCCCTTGGGTGGTTTTTTGTTTCCATACTGCGCGGTGCGCTGGGTAAAGGCTTCGCGGTTCAGGGCTGCGTAGCGGCCAGCGCAATACTGCGAGCAGGATAGGGTGTCAGACGAATCTCCACCCGGCGGTTGAGATCGCGGCCGGTCAGTGTGGAGTTATCAGCCATCGGCCTGTCTTCACCCATGGTGTGCAGGCTCATGCGCTGGCTACTCACACCGCCGAGCATCAGCACGCTGGCCACAGCCTGAGCGCGCTCCATGCTCAGGCGCCGATTGAGCTCCCGGTCACCGTCGCTGCTGCTGTGCCCGATTACCGCGTACTGACTGCCCATGTCATCCTTCAGCGCTTTCGCCACCTTGCCCAGCGGTGCCAGGCCCGAAGGCAACAGAAGCGTGCGCTTGGGGTGGAAAGTGCCGTCGACGGGAATGATCAGCCGGATCTGCTCGCCTTCACGCTGTACTTCAAAACCCTGCGCCTCGGCAACCGCGGTCAGGCTGGCTATCCTGGGCTCTGCCCAGGGCGGCGGCGGTGCTACAGCCACAGGGGCGGGTGGAGGGGTAGAGCAGGCGGTCAATGCCATTGAGATGATGACGGCGGAAACGGCGGTTAGTTTTTTCATATTGCCCTGGGAGTCGTGCTCAAATGTTATTGGTTACTGGCGTTGCTAGGGTAGTTGCGATACTCCTGCTAGGCTAGCACCAGTTGATCTTTTTGTGACCAGTTACCTTTAAGTATTTCTGTATATTATTGATTTCGAGGACCGCAAATGCCCGTTTCCCGTTGTTCGATGCCCGCAATGAGCACCACGCTCGCGCTCGTTACCCTATCCGGCTGCGCCTGGTTGCCGCAATCCGATGGGGAAGGGTCCTCGCGAACCAGTGGGCTGATGCACCTGACAGAGGAGGGGGCACGGCTTGAAACCTGTTCCGGCTCTGCCCATCAGGTGCGGATAGACGGTGAGTTGAGAGCTCTTTTTGAGCGCGTGGCGGAGCCAGCCCAGAACGTGCTCTTTGTCGAACTCCGCGGACAACTTGTTGACGGCAACAGCATCAGCCCCGGCGCTGTTGTGCGCCTGGGTGCTACTGGTGATGGTTGTGCAGACGAGGTTGCTGCGGCCAGCCAGTGGGTTGCGGAAGGCGAGCGGCCCGAATGGATGGTACGCATTGCCGGCTCCGGCCTGCAGCTGACTACCCTCGGTGACGAATGGCAACCGATCATCACCGAAAAACTACCCGACGGCGTGCGGAGTTTCCGCACTCTTGAGGGCGAGCCAGTTGAGCTCTGGGTATACCCGAAACCCTGCTTCTCCCGTCTCAACGGATATTACTATCAATCCAGTACACGGCTGCTGACAGCGGGTGAGAGCTTCGCTGGCTGTGCCTACCCGGGCCTCCTGACAGGCCCGCCATCCGCTGACTAACCCAGCCTAGCCGCCGAGATAGGCGCTGCGCACCTGCGGGTCGCTGAGCAAGGCTTCCCCGGTGTCCTGGGTCACGATGCGACCGTGCTCCATCACGTAGCCGCGATCAGCCAGCTTCAATGCCTGGTTGGCGTTCTGCTCGACCAGAAAGATGGTCACGCCCTGTTCGCGCAGTTGTTCGATAATCTCGAATATCTGCTGGATAATGATGGGAGCCAGGCCCAGGGAAGGTTCATCGAGTAGCAACAACTTCGGTTTGCTCATCAAGGCTCTGCCGATTGCGAGCATCTGCTGTTCGCCACCCGACATAGTGCCGGCCCGTTGCTGGAACCGCTCCTTCAGCCGTGGAAACAGGGTCAGGGTGGTATCCATCTGCTCCTGGAACGCGTCCCTATGGGTAAAGAACCCGCCCATGCTTAGATTTTCTTCCACGGTCAGGCGCGAAAACACCCGCCGACCCTCGGGTACTATGGCGATGTCCTTGCGCATGATCTCGGCAGTGGTAAGCCCCGTCAGCTCTTCACCGGCATAGCGGATACTGCCGGTGGTAGCGGCCGGATCGCCGCACAGCGTCATCAGCAGGGTAGTCTTGCCAGCCCCGTTGGCGCCGATCAGGGTAACAATCTCGCCGCGCTCCACCTCCAGACTCACATCATGCAGTGCCTGAATCTTGCCGTAGTGGGTTGATACGTTCTTCATGTACAGCATGCAGATTAACCCTCAGGTTTCGCCAAGATAGGCCTTGATGACGTCAGGATTCAGCCGGACTTCTTCCGGTGTGCCCTGGGCCAGCGGACAGCCCTGGTTGATCACCACGATATGATCGGAAATATCCATAACCAGCTTCATGTCATGCTCGATGAGCAAGACCGTGAGGTCGTGGTTATCGCGCAACTCGGCGATCAGCTCCTTGAGATCCTCTGTTTCCCGCGGGTTGAGGCCGGCAGCTGGCTCATCGAGCATCAGCAGGCTGGGCTGAGTGACCATGCAGCGGGCAATTTCCAGACGACGTTGCTGGCCGTAAGCCAGGGTATTGGCGGTGCGGTTGGCGAATTCGTGCAGATTTACTCGGTCGAGCCAGTAAGCCGCGCGGTCCAGGGCTTCCTTTTCGCTGCGACGGTAACCCGGGGTCTTGAACAGACCCGCCAGCATGCTGGTATTCATGTTCTGATGTTGTGCGACCATCAGGTTCTCGACGACGGTCATTTCCTTGAACAGGCGCACATGCTGGAAGGTCCTGATCATGCCTTTGCGGGCAACCTTGAAGCCCGGCAGACCCTGAATCTCTTCGCCGCGAAACACGATCTTGCCATCGCTAGGCTTGTAGAATCCGGTCAGGCAGTTGAATACCGTAGTCTTGCCCGCGCCATTGGGCCCGATCATCGAGACGATCTGTTTTTCGTGTACCTGCAGGCCTACACCGTTGACGGCCAGCAAACCGCCAAAACGCATGGTCAGGCCCGATACGTCGAGCAGGGGAGTCATCGCAGTCATGTTCTGAGCTCCATATGCGGACGCTTCATCGGTAATAGACCCTGGGGCCGCCAGATCATCATCAGCACCATCATCAGACCGAACAGCAGCATGCGGTATTCATTAAACTCGCGCGCCAGCTCCGGCAGGATAGTCATGATGATCGCCGCCAGAATAACACCCACCTGTGAGCCCATGCCGCCCAGCACGACGATCGCCAGAATGATCGCCGACTCGATAAAGGTGAAGGACTCGGGGCTGATAAAGCCCTGCCGCGCAGCAAAGAAACAGCCTGCGAAACCAGCGAAGGTGGCGCCGATGGTGAAGGCGTTGAGTTTGATTGCAGTGGGGTTGATGCCCAGCGAACGGCAGGCTATTTCGTCCTCGCGCAAAGCTTCCCAGGCGCGACCGATGGGCATGCGCAGCAGGCGATTGATTACATAAAGAGTGATCAGCACCAATGCCAGGGCCAGCAGGTACAGGAAAATGACTCGATGGCTGGAATCGTAGTCCAGGCCAAAGAACTCGTGAAAGGTCTGCATGCCCTCACTGGCACGGCGGCTGAATTCCAGGCCGAACAGGGTAGGCTTGGGGATGCTGCCGATACCGTTCGGGCCATTGGTCAACCAGGTCATGTTGTTAAGCAGGATTCGGATGATTTCCCCGAAGCCCAGCGTCACGATCGCCAGATAGTCGCCGCGCAGCCGCAGAACGGGAAAGCCCAGCAGGAAGCCGAAAAGCGCAGCCATGGCGCCGGCGACCAGCAGGCCGGTCCAGAATCCCAGGCCGAAATACATCGCCAGCAGCGCGTAGGTGTAGGCGCCTACTGCATAAAAGCCGACATAACCGAGATCCAGCAAGCCCGCCAGACCGACCACGATATTCAGGCCCAGGCCAAGCATGATGTAGATCAGCACCAGCGTCGCCAGATCCACACCGCCACGGTTGGCCATGAACGGGAAAACCACTGCCCCGGCAATCAGAAAACACCAGAACAGACGCTGCAATGCCGGTTTGTCACGCAGATCGGCAAGCTTGGGTGGCGTTTTTGGCACGCTGGGAATCGCGCGCCACAGACCATTTATCTGGTCGCGGAACAGGTTGAAGAAGAACAGGAATGCGGCCGCTGCGGCAATCTTCCACAGTACGTCTTCACCTGCGCCGGTGACCGTCAGCCCGGCTCCGCTTTGCTCCAGGCGCACGCCCATCAGCAGTGCGGTGAGCACTATCACTACCACGGCGGAAATGCAGGCCGCCTTGAAATTGAGAGACCTCATACTTTCTCTACCTCCGGGCGACCGAGAATGCCGCTGGGGCGGAAAAGCAGAATGAGAATCAGCAGACTGAAGGCCACCACATCCTTGTACTCGCTACTGAAATAGCCTGCGGTGATGGCCTCGGTGATACCCAGCAGCAAACCACCCAGCACCGCTCCAGGTATGCTGCCAATGCCACCCAGTACCGCGGCGGTAAAAGCCTTGAGGCCGGCCATGAAACCGATATAGGGGTTGATCACGCCGTAGTACATGCCAAGCAGAACGCCGGCAACAGCTGCCAGTGCGGCACCAATGATGAAGGTCAGCGCAATGATGCCGTTGGTATTGATACCCAACAGATTGGTCATTTTCAGGTCTTCAGCACAGGCCCGGCAGGCGCGGCCCATGCGCGAGCGGGTAATGAAGAAGGTCAGGCCGGTCATGGTGATCAGTGTGACGGCAAAGATGATCATCTGCATGTAAGAGAGAGTTGCTGCAAAGCCGTCTTCCGGGCCGATGGTGATGCCACCGGTGATCATGCTGGGCATGGCGATATCCCGTGAGCCTTGCGCCAGGCGTACCAGATTCTGCAGGAAGATCGACATACCGATAGCAGAGATCAGCGGAATCAGTCGGTTACCACCGCGCAAGGGGCGGTAAGCAACACGTTCGATACTGTAGCCGTAGGCACTGGTTACTATCATGCTGACGATGAACGCACCGATAATCATCAGCGGTACATATTCGATGCCGAATAAAGCGAGGGCGGCAATGGTTATGAATGCAATGTAGCTGCCGATCATGTAGACCTCGCCGTGGGCGAAGTTGATCATGCCGATGATGCCGTACACCATCGTATAGCCGATCGCGATCAGCGCGTAGGTACTGCCGACCGTAAGGCCGTTCAGTATCTGTTGCAGGAAATAATAGAGTGACTCGGGCATGGTCACGACACCTGGAATAGCAGGATGAGCAATGCGGGTCAGGACAGACGGGCATCAAAAAAACGGGCCCCGGGGCGAATGTAGCTTTGCCCCGGGGCCCGAACCTGGTGTTACTCGGTCAGAGCAGACTTGGTTGCGTCAGCGTGCCATTTGTAGACAACGAAGTTGAAGTCCTGCAGGTCACCCTTTTCGTTAAAGCTCAAGGTGCCGGTAGGTGTATCGAACTCGTTGCTGCGCAGGGCCTTGGCTACTTCGAAGGTATCATTTTCGCCGGCCAGCTTGATGCCGTCAGCAATGATCTGCACCGCTGCGTAAGCCGGGAATACGAAAGGACCTGATGGATCTTCGTTTTTTGCCTTGAATGCAGCAACCAGTTCGGCGTTACGCGGATCCTGATCGAATGCCTTGGGCAGGGTAACCAGCAGGCCTTCTGACGCCTCACCGGCGATCGCGGAGATGTCGGGGTTACCCACACCTTCAGGGCCCATGAAGGTCACATCCAGACCCTGTTCGGAAGACTGACGCAGGATCAGGCCCAGTTCGGGATGGTAGCCACCGTAATAGACAAAATCGACGCCTTCCTGACGCAGCTTGGCGATCAGTGCAGAGAAGTCCTTGTCACCGGCAGTGATGCCTTCAAATACCGGTACCGCTACACCACCCTCGACCAGCACGTCGCGCACGGCTGTGGCGATGCCTTCACCATACTGCTGCTTGTCGTGAATAACAGCGACTTTCTTCGGCTTGACCTGCTCGACAATATAGTTGCCAGCAGTTGGGCCCTGCAGGCTATCCAGACCGATGGTGCGGAACACCAGCTCGTAGCCACGCTCGGTGATTTCCGGGCTGGTGGAGGCGGCGGTAACCATCAGAATGCCTTCGTCTTCGTAGATATCAGAGGCGGGCTGCGTAGAGCTTGAGCACAGGTGGCCTACTACGTACTGGATCTCTTCGTTGACAATGCGGTTGGCCACGGCTACAGCCTGCTTCGGATCGCAGGCGTCGTCGAATACGACACCTTCGAGCTGGCTACCGTTCACGCCACCGGCCTTGTTGATCTGTTCGATGGCCATCTTGGCACCAATGAACTGCATGTCGCCGTACTGGGCAACGGGGCCAGTGACGGGGCCGGCGAGGGCGATCTTGATGTTGTCTGCTGCGAGCGCAAAGTTGCTGGCACCGGCAACTGCGGCGGCGGCAATAAACAGGGAGATTGCTTTTTTCTGAGCCATTTTCATTTTATTTTCTCGCTTGATGTTCGTTAGATCGAAGAGTTGGCGGTGTCGGCAGGTGCCATATCCTGTCCCTCTCCCGGAACTGTACCGGCGCAGTTTAGCAATGTGCGTGTGCGCAGGGAATCAGCGGTTGGTAATTTCCGGGTCATTTATGGGCCAATGTCCTCTTGCTGCAACATTATGTCTGAAAGTCGACACGCCCTTGTCACAATAGGCTTTTTTCCCGGACTTGCCGACCAATTGTTGCAAGTGCAGGCAGGATGGTTACCATGCGCTGAATCAATATTGATGAGGATGCATCGCCATGACAGGCCCCGATGAGACCTACGCCGCAATTCTGGGCGCGACTTCGCAGATCGAGTGGCAGGCGCTGGAGCGGCACTTTGCTGCAGGCAACCTGCTTTCGGTAAGCCGCGAGCTGGACCTGGTGGAAGTGGCTGGCGCCTTTACCCGTGACGACACAGGGCAGGTTCGTCGCTGGATGGAAGACAAGCAGCTGGGCCCCGCCTCGGATGAGGAGGCGGCGGACTGGAGCCGGCGCAACCCCGACACTTTGTGGGCGGTGGTCATTCGCCCCTGGGTGCTGGTGCAGGAGCGCGCCGCAACACATTGATGCGGCCAGCTCTTTCAGGCCAGGCGCCGTCTCAACCAGGCGCTCAGACCATCCACCGCCAGGACCAGTAGCAGCATGGCCAGAATCACGCTCAGCGCCCTTGATTGCTGAAACAGGCTGAGCGTGACATAGAGCATCTGGCCGAGCCCGCCCGCTCCCACAAAACCCAGCACCGCGGCCATGCGAATATTGTTTTCCCAGCGATACAGGCTGTACGACAGCCATTGCGGCAACACGTTGGGCAGGGTGCCGTAGAAAAAAGCTGCAGTGGCCCCGGCGCCGCTGTCCTGCAATGCTCTTGCTGGCTGCCGGGGGCTGTTTTCCAGAGCCTCGGCAAACAGCCTGCCGAGCACGCCGGTGGTATGCAGGGCAATAGCCAGCGTGCCGGCAAAGGGTCCGAGACCCGCGGCCAGTACCATCAATGCAGCCCATACCAGCTCCGGTACCGATCTCAGTGCGTTGAGCAGCAAGCGCGCCAGCCCGCGGGCTATTTCCCCCAATCGGCCTGCGGCGAGCAGACTGATAATGGCCCCGGCAATAACGGCGAGCAGCGTGCCGACGGCGGATATTGCCAGGGTTTCCAGCAGCCCCCAACCGATCTTGCGCAGCCAGGGCGCAGAGGTATCGGGTGGGAAAAACGACTGTGCGTAGGTTGCCATCTGCGCGGGCCCGTCGCCCCGCGTCAGGGCGCCCAGATCCATGCTCAGGTACAGGAACGACGCGATAATCGCTGTCAGGATCGAGCCAATCAGAATAAGTGTCTGCCAGGGCCGGTTCATGCCAGCCTCCGGCGCAGTACGGAGCTGAGCTGATCGGCCAGCAACACCAGAAGCAGAAAGCTCGCCAGGATGGTAACCACTTCGCCGCCGGCAAACATGCGAATCGATAGATCAATCATCTGCCCCAATCCGCCAGCCCCGACAAAACCCATGATGACCGAGGCGCGAATGGCGCATTCCCAACGATACAGGGTGTAGGAAGTCAGCTCCTGTGCGGCGCCCGGCAGAATGCCGTAAAAGAACGCGGCGAGTCGCGAGCTGCCACTCTGCAGCAGGGCGCGTGCGGGGGCCTGATCCACAGATTCGTAGATCTCGGCGTATACCTTGCCGAGCATGCCACTGTAGGTGATGGCGATGGCCAGTACCCCGGCAGTGGGGCCAAGCCCGACAGCGCGCACAAAGAGTAACGCCCAGACAATCTCCGGAATACTGCGCAGCAGTATCATCACCAGCCTCACCGGATAGCGCGCCACGGATGACCAGCGCGCCGGCTGGCCTGTCAGCAACGATGAGACCGACAAGGATCGGGTGGCCAGCAGACTCATGGGTACGGCCAGTAACAAAGCCAAAGTCAGGCCTGCGGTGGCCATCGCCAGGGTTTCCAGGGTGGCGGTTGCCAGCAGGGCAAGAAAGCGGGGGGATAGATCAGGTGGCCAGAAACCTGCCAGAAATCGTCCCATGACTGATGCGTTATCAGGGTCGATCAGAGTGGCCGGGTTGAACTCGGTCAATACCAGTCCCGGCCAGAGAATAATCAGCGCCGCGACGGTCATAAGCAGGCGGGGAAGTGCTGCCGGATCACGCCATCGGTTGCGCGGCGGTAATCCTACAGGCATCGCGGAGCGACCCCTGCCACAGGCCCGAAAGTCTGGGGAACCGGATGGTTTGCTTGCGCTTGCACCGGGCCCAGTTCGTCGTTGGCATACAGGGACTCGAGCAATGCGTCGGTTACCTGCCCGGCGGGGCAGTCAAAATGAACCCGCCCCGCGCGCAGCCCGATTACCCTGGGGAAGTGCTTCAGCGCCAGATCCACGGCGTGCAGGCTGGCCACCAGGGTTACCTGGCGCTCAGCGGCAAGCCGGTTAAGCAGAGCGACAGTGTGATCTGCCAGCAAAGGGTCCATGGCCGCAACGGGCTCGTCAGCCAATACCAGTTCCGCACGCTGATACAACACACGGGCAATGCCGACCCGTTGCAGTTGGCCGCCGGAAAGTTGATCGCAGCGGCTGAACAGCTTGTCGGTCAGGTCCATGGGCGTGAGGACCTGCTCGACCCCGTCGATATCCAGCGGATAGCACAGCGACATCAGCGCCCGGGGCAGGGACCATTGCCCCAGCCGCCCGGCCTGCACCGCTGTTACCACACGCTGGCGGGGTGGCAGCGGCGGGCTCTGATGAATCAGGCCGATACGGCTGCGCAGCTTTTTCAAGGCAGCGGAACCCAGTTGCGCGGGTGTCTGCCCCAGCAGCATCAGTCGCCCGTTACTGGGCATCAAGCCGGTGGCAAGCAGACGCAAAAGGGTGGTCTTGCCAGCACCTGAGGAGCCTATGACGGCGACCCGCTCACCGGCCTCGATGCGCAGGTCGATACCCTGCAGTGCTGGCAACCCGCCGGCGTGGGTCAGGCCCACACCCTCGAGTACGACGCCCACGGCTTACTGCAGCAGGCCGGCAGCGCGTGCGGCCTGCTCGATGCCTGCGTAGTTTTCCGGGCTGGTCTCGATGAAGCGACTGGCGCGCTGCAGATCAAGGATTTCCTTGTGCTCGGGGTTTTCGGGATCCAGCTTGAGAAACGCCTGGCGGATGTTCTCGACCAGTTCCGGATCCAGGTCGCCGCGCACCGTCCAGTTGTAGTCGAAATAGGTAGGCGTGCGTTGATAGACGCGTACCTTGTCGGTATCGACCTTGCCTTCGGCAACCAGCTTGTCCCATACCGAAGCATTCAATACACCGGCATCCACACGGCCCGATTCGACCCAGGCGGCGGTGGCATCATGGGCACCGGAGAAGGCGATGCGGCTGAAGAAGCTGTCTGCATCAATGCCGTCCTGCTGCATGAAGTAGCGTGGCATCAGATGACCTGAGGTTGAGGAGACAGAGCCGAATGCAAAGCTTTTGCCTTCCAGGTCCTTGTGCTCTTTCACATCAGGGTTGGCGGTAATAAAGGTGCTGGTAAATACGGCGTCCTGTTCACGCTGCACCACGGGAATCGCGTCACCACTGCGCAGGTGCGCCTGCACAAAGGTAAAACCGCCGAGCCAGGCCAGATCAAGGCGACCGGCGCCCAGAGCTTCAACCACCCCGGCGTAATCCGATACCGGCTGGAAGCTTACGGGCATGCCCAGTTCCTGCTCCAGGTACTTGCCCAAGGGCTCGAACTTGCGCAGCAATTCAGTGGGCGCTTCATCGGGAATGGCAGATACACGCAGGGTGGTGGTTTCTGCAGCGGCAGGTAGTGCAGCAAACAGGGAGGCAACAGACAGGCACAAGCCAGCCATGACGGCCAGCGGACGTTTTGAGATCGACATGTATTTCTCCGGTTCAATAGCGGAAGACTCCCAACCAGGTGTCGAGTCCGGCCGGGGCGTGGCGCGATTGTAGCATGGGCATCTGCCAGCGGCTGCCTTTGGTCCGCAGGCTTGTTGCGCTTATCATCGCTGCATTGATCATCAAGAGGTGTTCACGTCATGTCCTGGCCACTGTCTGCCAATCTGTCCATGCTTTTTAACCACTTACCCCTGATCGAGCGCACCGGGGCAGCAGCGCGCAATGGTTTTGATGGTGTGGAAATCCAGTTTCCTTATGCGGTACCGGCGCAGCAGCTCAGCGAGGCAATGCAGCAGGCCCGGATGCCTCTGGTGCTGTTCAATCTGCCCGCAGGTGATCTGCTTGAGGGCGGGGCAGGGTTGGCCGGGGTGCCGGGTCGGGAAGAGCTGTTTCAGGCGGCGCTGGAGCAGGCGCTGGCCTACGCAGCGATTGCGCGGCCACAACGGGTCAACGTGCTGCCGGGCCGTTTGCTTGCAGGCACCACCCGCGACAGCTCCCTGGAAACCCTGGCGAGGAATCTGGCCACTACGGCAGAGGCTTTTGCCGGGTTGGATGTAAAGGTGGTATGCGAGGCGATCAACCGGATCGATATGCCCGATTTTCTGCTGGCCACTGGCGAGGAGCTGGCGCAGATGATCGACTGTGTCGGTCACCCGAATCTGTCGGCGCAGTTGGACTTTTACCATATGCAGCGCATGGGTGAGTCATTGCCCGCGGTTATAGGGCGGCTGAAGGGCAAGATCGGGCATGTGCAGTTCGCCGACACGCCGGAACGGGGCGCACCGGGGACCGGGGATCTGGACTTTGCAGCCGCTTTTGCAGCTCTGGCGGCCAGCGACTATGCAGGCTGGATAGGCGCCGAGTACCACTCGGCTCAGGATTCAGATGATCTTGCCTGGCTGCCACTGTGGCGTCAGACAGGCTTTATCAGGCAGCCGGGCCGCAACGTATGACTTGTGCCTCTGCCAGTTTTTCGCCGTTGGCAGAGCGCAGCGACCCCGACGCTCGAAACCCCATGGGTTGTGCCTGAAAAATGTAATCCTGGCCCCCGTCAAAGCCCGCATAGCGCACGCCGAGAATGCAACGCTCCCATCGAGACTCCCCGAGTGAGCCCGCGCCGCCAGCGGAGCCGGGAATTTCGAAATAATAACGTACCCGAAGGTCGTGGTTACCAGGCGCCAGATCATCAAAATGCAGACCACTAACCAACTGGCCATCCAGCCTGTAAGCTTCGATGCGATCTTGGGGCCGGGTTTCCAGCGTTACCCGCGCAAGCTTCTCGCTTAACGGGCCCTTGGGTTGCGGCGCAGCGCAGCCCACAAGCAGAACCCCGGCCGCCAGCATAAGACTGCAAGCGGTCGTGATGCGTTGGCTGGTGCGCATCATAACTTGCCTCCAAGATCCGATTTCAAAAGGGCACGCTCAATATTCAGACCGATAATCAATGTGCCTATTACTTCCTTGGTGTCAGGGTCACGGATCTGCTCACTTATATGCACCTGATAGGCCTGGCTCGACTGGTCATATTGCAGCGTACCGATATAGGCCTCGTTGTTGATAGCAAAAAACGCCTCGGAAAACTTGGCCTCATCGCCCTGCCAGTAATCGGTGGTCCGCTCGCTGGCGGCCACCAGCAAACCCAGTCGGTCCGTGGCCATTATTTCGGTTATCAGACCGTTGCTCTCTGCCTGCTGAGTCTTGAGCCATGCCGAGAAGGGTCGCGCCAGCAGCCCATCGGCTATGGGGGCGGAGCCGGTTTTGGTCTCTTTAACCCATTGCCTGTCCAGTGCCAGAATCTCCCTGGTGTGAAGCTGCACATGCTCCCTATTTTGCTGGCGCACAGCGTCAATCAGGACCCGATTGTCTGCCCAACTCTGGTAAAGGTCGCGATGCAATTGGGCAATCTGTTTTTTCTCCGCAGCATGCAGCGCGGGCGTCTCTGCCAGGCAGTAGTAAACCTGCCGGTTAAAGCGTTGCAGCAAATCAGGTTCGCGTGCCAGCAAGCGATTGGAGAAGTAGACACCGAGCGTGGCGTATTTGTAAAACTGCTCGAAACCAGGCCGCAGTTGGACGGGTTGCTGGGTAAGAACAGTACGCAGGGTGCTCTGATCGGCCAGAAATCGATCAATCCGACCGCGATCCAGTAATTGCAATAATTGCTCGGTGGTGCCAACCACCTGGTCTACCTCGGTGCCCTTTTCCAGCAACCAGGCCAGTTGATTGCTGCCTCTAATAGCTCCGGTTCGCGGGCGGGCGGTTGGTTTTACAGCGCTATCTGTATTGCTATACCAGAACCATTTTTCCAACGCCAGCGGCGCGGACAGCGTGGCATAGGGCTCAGCCCGGGGCATCTGGGTTGCAGAGAAAAAGCCATCTGCCCGGTTCTGCTCCACCTCATAGATGGCCCGCTCCCAGGGCAGAATCTTTATCTCGTACGCTTGCTGCATGGACTCGAAAACACATTCCAGTGTGCGCACTGATGAGCCTTCCAGGCCCTCGGGCGTACGAATCTGATAGGGCGGGGACACATCGGTATTGAGGATGATGGGCGCGGCCTCCGTGGTCAGCGCAACCAGCGACAGTGCCAATAGAGATATCGAGCGGGCCATGCTCACAGTGCATTCCTTTTATTGTTTGAAACAGATGACTGACTATAGCCTAAGAGGAAGTTCGTGCGACTTCCGGCGTCCGACCAGCACGGGCTGATAAACGCTGATCAACCTGGATGATAGATCTGGTCTGGGTAGGGCAATGCGGGCATGCTATTCATCAAATCAATAATCTGGCTGCGGGTACGGCTTGCGGCCCCACAAGGAGAGAGCACATGCAAAACCTGAAAGGTAAAGTAGCGGTCATTACCGGTGGTGGTAGTGGTCTGGGCCGCGAATTCGCGCTGCGTTGTGCCGCACGGGGTATGAAACTGGTACTGGGGGATGTCGACGAAGCCGGCATGCAAGAAACCCTGAATCAGGTCAATGAGTTGGACTCCAGTATTGAATCCGTAACCATGCGCTTGGACGTCTCCAAGCTAGAGCAGGTTCAGACTTTTGCTGATCTGGCAAAAAGCCGGTTTGGTGGCGCACATCTATTGTTCAATAACGCCGGTGTCAGCGTCGGCGGGCCCGTATGGATGAATACCCAGGCGGACTGGGAATGGGTGGTTGGCGTCAATATGTACGGAGTAGCTTGGGGTCTCAAGGCCTTTATCCCGATGATGATCGAGCAGGGCGAAGGCCATGTCGTCAACGTCGCCTCCGCCGCTGGTTGGGTAAACGGCCCGAGCATGGCGGTTTATAACGCGACCAAGCATTCTGTCGTGGCGATCTCCGAGACGCTGGCGCTGGATTTGCATGACGTGGGCGCTAATAACGTTGGTGTGACCGTTCTGTGCCCGGCTTTCTTCCCCACCGGCATTCACGACTCAGCCCGTAACCGCCCTGCGGATATGGCCGACACGCTCGCTCCGAGCGCGATCGATCAGGAACGCGCCGCGGCTCTCAAAGCAGCTGTAGAAAAAGGCCGAGTCAAAGCCCAAGACGTAGCCGAAATGACACTTAAGGCCGTCGAAGACGATCAGTTCTACGTCTTCCCGCATCGCAAGATCAAACAACTGATTGCCATGCGTGCAGCGGCTGCAGACAGGGAAACGACTGTATTTGACTCGATGAATCCGCAGTAATCGCCCTTGGGAGGGTCGAGTTCCACCTCGATCAAATGTGCGCTGAAAGCACCCTGGCCGAGATGGAACTCGGCCGTTCCCGGTAATTTAAATCAAAGTGTTGCACCAGAAACCCGCTCACCCGGCGCTCAATGGGCGTATCCCTCACTACCCAGCTAGCCAAGCTCCCCACAGATCCTCTCACCAGCAACAGGTGCAGGGCGATGAAACTTGAAAATATCGCAAAACGGATCCAGTCTGATTTAATCCATGAGGCGCATTGGATAAATGTGCAGATTTGTTAAGCGTCCCGGTTCGACCTGAAGGCAAAACGCAAAACCTGACCCTGATCTTTTGGCCCCGAGCTCAATCGTCCGGAAGGTTTTCGGAGTTACAGACCATGCCAGATAAACAGGATCCTGCGGCATCGCCCACATCGGCCAGCGCCTCACCAACGGCGGTTGTACAGAGCGAACAAAAGTTCTATGAGCTGATCGAGAGCCTACCCATGGTCGCGGTGCAGGGCTACGACAAAAAACGCCAGGTCATTTATTGGAACGAAGCGAGCAGGCGCCTCTACGGATATACCCGGGAGGAAGCGCACGGCCGGTTGCTGGAAGACTTGATCATTCCTGACCAGATGCGCAAGGGCGTAATAGAAGCCCACCAGGGTTGGTTAGATAACAACGTCAGCATTCCCGCGGCAGAAATCGAACTGCAGCACAAGGAGGGTCACCTCGTCCCGGTTTATTCCAGTCATGTCATGATCAAACAGGATACCGGCGAATGTGAAATGTTCTGTATCGACATTTCCTTGCAGGAGCAGAAAAAGGCCAGGGATGAGCTAATTAGGGTGGCGAGTTTCGACGATTTGACTCAATTGCCGAACCGGCGAATGATGGAATTTGAATTGTCGGAGCGTCTGGCCGAAGCAGACCGCATGAATCGCGCATTGGCAGTGGTGTTTATCGATCTGGATAATTTCAAGCTGATCAACGACACCCTGGGCCACCATTATGGCGATGAGCTACTGAAGGCCGTTGCTGAAGCCCTGAAAACCGAAGTGCGTACCTATGATCTGTTGAGCCGCTTTGGCGGTGATGAGTTTGTTTTGCTGCTGTTTGATCTCGATAGTGCAGAGCGTATTCATGAACTCCTCAAACGGCTGATCGTTAAGCTCGATCAGGGCTTTTTTCTGGATGGAGACTGTTATCAGGTAACCGCCAGTTTCGGCGTCAGCCTGTATCCGGCCGATGGCACTACGGTGGCCGAACTCATGGGCAATGCTGATGCAGCCATGTACCAGGCCAAGGAAAAGGGTAAAAACAGTGTGTGTTTTTATACTTCAGACATCAATGAGCGTCTGATTCGATATCAGGAGGTCACTGCAATCCTGCAGCGCGCCATCGTAACTGATAGTTTGCAGCTCTATTTTCAGCCGCAAGTCGATTTGAGAAATGGGCGCATCGGAGCCTGCGAAGCCTTGCTACGGTGTTTCGACGAGCGATCTCAAGCCATATCCCCGGCCGTTTTTATTCCCGTAGCGGAGAAGTCCGGTCTGATCAATCGTATTGGTGAATGGGTAATCCAGTCGGCCTGCAAACAGCTCAAGGCCTGGCAAGGCACAGCACTCGAGGCGTTGCGGGTGGATATTAATTTATCCGGCAAGCAACTGATCAATCAGCACCTGGCGGATCATATTCTGCAGACGCTCCACGATTACGGCTTGACCCCCGGCCAGCTGGGCGTGGAACTGACGGAAAACGAGGTGTTTGGGGGAGATGAAGCGCAAATAAGGCAGCTGGAGCGGTTGAAACAGGCCGGGGTGCACATTTCGATAGACGATTTTGGTACTGGTCATTCGTCCCTGGTGTATTTGCGAAAGCTGCCGGTCAGCAGCCTCAAGATTGATATGAGCTTTCTGCATCATGCATTGGAAAACGAGAGTGACCTGGCCATCATGCAGGCCATTATTACCGTTGGGCACTCGCTTGGCCTAAATGTAGTAGTGGAGGGCGTGGAAACCCCAGAGCAGGATGAGCTGGTTAAAAACCTGGGCTGTGACCAGGCCCAGGGGTATCTATATGCCAGGCCGATGCCGGCGGATCAGATGCCGGCATTCATGGCTGGTTTCGATTCGGACAACTGAGCATGTTTGGTGATTCAGATTCAGTGGTCGGGACCTCGTTCGCGCCCTGGCCTTTGCACCTACTACCAACAGGAAAGCGTCGAGTTCCAGCTCGATAGCGAAGCAACCTGAATCCACACAGGCCGAGATGGAACTCGGCCACTCCCGCAAGTCGCCAAGCTCCGCCCTGGGAGTGTCGAGTTCCACCTCGACAAAAGGGGAAAAGCTGCACCCAAGGCCTAGATGGAGCTCTGCCACTCCCGGAAGTCGCCAAGCTCCGTCCTGGGAGTGTCGAGTTCCACCTCGACAAAAGGGGAAAAGCTGCGCCCAAGGCCTAGATGAAACTCGGCCACTCCCGGGTGTATCGGCCGTTACCCAGCTTCCGACCCCATCGTCATTCCCGCGAACGCGGTAAACCATTTTGATTTTGAGTGCTACCCAGCCATCGCCAACCGCGGCTGCTGCCCTTCGGCAACACGTCCACGCAACAAGAATCTCTCAACCACCGATTGCACATCCTGCAGCGCGGTCTTGTGTTCCATCTCCAGAAAATGCCCGGTATGCGCGATAGTGGCAAAATCTGACTGCGGTGCCAGCGCCCGGAAATGCCTGGCATCTTCCGGTGAGGTATAGCGGTCCCACTCGCCGTTGATGAACAGCAAAGGCACATCGATATTGCCCACGCAACTCATATACTGCGCCGAGTCCAGCTCGCGCACCTGCCGCACGTGAAACAGCATCTGGGCGTATTCGAACTCTTCCAGGGAGCTTACATGTCTGAAGTTGCAGCGCTTGAACAGTGAGGGAAGGTGCTCGCCAATAGTCCCGTTGATCAGGTCACCGATTGCCTGCCGGTCACACGCGGCCAGGCTGTGTTGTGCACGATCCAGATAGGACTGCATGGCGGGATTGAGCACAGGTGAAAAGGAGCTGATCACCGCACTGCGTATCCGTTCTGGCCGTTGCGCCAGCGCCAGCAGAGTCGCCACACTGCCCCAGGAAAACGCCAGCACATGGTCAGCACGAAACAATTCGATAAGATCCAGCAGAATCAGCGCTTCATCCTGCTTGTCGATCAACGGCATGCCGGGATTGTATTGCCTCGACTGACCCTGATAGGGCTGATCAAACAGCACCACGTTGAACAATGGCTGCAGATAACGCGCTGATTGACTGAACGAAGCGCTGGTCGCCAATGAGCCATTGACCAGAATGATGGTCGCGCTGGTGCGCGGGTTGGGATAGAGCGTTGTGTGGACTTTCAGGTCGCGATGCACGCGAACAACGGATTTTTCGGCATACATGGTTCACCTCATGACATCAGCTGGGTTTTGTCACAGCTAACCTCATGCGGATGTCAGCGGCATTTCAGTTGCCTGCCGCTGATCGACTTTCACCTAACTGTCACGCTGTATCCTTGCTCCAATCACTGCTTCCTTGATCAGGATCAACAGCTGGATGAGTGCAAATGGCTGATAGTGGTGAAGAGTTATCCACCCCAACCACAGAGGCTGTCTGCATGTCATTGGAAAAGCACGATCTGATTCACGAAATGCCCGAAGCAAAAGAAGCGATTCACCAGCTGAAAACCAGTAACAATCACTTCGCAAAGCTGTTTGAGGAATACCATGAGGTTGATCATGCGGTGCATCGATTTGAAACAGGTGCAGAGAACTGCTCTGATGAGCACCTGGAGAATCTCAAGAAGCAGCGTCTCAGCCTCAAGGACCAGTTGGTTGGCATGATTCGCGAGTATGAATCTTCAGAGCTGTCTGGGTCCTGAGTTTCCCCGGGCCAGGCGGTTGTCTGGCTCGACACGCCTGGCCGAGATGGAACTCGACCACTCACAGGATGCCCCTCCCGGCCTGTGCCTTTTCTTTCACGCCACGCTGCAATTGCTCAGGCTGGCGATGGATTTTCCATGAAGTCCGGTACCTGGGAATTGTCGAGTTCCACCTCGACAGCAGCGCCAGCAGAGCTCACCCCGACCGAACCGGGACTCGGATGCTCGCGGGCGCCTCTCATATTCAAAACGTAGGACCCCGGTCAGCACTCCTTCGGCCCGCGCGCTCCTTCCCCAGACTAATCCTGCCTCAGCTCTTCCAATAATTTATCCAGGTCGACTCGCCAGTCGGGCTGACAGATGCCAAAGGTATTTTGAATCAGCGAACAATCCAGTACAGAGAACGCTGGGCGTTGGGCGGGAGTTGGATAGTCCTGCGTTGTGATCGGACGTAAGGCGGGCAGCTTGTCGAGCAGTCCTGACTGAAGGGCTCTGTTGAGGATTTCCTGAGCAAAGTCATGCCAGGTACAGGCTGGCGAACCAGCAAAATGGTAGGTGCCCCACTGAAGATCCCCGGCTTTCTGATAACGCACTGCCAGTTCCCAGAGGCAGTTGGCGATGCTCGCTGCCGACGTCGGACAACCTCTCTGGTCCGCGACAACCCTCAACTCTTCCCGCTCATTACTCAGTTTGAGCATGGTCTTGACGAAGTTCTTGCCGTGTACGCCGAATACCCAGCTGGTTCGCAGGATCAGCGATCTTTGCAGCTGAGCCAGGAGCGCCTGCTCGCCTGCCAGCTTGCTGGCACCGTAGACCCCGGTGGGTCCTGTGGAGTCTGTTTCCCTGTACGCATGATTCAGATCACCTGCGAATACGTAATCCGTCGACAGATGAAAAACAACAGCGCCGACACTCTGTGCGGCCTTGCCCAGATTGGCAGGCCCTATTTGATTAACGCTCCAGGCGCGTTCTGACTCGCTTTCGGCCTGATCCACTGCGGTGTAGGCAGCGGCATTCATGATGATGGCGGGTTTATATTCTGATACTGCTGTTTGCACTGCACTGGCGTCCGTTATACCCAGCTGGGAAGACGTTCGTGCCAGAAGCTCGAAGCCAGTCGGGGTCAGGCGTTCGATTTCATGGCCAACCTGCCCTGAGGCGCCTGTGAGCAGGACCCTCATCTGGCGTGTTTTGCCAGGTCAGCGAGTGACGGCAGCGCCAGATCCTTGGCTGAAAGCAGAGGCTCCGTAATGGGCCACTGAATGTTCAGATCAGGGTCGCTCCACAGCACCCCGCCTTCATCCTCGGGGTAATACAGGTCGGTGCACTTGTATTCGAAATCAGCCACCTCACTCAGTACGCAGAATCCGTGGGCATAACCCGGTGGGATCCACATCTGGCGATGGTTCTCGTCTGATAGCGTAACGCCGACGTACTGACCGAAGCTAGGGGAGGCGGGGTCGATGTCTGCGGCAACATCAAATATCGAGCCTCGGCTGGCACGTACGAGTTTCCCCTGGGGATGTAGGCGTTGGAAATGCAGACCGCGAAGCACGCCTTTTCTGGAACGCGAATGATTGTCCTGCACAAATGCCATATCCATTCCGGCGTCACGATAACGCTCGGCATGAAAGCTCTCCAGGAAGAAACCTCGCTCATCGCCAAATACGGTGGGTTCGATAATGAAAACGCCAGGCAGTGCTGTTTCAATAATCTTCATTGCTCGGCCCCTGGGCGAGGACTTTACTCAGATACTGGCCGTAGCCTGTTTTGCTGAGTGCCTGGGCCTGGGCTTTCAGTTTGTCAGCCGACAACCAGCCCTGATTGAACGCGATTTCCTCAAGACAGGCGACTTTCAAACCCTGGCGCGCTTCAATGGTCTGCACAAACTGGCCGGCATCCATCAGAGACTCATGGGTACCGGTGTCGAGCCAGGCAAATCCCCGTCCCAGCAGACTGACGTTGAGATCTCCTCGTTCCAGATAGGCACTGTTCACGTCGGTGATCTCCAGTTCGCCGCGCGGTGATGGCTTGATGTTTCTGGCGATTTCTATCACGTCGTTGTCGTAAAAATACAGACCGGTCACCGCGTAGTTGGATTTGGGAACGGCTGGCTTTTCTTCGATAGAGATAGCACGGCCTTCAGCGTTGAAATCCACCACGCCGAAGCGTTCCGGGTCGCTCACGTGATAGCCGAACACAGTGGCACCCGAGCTGCGAGCTGCGGCCTCTTTGAGCATCGCGCTGAAGCCGTAACCATAGAAAATATTGTCGCCCAGGATCAGGCACACATTGCTGTCGCCGATAAAATGCTCACCAATCAGAAAGGCCTGGGCCAGGCCGTCTGGTGAAGGTTGCTCGGCATATTCCAGACTGATGCCAAAATCCGATCCATCACCGAGTAACTTGCGAAAGCTGGGCAGGTCCTCCGGCGTCGAGATGACCAGAATCTCCCGAATGCCGGCAAGCATCAGCACCGACAGGGGATAGTAGATCATCGGTTTGTCGTAGATCGGCAGCAGTTGCTTGGATACGCCCCGTGTAATCGGATGAAGGCGGGTGCCCGATCCGCCTGCCAGAATGATGCCTTTCATATTGGTTAATCCTTTTCCACTGTGGCGGTAGCATATTCTGCTGCCCCCAGACGGGCGAGCTGATAGTCACCACTGAGTACGCGCTGCCACCAGGCACGATTGATCAGATACCACTCTACGGTCTTGCGGATCCCGGAATCAAACGTTTCGCGCGGAACCCAGCCGAGCTCGCGCTGGATCTTTGACGCATCTATCGCATAGCGCTGATCGTGCCCTGGGCGGTCCTTCACAAAGGTGATCAGCTCTTTATAGCTTTCCAGGGTCGCGGGTCTCTCATCTGCGGCCAGTTCGTCGAGCAGCGTGCACAGCGTCTCGACCACTTCCAGATTGCGTTTCTCGTTGTGCCCGCCGATGTTGTAAGTTTCTCCCACCCGGCCACGTGTCGCCACCTCCACCAGTGCGCGAGCGTGGTCCTCTACATAGAGCCAGTCCCGAATCTGCCCGCCATCGCCGTACACCGGCAGCGGCTTGCCCTGGATCGCGTTGAGGATCATGTGGGGAATCAGTTTCTCGGGGAAGTGGTAGGGTCCGTAGTTGTTCGAACAGTTGGTGATAACAACAGGTAACCCGTAAGTGCGCTGCCAGGCTCGAACCAGATGGTCTGAGCTCGCCTTGGTCGCCGAGTAGGGTGAGCTGGGCGCATAGGGCGTTTCTTCTGTAAACAGCGCTTCGACGCCATGCAGATCGCCGTACACTTCATCAGTCGAGACGTGGTGGAAGCGGAAGGATGTCTGGCGAGACCTGTCCAGCGTTTGCCAGTAGGCTCGGGCAGCCTCAAGCAGACTGTAGGTGCCGACGATATTTGTCTGGATGAAATCGGATGGGCCATCAATCGACCTGTCTACGTGCGACTCAGCCGCCAGGTGCATCACCACATCTGGTTGGAATGCGGACATGAGCTTCGACATTGCCGCCTGGTCGCATATGTCCAATTGATGGAAGTTGTAGCGGTCACTGCCCGCAAACTCGGCGAGTGAGTCGAGGTTGCCAGCGTAGGTAAGCTTGTCGACGTTGGCGACGACCTGCACAGTGTTCGCCAGAAGGTGGCGGATCACGGCGGAGCCTATGAAGCCGGCGCCGCCGGTGATTAGGAATCTCAAACCCATGCTTGCTCCTCGCATTCGGCACCCATCCGAAGGGGGTTCGCCGATATTGGCGATAGTTTGATACAGGGCTGTGGTGAGGGCAAATGGATCTATTTGCGCCTGATTGACCGGGGCTCGTTTGCGCCCCGTGTTGTCAGACAGAGGCGCTGATAGCAAAATGATTTCGATTGGCAAGATTCTTGCTCAGACTCGGGTAACGTCCTCTTAGTCAACAATATGCCAAGATGTTGGCGATCAGTAGCCTCAGAATAAGGATTGAACAATGAAGGCAGTCATTCTGGCTGGTGGTCTCGGTACCAGAATCAGCGAGGAGTCGCATCTCAAGCCCAAGCCCATGATTGAGGTGGGTGGCAAGCCGATAATCTGGCACATCATGAAAATCTACCAGCATTACGGGATTACCGACTTCGTGATCTGCCTGGGTTACAAGGGATATGTCATCAAGGAGTATTTTGCCAACTACTTCCTGCATATGTCGGATGTGACCTTCGACATGTCGGAGAATCGCATGCACATTCACCAGCGGCATGCAGAACCCTGGCGTGTGACATTGGTTGATACCGGTGAGATGTCCAGCACGGGCGGGCGTCTCAAGCGAGTGCGTGACTACCTGGGTGACGAGAGCTTCTGCTTTACCTACGGGGACGGTGTATCCAACATCAATATTCCTGAGCTAATCGCATTTCATCGTAGGCACGGCAAACTTGCGACTGTTACTGCTGTGCAGCCCCCGGGCCGTTTCGGTGCTCTGGATATTAAGGGTAACCAGGTCAATGGCTTTCAGGAAAAGCCGCTCGGTGATGGCGGCTGGATCAATGGCGGCTTTTTTGTGCTGGAACCAGCGGCACTCGACTATATCGCTGATGACAGCACAACCTGGGAGTTCGAGCCCATGCGCCAGCTGGCCAGCGATGGTGAGCTGATGTGCCATTTTCATCGGGGCTTCTGGCAGCCCATGGATACGCTGCGTGACCGCAATTTTCTGGAAGAGCGCTGGGCCAGTGGCAACGCGGAGTGGCGCTTATGGGAGTGAACACTGATTTCTGGACTGATCGGCGGGTGCTGTTGACTGGTCATACGGGTTTCAAGGGCAGTTGGCTGGCCATCTGGCTGCGGAGCCTCGGCGCCGAGGTATACGGTATTGCCCTGGCTCCTGAAAACGAACCCTCACTGTGGAGCACCGCAGGTCTTGCAAGTTGTGTGGATGGCAGTTTTACCGACATACGCGATCAATCAGCGCTGACCGACAAGGTGCTGGCGTTTGCGCCGGAGATTGTCTTCCACCTGGCGGCGCAACCGCTGGTACGTGCCTCCTACCGTGATCCGGTAGAAACCTATTCGACCAATGTCATGGGCACAGTGCATCTGCTGGAAGCATTGCGCCAAACCGAGTCGGTCAAGGCCATCGTCGTGGTAACCACAGACAAGTGCTACGAGAATCAGGAATGGCAATGGCCCTACCGCGAGACCGATCGACTTGGCGGATTCGACCCCTATAGCAACTCCAAAGCCTGCGCAGAACTGGTATGTGCGAGCTACCGCGATGCGTTTTTTACTCCAGCGGGAGTGGCACTGGCAACAGCCCGCGCGGGCAACGTAATAGGCGGAGGCGACTGGGGTGCGGAACGGCTGCTGCCAGATGTGCTGCGTGCCTGGGACGCGGGTGAGGAACTGACCTTGCGCTACCCCGGGGCCACCCGTCCGTGGCAACATGTGCTGGAGCCCCTGAGCGGTTATTTGAAGCTGGCGGAGTATTTGCTGGCTGTGGGGACGAGCGGTCCCAGCGCCTGGAACTTCGGACCGGACAATGACAGTGTTGTCAGCGTGGAGTCGGTGGTGGCTCGAATGGCAGCGCTCTGGACGTACGATCAAGCACGTTGGCGATGCGTCGAGGCCAGTCAACCGCATGAAGCCGGAGTGCTTGCGCTGGACTCGTCCCGTGCCCGTAGTCAGCTGGCCTGGCGCCCGCACTGGACTCTCGACATGGCACTGCAGCGAACGCTCGACTGGCACAGCGCCTGGCGCAAGGGTGATGACTTGCAGGCGCTCTGCCTTCAACAGATAGCCCTCCATCAAGGCGAGTCAGTATGAGTGATGCCCGCAAGCAGCAATTGCGTGAAGAAATAGCGATAAAAGTGAAGGAGTATGCCGAGCTCAGCCTGGCGCCCACACCGTTTATTCCCGGCAGCTCGCTGGTGCCGCCCTCGGGGAAGGTGATCGGTGCTGGCGAGCTACAGATGATGACTGAGGCTGTGCTGGATGGCTGGCTGACCACCGGGCGTTTTAATGACGCCTTTGAGAAACGTCTGGCCAAATACCTCGGACGACGCAGCGTGTTGACCACCAACTCTGGCTCGTCGGCCAACCTGCTGGCGTTTTCGGCATTGACTTCACCGCGCCTGGGCGAGAGGGCGATTGTTCCCGGTGATGAGGTTATCGCCGTTGCTGCGGGCTTTCCAACTACGGTAAATCCGATTATTCAGTGCGGTGCGGTGCCGGTCTTTGTGGATGTTGATCTGGTGACCTGCAATATTGATCCGGCACTGATCGAGGCGGCCATATCGCCGCGTACCAAGGCGATAATGCTGGCTCATACCTTGGGCAATCCCTTTGACCTTGGCGTGGTCCGGGCGTTGTGTGACAAGTACCGGCTGTGGCTGGTCGAGGATTGTTGCGATGCCCTGGGCGCCACCTATAATGGCCGAATGGTGGGCTCCTTCGGAGACATTGGCACCTTGAGCTTTTATCCGGCGCACCACATCACCATGGGAGAGGGAGGTGCCGTCTTTACCGATAAGCCGTTGCTCAAACGTATCATGGAGTCCTTCCGCGACTGGGGACGCGACTGCTACTGTCCGCCTGGAGAAGACAATACCTGCGGGAAGCGCTTCGGCTGGCAACTGGGCGGATTGCCCGAAGGCTATGACCACAAATACACCTACGCACATCTGGGCTACAACCTGAAGATCACGGATATGCAGGCGGCCTGCGCTTTGGCGCAAATGGACCAGGTGGATGATTTCATCACGGCGCGCAAGCGCAATTTCGCTTGGCTACATGAGCGACTGAGCGCCAGCAGCGACTATCTGATTCTGCCCGAGGCGACGCCCAACAGTGATCCGTCCTGGTTCGGCTTTCCGCTCACGTTGCGTGATGGGGAGCGCCATCAGCGTGTCGACCTGCTCCGTTTTCTTGATGCCCAGGGCGTCGGAACTCGCTTGCTGTTCGCCGGTAACCTGGTCCGTCAGCCTTACATGCAGGGTCGCAATTTTCGTGTGGCCGGATCGCTTCCGGTAACCGAGAAGGTTATGCGCGACACCTTTTGGGTAGGCGTCTGGCCTGGTCTCAGCGAGGAGCATCTGGAGCACATTGCCAGCAGCATAGAAACCTTTTTCGCGAGGATCATCTGATGCGCGCCTATGTGCTGTGTGGTGGCCTGGGCACGCGTTTGCAGTCTGTGACAAAGGGTGGACAGAAAGCGGTGGTAGATGTTCAGGGCGAGCCCTTTCTGCTACTGGTATTGAAGGAGCTCAGGGCGGCCGGGATTGAGGAAGTGGTGCTCTGTGCCGGACATCGGGCAGATCAGTTGCAAAGCCTGCTTGAGTCCCTGGCCAAGCGAGCCGAATTGCGCCTGCACTTGGTGGTGGAGGAATCACCGCTGGGTACCGGGGGAGCTTTGCTGCATGCGCTGCAGTACTGGCCGGTTGATGAGCCTTATCTAGTCCTCAATGCCGATACCTACCTGAGCAGCGAGGCCTTTTCCTTGCTTGCTGATGGCAAGCGTAATTTGATTCTGGCCGCCGATGTTGCGGAGCGTACGCGTTACGGTAGCCTGTGTATCAATGACGACGGGCTGGTCCTTGCCTTGTGCGAGAAGGGCAGCGCAGGCGCTGGGCCGGTCAATGCCGGTGTCTACTGTTTTACTGCTGACGCGCTGGCTGCGGAGCACCCGCGTGCCTGCTCGATGGAACTGGATATCCTGCCCGGGCTGATCGAACGCGAGCAGTTGTTCGCCGTTCACTACGACGGCCCCTTTGTCGATATCGGCACGCCATCCTCTCTGGCTGCCTTCACACAATCAGAGCAATGGAGTCCGTCGCGATGAGCCGCCTATTGGAAACGCTCACGGTAGGGTCCGAGCAATCTATCCTCGATGCGGTCAAGTGCATCGAATCGGGTGATTTGCAGATCGCTTTCGTCGTCGAGTCGGACCAGCGGTTGGTGGGGGTGGTGACCAACGGCGACGTGCGGCGCTATTTGTTGCAGGGCGGCGATACCAAGCTGCCGGTGGTTGCCTGCATGAACAGCAACTTCCGTGCAGTTGAGGTCGGGGCGACGCGCGAACAGTTACTGAAAACCTTCGACCTCGGCTTCAATGCTCTGCCTGGGCTGGATGCGCAAGGTCGTCTACAAGAAATCTACACCCGCCAGATGACGGCGAGCCCTGAAGTGCCTGTACTGGCGCGCGCCCGCGCACCGGTGCGCATGAGCTTTTGTGGTGGTGGGGCGGATTTGACCTATTTCTTTGTTGATCATCCTGCAGCCGTACTGAGTTGTACGGTGGGTCTGTATGCGCACGCCACCCTGGTCCCACGGGATGACGCCAGCGTGCATATCTTTTCCGAAGATCTGGGATGTGAAGAACACTACGATAGCTTGGCCCAGTTGCTAGTGAGCGAAAACAAGAGCCTGCTCGGCACCATCGTTTCGGTGATTCGCCCTGCTTACGGCTTTGATCTCTATCTGCGCTCGGATTTTCCGGTGGGATCTGGGTTGGGCGGCTCATCTGCAGCCACCACGGCAATCATTGCCGCTTTCAACGAGCTGCGGCAGGATCGCTGGAATACCTATGAAATTGCCGAGCTGGCGTTTCAGGCTGAACGTTTGTGCTTCGGCATTGCTGGGGGTTGGCAGGACCAGTATGCGTCAGCTTTCGGCGGTTTTAATCTTATTGAGTTCGAAAATAAGCGCAATCTGGTACACCCGATTCGCCTCGAAGACGCGGCCCGTTTCGAGCTGGAAGCTTGCCTGGTGCTCTGCGACACCGGCCTTGTTCATAATTCGGGGCAACTGCACGAAAGGCAGCGCCAAGAGATGGAAGCGGAGTTGTCGCAAACTGATCTGCTGCGCGAAAGTGTGACGCTCTGCCGGCGCATGCATCGGCACCTGATACGCTGTGAACTCCACGACTTCGGTTTGTGTCTGCACGAGGCCTGGATGCTGAAGAAGCAGTTTTCGTCTGCAGTGAGCGACGCCAAACTGGATGAAATCTATGCCATCGCTCAAGCGGCAGGTGCGCTTGGTGGCAAGTTGCTTGGCGCCGGAGCCGGCGGTTTCTTCCTGTTTTATGTGCAGCCTCAGCATCGACAGGCGGTGGTCCGTGCGGTGAATGAACTGGGCTGTGCGACAACCAATTTCCGATTTGAATCGAGTGGCGTGACTTCATGGCGAACGAAAATACAATGACTCCCGCAGTGATGGATGTCGGTGGCTTCACTGTCGGCGGCGACCAGGTCTTCGTGATTGCCGAGGTGGGTAATAATCACAACGGCTCGCTGCCGCTGGCCAAAGAGCTGGTCGACGCCGCCATTGCCGTAGGTGCCGACTGCGTCAAGTTCCAGCTGCGTGACCGGGCCGCGCTGTATCGTAGCAAGGCAGATGGCTCCCGGGCTGAGGACCTGGGTGTGGAGTACATCCAGGATCTGCTGGACAAGGTAGAACTGACGCTGGCGGAGCATCGTGATCTGCGCGACTATTGCGCCAGCAAGGACATGCTTTATCTCTGCACACCCTGGGATGAGTCCAGCGTCGACGCGCTTGCCGACTTTGATCTCCCGGCCGTCAAGCTGGCCTCGGCAGACCTTTGCAACCCCTATCTGATCGCCAAGGCAGCCTCCCTGGGCAAGCCCATGATTCTCTCCACGGGTATGTCATTCGAGCATGAGGTCGTTGCTGCTATCGCTCAGTTGAGTGAGCTGGATGTTCCCTTCGCATTGTTGCACTGCAACAGTGCCTATCCAGCCCCGGAAACCGATATCCAGCTCAACTACATCGGGCGCATGCGTGAACTGCACGGCTTGATCGGCTACTCCGGCCATGAGCGGGGTATCGCCATTTCGCTAGCCGCAGTGGCGCTGGGTGCCAAGCTGATCGAGCGACACATCACGCTCGATCGCGGTATGGAAGGTCCGGACCACCTGGCCAGCCTTGAGCCTGCAGAATTCAGACAGCTGGTGGAGGGTGTGCGTCAGTTGGAAAAGGCATTGCCCTGCCCGGGCATGCGGCGCCAGGTCAGTCAGGGCGAGCTGCTGAATCGCGAAAACCTTGGCAAGAGCGTGATTGCCGTGACTGCGATCAAATCTGGCGATGTATTCACCCAGGACAAGCTGCGCGTCGCGAGTCCCGGTCAGGGCCTGGCACCTTATCGCCTGGCAGACCTGCTTGGCCGGAGCGCCTGTCGTGACATTGAGCAGGGAGATTTTCTGTTTGAAAGCGATATTGACGGCGCCGAGCAGAAGACCTTGAAATTTGATTTGCCGGTTCGTTGGGGCGTTCCTGTGCGCTACCATGATTTTCTGCAGTATCATTCGCGCATAGCACCGGATCTATACGAGTTTCATCTGTCCTATCGTGATTTGTCGGTTGACCCCGAGCCCTATCTCAAGCCGGTGGCATGCAGCCGTCTGGTCGTGCATGCGCCTGAGCTGTTCGAGAACAGTGAGCTGCTTGACCTGGTGGCAGATGACGAAGCGTACCGCCAGCGTTCAATCGCCAACCTGCAACGTGTTGTCGATGCGACGCAACGTATTGCCGCCTTCTTTCCTCAGGCTGACGCGCAATTGATCGTGGCCAATGTGGGTGGTTTCTCCGCCGACGCTCCTCTTCCCGTCGCGCGGCGCGAGATGCTGTACCAGCGTTTCAGCGAGTCCTGCGCGCAAATTGATTTTGGCCCCACTGAACTGATCCCACAGAACATGGCGCCGTTCCCGTGGCACTTCGGCGGACAGCGGCATCAGAATATCTTCATGATGCCGGACGAACTGGCGCAGAAGGCAGAGGCCCTTGGTTTGCGCCTGTGTCTGGACCTGTCCCATCTGCAGATGACCTGCTTTCACTTTGAGCTGGATTTTCAGGCCGCGTTGCGGCGCCTGCTGCCGTTGTCCGCGCATCTGCACGTGGCGGATGCCAAGGGCACCAATGGCGAGGGTGTGTTGATGGGTACTGGAGATGTCGACTGGCCGGCGACCTGGGCGCAGATCAGGGAGGCAGATGCCAGCTTCATTCCCGAAGTCTGGCAGGGCCACAAGGACCACGGTGCGGGTTTCTGGGCGGCCCTGGTCTACTTGCAATCATTATGAGGCTCCATCTATGAATACCGACGATCTCACCCAGCGTTTGGAGTCGTTGCTATGCGAGCCGTTGGAGTCCATCCGCGAGCGCCAGGCCACTACTCTGGAGCGCCTGATAGGAGGCCTCGACCGTCCCTTCGCACTGTTTGGAGCCAGCCACCTTGGTCGCAAGGCTCTGATGGTTCTGAAGGAAAAGGGCTTGGCCCCTTGCGCCCTCATGGATAACAATCCGGCACTGTGGGGGACCTATATCGAATCGGTGCCGGTGTATAGCCCCGCGCAGTTAGTCGATCAATGGAGCGGCGAGCTGCCAGCAGTGATATGTACCATCTGGAGTGGCCATATCCACGATTGCATGGAAGATCGACTTAAACCGCTGCGTGAGTTGGGGTTTAAACGCATCGCACTGTTTGGGCACCTGGCTTGGCGGTATCCGCAGGATTTCTTGCCACACTATTGTATGGATTTGCCAGAGTACGTGGTGCCGGAGGCTGATGCTATCCGCCGCGCCTTCGCTCTGCTGGGAGATGAGACTTCGCGTCGGCTGTTCGTTGACCATGTCGAGTGGCGGCTGCATCTGGATCACGATCTGCTGCCGGTCTCTTCGCCGCTGCAGATTTACTTTGACGCCCGGTTCAGTACCGATTTCGCCGAGGAGGTAGTGTTCGACCTGGGCGCCTTCAACGGCGATACAATGGAGGGCTATCTGGCCAGCGGTCGCGGCTACCGCGAGTATCATTGCTTCGAGCCAGTGGCACGTAACTTCGCCGAGCTGCAGACTTGCCTGAAGCGACTGGCGCGCCCCGACCTGTATGTCCACCGCCTGGCGGTCGGCGACAACGTTGGCGGAGTGCTGATTGAAGCGACTAACGGCCCCTCGTCCAGGGTTGGTATGGGTGACGAGCGGGTGCCCATGACTACTTTGGACCACCTTGCGGCCCAGGGCATGCTCCCTACTTTCATCAAGATCGACATCGAAGGCCACGAACCTCAATGTCTCGCCGGTGGCCGTCGGCTGATTGCCGAGCTCCAGCCGCTGATCGCGGTGAGCGTCTACCACGAACAGAACCACCTATGGCGCATTCTGCTGCAGCTGCACGAATACCACGAGGGCTACCGCTACAGTCTTTGCCCCCATGTCAGTGATGGTTGGGACCTGGTTCTCTACGCGGTTCCTGCTGATCGTATCCCCGCCCCATTACCGGTATGAGTACCAATTCCATGCGTGTTGCCGATTACATCTTTGATTTCATCGCCAGACAGGGCGTTAACCACATTTTTTTCCTGCCTGGTGGTGGTGCCATGCATTTGAACAATGCGCTGTATCGCCGGACTGATCTGACGCCTGTGAGCATGTTGCACGAACAGGGCGCCGCTATTGCTGCGGAGGGCTACGCGCGTACGTCTGGTGGCCTCGGGGTATGCCTGGTGACCTCCGGGCCGGGGGCCACCAACGCCATGACGGGGCTGGCCGGGGCGTGGTTCGAGTCGACCCCGACGCTCTTCGTGTCCGGGCAGGTCAAACGTGCGGACCTGAAAGGCAACACTGGCCTGCGCCAACTGGGTACTCAGGAACTCGACATTGTCAGTGTCGCTGGGCCGCTGAGCAAATACGCGGTCTGCCTGCTGGATCCGTTGCGCGTGCGCTATGAATTAGAGAAAGCGCTGCATCTGATGCTCAGTGGCCGCAAGGGACCGGCCTGGATTGACGTGCCTTTGGATGTGCAGGCAACCGAGATAGATCCTCAGGAACTGGAGGGGTTCGTGCCGGAACAGGCAGAAGCCTCGCTTTGGCCCGAGGAGGCCGCACTGGCGCGTCTGATGGGCCGGCTGCGGGCTGCCCAGCGCCCGGTACTGTTAGTGGGCAATGGCGTGCATGCCGCCGGGGCGGAAGTTGAGCTGCGCCAGTTGATCGAGGATCTGGGTATCCCGACGCTGACGACCTGGATTGGTGCCGACCTGCTGGAGCATGGGCATCCGCTTTACGTCGGACGGTGCGGCACGGTGGCACCTCGCGGACCGAACTTTGCAGTGCAGAATGCCGACCTGGTGATCGCCATCGGCTGTCGGATGGATTTTTCCATCACCGGCTTCAATCGCGCCCATTTTGCTCGCGCAGCTGAGATAGTGGTGGTTGATATCGATCCGGCAGAGATACTGAAGCTGGGCGACATGCCGGATGAGAGTTTTGTCTGTGATGCAAAAGAGTTCATTAAGCAATTGCACAGTATCAATGACGGCGGGTCGCTGGACTGCGAGGCATGGCGTGCACGCTGCGCTGCCTGGAAGGAGGCTTATGCGGTGGTGTTGCCCGAGTATCGGCAGGCGGGCGCCTACGTCAATACCTATGTATTTACCGAGCTGCTCTCTGAGTTGATGTCCGAGGGAGACCAGATCATCCCAGGTAGTTCTGGCGCGGCGCTGGACACCTTCTGGCTGGCGCTGCGCCTGAAGCGGGGGCAACGTGCGGTGGCCACTGGGGGGCTGGGCTCCATGGGTTATGGTCTGCCGGCGTCCATCGGCGGCTGCCTGGGCAGCGGCGGGCGTCGCACGGTTTCAATTGATGGTGATGGCGGCTTTGTGATGAATATTCAGGAGCTGGAAGTGGTCCGGCGCCTGAAGCTGCCGATTAAGTATTTTGTTCTCAACAACAATGGTTATGCTTCGATTCGGGCATCTCAGGGTGGGTATTTCAAACAGATCATAGGCTGCGATCCGGCCTCTGGCTTGACCTTGCCAGATATCTCGGCGCTGGCTGCAGCTTTCGGTCTGCCGGTTATGCAGGTAGATGGCACCGGTGATTTGCGCTCTACCATTGAGCAGGCTCTGGCGCTCGACGGGCCTGTGGTCTGTGAGGTCATGGTTGAGCCTGATCAGGCAATTGGTCCACGGATAACGTCGCGAATCGAACATAACGGCGTCATGGTTTCAAGTCCTCTGGAAGACCTTTTCCCCTTTCTGGAGCGCGATGAGCTGCGCGCCAACATGTTGATTCCCCTGGTGGAGGAGTGATATGACCGACTACCTGGCAGCTTATGCCGAGGGCGGCTTGTATACCATGCAAGGCCGACTCAGCGAGCCTGAAGAGGGCCGCTTTCAATCCTTCCCGCGTAGCCAGTGGCGTTTGGAAATCGAACGTGCCGCGCAGATCGGGCTGCGGGGTATCGAATGGATCTACGACCTTTACGGAGAAGGCAGCAACCCGATAGAAACCCAATCCGGACGTCGAGAGCTCGGCGGACTGCTGGAGCAGCATGGTCTTGCTGTGGTGTCCGTCTGTGCCGACTACTTCATGGATCGTCCACTTTTGCGTTGCAGTCCCGAGGAGCACGGGGCCTTGATTGACCGGCTGGAGTGGCTGCTCGGCGTGTGTGCCGAGCTGGGGGTCGGGCGGGTGGTGTTGCCATTCGTGGATGCGTCCAGCATCCGCAATGCTGCGGAGCGCGCCCAGGTGGTTGCGGCGCTGCGGCAAGTGCTGCCAAGCGCCGAGCGTCAGGGCGTGGAACTGCACCTGGAAACCGATCTCGGCCCGGAGGCGTTCCGCCAGCTGCTTGCGGAGCTTGAACACCCGCTGATTTGCGTCAACTACGATGCGGGCAACAGCGCCTCGCTCGGGTACCTACCCGAGGAGGAGTTCGCGGCCTATGGTGCGCGGGTCGGTAGTGTCCACATCAAGGACCGTCAACGGGGCGCCGGCACGGTGGAGCTGGGGCAGGGCGATACGGACTTTCGCAGCTTGCGCGAGCAACTGCTCAAATACGACTATCACGGTGATTTTGTGCTTCAGGTCGCTCGTGGCGAGGCTGGGGATGAGCCGCGCTGGCTTTCAGAAATGGCGCATCTCGCGGCTGACTGGTTGCGTGGTTGCGCCCTGAATGATGAAAAGAGAGATATAACGTGAAGATTCTGTTCTGTGGACTGGGGGGGATTGGTCAGCGCCATCTGCGTAACCTGCGCCTGTTGCTGGGTGATGCGCTGGAGGTGCACGCCTATCGTGTGCGGGGCCAGCGCATCAAGTTGCTGGACAACCTGACAATCGATGAAGGTGCGGATCTGGAAAAGGATTACGCCATCCAGGTACACCATGAGCTGGCTGAGGCGCTGGCGCAACAGCCAGCGGCGGTCTTTATCTGCAATCCCAACGCGCTACACGTGCCGGTAGCACTGGAGTGTGTGCGTGCCGGTGTTCCCGTGTTCATGGAAAAGCCGTTGGCCAGTGATCTGACAGATGTTGACCAGCTGCTTGCCGAGGTAGAGAAGCGCAAGCTGCTGTTCCATGTTGGCTACAACTTCCGTTTTCATCCCGGGTTACAGCGGCTCAAGACCTTGCTCGAAAAGGGATTCTTTGGGCGGCTTGTCAGCGTGCGCTCGGAGATCGGAGAGTATCTGCCTAACTGGCACCGCTATGAGGATTATCGGCAGATGTATGCCGCTCGGGCCGATCAGGGCGGTGGCGTCATCCTCTCGCAGATTCACGAAATGGATCTGATCTACTGGTATTTCGGTCTACCTCGCAGCCTGGTCTGCCATGGTGGCCATCTCAGCGGGTTGGAAATCGATGTGGAAGACACTGCTTCATCCTTGATGCGTTTCGAGGGTGACAATGGTTGTTTTCCTCTCATGCTGCATCAGGATTTTGTGCAACGTCCACCGTCGCGCAGATTCAAGATCGTCGGCGATGCTGGCTGCGCCGAAATGGATCTGATTGCCAACTGCTTGTATGTCTACGATGAGGTGGGAGAACTCTGCGAGCAGAACGACTTTGCCGGTTTTAACCGCAATGACATGTTTCTGGCGCAGGCCAGGCATTTTCTCGATTGTCTGACTAACGGCACCAAGCCCGTGGTGGATATCACCGAAGGTGTGCAGAGTCTGCGTATGGCACTGGCTGCACGGCGCTCGTTGCGCGAAGGGTGCGAGGTGCAATTGAGTGAGGTGAACATCCATGGCCAGCGTTGAAACGCTGTTTCGCCTGGATGACCGGGTGGCGTTGATTACCGGCGGCGCAGGTTTACTGGGCTATCAGCATGCAGCCACCATTGCGGCGCTGGGCGGCTTGCCGGTGCTGCTTGATATCAACGCCGCCGAGCTGATGAAAAACGCCGCGAGGCTTGAAGCTGAAACGGGATACAAGGCGCTGACGCTGGTCGCCGATATCACGGACGTGGACGCGCTACGCTCGGCGGATGAGCAAGTGCAGGCACATCATGGGCGATTGGATATTCTGATCAATAATGCCGCGCGTAATCCCAAGGTAGAAAAGGCTGGTGATCAGGACTTTTCCCGTCTGGAACACTTTCCCTGGGAACAGTGGCGTCTGGATCTGGATGTTGGCCTGGGTGGAGCCTTCAACTGCGCCAAGGTATTTGGTTCGCAGATGGCGCGGCAGGGTAGTGGGGTGATCATCAATATCGCCTCCGATCTTGGCGTTATTGCGCCGGACCAGCGCCTCTATCGTGTCGAGGGCCTTGAACCGGATAACCAACCGGTCAAGCCGGTGACTTACTCGGTGGTCAAGCATGGCCTGATTGGCTTGACCAAGTATCTGGCGACCTATTGGTGTGAGCAGGGCATACGCTGCAATGCGCTGTCGCCGGGTGGTGTCTATGCCGGCCAGAACGACGTGTTCGTCGCCAAGCTGACGCAGCTTATACCCCTTGGCCGCATGGCTGGCGCTGATGAATATCGCGGCGCTATCGCGTTCCTCTGCTCGGACGCCTCCTCTTATATGAATGGTGCCAACCTGGTAATCGACGGGGGTCGCAGCACATGGTGAGTCGCGAACTGATTGCTCGTCACTGTATCTGTTGTGGTGGCGGTAATTTGGAAAAGTCTCCGGCAGTATTGATGCCCTTCGTTGCGCTACGCGTTTTTGGTCATGAGCCGGTGGAAATCACCGCAGACTGGGGGCTGCGTGATTTGCGTCAAGGGATGGCCTACACCCTGTGCAACTCGCTGCAATGTCAGGAGTGTGGCGCCCTTTTCCTTGACTACCGCTTTACCGATGAGCAGATGGCAGCGCTGTACCACAACTATCGCGATGCGCAGTACAATGCGCAACGCATTCGTTTCGAGCCGGACTACGTTAAGGTCGTGCCGCATTACCATCAGCGCGCCGCCTATCTGGATGAGGTGGAGACGTGGCTAGCGCCACACTTGCCCGAGGCCCCTGCCGTACTGGACTGGGGCGGTGATAGCGGCATCAACAGCTTGTTCCGAGAGCGTAAACGCCTACTGCATATCCATGATATTTCTGGTGTAGAGCTGGTACCCGGCGCCGAGCAAGTCGACATTGAGCAAATCAGCCAGAATCACTACGATCTGGTGACTTGCAGCCAAGTGTTGGAGCATGTGTCGTTCCCACTGGAGCTTGTGGAGCGGATGCTGCCGGCCCTTGATTCTGGGGCACTGCTCTATCTGGAAGTTCCCCACGAGGCTCTGATGCGCGAGCACCCGGGCAATCTGGATCTGGCACACCGTAAGCGACACTGGCACGAACACGTTAATTTCTTTACCGAAACTGCCATGCGCCGGCTTCTGGAGCGCCTGGGCCTGACGGTGCTGGATGTGCTGCACCTGCCGGTAGACGTGGGTTGGACTCGCGGCGAGGTAATGGGCGTGTTGGCGAGGTCGACCTGACATGGAGCCGCTTCTGGACAGTCCAAAGCGTCACCCCGTGATCACCGAGGACCTGGCGCTGATCTTCTCACGGCCTGAGGATTGGCGTCGCTTCGCCGGCAGTCATGTGCTGATTGCTGGCGCCACCAGCTTTCTGGCGGCCTACCTAGTCGAGTTCTTTGCCTCGCTGAGCGAATGTTGGCCGGAGCAGCCAGTGGTAATTCACGCCTTGGCGCGGAACTCAGATAAATTACACTCGCGCTTCCCGCACCTGAGCAAGCAAAGCTGGTTCCGGCCAATAATTCAGGACGTCTGCGACCCTCTCCCGGCAATGGATCACGTGGACTTCATCGTCCATGCGGCTGGCGCGGGCAGCCCAAAGCAGTACTTGGCCGACCCCATAGGCACTACCCGCTCTAACGTTCTAGGCGTGCTCAACCTGCTTGAATTGGCGCGCCAGCATCAGTCACGCTTGCTGTTCATGAGCAGCGGTGCGGTCTACGGCCATGGAGATAGCGATAGCCCCATCACTGAAACCGATTATGGCGCCCTGGATCCCTTGGATATCTCCGCCTGCTACGGCGAGGGCAAACGAGTAGCTGAGACGCTCTGCGCCGATTACCACCGGCAGCACGGCGTGACGGCTGTCATGGCACGCATCTCCCACACCTATGGTCCGGGCATCGCGCTGGACGATGGAAGGTCTTTCGCCGATTTCATTGCCGACGCGCTGGCGGGACGAGACATTGTGCTCAGCAGTGATGGCTCTGGCAGTCGGCCGTTCTGTTATGTGGCTGATGCGACCGCCGCCTTTCTGATCCTGCTACTGCGGGGAGAGGGAGGTAACGCTTACAATGTCGGTCTCGATCAGGAGACGACTATCCTCGATCTGGCCAGACTGATCGCGCGGCTTTCACCAACCCCAGGCCTTGAGGTGAGGTGCCCCCCGCATAGTTCGACACGGCAAGCGCTGTTCCGGACCGGCGGACATTTCTGCCTCGGCAAGATGGAACGCCTGGGTTGGCGGCCGACCATTTCGCCTGAAGTGGGGTTTGAACGGACCCTGCGCTATTTCATTCAGTCCTAAATGGAAGCTCGAAATGGAAAAAATCAATAATAATCGCCTGGTTTTGGCCAAGGTAAAGTTCGATGCCGGCGAAATAGACAAATTTCAGTATGCTGAATACATCAATGATCAGCACGCCAGACTCTTCGACTATCCGCAGTTCCTGGCGGGGACCGATGTTCAGGAAATTCGCATTACCGCACAAGGGGTCGTGGTGACCTCTGCCGCTCATGGCATCGCCATGTTTATAGATGCCGTGGATCTGCACGCCACGCCCTACACCCTGCTTGACTTCGGTAGCTATGAGACAGATGAAACCAGTTTCCTTAAATCGGTGCTCTGTGATGGAGAGGTATTTCTCGACATCGGCGCCAACCTCGGTTGGTACTCTCTGGTGCTGGGCCGCAACTGCCCCAAGTCAAGAATCTATGCCTTTGAGCCGATTCCGTCCACGGTGGAGGTGCTGGAGAAGAATATCCGCCTCAACGGCCTTGAGAATATCGAGACGGTCTGCATGGGTATGTTCAACAAGGAAGACGAGCTGAACTTCCTCTTCGCCCCCGACGTGTCCGGCGCCACCTCGCTGAAGATGACTGGACAGTCCAGAGGACGTACTTCAATCCAGAATGTGACGTGCCGAACAACCACCCTGGACGTCTTTTGCGCCAGCCGCGACATAGTACCTTCGCTGCTGAAGATCGATGTGGAAGGCGCGGAGTTGATGGTAGTGCAGGGCGGCGAGAAGATCTTGGAAAGCACCCCGATCATCTTGATGGAGCTGTTGCGAAAGTGGTCCCGCGAGTTTGGTTACCACCCCAACGACGTGTTCACTCTGTTGGAGAGATACGGTTATCGAGCCTGGGTGTTCGCCGAGGATCACAAGCTAGAGGGCTGTCCTCGCGTTACCGAAAACACCATGCAGACAAACTACGTCTTCATGCATCCACAAAAGCACGCAGATGTGATTTCCCAGTGGGAATTGCCCGCCCGATAGAGGTTTGTCCCATGCTCGCGCCAACGGCCATGAAATACGGTCTTATCACCAATGTAATGACATTTGGCCACCTTACGGCCGGAAGCCGGAGTAATCTTGGCGACGATATCCAGACTCATGCGGTCGAGCATTTGTACGCTTTTATGGGTATTACGCCAGACCAGATTGTGCGGCTGAACCGATATGAATTCCAGGAGTATGACGGGCGCCACGGCTATATCCTCATGCCGATGTGTGGCTATTTCACCTTGGGTAACGCGCAAAGTCCATTGCCTCTATCGCCCTACATCATTCCGGTATACTTCAGCTTTGGGCTCTCCAGCGATGTCGATGATCCTGCAGACTTGGACCATTTTCGCCGCTACGAGCCCATAGGTACCCGAGACGAACGGGTTATGCAGATGTTCCGCTCGCGCGGCGTTGCTGCCTTCCTTTCGGGATGTTTGACCATCATTTTCCCTCGCCGCGAGCATGCCCCGGTAAAGGGCAAGGTGTTTCTTGTAGATGTGCCGAACGAAGTGCTGGAGCACATGCCCCGGGAGCTTCTCGACAAGGCGGAGCATCTGACACACGTATACCCATACGAGCGCATTCCCTCCGACCAGAAGGAAGCTGATCGTCTGGACGCTCTGGCGCGTGAATTATGCAAACGCTATGCGGACGAGGGCGTTCTGGTCGTGACCAGCCGTCTGCATTGCGCTGCTCCCTGTATCGCGATGGGGATTCCTACAATCGTTGTTGCTCACAATATCAGTGATCGTTTCGCGTGGCTGGATCGTTATGTGAAGATCCACACTCACGAAACCTTTGCCCAGATCAACTGGAATCCTAGCGTGCCTGATCTGGAGGAAACCAAGCAGATGATACTTGGCGCGGCTGCCAGACAGATTGTCCGGGCTCGCGAGCGCTGGGCACCATGGGCTGAAATCAGCGCGTTCTACGAAAGCCGTGAGTCTAGTCAGTACAACCATATGATGACGCAAGCTTTGGAGCAGATGCTGCCTCCTGGTCGAGTTCCCCTGCGCTTTGCTTTTTGGGGAGCCAATACCCACGGTGTTCGCCTGAGTCGTGCCATCGGAGAGCTGCGGCCGGGCAGCGAGCTGGTCGCAGTAATTGATGAATATTTGCAAGCAGATCGCTTCTGTGGCGTATCGGTGGTGCGCTCGGATGCTCTGGATGGACTGCGGCGTGAGGGCGTATACGTTTTTATCTCGACGTTTGCAGGACGGGAATATGCCGAGACGCGCCTACAGGAAAAAGGGGTCGAGCATGGCTGTTTGTTCCACGACCTGTTGACTTTTCATGCGCTCTCTTAAGCAAGTTGGCGGTATAGAACAATTGCCTGACTGGTATGGGCACGTATTGGCTGAAGGCATCTGGCTTGTGGCGAAGTCACTTGCAGGGATGTCTTTCCAGGTACAAAAGAAGGAAGTTGGGAATGATGGAGTTTGACTTGATGGCCGGAGGTCGTTGCCACGGCAAGCCGTGGCGGGTAGGGATCGCAGGCGTCAGCAGTGCCGACCCGGAGCGGCCTTTCGTTCTTAGCGACGCACTCTGGCTGGATTTGATGCGTCAACTGCCCTGGCAACAGCTGAAAGCTTATGCCGGAGTCCATGGATTGATCTTTGAGCCGATTTTGCACGGCGACAATGTTGATCATGATGCCCTGTTATTAGTGCTGAGCGATCATTCCGGGCAACTGCTAACGGGGTTGAGTTCGCAGGTTCGTCGTTACCTACTGCTACGAGGCAATCAAGCACGCGTGGCCCCCGAACACGAGACTTCGTTCTCACGAGTTTTTCTTCCTCTCGGCGAGCCATTCACCGATGGCCAATTGGTTTCCCTGAATCAAGCATTTACCCTGCCGGCATCCTCGGTCAGCAAATATGAATGGTTACCCTGTGATGATGAGCCTGAATTGCCAGGCTTACTCCCGCGGCAATGGTGCGAATGTCTGGAAACTGGTCGCGTGCCGGTGCATCTAGGCAACTGGTCGGTTCCTGAATGGGTCCCGCAAGGTAGCTATATCGAGGGACATGATCGGCATGGTCAAACCTCGCTGCAGGATTACTGTAACGCGCGTGTGCAGGCCGCTGGCGAAAAGCTTTATGCTTTTTTTGCGAATAAGAGCAGCTACCCCTATTCTAGCGATTTCTGGGTTACAGCGCTAACGGCTGCTATTGCTGGTGATGCCGCTACAGTTCGCGACTCGAGACCTTTGCTCAGTGTCATCATTCCGGCCTACAACTATGGTCGGTTCCTGAAGCAAACCATCTTGTCGGTATTGGATCAGGGCTATAAAAACATAGAGATCCTGGTGCTCGATAACGCATCAACCGACAACACCGCTGAGGCTGTGCGCTCGTTTGCCGATGAGCCTCGTGTCCGCTATATCCGCAACTCACGCAATGTGGGCCCCAGCTATAACGTACTCAACGGTATCCAGATCGCTCAGGGGCACTACCTGTCGCTGCTGATGGCTGACGATTATTACAACCCTGGTTTCTTGTCCAGCCTGCTGCCCCGCATGCTAGAAAATCCTGAAGTGGTTGTTGGATATACGGCGATCCGCTGGGTGAATGAGCAGGGAAATATGCTCAATATGCCCAGGCATCCGGGTTACAAAGATCAGGATTATGTGGGAGGTCGCAACGAGGTCGCGGACTTGTTGGTTCATGACAGCTACATCCCCCCGTCTGCCACGCTGATCCAGCGTGATCCCTTCTTGCAGGTTTGGCGGAGAGATTCAAAGCTCAATGGCGCCGGTGACTGGCTCTCGATGTTGCAAGTGGCAGAAAAATATCCTGACTTTATCTTCCTGAGCAAACCTGGGGTCACCTATCGAGCCCACTCTGCTCAACTCTCGACCGAGTTCTATTCTTCCAGTGCGCCGCTAGCTGACCATATACGCATAGTCGAGGGAGTCTTCGAGCGCGGGGCGGAGAATAAGCTCCGAGATCATGAACTCAGTGTTGCCGCGCATCTTCGCCGGCGCCTCGCTTTGTATCCAGGTGAACAGTCCTCGTCTTTGGGATTGCGAGTGAGTCAGCTATGTGAACGGCTAGAAGCGTTGGCTGAGTCTAATGGGCAGCCTCTGTTCGCTATCGTGCTTACCACCTATAACCGCCCAGCCATGCTGATGGATGCCCTGCGTAGCCTGGCCGAGCAGAGCCTGCAGGATTTTGAAGTCATTCTGGTCAACGATCACGGTGATCCGGTCGAGTCGTTGCTTGATGGCTTTGATTTTCCCCTGACCTACTTGCGCCAGGGCGCGAATAGAGGCCCGGCTGCCGCTCGTAATGCGGCGCTGCGGTTAGCGAGGGGCCGCTATGTTGCTTACCTTGATGATGATGACGTCTTCCTGCCCGACCACCTTCAGTCGCTGGCTATTGCGATAAAGAGCTATCCTGACGCCGTCGTTTACGCGAATGCGGTGTTTGTTACCGAGAAGCTGGAACAGGACTCCCGTATCGAGTTGGTTCGTGAGGATCGCTATGTTCACGATATCTACTCGAAGGAACGGCTGTTCGTCGACAATTACATACCGGTCAACACCTTTGCATGCGCAAGAAGTCTTGCGATAGCGGCTGGTGATTTTGATGAAACCTTGTCAGGGCTGGAGGACTGGGATTTTCTTCTGCGCCTGGCCTCCCGTGCACAGTTCATACACCTGCAGCAGACCACCGTTGAAGTCAGGATGCGCGTGGCTGACGAAACGTCTGAACGGCGATCAGAGCAAGCTGCAAAGAACTACGCCGAGCTTTACCAGGAAATCTACCGTCGCCATTCTGATCTGGGCAGCGAACAGGTTCGCCAGGGACGCGCCGCGCAGTTGCGTAGACTGGGAGTCGTTGCAAAGGGTGCCCCGGCATCCGTACGCACCTGGCTGGCTGCCAGAACCCTGACGCCAGTGCAGCAGCGTTTGATCGCCGAGTATACGGAGAAACAGAAGGATCATACGGCGCAACTGGGAGTGGTGATCATTGATCTGGATGGTGACACTGAGGGGCTGACCCGCAGTCTCGATTCGATACAGAATTTTGTCGCGGTCAATAATGTCAATCCCCTGGTGCTGAGCACTTCATCCAAGCCGGAAGGTCATCTGGGCTCCTGGTTTCAGGTTCAGCCGGATAACTGGGTCGCTACACTCAACGAGCTGCTCGTGGCCGATAACAGTGACTGGATTATGCTGGTGCGCGCAGGCGACGAATTGACCGCCAGCGGTTTGCAGATGACTTCGCTGGAACTCCTGGCCGATCCGCAGTGCCGCGGCATCTACTGCGACGCACTTTATCGTCAGGACGACGATGACTATGGCGCTGCGCTGCGTCCTGACTTCAATCTTGATTACCTACTCAGCTTTCCACGTGGGGTTGCGCAGCATTGGCTGTTTAATCGCAAACACCTACTCAGTCTTGATGGCTTTGACGAGCAGATGGGCGAGGCCATGGAACTGGACCTGATCCTGCGTCTGGTCAATCAGGAAGGTATCAGCGGCCTTGGCCATATCCCCGAACCTCTCGTCATTTCGGCAGCGCCTACCCTGCGCGACAGCCCGGACGAACGCTCAGCGATACTCTCGCATCTCCAGGCTCGCGGCTATTCAAAGGCACAATTGAGTAGCGTCCGTCCTGGCCAGTACAGGGTGGAATATGGGCATTCGGAACAACCAATGGTCTCGGTGGTGATTGTTGTGCGCGACGATTTGGCGATGGCCCAGCGCTGTGTCATGAGTGTTCTCGAAAATACTCACTACCCCAACTACGAAATTTTACTGATCGATAATCAGAGCCAGAGGTCGCCGACACTCGATTGGTTGAAGGGTGTCGAGCAAATGGGTAGCGAACAGATAAAGGTAATGCGCTCCCCGGAGCGTTTGAGTCACAGCGAAGCCTGTAATCAGGCCGCATTGAACGCCAGCGGTGATTACCTGTTGCTCTTGCGCCCAGATGTAGCGGTGATTGATGCAGATTGGCTGGATGCATTGATGAATCACGGTCAAAGACCGGAAGTCGGCGTAGTGGGTGCGCGTACGGTGAATTCGGAAGGTCTGGTTACGCACGCGGGCCTCGTGCTCGGACTGGAAGGCCCCGCTGCCGGCATGTTTCTGGGTGAGTCACTGGATGCTACAGGATACATGCAGCGTCTACAGGTAGATCAGAACATCAGCGCTGTGGCTGACAGCTGCCTGTTGGTGCGCAAGTCGCTATATGTTGACGTGGGCGGCATGGATGCCAAGCACTTTGCTGATCAGGGGAGCGATGTCGATCTCTGCCTGCGTATTACTGATAGCGGACATATGCTGGTCTGGACGCCTAGAGCTACCTTGCTTCATAGCGCTGAAAAAAAGGCTATGCCAGTTGCGGTCGAAGATGCGCTTTTCGCTCGCTGGTTGCCTCGTTTAGCGCGGGACCCTGCTTATAACCCCAACTTCTCGCTAGCCAAGCCGGGCGGCTTCAAGCTGGCTGATCCGCAGATATCCTGGCGACCTCTGAATGTCTTTCGTCCGGTACCTGTCATCTTGGCGCATCCTGCTGATGAAACCGGGTGTGGGCAGTATCGGGTCATTCAACCTTTTAGCGCGTTGAAGACAGCTGGTTTGATTGATGGTGCCCTTTCTCGCGGGCTGATGCATGTCACTGATCTTGAACGCTACGATCCGGATGTGGTGGTTCTGCAGCGACAAATAAGCAACGAACGGCTTGAGGCGATGCGGCGGATGCGTGCATTTTCCAGGGCCTTCAAAGTCTATGAGCTGGACGACTATTTGCCGAATCTACCGCTTAAAAGTGTGCATAGAAGTCACATGCCCAAGGATATTGTCAAATCCTTGCGGCGTGGCTTGTCTTTTGTCAATCGTTTTGTCGTTTCCACAGACGCCATCGCCGAAGCTTTTGGCGACTTCCATTCGGATATACGTGTCAGGCAGAACACGCTCGATCCGCTACTGTGGAGGGGGAGTTTACCCGTCAGCTACAGGCGTACCGCCAAAAAGCCGCGTGTGGGGTGGGCAGGTGGGGCGAGTCACACGGGTGATCTGGAAATGATTGAGGATGTAGTCAAAGCGCTTTCTGACGAGGTGGAATGGGTGTTCTTCGGGATGTGCCCTGACAAATTAAGGCCCTATATCCATGAGTATCATCCTGGTGTTCCGATCGCACAGTATCCGGCGGCGTTGGCGCGGCTAAATCTAGACCTGGCTCTTGCCCCGGTAGAACAGAACTTGTTCAACGAATGCAAAAGTAACCTAAGGCTTCTGGAATACGGCGCATGCGGCTATCCGGTGATATGTAGCGAACTGCGCTGTTATGAAGGCGACTTGCCGGTTACACGGGTCAAAAATCGCTACAAGGACTGGGTCGAGGCAATACGGATGCATCTTGCAGACCTTGACGCCAGTGAGGCCATGGGCGACGCCCTTCGAGATGCGGTGACTAGCCAATGGATGCTTGAAGGGGCGAATCTCGATCTTTGGCGTAAGGCGTGGTTGCCGGAATGATCTTCCAGTTGCCGAGTTAAAGAATGTCCGAATGTGGACGATAAGAGGGTAGGGCTGGTTGGTATCTCGGCCTCGCCACATTAGGTGCAGGCGGGTTGACAAAGATTTTTTTCAAAACCCCTAAAGCTTTGGTGAGTGGCGTCGATACAGTACTTGAATGCGAACTCAATGGGTGCCTGGGCAAAGCCGGCCCTGAGATCGCTGCTCAGGCAAACATAACCAAGTTTACGAGGTACTTACCATGGCTCTTACAGTCAACACAAACGTAGCTTCACTCAACGCCCAGCGTAACTTGGGTGCATCTTCCAACAACCTGCAGACTTCCCTGCAGCGTTTGTCTTCCGGTTCGCAGATCAACAGCGCCAAGGACGACGCGGCTGGCCTGCAGATCGCCAACCGTCTGACCAGCCAGATCAATGGTCTCGGTGTTGCTACCAAGAACGCCAACAACGGCATCTCGATCGCTCAGACTGCCGAAGGCGCTCTGCAGGAATCCACCAACATCCTGCAGCGTATGCGTGATCTGTCCCTGCAGTCGGCAAACGGCTCCAACAGCGACACCGAGCGTGACGCCTTGAATTCTGAAGTGACCGAGTTGAAGAAAGAGTTGGACCGGATTTCCAACACCACTGCATTCGGTGGCAAGAAGCTGTTTGATGGCAGCTTCGGAACCGAAACCTTCCAGGTTGGTAGTGCTGCGAACGAAGCGATCAGTCTCAAGCTGGACGAGGTTAGCACCAAGGAATTGAAATCCGATTCCATCAGCAGCGGTACCATTGCTACACAAGCCGCAGCAACGGCTAGCGGTGCGGTTGCTGTAAGCTTCACTGTGGAGCAGGGCAGTGCAGACGGTACTGATCGCGTATTTACCATCAGCGCTGAATATGCCTCCGGCGCCACCGCTGCCGAGCAGACCCAGCTGCTGGCAACAGTTATCAACGATGCCAACATGGGTGTAGGTGCGTTCGTCAACGACGCTGGTGGAATTGACGTCATCACTGATGCTGATCTTGGTACTGCCAACAAGGGTGAGCTGTCGATCGCATTCGCTACTGACACCACTGCTGCTGCTGCCGAAACGGCCGCCAGCGGTGGGACTGCAGTGGCGCTGGCCGATGTTACATCTAATAACTCTGTGAAAGATATCGACATCACGTCTGCCAAAGGTGCTCAGGAAGCCGTCTACATCATCGACGCCGCCCTGCAGTCCATCGATAGCCAGCGTGCGGACCTGGGTGCTGCCCAGAACCGCTTCCAGTCGACTATCAGCAACCTGCAGAACGTGTCCGAGAATGCTTCTTCCGCTCGCGGCCGGATTCAGGATACCGACTTCGCTGCTGAAACTGCGAAGCTGACCAAGAACCAGATCCTCCAGCAGGCTGGTACTTCAATCCTGGCCCAGGCCAACCAGCTGCCCCAGGCCGTCCTCAGCCTCTTGGGCTAAGGTCGAATAGGAGCTAGACTGCGGGGGGAGGGCTGAAAGCCTTCCCTCCGCTTTTTCCTTTGCGAGGTAAGCACCATGGAAATGGGCGTTCTCAAACCGTTTGAAGTAACTAGCACTGCACGCGCCGGTGTTTCGGTTGAGGCGGGTAGTGTCGGCAGGGCTGCCGGCAAGCAAACGGATGTTGCATCAGCAATCAGCTCGAACAAAACGGATGAGGCTACTCGCTCATCTTTGACAGATCAGCCCGTCGAAGCAGACCGTGAAGCAATAGATGCGGCCGTTTCTGACATGCAGAATTTCGTCCAGTCGGTCCAGCGTGACATCAACTTCAACGTGGATGACAGCAGCGGCCGGGTGGTAATCAATGTAACCGAGGCTACCAGTGGCGAAGTGATTCGCCAGATTCCCTCGGAAGAAGCGTTGCGACTCTCGGAGAGCCTTTCCGAAATTCGCAGCTTGCTGTTTAAAGCAGAAGCCTGAGGGCTTGCTGCTGGCCGGTTCTACTGGCACATAACTTGCCTGCATTACCGGGACATTCTATTCGGTACGCAGACCGCCAAAAAACGGTCGTAGGGGCAGGCTTATGGCTATTCAAGGTTTTACAGGTGTTGGTTCCGGTCTCGATATCAATAATATCGTCAAGGCAATGGTGAATGCGGAAAGCGCTCCCAAAACCGCTCAACTGAATCGTCTGGAGCGGGACACCACGGCCAAGTTCTCCGGGCTTGGACAATTTCGGAGTGCGATTTCCGACTTCCAGAGTGCGATCAAGGATCTCAACGATCCCGCCCTGTTCGAGAAACGTAGTGCCACCTCCGCCAAGCAGGACATCTTTACCGCCAAGGCAGATGGAACGGCAACCGCAGGCAACTTCAGCGTCCAGGTCTTCAATCTGGCGCAGACCAGCAAATTGTCCCTGCAGGGGTTGGATAACGCCACTGACCCCGTTGGTACCGGTACACTCACTATTTCTGTGGGTGGAGAAGCTCTCGATATTTCCATCGGTGAAAACGACAGCAGTCTTGCCGGGATCCGCGATGCGATCAATGCGGCCGGAAAAAACAGCGGCCTGTCCGCCACGATCGTAAGCGACCCCAGCGGTGCAGGCGGAGCACGTCTGGTACTGAGTTCGGACAAGGCGGGTAACGGTAACGATATCAGCGTCAGCTCCAGCAGTACTACCGGCAACCTAGGTCAGTTGGACTTCACCCCCCCAGATCCGACCCTGATTGATTACGAACCTGCAGCGTACGACCCGGCAAATCCCCGTGCGGCCCGTGTGATCAGCTACGCCCGGGACGCCAATCTGGCAATTGATGGCATCCCTCTCTCGAGTGCCAGCAATACTGTTGAAGACGCTATTGCGGGGGTCACGCTGACCCTTAAGTCTGCGCAATCCGCAGAGGACTTGCAGAACGCCAGCACTATAAGTCTGGGTGTTGCCGAGGATCGGGCGGGCGTCAAGGGATCGCTGAAGAAATTTGTCGATGCCTACAACAAGATGATGGGTACGATCGGCAGCCTGACAAAGGTAACTTCGGTAGGTGGTGATGACGGAGAGCCATTGGCTGCAGCCCTTGTTGGTGATGCTTCGGTGCGGTCATTTTCCTCTGCTATTCGAAATGAGCTCGGTTCTACCCAGGGCGGAACCAATGGCCTTCGCCTGCTCGCCGACCTGGGAATTTCCACCCAGCGCGATGGCACGTTGAAAATCGATGATCAGAGAATGGATACGGTACTTGAGGAAAACTTCGAGGAGCTGAGCGGGTTCCTCACTGGCGACTCAGGTATCCTTTCGAGACTGGAAGCCAAGACTGACCCTTACACCCAGGGTGGTGGCATTCTCGAGTCGCGCACCAAGGCACTGCAAAATACGCTTTCCAGCGTGGATGGTCAGCGTGAACAACTGACACGCCGCATCGACAAGCTTGAAGCGCAGCTATTTTCCCAGTTCAACGCCATGGATGCCTTGGTGGCTCAGCTCTCGGGCACCAGCGACTATCTAAGCGGTGCACTCAGTAATCTCCCAGGCGTTGTCAGACAGGATAGACGTTAATGAAAAGCCCAATCGATACCTATAAAAAAGTCAGCATTTCCCAGGAAGTGTCGCAATATCGCGCGGTACAACTGCTGCTCAACGGCGCGATTGAACGCGTCAAGCTGGCTCGCCACGCCCAGGCGACGGGTAACCCCGAACGCCGTGGTGTCGCTGTAAGCAGCACCCTCAGTATCATTGGTGCGCTGCAGGCGGCGCTAGACAAGGATCTGGGTGGCGAGATCGCCGAAAACCTGGATGCCCTGTATGACTATATGACCCGTAAGCTCGCGGGTGTCGCGTTGGATGATACGCCGCGTAGCCTGGACGAGGTGCAGGGTCTGCTCGAAGAAATCAAAGACGGTTGGGATGCGATCGAACCGAATTTGCACGCTGAACAGGAAACACCCCCCGCTTGACGGATACGGGCGCATTGCGCTCGTTTTTGTTGAGACACTCCCGCTGTGTTTTTTGCATTTTGCCCCTCAAGTTTTCCCGGGATCGCCGATACAGAGGTATGTGTTCTTCACCTCAGGATATCGCCATGAATGCTTACGCAGCGATGAAGCAGTACCAGACAGTCAATGTTAACGCCCAGGTCAGCGAAGCTGCCCCACATCGGCTGATCCAGATGTTGCTGGAAGGCGGTTTGCAGCGTATTGCTCAGGCTCGGGGCGCCATGCAGTTTGGCAACATCCCCCTTAAAGGCGAATTGATCGGCAAAAGTATGGGCATCGTCTCCGGTCTGCGCGACGCACTGGACCTGGAGAAAGGCGGCGAAGTGGCGGCCAATCTGGATAGCCTTTATGCTTACATGCTGCAGCGCCTGAGTATGGCCAACCTGCACAATGATCCGGCCATGCTGGATGAAGTCGCGGCGTTGCTGCGGGACGTGAAAGAAGGCTGGGATGGCATTGCCCAACACTGAGGAAAGCATCATGACGGTTGCGGTCAAGCAATTGGAAGATACCCATCGCGCGCTGGTCGAGGCGGTGCATGCCGGTGACTGGCAGCAGGTCAGTAGCCTTGATGGTGTGTGTCGGGAACTTGTCGCCCAGGCCATGGCCCAGGAAGACCGCGACGATCAGGCCTTGGCAGATGCCTTGGACAATCTTTTGACTACCTATCGGGAAGTTGTGGCGCTATGCCAGGCAGTGCAGGGCAAGCTTGCCGAAGAGCTTCAGGATCTTCAGCGCAGCAAGCAGGGTGCCAAGGTCTACCAGATGTTCGGCTGAGGGCTGTGCCATAAAACTGCGCCAACTATTTGACTCGCACGTTAAATCTGACTACCTTTAACCAGAGATTATAAGTGTGGCACTACGCTATCAAAGCGCAGTGCCCTATAACGTGTGTTTACAGGACGCCCACCCCGCCTATGTTGCCCAACAGCCATATTTTGCTGATCGATGATGCGCCCAATGGTCGCCAGGACCTGAGCGTGATTCTCGCCTTTCTGGGTGAAGAGGTTGTTCTGGCCACCTCTGCCGGTTGGCAAAAGGAAGTGGAAAAACAGGACACCAGCGCGGGTACCTTCAAATGCGTGATCCTTGGTCATTGCGAACAGACCACAGGAGTTCAGGGTCTGATCGGCCAGTTGGATAAGTGGGATGAAAATCTCCCGGTTATTCTGCAGGACGTCGAGCAGGCTGCTCACTGGCCTGAGCATCTGCGCCAACGGTTGCTGGCGGTCTTGTCGCCACCACTGGGCTATAACCAGTTGCTTGATGCCTTGCATCGCGCCCAGGTATACCGCGAGGTGTTCGACGAACGTAGTCGTCAGCGTCAGCGCGAACCAAACCTGTTTCGCAGTCTGGTAGGCACCAGCCGCAGCATCCAGTCTGTACGGCAGATGATGCAGCAAGTTGCCGACACCGAGGCGACCGTGCTGATACTCGGTGAATCCGGTACCGGCAAGGAAGTGGTTGCGCGCAATCTGCATTACCATTCCAAGCGCAAGGATGAACCTTTTGTGCCGGTTAATTGCGGCGCCATACCGGCCGAGCTGCTGGAAAGCGAGCTTTTCGGCCATGAGAAAGGTGCTTTCACTGGCGCTATCACCAGCCGTGCTGGCCGCTTCGAACTGGCCCAGGGTGGCACTCTGTTCCTTGACGAAATCGGTGACATGCCGCTGCCGATGCAGGTGAAATTGCTTCGCGTACTGCAGGAGAGAACCTTCGAGCGCGTTGGCAGTAACAAGGTACAGACTGCCGACGTACGGGTGATTGCAGCCACGCACAAGAATCTCGAAACCATGATAGTGGACGGCGGGTTCCGTGAAGACCTCTACTATCGCCTGAACGTGTTCCCGATCGAGATGCCGGCCATGCGTGAGCGTATCGAGGATCTTCCTCTGCTGCTCAATGAGCTGATCACGCGTCTGGAAAAGGAAAAGCGGGGCTCGATCCGCTTCAGCACCTCGGCGATCATGTCCCTGTGTCAGCACGACTGGCCGGGCAATGTGCGCGAGCTTGCCAATCTGGTGGAGCGCATGGCCATTATGCATCCCCATGGCGTGATTGGTGTGGGTGAGCTACCTCGCAAATTCCGTTATGTGGAAGACGACCAGGAGGATCTTCGCAAGCTGCGTACCGATGAGGACGAGCGCGATGAGGCCTTCAGCGGCCTGGTTGGACTCGATAGCCCGGCTTATCTGCCTCCGGAAGGTCTGGATCTCAAGGAGTACCTGGGCGGGCTTGAGCAGACACTGATTCAGCAGGCGCTGGATGAGTGCAATGGCGTGGTTGCCCGGGCCGCCGAGAGATTGCGTATCCGTCGAACCACCCTGGTTGAGAAGATGCGTAAATACGGTATCAACCGTGGTGTCGATCTGTCAGAAGACTGACGCGAAATAACTCAACGGCTTGTAAGTATCTGATATAAAAGGATACTGGCCTTGTGGCACAAGCCTTGCTTTGTCACCCCTGACTAGACGTATTGTAATCAGGGGATACCCAATGGTTCTGACTGCCCAACACCTGCCCGCTACCGAAACCGACCCACAGGTTACCGTGCCCGGCGCCCGCCCGCAGCGTAGCGAAGCCCAGCTGGAGCGGGCCCATGCGTTGTTCAAGGAAATGTCGGACCGGCTGTCCTCCTCCCACACGCTGTTGCAGGCGCAGGTCGCTTCTCTTCAGGGTCAGCTGGATCAGGCCCGCGTGCAGCGTGATCAGGAACTGGCTGAAAAAGCCTGCCTGGCCTCACGCTTGCAGAATCTGCTGGATCTGTTGCCCGGCGGTGTCGTGGTGCTGGACGGCAATGGCCGCGTGCGCGAGGCCAATCCTGCCGCCCGTGAACTGCTCGGTGAACCCCTCGAAGGCCAGCTCTGGCGGGATTTGATCCGGGAACGCTTTGCCCCGCGAGATGATGATTACCATGAGGTGTCCCTGCGCAGCGGTCGCCGTGTATCCCTGGCAACCCGCTCGCTCAATGGCGAGCCGGGTCAGATCATCCTGATCAACGATCAGACCGAAACCCGCCAGCTGCAGAGCCAACTGGCCCGCCATGAACGCCTCTCTGCCCTGGGGCGCATGGTCGCCTCGCTAGCCCACCAGATTCGTACCCCACTTTCCACTGCCATGCTGTATGCCAGTCATTTGAATGACAGCGCTTTGCCGCTGGAACACCGCCAGCGTTTCGGCGAGCGTCTGACCTGCCGGCTGCAGACCATCGAACACCAGGTGCGGGACATGCTGCTGTTTGCCAAGGGTGACCTGCCCCTGACAGATCGGCTGACCATTACCGAGCTGTTTGATGCCTTGCGCCAGCAGGCCGAACCCATGCTGGGTCAGGCGGGCGCTACCTGCCGCTGGGACAACCGTTGTGACAGCCAGGCATTGCTGCGCTGTAATCAGGACACCCTGATTGGTGCGATGACCAACCTGATAGATAACGCCATTCAGGCTGGCGGGCACTATCCGCAGCTCAAGGTCTGTGCCCGGCTGATCGAAGGTCAGCTTAGTCTGGCCGTGGTCGATACCGGATGCGGCATGGATGCATCCCAGCGCGCCCAGATTGGCGAGCCCTTTTTTACCACGCGATCCCAGGGCACAGGTCTTGGGGTTTCGGTAGTCAAATCCGTTGCGGCAGCCCATGGCGGCGCATTCTTTCTACGCAGCAAGGCCGGTTGGGGTACCTGCGCTGAACTGCTGTTGCCCTTGCAGGCGGTTGTGGCAGACGGTACTTACCGGGAAGCACACCCATGAGCAAGCCTCGCATTCTGCTGGTCGAGGACGATCGCGCCCTGCGTGAAGCCCTGGCCGATACCCTGACCCTGGGCGGCTATGACTATATCGAAGCAGGCGACGGCGAAAGCGCCCTGGCGTTACTGCAGCGCGAATCGGTCTGCATGGTGGTGAGCGATGTGAACATGCCGGGTATGGATGGCCATGGCCTGCTGCGGGCCCTGCGCCAGCAGCACCCGCATCTGCCGGTGTTGTTGATGACCGCCTATGGCACTGTGCAGAACGCTGTTGGCGCGATGCGCGATGGCGCGGTGGATTATCTGGTCAAGCCCTTCGAGCCCAAGGCTCTGCTTGACCTCTTGGGTCAGTATGCATTGGGACGACTGCAGTCGGGCAAGCTCGAAGGTCCGGTGGCGGTGGAGCCGGCCAGTCAGCAGCTGTTGCAGCTCGCCAGCCGGGTTGCTGCCAGCGATTCGACAGTGTTGATCTCCGGCGAGTCCGGCACGGGCAAGGAGGTACTGGCGCGCTACATTCACCAGGCGTCCTCCAGAGCCCGGCAGCCCTTCATTGCGATCAACTGCGCCGCTATTCCCGATAACATGCTCGAGGCCACTTTATTCGGTCACGAGAAGGGCGCCTTTACCGGAGCGGTAGCCGCGCAGTCCGGCAAGTTTGAACAGGCCAACGGCGGCACCCTGCTGCTGGATGAAATATCCGAGATGCCCCTGGCCCTTCAGGCGAAGCTGTTACGCGTCCTGCAGGAGCGGGAAGTGGAACGCGTTGGCGGTCGCAAGCTCATTCAGTTGGATATCCGCGTGATCGCTACTACCAACCGTGATCTGCCTGCGGAAGTGGCGGCGGGGCGGTTCCGGGAAGACCTCTACTATCGTCTTGGCGTGTTTCCGCTGCAGTGGCAGCCGCTGCGCGCGCGGGTAGGGGACATAGTGCCAATCGCCCAGCGTTTGCTCGACAAGCACATTCGCAAGATGAACCAGTCTCCAGTGCGATTTGCGGAGGATGCCTGCCAGGCGATGCGTGAGCATGGCTGGCCGGGGAACGTTCGTGAGCTGGACAATGCCGTGCAGCGCGCGTTGATCCTGCAACACGGTGGCGTTATTCATGCCCAGGATCTTTGTCTGGCAGTACTCCCGGGCAGCCCTGTTACTCCGGGTGCTATCGGTGCCTCAGAGCGTCCGGCATTCAGTGCGCCGACACTGCCGGTCATGCCATCGACCGTGTCGTCAGCCGACCATGACGGCAATCTGTCGCCGGCGTATGACCTGGCTGAACCGGCAGGTTCGGCTGCCAACAATCTGACAACCGATCTCGGGGCTGGTGTGCGTCAGCGCGAGTTCCAGTTGATTCTCGATGTGTTGCGGACCGAACGCGGCCGCCGCAAAGAGGCGGCCGACAAACTGGGTATCAGTCCACGCACTCTGCGCTACAAGCTGGCCCAGATGCGTGATGCGGGGCTGGACATCGAGATGCGCTTTTAGTTGGCATCGATCTTGCTGTATCAATCTTAAAGCTACAGTCGCCGTCAAAAAAATACGGTTTGGAGATTGGTATGACCCAGGGTGTCGAGTTCAATCGTTTGATGTTGCAGATGCGTTCCATGCAGATGGAAGCCATGGGCCGGCCGCAAGCGCCGACGCCCCTGGAGCAGAACGCCGACGTCAAAGGCCCCGCCTTCGACGATCTACTGAAAAATGCAGTGGACCGGGTAAGCGAATTACAGAAGACTACCTCCGAACTGCAAACCGGCTATGAGCGTGGCGATGCCGGCATTGATCTCACCCAGGTTATGATTGCTTCGCAGAAATCCAGCGTTGCGTTCCAGGCTGCATTGCAGGTCCGGAACAAGATGGTGTCTGCCTATGAAAGCATCATGAACATGCCCATCTGATTTGCCGTGATTGACCGAGGGTAGAAAATGGATTCCGCGAACACTGCAAATACACCGGCCACCCGGCCCGAGGCTTCCGCTGATCGCAAGCCGTTTCTGGGGATGAGCTTTCTTGACAACCTGGCCCAGCTCCCGATGCTGCGTCAGTTTGGATTGCTGGTCGGTCTGGCGGCCAGCGTGGCCATCGGTTTTGCGGTTGTGCTCTGGTCACAGCAGCCTGACTACCAGATCCTCTACAACGATATGCAGCGTTTCGATTCAGCCCAGGTAACCGAAATACTGCAGACCAGCCGTATCGAATACCGTATCGACCCCAATACCGGCGCCCTGCTGGTTGCCAGTGCGGATATCAACGATGCCCGCATGCGCCTGGCCGGCGCTGGCGTAACACCCCGTGATGACAATCTGGGTTTCGAAATTCTTGATCGTGAGCGGGGCCTGGGCACCAGTCAGTTCATGGAGGCGGCGACTTACCGACGCGGTCTGGAAGGCGAAATTGCCCGCACCATTTCCAGTATGTACAACATCAAATCAACGCGGGTGCACATCGCCATGCCCCGTTCCACCGTTTTTGTGCGTGATGAACGCAAGCCCAGCGCTTCGGTATTGCTCGAAATGTATTCCGGCCGCTCGCTCGAGCCGGCCCAGGTGATGGCCATCGTCAACCTGGTGGCCACCAGCGTTCCCGAGCTGGACAAGGATCAGGTCACCATCGTTGACCAGGCAGGCAATCTGTTGTCCGACCAGAGTGAGCTGAGCGAACTGACCGTGGCCGGTCGCCAGTTTGACTACGCAAGACGCATGGAAGAGAGCTACGAGCGCCGCGTGAACGGAATTCTGCTGCCGATTGTCGGTGAGGGACGTTACCGCGCAGAAGTTTCCGCGGATGTTGATTTCAGTACTGTCGAGTCCACTGCCGAAATGTACAGCCCCGAGTCGGCCCTGCGCAGTGAGCAGGTCATGACCGAAGCCCGCGGTGCCGGTCAGGAGGCCCGTGGTATTCCCGGCGCCCTGACCAATCAGCCCCCCGGCGCGGCGCAGGTTCCCGAGCAGGCCCCCGAGGTTGATGAAGATGGCGCGCCACTGCCGGCGCCTGTCCCAATGGACACTCGCGAACAGGCCACGCGTAACTTTGAACTCGATCGCCAGATCAGCTATACCCGCCAGCAGCAAGGTCGGCTTGCCCGGTTGTCGGTAGCGGTGGTGGTTGATGATCCGGTGACAGTGAACGCGGAAACCGGTGAAACCACCCGCGTACCCCTGACCGAAGCGGATCTTGCCCGGTTGACCCGACTGGTTCAGGATGCAGTGGGTTATGATGTGAGTCGTGGTGACAGCGTCAGCGTAGTCAACAGCCCCTTTGTTGCCCAGGCAGCCCTGGAGCCGCTACCCGAGGTTCCGTTGTGGTCGCAGCCCTGGTTCTGGGATGTGGCCAAGCAGATTCTGGGTGTGCTGTTCATCCTTATTCTGGTGTTCGGTGTGCTACGCCCGGTACTCAAGAATCTGACCACGACCAGTCGCGAGAGTGGTGCGGGCGGATATCCTGCCGAGTATGGTGGCACCGGTGAGCTGGATGGTGATCTGCGTGACGACCATGTCAGCCTGTCCGGGGCTGCCGCGGGAGGCGCAGGAGCCGCCATGCTGTTGCCTTCGCCCGGCGCAGATTACGAACAGCAGTTGAATGCAATCAAGGGGTTGCTGGCCGAAGATACGGGCCGCGTCGCCCAGGTAGTCAAAGAGTGGATAAACGCCGATGAGTGAAGACGCAGCCAAGCGAGCCACCAAGCTGTCGAAGCTGGACAAGGCCGCCATCTTTCTATTGAGTCTGGGGGAGTCCGACGCCGCAGCAGTGCTCAAGCACATGGGGCCCAAGGAGGTCCAGCGGGTCGGTAGCGCCATGGCTGGTTTGCGCACCATCAACCGTGAACACGTGCATCAGGTGATGGGCGACTTCATTGAAACCGTTGGTGAACAGACCGGCCTGGGTGTTGGCGCCGACAGTTATATACGCACCATGCTTACCCAGGCCCTGGGTGAAGACAAGGCCAACGGGCTGGTTGATCGTATCCTGCTTGGTGGCAGCACTTCGGGTCTGGACAGTCTCAAGTGGATGGAGCCCAGGGCCGTAGCCGATGTGATCCGATTCGAGCACCCGCAGATTCAGGCCATTGTGGTGGCCTATCTGGACCCTGACATGGCGGCTGAGGTGATCAGCTATTTTGATCACAAGGTCCGCCTGGATGTGTTGCTGCGCGTAGCCTCCCTCAACACCGTGCAGCCTTCGGCACTCAAGGAGCTCAACGAGATCCTTGAAAAGCAGTTTGCCGGCAACTCCAATACCACCCGCGCCAATATGGGCGGCGTGAAGCGCACCGCAGATATCATGAACTTCCTCGAGTCGAGCACCGAGTCGCAGCTGATCGAAGCTATCCGTGATATGGATGAGGATCTCTCAAGCAAAATCGAGGATCTGATGTTTGTGTTCGACAACCTGGCAGACGTGGACGACCGGGGTATTCAGGCATTGCTGCGCGAAATTTCTTCCGAGGTGTTGATCGTTGCCCTCAAGGGCGCTGATGAGGCAATCAAGGACAAAATTCTCAAGAATATGTCCAAGCGCGCATCCGAGTTGTTGCAGGATGATCTTGAAGCCAAGGGCCCGGTCCGTATCAGCGAGGTGGAAGCGGCGCAGAAAGAGATTCTCACCATTGCGCGGCGCATGGCCGATGCCGGCGAGATTGTGCTGGGCGGCAAGGGCGGCGAGGAAATGATTTGATATGCCGGTACTGGGAAGCTTGTAAATGAAAACCCCGAGCACCACCGCAGCGAGAACGGAAGGTAGCGAGTTGCTGCGCGGTGGCGAACAGTCCGCTTTCGCCCGTTGGGACTTGCCCAGTTTCGATGCCGAACCCCATCATGTTCCGCTGGATCGCGAGGAGCCGGAGGCCGACATCAGGGCGCCTCTGGACGAAACCGACGTGGACGCCGACCAGGAGCCCCAGGAGGAAGCGCCCAAGCCCTTCACCGTGGAAGAGCTTGAGCAGATCCGTGAGGAAGCCTACAACGAGGGCTTTGCCACGGGTGAGAAGGATGGTTTTCATTCTGGTCAGCTCAAGGGGCAGAAAGAAGCAAAAACCAAAGTCGATGCTCGCCTCGCCGAGTTGGAAGCATTGATGACGCAGTTGATGGAGCCCATGCACGAACAGGACGACCAGATTGAAGACATGCTACTCAAGCTCGTCGAAACCATGGTGCGCCAGGTTGTGCAGCGCGAGCTCCAGACTGACTCCAGCCAGATCATCAAGGTACTCAGAGGCGCGTTGAAAGCACTGCCTATGGGCGCCGAGAATATTCGTATCTATCTCAATCCGGTTGACTTCGATGCTGCCAAGGCGCTTCGCGAGCGCCATGAGGAAAAATGGCGCCTGCTTGAGGATGATCAGTTACTGCCCGGCGGATGCCGTCTGGAAACCGAGCACAGCCAGCTTGATGCCACAGTAGAGACACGTTTGCAGCAGATCACCGAGCAGCTTTTTGAACAGCAACGCGAGCAGCGAGCTCATCCGCCAGAGCCCGATATCAGTGTTGAGCCGTCAGGTGCTGATGATGGCAACGAGGTGCAGGGCGATGGTCAGGCCTGAGCGTATCAGCTTCGCCCGTCGCCTGGCCTCATACGAGCCGGTATTGACGCTGCCTGATGAACCGATAGTCGAGGGGCGCCTGATTCGCATGGTTGGCCTTACCCTGGAAGCCGAGGGTTGCAAGGCGCCAGTGGGCAGCCGTTGCCTGGTGATCAGCGAAACGGCCCAGGGTCGCAGCCAGATCGAGGCCGAGGTCATGGGTTTTGCCGGCAGCAAGATTTATCTGATGCCAGTGGACAGCCTGCAGGGTGTGCAGCCTGGAGCGCGCGTGGTGCCCTCCAAGGGCGGTGGCAAGCTGCCGATGGGCACGGCCATGCTGGGCCGCGTGGTGGACGGTATCGGTCGGCCACTGGATGGCAAGGGTGATTTCCGGGCTGATGACTGGGTGGACCTCAATGGCCCCAGCATCAACCCTCTCAAACGCCATCCGATCGAAGAGCCGCTGGATGTGGGCATTCGCTCGATCAATAGCTTGCTCACCGTCGGGCGCGGCCAGCGTCTGGGCCTGTTCGCCGGTAGTGGCGTGGGCAAGAGTATGTTGCTGGGCATGATGACGCGCTTTACTGACGCCGATATCACTATCGTGGGTCTGGTCGGTGAGCGGGGCCGCGAGGTCAAGGAGTTCATCGAGCAGATCCTGGGCGAGAAGGGCATGGCCCGTTCGGTAGTCGTGGCTTCGCCCGCCGATGATGCGCCGCTCATGAGGCTGCGTGCGGCGATGTATTGCACACGCATCGCCGAGTATTTTCGTGATCAGGGTAAGAATGTATTGCTGCTCATGGACTCCCTGACCCGTTTTGCCCAGGCCCAGCGTGAAATTGCCCTGGCCATTGGTGAACCGCCTGCCACCAAGGGCTACCCGCCTTCGGTATTTGCCAAGCTGCCACAATTGGTGGAACGGGCGGGTAACGCCGAGCAGGGCGGAGGCTCGATCACCGCCTTTTACACGGTGCTGTCTGAAGGGGACGATCAGCAGGACCCGATTGCCGACGCCTCGCGGGCGATTCTGGATGGTCACGTGGTGCTGTCACGGCGGTTGGCTGAAGAAGGTCATTACCCGGCCATCGATATCGAAGCCTCCATCAGCCGGGCCATGCCGCAAATTGTCAACGAAACCCAGATGCAGGGCGCCCAGCGCTTCAAGCAGATCTATGCCCGGTATCAGCAGAGCCGCGATCTGATCAGTGTCGGCGCCTATTCCGCCGGGTCCGATCCGCTGACTGATATGGCCATGGCGAAAATGCCCGAGATGCAGGCTTTCCTGCGCCAGGGTTTGCACGTCAAGGTCAACCTGGCTGACAGCCGCGCCGCCCTGGAACAGTTGATCAGCCATGAGTGAAAGCCGCATACGGCGTCTGGCGCCGGTGCTGGACATGGCTCTTGAAGAGGAACGCAAGGCGGCAGGTAGACTGGGCGAGGCCCAGCAGCAGCTTGATAGCGCCCGCGCACGCCTTCAGGACCTGGAATATTATTGCAGCGAGTATCAGAAAAGCTGGGTTCAGCGCGGCCAGCAAGGGGTCGGGCGTGACTGGCTGCTCAATTATCAGCGGTTCCTTGCGCAGATGCAGACGGCAATCGAGCAGCAACAGCAGACGGTTACATGGAATGGTCAAAGCCTGGAAAAGGCCCGCGAACAGTGGCGTCTGCGTTATCAGCGCCTTGAAGGTATGCGCAAGCTGATTGAGCGTTATCGGGATGAAGCGCGACTCAAGGCGGACCGTCAGGAGCAGAAATTGCTCGATGAATTATCCCAGCGGGCTTTCGAAAGAGGCCCCAAATAATTCCTGACAGGTTATGCTCCCTGTGCTAGTAATTAGCATTGTGTGCAGACTCAATAAGGAAGTTATATGCCCATCAAGGCCACCCTGTCCCCCGACGGCCAGGAACTGACAATCAAGGTATCTGGGCGATTCGATTTCAGCGCGCATCAGGATTTTCGCGAAGCATACGAACGCGGAGGTCTGTCCCCCCAACGCTTCGTAGTAGACCTCCATGACACCGACTATATCGACAGTTCAGCCCTGGGCATGCTGCTGCTGCTGAGGGATCATGCCGGCGGTGATGCGGCAGACATACGCATCATTCATTGCAACCAGAATGTGCGCAAGGTTCTGAGTATCTCGAATTTCGAACAGCTCTTCAGTATCGAATAGCCCGTGGCTGACAACGGGGCCAAGGGGCATCCACTGGCGCAGCAGGTCACCCCGCTGAAGGTGTTGATTGCGGACGACAACCCCACCGACCGGATGATTCTCGCCCGACTGGTTGCCCGGCTCGGGCATGAGGTGGTCAGCGCCGAAAATGGCCTTGAGGCGTTGGTCCAGTTCAGCGTGCAGCGGCCTGATCTGGTCTTGCTGGATGCGCTGATGCCTGTAATGGACGGCTTCGAGGCCGCCCGCCGGATGAAATTGCAGTCCGGCGAGAATCTCATCCCGATCATCTTTCTGACCAGCCTGACCGACACTGGCGCCCTGGTGAAATGCCTTGAGGCCGGTGGTGATGATTTCCTCACCAAACCTTACAACCCGGTCATCCTGCAGGCGAAGATTCAGGCCTTCAATCGCATGCAGGAGATGCATCAGACCCTGCAGGATCAGCGTGATCTGATCAGCAGCCAGCATGAGCGTCTGCTGCACGAGCAGGAGCTGGCGAAGATCATCTATGACCGGGTCGCCCATGCGGGGAGCCTGGGTGCCGACAATCTGCGCTACGTACAGACCGCTTTTGCCATGTTCAATGGCGATATTCTTCTTGCTGCCTACCGCCCTTCAGGCGGCATGCATATTCTGCTGGGCGATTTCACCGGCCATGGCCTTTCTGCGGCCATAGGCGCGATGCCCCTGGCTGAGGTCTTCTATTCGATGACCGCCCGCGGTTTCAATTTGAGCGATATTCTGCTTGAAGCGAACAGCAAGTTGAGTCGGATACTCCCGACAGGTATTTTCTGCTGCGCGGTGCTGATTGAAATCAATCCAGACAAGGGCTTGGTGGGTATCTGGAATGGCGGCCTACCTGAAGTGCTGCTCCTGGACCGCAGGGGTGCTCTCCTGCATCGGGTACCCTCCACCCACCTGCCGTTGGCAGTGGCTACATCAGAGCGATTCGATCCCACGCCAACAGTGTTGCCAATGGCAAGCGGTGAGCGGTTGTTGTGCCTGACCGATGGTGTGATCGAGAGTCGGAATCAGGCTGGCGACCAATATGGCGAAGAGCGGGTGATCGACCTCATCAATCGTTATCAGGGTCGGCCCGAAGCAATATTCGAAGGTCTACTCGGCGCGCTTGAAGCCTTCCATGGGAGCCCTGAGGACGATATCAGCTTGCTGGAAGTGATCATGCAACCGCTCGCAGCGCCACCCGCGACGCTCCTCCATGAAGATGCCAGGCACCTTGACAGTCAGGATTGGCAACTGGCTTACACGTTCCGCGCGGCGTCGATTCGAGAGCACAACCCTCTGCCTTTTCTGCTTGAGGTGCTGATGGAGGTCCCCGGTCTGCGTGCCCATGCCGGCAGGCTGTTCACCATTCTCAGCGAACTGTACAGCAACGCCCTGGAGCACGGTCTGCTGCAACTCGATTCCTCCCTGAAGCTGGACTCCAAGGGCTTCAATCGTTACTACCGGGAGCGCAATCAGCGCTTGCGGGTGTTGCGTGATGGCTGGATACGCGTGGTACTTGATCATCAACCGAATCCCGACGGTGGGGTTCTGGCTATAGAAGTCGAAGATAGTGGTGACGGTTTTGTCGAACAGAGTCCGAGCGATAGCCTGGACGGCTATGCGGGCCGTGGCCTGGAGTTGGTACGCGCGCTTTGCGATGAGGTACGCTTCAATCGCCGGGGGAACCAGGCCAGGGTAGTGTTTGCCTGGGAGCTTGGGCATACTGCCGGCATCTGAATGATGACAGTCTGATGAAAGCCAGGGAGACATAAGCTGCATGGCGGATTTGCCCATCGACATTGATCCCTCCGTGCAGGACGCGCTTCGCGAACTGATGCAGGAGGATTATGCGCTGTTGATCGACACCTTCAGTCGCGATGCCCACAAGCGTCTTGCTCAATTGCGGCTGTGCCTGAGCGGCTCGGACTGGGAGGGATTTCGCCAGGCGGCCCACAGTTTCAAGGGCAGCTGCGGCAATATGGGCGCCATTGCGTTGCAGGAGGCTTGCGAGAAAGCCGAGCTTGCTGGTCTGGAAGCAGATGCGTTTAAAGCGCAGCGCAGCTACCAGGACGTTCAGCGTTGCTTCCAGCGGGTTGCACCCTTGCTTGGTATTCCAGCGTCTATCTGATCTGCAAAACTGACTCGTCTTTTGCGCTACCTATAAAACTGGCGCGTGCCTTGCATTAATAAAAGTCAGGCTTCATCCCCTTTCTTGCAGTGGAGAGTACGCAATGTCGGTCAGTCAGAATCTGCTGGCGTTTTTCAGTGGCGCATCGCCACAGATCAAGTCCTCGGCGACGCCTGCAAACGCGGCAGACAGCGGCCAGTTGGAGGGTCTCGCCAGTTTTGCCGAGATCCTAACGGACCAGCAGCCCGGCGATGTCGAGGCTCTTATGCAGCTGCTGGGAGGCGCCGAAGGCGATCAGGCACAAGGTCTGTTGGACCTGGCCGAAATTGCCGCCGACGGCAAGAACTTGCCGGCAGGCATGCAGGAATGGTTGGCGCAGCTGGATGAGCTGCGCAGCGAAACCGAAGATCAGACTGCTTCGCTGCACGCAGGTGCGGTGTCGGATGAGCAGCAGCAGGAATTGGGTGCCCTGGTGGAAGATTGGTCCCAATGGCTGGATCAGGCCCGCCAGTTCATGGACAAGGCCCAGGAAGGGCAGGGCCCCAACGCGTCGCTTGACGCAGATGCGGCTGACGCCCTGGCTACCATGGCGGAGCTGGTGGGCGCCCAGCTGGCATCCAAGGCAGCGGAAGCAGCCAGTACCGCCCTGGGATCGCCTGGTGCTGCCCAGACTGCTGTGGCTCCACCTCTGGCACCCGCCGCCGTCACCGGGACCACTGGTGAGCCGCTCCTCGACCCGGCCAGAAAACTCCGGTGGGACACTTCTAGCGCGGGTCTGCAGTTATCCCAAGAGCAGGCTACCCGTGGTGAGCGAGATATGCGCCAGGAGCCAGCCGGTAACAATGGACTGCGGGCCATGGCCGAGCGCGGTGCTGCAGCCGAGGGTCAACAGCCGGTACAGCGTAATCTGGATATGACACCCGCTGCGATGGATGGCAGGGCGGCCTTTGCCGGCAAGCTCGCCGAGACCCTGGAAACGCTGGGCGGTCGGACGGCAACCTCTGACCCTGACGCCGCTGAAGCGATGTTACGTCCTGGTACGCAAACTCAGGCTGCAGCCCAGGGCGCGTTGGCGGCGCGGCCGGTGTTGGCGGCCAGTCAGACGCTGAACGTGCCCTTCGGTCAGGCAGGCTGGGGCGATGCAGTAATGGACAAGATGATGTGGATGTCCAGTCAGAATCTGCGCAGTGTTGAAATTCGCCTGGATCCGGCGGACCTCGGACCTCTTGAGATCCATATCCAGACGCGGGGGCAGGAGCATCAGGTTCAGTTCGTGACACAGAATCCATCCGTGCGCGAAGCGCTCGAGGCGCAGATGTTCCGGCTGCGTGAGGCGTTCAGCCAGCAGGGTATGGACCTGGTCAATGTCTCCGTCGGTGACTCGGCCGTTGACCAGCAGGCCCACCATAGCCAGGAGCAGGGGGCTGAGGGGCGCAATCGTGGCGTTGCCGGTGCCCAGACCCTGGAAGCTGACGAGGCAGGCATGATGCTGGCCTCCGCCGCCGCAAGCCAGGCGGAGTCCAGCCGCCTCGTGGACTATTACGCCTGACGTCAATATTGGCGCAGTACTGCAAACCGGGCCCAGGCCCGGTTTTGTTTCGTCTGGAATCCTGTAACCTGCAGGCAAAGACATTTGTCTCGCTTGGCTTTATCCTTGGCGCTCATATACTGCACTGATCCTGGAAGTTGGCACATTCAGTGCAGCATTCAGTGCAAAGTGCTACTCAACCACCTGTGAAAAGGCTTTTCACGGCATAAGTGACGGTATTCTGGCATGGCAAAGCAGGAAAAGGTTAAACCGGCGGCGGCTGAAGGTGAAGAAGCTCCGGTCAAAAGCAAGAAAAAACTGCTGATTCTGGTTGGCGCCGTTTTTCTGGCGGTCTTGTTGTCGGCAGGGGGCGCGGCTTTCTTTCTGATGGGTGGCGAGGAAGAGCCGGAAGAGGTTGCGGCAGATACTGCGCCAGTTCAACAGACGGCCCTGTATCAGCCGATGGACCCCGCATTCGTCGTCAATTTTACCCATGAGGGCCGTCGACGTTATATGCAGGTCAATGTGGTGTTGATGGGTCGTGACCCCGAGTTGATGGCTGCGCTTGCCCAGCATATGCCGCTGATACGCAACGAGCTGGTCCTGCAATTCAGCAGTGAAGAGTTCACTTCGCTCTTTACGCCCGAGGGCAAGGAAGCTCTGCGAGAAAGTGCGACCCTGGCGGTCAAGTCGACGCTCGAAAAAGAGTTGGGTAATCCGGTTATCGAAGCCCTGCTGTTCACCAACATAGTCTTGCAATAGGAATTACCGATGGCCGTACAGGATCTGCTGTCACAGGACGAAATCGACGCGCTTTTGCACGGTGTCGACGATGGGGCAGTCGATACGGAGGTCGATTCCGAGCCCGGCTCGATCAAGAGTTACGATCTGACCAGTCAGGACCGTATCGTCCGTGGACGCATGCCGACCCTGGAGATGATCAACGAGCGCTTCGCCCGCTATACCCGCATCAGCATGTTCAATCTGCTGCGTCGCTCCGCTGACGTTGCCGTGGGTGGCGTACAGGTGATGAAGTTCGGCGAATATATACATTCACTTTACGTACCGACCAGCCTCAACCTGGTCAAGATGAAGCCTCTGCGCGGCACCGCCCTGTTCATTTTGGATGCCAAGCTGGTCTTCAAGCTGGTCGACAATTTTTTTGGCGGCGATGGCCGGCATGCCAAGATCGAAGGCCGGGAATTTACCCCGACGGAATTGCGCGTGGTACGCATGGTTCTGGACCAGACTTTTCTGGATCTCAAGGAAGCCTGGCAGGCAGTCCAGGAGGTGAATTTCGAATATGTGAACTCGGAAGTCAATCCGGCCCTGGCCAATATCGTCAGCCCGAGCGAGGTGGTGGTCGTGTCGACTTTCCACGTGGAGCTCGATGGTGGCGGCGGCGATATGCATATCACCTTTCCCTATTCCATGATTGAACCCCTGCGCGAAGTTCTCGACTCGGGTGTGCAGTCCGACGTGGACGATCACGACGAACGCTGGGTACGCGCACTGCGCGAGGAGATCACTGCGGCTCGCGTGCCGCTCAGTGCCACCGTGGTGCGACGCCAACTGAAACTCAAGGACCTACTGAGCATGCAGGCCGGAGATGTGATTCCGGTCGAACTGCCCGAGCATATGGTCCTGTGCGCCAACGGTGTTCCCACATTCAAGGCCAAGCTCGGTTCGGTCAAGGGCAACCTGGCGTTGCAGATACTGGGGCCGGTTACTCGGCCGCGTTGAACGCGAGCGCCAGACGTATTACAGAACTCGATAAAATCACGCCAATAATCAGCATTGAGGAATAACAAGATGGCCGATGACAAAACGTCCGGCGACGTAACCCCCGAAGAGCAGGCTCTGGCGGATGAATGGGCTGCGGCACTGGATGAGTCGGGCGACGCCAGTCAGGACGATATCGACGCCATGCTAGCGGAGAACGAGAAATCGCCGCGCATGCCGATGGAGGAGTTCAACGCGCCGACGATTCAGCCCGGTGATAACTTCGAGACGGGAGGCGATACGCCCAATCTGGATGTCATCCTGGATATTCCGGTGACCATTTCAATGGAAGTGGGAAACACCGACATTACCATCCGCAACCTGTTGCAGCTCAACCAGGGGTCCGTGGTGGAGCTGGATCGACTCGCTGGAGAGCCGCTGGATGTGAAAGTCAACGGTACTCTCATCGCCCACGGCGAAGTAGTAGTGGTGAACGAGAAATTCGGTATTCGTCTGACCGATGTGATCAGCCCTTCTGAACGAATCAAGAAGCTTCGCTGATGCCGGCCGCACGCATATCTGGGGTATGTACTCTGGTGCTGCTGTTTTCGCCTGCGGTTCTTGCACAGCAGGCGGCAGAGGGCGGTCAGATCAATGTCCTGGCGCAACTCGGCCAGCTGGCCTTGGGGCTGGTGCTGGTAGTTGGGCTGATATTTCTGATTGGTTACCTGATGCGCCGCGTGGGTCCCCTCGCGCCCCACGGCAGACAACAGATCAAGCTGGTCAGTAGCCTCGCGCTAGGACCGCGTGATCGATTGATCCTGATTGACGTTGCCGGCAAGCAACTGCTTTTGGGCGCTTCTCCAGGGCGGATAACGACTCTGCATACATTTGAAGAGCCTGTGGCAGAGGTGCCGGATGGGCCGGGGATGAACAGCGACTTCGCCAAAACCCTGCGCACGCTGCTCAAGCGGGAGCCACAGCCATGATCCGCTGGATGCTGCTGCTTATGATATTTCTGGCGCCCAATGTGTTTGCCCAGGGCGCGGGTGATCTGCTGAGCATGGATGCGATCACGCTGAGCACCGATGAGGAGGGTGGCCAGACCTATTCGGTCAGTCTGCAGATTCTGCTGCTGATGTCGGCGCTGACCTTCATCCCGGCGTTCGTCATGATGATGACCAGCTTTACCCGGATCATCATTGTCTTTGCCATTCTGCGTCAGGCCCTGGGTTTGCAGCAGACGCCGTCCAGTCAGATCATGATTGGTCTGGCCATATTTCTGTCGATCTTCATCATGGCACCGGTGTTCGAGCGGATGAACGAGACCGCACTGCAGCCGTATCTCAATGAAGAGCTTTCTCCGCAGCAGGCTCTCGAGCGAGCCAGTATCCCTCTGCGGGGTTTCATGCTGGCTCAGACACGCGAAACGGATCTGGAGCTTTTCGTGCGCCTGGCCCGCCGGGATGACATCACCAGCCCTCAGGAAGTACCTTTTCATATTCTGGTGCCGGCCTTTGTTACCTCGGAGTTGAAAACGGCATTCCAGATAGGTTTCATGATCTTCATTCCGTTTCTGGTGATCGACCTGGTGGTGGCCAGTGTATTGATGGCCATGGGTATGATGATGCTGTCGCCGCTGATCATTTCCCTGCCTTTCAAGATCATGCTGTTCGTGCTGGTTGATGGTTGGGCCTTGATCATAGGTACCCTGGCCGCCAGCTTTGCCGTGACATAGGAGCCGGACAATGACACCCGAAGTTGCTGTGGAGCTGTTTCGTCAGGCACTCTGGCTGACCACTGTGCTGGTGGCCATTATTGTGGTGCCAAGCCTGCTTGTGGGTCTGGTGGTTGCGATGTTCCAGGCCGCGACCCAGATCAACGAGCAGACACTGAGCTTTCTGCCCCGTTTGCTGCTGACCTTTCTCACCCTGATTGTGCTCGGGCCCTGGATCGTGACGCAGTTGATCGAGTACACCGACAGCCTGTATCGCAGCATACCAGGCCTGATCGGCTGATGATCGAGCTCTCCGGTGGGGATATCAGCCGTTGGGTATCCAGCTACATGTGGGTGTTTTTTCGTATTGCCAGTGTGATGATGACCATGCCGGTGATCGGGACGCAACTGGTGCCGGCGCGCATTCGTCTGTTTCTCGCCGTGGCAGTGACCTTTCTTGTCGCTCCGCATATTCCGACCCCGCCGTCCCTGGATCCATTGAGTCTGAACACCTGGGCGATTATTGCCGAACAGATACTCATTGGGGCCACCATGGGCTTCGTTCTGCAGTTGCTGTTCCAGGTCCATGTGCTTGCTGGTCAGATCGTTGCCATGCAGATGGGTCTGGGCTTTGCCTCGATGAACGATCCGACCATGGGGATTTCGGTCGCGGTGGTTGCCCAGGTATTTACCATGCTGACTACCTTGCTGTTTCTGGCTGTCAATGGTCACCTGGTAGTGATCGAGGTCCTGGTCGAGAGCTTCACCACCTTACCCCTGGGTGAGTTCTTTCTGGTCTCGGATTTCCAGGCAGTTGTGCTGCGTTTTTCCTGGGTCATGGCAGCAGCATTGCTGATTGGCCTGCCGGCTATTACCGCGCTGTTGATCGTCAATCTGTCCTTTGGCGTGATGATGAGGGCCGCGCCGCAATTGAACATTTTCTCGATCGGTTTTCCGCTCACCTTGGTCTTCGGGATATTCATACTCTGGGTTCTGATAGGCAGCGTGGGAGAGCATTACCAGATCGTGGTCTCCGACACACTGATCTGGTTGCGTGAGCTGGTGAGGGCTAGCTGATGTCGCAAGAATCGGATAGCGGTCAGGAAAAAACCGAAGACCCCACGGAGAAACGCCTCAAGGAGTCCCGTGACAAGGGCCAGATTGCCCGCTCCAAGGAGCTCAATACCCTCGCGGTAGTCATGTGCTCGGCGGTGGGTCTGATCATGTTTGGTCCCGCCATGTTCCGCCTGCTGATTGATCTGATGACCTATAACTTTTCCCTGGAGCGCGATGCACTCTTTGCTACTGACAGCATGGGCTTACATCTGCTCGAGTCGGTAAACATGGGGCTGATGATACTTGCGCCGCTGTTCTTCATTCTGTTTGTCGCATCTATCGTGGGACCGATCATGCTGGGCGGCTGGTTGTTCAGTGGCAAATCCCTGGCGCCCAAATTCAGCAGGATGAATCCGCTGGCGGGTCTCAAGCGGATGTTCTCACTGAAGGCTTTGGTAGAGCTGCTCAAGGCCCTTGCGAAGTTTCTGGTAGTGCTAGCGATGGCGCTGCTGGTGCTTGCCTTTTTTCAGAACGACATGCTCGAACTCGACAGTGAGCCTCTGCCCGATGCGATTGGTCACAGCCTGTGGATTCTGGGTACGGCATTGTTTTTTCTGGCGTGCTCTCTGATTCTGATTGCGGTGGTGGATATTCCGTTTCAACTCTGGGACAACAAGCAGAAGTTGAAAATGACCAAGCAGGAAGTGCGCGACGAATTCAAGGACTCCGAAGGCAAGCCAGAGGTGAAGGGGCGTATTCGCCAACTGCAGCGCGAGATGGCTGAGCGGCGGATGATGGGCGAGGTACCCCAGGCAGATGTGGTCATAACCAACCCGACCCACTTTGCCGTAGCTTTGAAATATGATCCGCTGAATGCGGGCGCGCCTGTTCTGGTAGCCAAGGGGGCCGACTTCGTGGCCCAGCGTATTCGCGAGGTGGCAACCGAGCACAATGTCGTGGTGCTCGAGTCCCCGCCGCTGGCGCGGGCGGTGTTTTACAGCACGGAGCTGGATCAGCAGATTCCCGCCGGGCTTTATCTCGCGGTGGCGCAGGTCCTGGCTTATGTATTCCAGCTGCGCCAATATCGGGCGGGTCAAGGCAAACGGCCAGGGCCAATGCCCAATCCGGACATCCCCGAAGACCTGCGAAAGGATGAATAAGCCGTTGCTGCCAAGGGAAGCTGCAGCGTATACATACCGCTCACAGTGGCGCGCTATTCAAAACAGGAGTTAAGGCAATGACAGGCAGATCCGGCGCAATATGGCAGATGCTGGCAGGCGCGTTTATCGCACTGGCGTTGGCATTCATGGCGGTCAATATCAAGAGTGGCATGCTGCAGTTCCGTGATGCTGACCGCGTGGTGAGTGTAAAAGGGTTGGCCGAACGCACTGTAAAGGCCGATCTGGCGCTGTGGCCGATCAATTTCTCCGTGCTTGGTAATGGCCTGGACCAACTCCAGAACGACATCGAGGCGCAGCAGAGCCTGATCAGGTCATTCCTGCTGCTCAAGGGGTTTGCTGAGGATGATATCCAGTTATCCATGCCCAAGATCACCGACCAGCACGCTAATGTTTATGGCTCTGCGCTGCCGGCGGAGCGTTACAGAGCAGACGCGACAGTGCTGGTCCGCACTGAAGATGTGGAGCGGGTCAAGTCGGGTATGCAGTCGGTTGGCGAACTGGTGAAATCGGGTGTTGCCCTGACCCAGAGCTACGAGTTTCAGCCCAGTTTCGTATTTACCAAGCTGGAGTCGATAAAGCCGGAAATGATTGCCGATGCCACGCGCGATGCGCGCGCCGCGGCAGATCAGTTTGCACGTGATGCCGAGGCCAGCGTAGGAAGCATCCGGCGTGCATCCCAGGGCTACTTCTCGATCGAGGACGTAGATCCTTTCACGCCCGAGACCAAGCGGGTGCGAGTGGTAACCAGTGTTGATTACATACTGCGCTAATCACTCCAGGCGCTGAATAACGAAGGGGATGAAGTTTTCCCCTTCCACTTCCTGCTCTTCACCCAACTCACACCACACGCGTTCAACCATCACCGGCTCGGGGAGGCTGACGTGAAAGGGTGGCATTTGCCCATTCACTTCCTCCAGAAAGGCCTGTTGGGCTTCGGGACTCAGACGGCTCAACAGCTCCAGAAGAATTTCCTGATCGAAGTCCAGGGACAGCGCATGGGCTTCACCCTCCTCTCCCCAGGGCACATCGAATAGCGTTGTGCAGAGCTCATGGCTGACAAAGTCGATTTCACTGAACCGGATCTGCAGAAATTCCACAGGTTGATTGGAGGCCAGTGCTTGCAATTGGTACGTCAAACCGAGATCGGGATTCATGTGAGGCCGTGGCAGTTGTGTTTGTATTTATCGGCATTCTAGCAGTTGGAGGTCTCGGCGCAGAGAGACCTGCTGTTTTATTTGCCTGAACGCCTTCTATCTGCCTGAGGAATAATGTTATGTTATATCAATATTAAACAATGTTGTCATAGTCGGAGTATGTCTGATGCAGCACAGTGATTCGTTATTGCCTGTCAGCGTATTGTCAGGATTTCTTGGGGCAGGCAAGAGCACGCTACTCAACCAGATTCTGCGTAATCGGGAGAACTTGCGGGTGGCCGTTATCGTCAATGATATGAGCGAGATCAATATCGACGGGAGTGAGGTCCAGCGTGATGTGACGCTCAACCGTGCCGAGGAAAAACTGATCGAGATGAGCAACGGCTGCATCTGTTGCACCCTGCGCGAGGACCTGCTGGAGGAAGTCGCCAGGCTCGCTGGCGAGGGACGCTTCGATTATCTGCTGATCGAATCCACGGGTATCTCCGAGCCGCTGCCGGTAGCTGAGACCTTCACCTTCCGGGACGAGCAGGGGCGCAGTCTCTCCGACCTGGCGCGGCTGGACACCATGATAACCGTGGTCGATGGGGTCAACTTTCTCAACGATTTCCAGGCTGCCGAGACTCTGGCCAGTCGCGGCGAGACGTTGGGTGAAGAGGATGAGCGCTCGATCACCGATCTGTTGATCGAGCAGGTGGAGTTTGCCGATGTCATCCTGCTCAGCAAGGTCGACCTGATATCCCTTACTGCCCGTGAGGAGCTGCAGGCCATTTTGCGTGGACTGAACAGCGAGGCCGAGATAATTCCGATGGTCATGGGCCAGGTGCCGTTGGACAAGGTACTCAATACCGGGCGCTTCAGCTTCGAGCGAGCGGCCATGGCCCCGGGCTGGCTCAAGGAAATGCGTGGCGAGCATGTTCCCGAAACCGAGGAATACGGCATCGCCTCCGGCACCTACCAGGCGCGCAAGCCATTTCACCCCGAACGCTTCCATGCCTTCCTCGCTCGCACCTGGGAAAACGGCAGGCTGCTGCGTTCCAAGGGCTATTTCTGGCTGGCCAGTCGGCCGTCCGAAGCCGGTAGCTGGTCCCAAGCGGGTGGTTTGATGCGCTACAGCTATGCGGGCCGCTGGTGGCGTTCGGTTCCCCGGGCGCACTGGCCAACGCAGGAGCAGGAGGTCGAGACAATCATGGCCAACTGGGATGCCGAGGTGGGTGATTGCCGCCAGGAACTGGTGTTCATCGGCCAGCACATCGACTTCGCTCGCTTGCGCCAGGACCTCGATGCCTGCTTGCTGACTGAGGAGGAAATGGCCATGGGGCAGGGTGCCTGGACGGCATTGACCGACCCCTTCGGTCCCTGGTCCGAAGAGCAGGCCGCCTGATGCATGCGGCAGATCAGATGACGGTACCCGCCTGGGTCCAGGCAGGCTCCATGGATACGCTGCTCGAGATCTTCCGCGACGAGATCAATCTGGCGGTATGGCAACGACCGCTGGCGACATCAGTGGAGCGCTTTTCCGACGCTCTGCTGCAGTGTGGTGGCCAGTTGGCCGAATCCCACACCCTGGATGTCATTACCGATGACTCGGGTAATTGTGCTGTGCGCATGCCGCGCCTGGCAGGGGCCATGAGTCATCTTGAGGGCTATGCCGACTTTGTTGCCGATGTGGCCCATCTGGTGGACGCTTTCGCCTGTCTGGTGGACGCGCAGATTATCGGCTTGCGCCTGCGCTCCCTTGAGCAGGCCATGTGCCCGCGCTGGCATGTCGATCATGTGCCGGTGCGGCTGGTGACTTCCTACGCAGGGCCGGGATCGGAGTGGTTGGCCGAAGGGCAGTTGCCGCGCGAGCATCTGGGCGGCCCGGGTATAGATCGCTACGCTCGGCATGTACACGGCCAGGCCCTGGGAGTCGGGGAGGTGGCGTTGCTCAAGGGGGAGCGCTGGCAGGGTAATACGGGTCGGGGCCTGATTCATCGTTCACCAGGCGTGCGGCAGGGCGAACGCCGCCTGCTGTTGACGCTGGACTGGCTGAAGTAAGCCAGGCGATTGCGCCAGTCATGAGACTGGTGTGGGGGCCGGGCTGGGCCTGTCTGAGTCCACAAATCGCTGACATCCGGGCGCTGGCCCTCTAGAATGCCGCTTTAAACAAAAGAGCCGCCCCCGATGCAGTTGCTACCCTGGAGTCACAATACCCGCGCCGGTTTTACTCTGAGAGGCTGGCATTCGCCGCCCTCCGGCAAGCCCCTGTTGCACTTCCTGCATGGCAACGGCTTCTGCACTCGCAGCTATGAGCTGATGCTCGAGCACCTGGCCGCGGATTTCGATCTGTGGTTATGCGATCTGCAAGGCCACGGGGAAAGCGACCATGGAGGGCGTTTTCTGGGCTGGAATCGGAATGCCGAGCTCGCTCTCGAGGCATTCTCAGCCGGCCGTGAGCGCTTTGGTGCGGTAGAGGCTTACGCGTGCGGACACAGCTTCGGCGGTGTTCTGACCAGCCTGATTCTGGCGGGTCATCCTGATGTGTTCCGCCGTGCGGTCCTGCTTGATCCGGTCCTGTTTCCTGTGTCCCTGATCGGGCTGCGTACCAGCCTGAGCCTGCTTGGCATGCGCCGCAATCCCATGGCCGATAGCGCGCGAGCCCGCCGTCACCATTGGCCGGACCGCGAGGCGGCCTACGCCGCACTGCATGGTCGTGGCATTTTCAGGGGCTGGGAGGAGGCTGCTTTTCGCGCCCACATCGATCACGCATTGAAAGACCATGACGAGCTTGGCGTCGAATTGAAATGCCGGCCCTCCCGCGAGGCCGAGGTGTTCGAGAGCATGCCTGAGCGCCTCTGGCCAGCGCTGAAACGCATCCGCACCGATACCCTGCTGATTCACGGTGAAAACACCTATCCGTTCGTTCTCCAGTCCGCTCGCAAGCTGGCTGCAAGCAACGCCCGGGTGACTTCACGTGCGACCCCGGGCGGCCACTGTTTCATGCAGGAGCACTCGGTTACAGCGGCGCAGCAGGTGAAGGCCTTTCTGCTTTCCAGTAATTAGTTTTGTTGGTCTTGCGGCGCTGGCTGACGGCTGATGATGGCGCGATTCACCTGCTCGGCCAGGCCGTTGCCTGCTTCGCTCATCGTCAGGTAGGCCAGGTCTGCCCCCGCTTCCAGAATGCGCTCGGCAATGTCTTCGTACATGGCGTGGGAAACGATCAGGCCTTTGAAACCACGGCTGCGCAGCTTCTGCACCGCGATGGTCTTGGCTTCGGCGTCGTTCATTGCCAACACCACAGAATGCACCTGGGGCATCTGCAAGCTTTGCCAGAACACCTGGTCCTCGGCATCGGCAAAAAGCGCCTGCCGTCCGGCAGCAATGCTTGCTTCTATGGCTACCGGGTCAGAATCCAGGCCTACTACCCGGTAGCCCTTGGTTGCGAGGCTATCGTATGCCGCGCGGCCGGTCCGGCCCTGGCCCATGATCAGGATTTCAGCGTCACCCAGCGATAGTGGCTGTTCGTCAGGATGTCGGATGTCCCGCTCGAATGGGATCAAGCGATTGGCCAGACGCTCGTAAAGCGGGTGCGCAAATCGATTGATGGGGGCGGAAAAAATGAACGACAGCGATACGGTTATCGCCAGAGGAATCAACCATTCGGGTAGGACCACGCTGGCAACAATCAGGCCAAACTCGCTGTAGTTGGTCAGGCTCACGCTGCTGAGAAAGGCGCTGCGCGCACGCAGCTTGAAGAGCAGAAACAGGAAAAAGAACAATACGCCCTTGAGCGGCAGCACCACGGCCATCACCAGGGCAAAGATAATGGCATCCGCGTCGGGCAGCCCGCCTATACCGATTTGCAAAAAGAAACCGACCAGGAATACTTCTTTCAGACTCCACAGTGATTGCGACAACTCGCCGGCACGTTTGTGGTTGGCCAGCATGGCACCAAAAGCCAGGGCGCCCAGCTCCGAACTCAACCCGACAGATTCAAAACCCACGCCACCAATAACCAGCGCAAGGAACAGGCCCAGCAGCACCAGCAGCTCTTCGTGACCACACATATCCAGCAAACGATAGAGCAGGGGTTTGAGCAGTGGTATCGCAAATACCAGAAGCGCCCAGGCGGAGGGGGAAGTGCCGCTGGCGATACTGATGACCAACAGGGCGATCAGGTCCTGCATGATCAGCACGCCTATAGCCACGCGGCCGTGAAAGGCCCGCAACTCGCGCTTGCTCTCCAATACCTTGGCGGCAAGTACGGTACTGGAGAATGACAGTGCGACGGCCAGCAGAATCGATTCGCGCATACTGATGTCCAGCAGCACCAGAATGCCGGGCAGAAAAATGACCGTTGATAACACGAAATGGATCAGGCTGCCGCCGATCACCTCTGGGCGTACCAGGTTCTTGAGCTTGAGCTTCAGGCCGACGGTAAAGAGCAGCAGCAGAACGCCCAGATGGGCAATGTGGGCCAGAATATAACTGTCCTGGGGGCCAACGCCGAAGGTATCGCCGAAAGCTGCCAGCGCAAAACCTGCCGCAAGGTAGCCAATCAGGGGTGGTAGTCCCACCTGACGCATGATCAGACCGAGGATGAAGGCAAAGGCGATCCAGACAGCTTCGATCAAAATGGAATTCCCGTTCTTTGTATTGTAAACCGCCATTCTAGGGGCGGGGCCTGGCAGGGGCTAGGGATCAGCCATAAAAAAAGCTGCAAGGTGTGCTTGCAGCTTTCTCTGGGTCGCTTGCCGTATTGCTCAGGCGGCTATTTCACGCGACATTTCATGCGACTGTTTCACGCGACATTTCATGCGATAGCTATTACATCGCCGTGGTTTTCGGGCTCGATGAGCGCGCGGTGCAAGGCAGCCACTGCAGCGTCGTAATCATCTTCATTGATAATACACTGCATTTCCACCTGGCGGATCGACTGGTGGATTGCCTGAATGCTGATATCGGCTGCGGCCAGCGCAGCGACCGTCTTGGCCAGAATACCTTTTACCTTCAGGTCCGAGCCGATCGCGGAGACGATGGCAATATTATGCACGTGCACTTCCGCCATGGGGTACTTCTCTTCGATCAGGCGTGCAGCGCGATTGATCATCTTCCGGGAACCGGACGCGTAGTAGGTGATGCTGTTGGCATCGGAATCCTTGTTAACTACATACAGCTTGAGCTGTTTGAGTAGCTTGGTTATCTCGATGTCATAGGCCACATCGCCCAGCATTTCCTGGTCGAATACCTCAAGACCAAAGACGTCCTTGCGACCGGCGATAATCTCTACGCAGGGCTTTTCGCTGCAATAATCCTGGCTGATCAAGGTGCCCGCATGATCCGGCTCGAAGGCATTCTTGATGCGTAGCTGTATGCCCGCGCGACGCAATGTACGTGCCGCCTTGGGATGGATTGCTTCCATGCCGAGATTGGACAACTGATCGGCTACGTCATAATTGGTGCGGCCTATGGTGACCACATTGTCCAACCCAACCAGGTTCGGATCGGCACTGGAAAGGTGATATTCCTTGTGGATCACCGCTTCGCGAGCGCTGGTTGTGGCAGCAATCTGGGCGAAAGTGATTTCACTGTAGCCGCGGTCGAAAGTATTCATCTGACCTTCACTGCAGTGGGTATAGCCTGTGGCTACCACCAGCTCCTTGCTCAGGTCGATCCCGGCAAAGCTGTCCTTGATCATTTCCAGAAACGGTTTGGGTTCTGCCTGGTTCCAGCCCGTGAGGTCGACCAGGCGGGCGTTGACGCCATACTTCTTCAGGGCCAGGACTGTATTGAAAGCACTGTGTGCTTCGCCCAGTGAAGCCAGCATCTCGCGCACCTTCATCAGATGCTCGGTGAGCTGAAAGTGGCCATAGGTGCACAGTTGCTGCAGGCTGAGCATGCAGTCACGAACGTCACCTATGCGGCCTTCAATAAAGCGATCAGCTGCCTGACGCTCATATTCACCGCTGAACAGTTCGGCGTTCTTGGCCTGCATGCTGACCAGTACCGCATCAAGCGCGTCCAGCCAGGCATCTTCGTTCTGTGCGTCGGCAAAACGCTCGTAGACGCCGGGCTCACCGGATTTTTTGTGTTCCAGCAGCAAGTTGGTCATGCCACCGTAAGCGGAAACCACAAAGACGCGATTATACAGCTCGCTTTTCTTGCGGTCGCCAATGAAAAGGGTGTCGAGTACTTCATCAAAGCGGCTCATCGAGGTGCCGCCGATTTTTTCTACTGTATGCATAATTCTCATTTTGCGTTGGTGAATGTTGCTCGCATCCCTCGCGGGTGCGGGTGACTTCTTACCAACGGCTTCAGCCGTCGCTGCCGGCGCAGACGCATAGTCGGTGCGCCTTTGCCGGCGGCGGGCAATCAGCCAGAAACGCTATCATCAACCGGATAGACGCCATCCTTGTCGTGCACTTCCTTGCCGCTCAAAGGCGGATTGAATACGCAGGCCATTTTCATGTCGGTCTTGCCGCCACGCAGCCAGTGCTCATCGTTCTTGTCGAGAATGTAGAGCACGCCTGGCTCGATCTTGTAGACCTTGCCATCCGAGATAGTTTCGATCTCGCCGTCACCACTCATGCAGTACACCGACTCAAGGTGGTTCTTGTACCAGATGTGCGTCGTGGTACCGGCATAGATGGTAGTGATGTGAAAGGAAAAGCCCATATTGTCGTCTTTCAACAACATGCGGGTGCTTTCCCAGTTATCCGACTTGACCCGGCGATCCGAGGCTTCGCAATCCTTCAGTGTACGTACGATCATATTCCGTTCTCCTCAAGATGCCTGTTCGGCAGTGTCTTCGTTCATGACTTTCGCAAATGCTGCTTCGAGAATCGTCATGGCTTGGTCGATCTGTTGTTCGGTGATAACTAGCGGGGCGAGGCACTTGACTACCTGGCTGTGATTGCCGCTCGTTTCAATTACCAGGCCATGCTGGAATGCTTCGCGGCAGATTGCTGATGCAATCTCACCGTTGGGGCAGCTGATGCCGACCATCATGCCGCGACCCTTGACGAACAAGGAATCGGGGCCGTGCTTGCGGACGATCTTCTGCATCCGTTCCTTGACCATTTTGCCCTTGGCCTGGACGCTCTTGGCGAACTCGTCAGTGGTCCAGAAGTGCTCCATGGCGGCAGCTGCGGTGACGAAGGCCAGGTTGTTGCCTCTAAAGGTACCGTTGTGCTCGCCCGGTTCCCACTGGTCCAGCTCCCGACGCATTACCACAACCGCAAAGGGCAGACCGTAGCCGCTCAGCGATTTGGACAGGGTAATAATGTCTGGCTGAATGCCCATGCCCTCAAAGCTGAAGAAAGTACCAGTACGGCCACAGCCAGCCTGGATGTCATCGGCAATCAGCAGCATGCCGTGCTTCTTGCATAGCTTCTGCAGTTTGCGCATCCATTCGGCTGATGCGGTATTCAGACCGCCTTCACCCTGGACCACTTCCACAATAACGGCAGCGGGCTTGTCGATGCCGCTGCTGGGGTCGCTCAACAGTTTGTCCATCATCGAGATGGTGTTCACGCCTTCACCGAAGTAGTTGGCATAGGGCATGCGGCTGACGTCGGTCAGCGGGACGCCTGCGGCACCACGGTGATGCTGGTTGCCGGTCACGGCCAGTGCGCCAACGGTAACGCCGTGGAAGCCATTGGTGAAGCTGATGACGTTATTACGGCCAGTTACCTTGCGGGCGAGCTTCAGCGCGGCTTCTACCGAGTTGGTACCGGTAGGGCCGCTGAACTGGGTCACGTAGTCACCGAAACCGCGCGGCTCGAGAATGATCCGATGAAACGCCTCGAGGAAGGTCTCCTTGGCACCTGAATACATGTCCAGACCGTGGGTGATGCCGTCGTCGGAAATATAGTCAATCAGGGCCTTTTTCAGAACCGGGTGGTTGTGGCCGTAATTCAGCGTGCCGGCGCCGGCTAGAAAGTCAATATAGTGCTTGCCTTCGCTGGTGATCAGTTCCGCGCCGCGCGCCTGTTTGAACAGGACGGGGAAGGAACGGCAATAGCTGCGGATGCCGGACTCATGTTTTTCGAATTGTTCGAAGTTGCTCATGGTATCTCCTGATATCAAATTCTTAGGCAGTCGTTATTGCAAAAGGTCCTGCGCGGTAGAGCACTTCATCGTCATGGTGACCGTTGAAATGCGTTGCGCTGGAAAAGAGAACACTGGTTTCGTACTCGGCACCGAGTTCACGGAAGGCTTTCTTGAACAGCGCTTCGGATCCTTCGTTGCCGGGTGAAATAGTGGTTTCAATATGGTCAACACCTTCGGCTGCGACGCGCTTGACCAGCGTCATAAGCATCTTGAGCGCCAGGCCCTGGCCACGCATGCGGCTATCTACAGCAACCTGCCAGACAAAAAGCGTGTTGGACCGGGCCGGGGGACGATAGCCGGAAATGAATCCGACCAGATCTCCCTCGTCGGTGAGTGCGGCGATGGCGGTATCGCGAAAATCGCTGCACTGCAGCAGGTTGCAGTAAACCGAATTGGTGTCCAGCGGCTTACAGCGCTCCACTAATTCGTTCAGGGCAAAGCCGTCTGTGGCCTCTGGTTTTCTAAGTGTTACGGGTGTCTGCGTCATGGGTGTCCAATATTTACGTGTAAATACTTTATACATGATAAACATATATGAAAAATTATCTCAACCCGCTGTTAAAGGCACGTACAGGGCAGGTTCCTTGCTCATATAATATTTATAGCTGTTAAATAGATTCGTCATATTTGTATGCATGGCGGCATGAGTCAAGGGCTGCAGCCGGTTCTTCCGGGGTCGTTGTGAGCGGGTAAACCGGGTGCTCACGGTCGTATTTGACCCCCTCGCGCAGGTATAATTCGATAAATTCAAAGGCCAAATGAAGGATTCCATGATGGCCCGCAGTACCAGCCTTCGAACCCGTCTCGCTGCGTTGATCGCGTTGATCGTGGTCCTGCTGAGCTGGTTGCTGGGTACCTTTATCAACGTTGACCTGTCCCAGCGACTGCGCGAGGAGTCAGGTCGTGAGCTGGTGGAGCTGGCCTATCAGATGGGGGATCGGCTGGACCGTGATATGGCAGCGCGGGCTTCCATACTCGAAGTACTTGCCCAGCTAGATGCGTTGCGTGAACCGGACGCACGGCAGGAGCAGATCCGTTTGCTCGATCAGCTTAGCGCGAAGATGCCTGCTCTGGCCTGGATAGGTCTGCTGGATGCACAGGGCACTGTCTCTGTCGGTAGTGACCGAATTCTAGAGGGCATCAATATTGCCCACCGCCCGGTTTACCGCGAGGCATTGGACGGGTTGTTCATTGGTGATGTCCACGAGGCGCTTCTGTTGCAGAGCCTGTTACCCAATCCGTCCGGTGAGACAATGAAGTTCGTCGATATCAGTTGGCCAATGCGCGACGACGAAGGTCGGTTGCTGGGTGTGCTGGCTGCGCATCTTTCCTGGTCCTGGGCGGGGGAAATCAGCCGATCGCTGCTGCGTGCGACTCAAGAGCGCCGTGAAGCGGAGTTTTTCGTACTTGCCTCTGACGGCGCTGTCTTGCTTGGGCCCAAAGACTGGGTTGGCAAGCAGGTTGAGGATTTTCTACCGGTTTCGGGCAGCAAGTCAGCCGGTCTGTGGCAGGTCGTCGAATGGCCGGGGGAGGCGAAGTACCTGACAGGTGTGGCGTTTGCCGATGGTCATGGGGATTATGCCGGTCTGGGTTGGGTCGTGGTGGCCCGCCAGCCCTTGGCCGTTGCCGATCAACCAGCCGAAAATGCGCAGACGTTCATATTTTTTGCGGGGTCGCTTCTGGCGCTGGTTTTTGCTATCGCAGGCTGGTTGATGAGTGGCTATCTGACCGCTCCACTCAAACGCATCGCTCGGGCTGCAGATCGCCTGAGTGCAAGAGAGCATGCAGAAATTCCGGTCATCAGGGGAGCGCGCGAGATCGAGATCCTGGGCGCTTCTATCCGGCACCTGGTAGAGGCATTGGGTCACCAGGAGAACCGGCTGGACGAGATGTCCGAACTGGCGCTGACTGACAGCCTCACCGGCCTGGCCAACCGGGCCGCATTCGAGCGCTTTTTGCTTAGTCACGATCCCACGCTACCCTTGGCTCTATTGTTCCTTGATCTGGATGGATTCAAACGGGTTAACGACGAAATGGGGCATGCGGCAGGTGATGAGTTGTTGGCGGTTGTGGCCGAGCGTCTGCAGTCCAAGGTGAGAGACGGCGATTTGCTGGTGCGGTTGGGAGGGGACGAGTTCGTCATTGTGCTGGTGCCGGGTTCCGGTGATATCCAGCGTATTGCTCGTCAACTCGCTGATCGCACCCTCAAGGCGGTCAGCCTGCCCGTAGCATTGGAAGCGGGTGAGGCTCGCGTATATTGCAGTATCGGTGGAGCCTTCTGGCCAGAAGATGGAGCGACAACCGATGAGGTTCTCGAGTGCGCGGACAGGGCGCTGTACCGGGCCAAAGCCAAGGGCAAGAATGTGGCAGTGTTCAGCTCGGAACGCTAAGCGGTCATGACAGCGGCACATTGCGCACCGCTGCCGATACAGCTCTAGAGTGTAAAGCCCCCATCAATGGGGATGATATTGCCGGTCATGTAGGCTCCTGCGGTGCTGGCCAGCATGATAGCCAGGGCAGCCATCTCCTCCTCACGTCCCCAGCGCTTCATGGGGATAAACTTGCAGTCCTCGGCCAATGCCGCTGGATCACTCTGGATGTGGCTGGTCATCTTGCTCGGGAAACGTCCCGGCGCAATAACGTTGACATTGATGTGTTCGCCGACCAGCTCCTTGGCGAGCATGCGCGACAACTGATGCACCGCTGCCTTGCTTGGCCCGTAGGAATAGGCCTGTTCGCCGAAGGCACTGATGCCGGCAACAGATCCGATGTTGATCACCCGGGCCGGGCTCGTGCCCGAACCGGCTTTGCGCAGCAGCGGCAGCAACTGCTGGATGCAGCTGAATACCGAGGTCACGTTCAGTTGCATGACCTTCTCCCAGCCTTTGACTGGAAATTCCTCCAGGGGCGCACCCCAACTGGTCCCCGCGTTATTGACCAGGATATCCAGTTGCTGGCAGTGCGCCTGCAAATCGGTATACAGCTGACGCGCGCCCTCCTCGGAGGATAGGTCGGCGCTCAGTGCCAGGCACTCACCGTACTGGCCCAGCTCCTTGGCTGTCGCCTCGCATTCGTCCAGCTTGCGGCTGCAGATAATGACGCGGGCGCCAGCCTCCAGAAACCCCCTGGCGATCATCTTGCCGATTCCACGGCTGCCGCCGGTCACTAGTGCGGTGCGACCAGCCAGGCTGAAATATTGCTGCATGATAATGCTCCTTGATTGCTAGGCCCTGCGGGCTCAATAGATGTCAGGCACATTAGCGGTTGAAGAGTATTCAGGCCAGAGGGCGCGGGGCTCCATCGATATGGTAAATAGGTTGCCATCGCGCTGTGCGAGCGCGCGAGATTGCCCGTTTTGCTTTATCCTGTAGCCTGTTTTTCAGATTTCAGGGTGCCCATGCGGCCCCATTCAGGAGGTGGAACAGATGGTGTCACAGCGACGTTCGCGCAAGGAAGACGCATCAGACTGGACGGTTGCAGACAGCCGCAGCGTTTTCGGAATCCGTCACTGGGGTGCCGGCTATTTCAATATCAATGAACAGGGTCACGTTGATGTGATGCCCCGCGGCGCAGATGGCCGTCCTATCGACCTGCATGAACTGGTAGCGCAACTACGCGAGAGCGGATTGGACTTGCCGTTGCTGGTGCGTTTTCCGGATATTCTGCAGGACCGGGTCCGTCAACTGACCGGCGCATTTGATCGCAGTATTGCAGAGCTTGATTACCGCAGTGGCTACACCGCGCTGTATCCGATCAAGGTCAATCAGCAGGAGGCGGTGGTGGAAAATATCATCGCTACCGAGAACGTCTCCATCGGACTGGAGGCTGGTTCGAAGCCGGAGCTGATGGCTGTGCTGGCATTGGCGCCCAAGGGCGGCACCATCGTCTGCAACGGCTACAAGGATCGCGAGTTCATCAACCTCGCACTGATCGGGCAAAAGCTTGGGCATAACGTATTCATTGTTATCGAAAAAGAGTCCGAGGTTCGTCTGGTCATCGACGAAGCCGAAAGGTTGGGCGTGACGCCGCAGGTGGGTTTGCGTGTGCGGCTATCCTCGCTGGCTTCAAGCAAGTGGGCGGATACTGGTGGCGAAAAATCCAAGTTTGGTCTGTCCGCGGCCCAACTCCTGCGCGTGGTCGAGCAGTTCCGTGATGCCGGTTTGCAGGAAGGGGTACGTCTGCTGCACTTTCACATGGGCTCGCAGATTGCCAACCTGGCTGATTACCAGCACGGGTTCCGTGAGGCGATACGTTACTTCGGGGAGCTGCGGTCCCTCGGCCTGCCAGTAGATCATATCGACGTGGGCGGTGGACTTGGCGTCGATTACGATGGCACGCATTCGCGTAATGCCAGCTCGATCAACTATGACGTTGGCGAGTACGCACACACCATCGTCAGCATGCTGAAGGATTTCTGTGAAGCGCAGGATCTGCCCCATCCGCACATCTTCTCCGAGAGCGGACGGGCAATGACGGCCCACCATGCGGTGCTGGTGGTTCAGGTGACCGACGTCGAAAGGCACAATGACACTGTGCCGCCGATCGACGATCTAGAGAGCTTGCCGCAGGTTGTACGCAATCTTGTCGGGCTGCTCGATCACAATGACATCGAGATGGTTACCGAAACCTATTGGCGCGCTACCCACTACATGAGCGATGTGGCGGCCCAGTATGCAGAGGGCAAGCTCAACCTGTCCCAGAAGGCCCTTGCCGAGCAGTGCTACTTCGCTCTTTGCTCGCGCCTGCATACACTACTCAAGGCACGCCAGCGCTCGCACCGGCAAGTACTCGATGAGTTGAACGACAAGATGGCCGACAAGTACATCTGCAACTTCTCGGTGTTCCAGAGTCTGCCTGATACTTGGGCAATCGATCAGGTGTTGCCAATCATGCCGATCAATCGTCTGAACGAGGAGCCCATGCGCCGAGCGGTGCTGCAGGATCTTACCTGCGATTCCGACGGCAAGATCCGCCACTATGTGGACGAGCAAAGCATCGAGAACAGTCTGCCGGTTCATGAGCTGCGCGAAGGCGAGGACTATCTGCTGGGGATATTCATGGTCGGCGCCTACCAGGAAATTCTCGGTGACATGCACAACCTGTTCGGCGATACCGATTCAGTCAACGTCTACCTGCGCAGCGATGGCAAGGTGGTGCATGGCGGCATCGAAACCCACGACACCATCGAGGACATGTTGCGCTACGTGCATTTCGAGCCCGATGAGCTGGTTACCCGGTATCGCGACAAGGTTGCCGGCGCAAAGCTTACCTCGGTCGAGCGTGCACGTTTTGTCGATGCCCTGCGCCTGGGTCTGACCCGCTCCTCCTACCTGACAGCCGAATAAGGCTCCGCGGTAAATCAATGGCAGGCCTCGCAGAGGCCTGCCCACCACTCAAAAACGTTGCTGCCATTGGCCCATGAGAACCTGCATGGGTGGCGCGTCCGCCTGATGTCCAGGCTCTCGGATGCCCAGCCAGGACAGCTTGACGTCCCTGTTGCCCGGCAGACGCTTGCGCCAGAATGCCTCGAGATTCATCTGACGTCCGTCAGGCGCGAGATTCAGAGTCAACGACTGCATGTCGAACAGGTTGCCGTTGTAGCCGGTGGCGACGTTGACGCGGGTATCGGCAGATTCAACTCGCAGGGGCTGCTGGAACACCAGCCCCAGGTCTTCGCTGCCGCGGTTATAGACACCTGACACTAGCCAGCTGCTGCTGAGCACTCGGCCCAGGTCACCGAACAGCCCCGCGCCATCCACTTGCGTCTGGCCCATATAGCCCGCATGCTCGATCGCCAATGCGCCCAGGCGCATATGGCCCCGCACACCGGCATACAAGGTCTGACTGGAGCTGGACAGATCCAGTGCCCCGCGCCCGCGGCTGTCGAACAGGCCATCACGACCCCGCAGATAGCCCGCTTCGAGGGTCGCCGCATAGGTGCTGGTGGTGCTACTCAATCCGATAGACATGCCGTGACGCAGGGCGCTGGCCGCACTGGTGATTTCAAGGCTGGCGTACCCGAGAGGTATCCGTTGGCGCATGGCCAGAGCCTGCTCTCCCTGCTGTTGCAACCAGAATGGCGAGGCCATCCCGGTATCAAGTTGGCTCAATCCGGACAGGGAGGCCCGGTCATCGAGCATATCCATACTGTCCACCTGACCAATCGAAAGGGATTGACCGTTGCCCTGGCTAAGGGTCATTACCAGACTGTCTTCCCGGCCCTCTGCGGAAAACCGGGTAAAGCGCTGCTGGTCGCGGATTTCCGTCGCCTGGCTACGACTCAGTCTGGTGAAGCCCCGGCCACTGTCATACCGAAAGTCCCGTGGCGTCAGCATCTGACCCAGGTCTATCGCAAAACCCGCACTCAACTGGTCGGTAGTCATCACCTGCAGGCCGGCCAAGGGGTTGGCACTGCCGAAGGGGGCACCCAACACCAGCGCGGAGCCAGCCACCGGTAAGGCCTTGCCGTTTGCGCTGACCACAGTCAGCGTGCCCACTGGCCGAGTAGCCAGTTCCAAGTCAAGCAAGCCCTGGCCATAGAGGCTTGTGTCCGCGTATCGACCTTCCTTGTTGGCAGTGTAGAAGAGCCGCTGCACAACCTGATCGCTGGACAGGGTCGGGAATGCCTGGCTGACTACAGCCAGTGCACCCGTCACCGCAGGGGTTGCCATCGAGGTGCCAGAGAACCTTCCATAGCGGTCGTCGCCCAGATTGATACTCGAGACAATGTCGGTACCCGGCGCTACCAGGCACCACTGCGCCGCGTCTCCGCAGGCGTTGGAAAACGATGAGAGAACCCCGGTATTCGAATCCACGCTGGCAACGGCGATCCAGTGGTTTTGCAGCTCGGGATACAAGGAGGGAAGTGCTGCAAATACCAGGGGCTGATCCAAATCCTCATTGCCGGTTGCCCAGACATACACGCGCTGATCAGCAACGCCGGTCTGCCATTCGGCAAGGAGTGCCGGAAATGCGCTCTCGATGGTGGCCCGCCCGGCGTCGGCTACGGTGACATCGATGCCCCAACTGTTGTTGAACCAGCGGGCACCGTTGTTGCGCGCCCAGGCAAAGCCGGTAGCCAATTGCTGGTCAGAGGCAGTGATTTCGTCGGCGTCATTGGTGAAGCGCACGTTCAGCAACTGCGCCCCGTAGGCGTAGCCAACAGTCCCGGTGTTGTTGCGGCGTGCGGCCAGGATGCCGGCCACGTGAGTACCGTGGTCACCGCTGTCGCTGCCGGCCTGGGCCGAGGTCTCGTTGGTCAGCACGTTATAGTGACCCGCTATCTGACCGTTCAATTCGATGTGCGTACTGCGCACGCCGCTGTCGATTATCGCGATCCGGCTACCGGCGCCGGTAAAGCCACGCTCGTGGGCGATGTGGCCGTAAGTCAGATTATAGCCGTTGGTAAGTGCGTGCTCGTTGGACAGGGGCAGCAGCTTGTCGGCGGGGTTCTCCGGTCCTGGCTCGGGCCCGTACTCCGGGGTTGGGTCAGGGTCGGTGGGCTCGGGGGCGGGCTCCTCGGTCGGCGGTGGGGTAGGCGAAACGGGTGATGTGGGCAGGCCGGGAGTTTCATCGACAATCGGATCCTCGACAGGCGCGCTATTTCCACCGCCACCACCACCACCACCACCTGCTGCTGCGGCTATACCCGCTACTGCCGCACCACCCAACAGCCAGCCGGTACTGATGCCGCCGTTGTTACTGGCGTCGGCAGATGCGACAGAGGTAACGGAGGATGCGCCGTATCGGCTTTGCAGCATCTGCTCGAGCAGCGCTGACTGGGTAGTGCTGACCATGCCGAGCGTTTCCACGTAGACCGACAGGCCGGCCTCACGGCTGCGGTTTATCATCGGGGTTGCGGCAGTGCGCAGGGCCAGATCCGATCGAGCTGCCGCATCGAGAAGGTTTTGCAGTTCAGCAGAGCTTATCCGGTTCTGGTATCCGGGATAATTTCCTGCCGCCGCTATCGCTTCAGCCAGGGGTGAACCGCTTTGCTGGGCCAGTAGCGTGGTTGGAAAGGCCAGAGCCAGAGCGGAGGTCAGGCAAGCCAGACGCAGGGTAGTAGCCGACATGGTGGATTCCCTTCTTGGTTCTTATTTGTCAAAACCATATCAGAGTCACATGACAACTTTCCTGTAGCGCAGCCCCTTTGTTTGACAAGCTGTGACCGGATACCGGATTTCAGTCAGCCCAACCGCCGCAAACGGGAAATACCTGACCGACGAAACAGTTTGCCGCATCGCTGCAGAGATACGCAGCGAACTGTGCATCCTCATCCGCAGTAACCAGACGACCCAGGGGGACCTCCCGTTTTACCCGCTCCTGAAAAGCGGGGTTGTCCTGGATTTCCTGCGGGAAGTAGGTTGGGTTATCGACAAAGTTCTGGGCAATCGCATTGACCTGAATGTTGTGCTTCGCCACTTCCACCCCGACTGCGCGCACGTAAGCCAGTTGCGCACCCCGTGCGGCACTGTAGCTGGACGCCCGCTTCATGCCGCGCAGTGCCGAAGCGCTGCCCATAAGCAGGACCTTGCCGCGCTGACGCTCGATCATGCCCGGCAATACGGCGCGAACCAGGCGTTGCAGGGGATCGACCATGCGCTCGAACATCAATCGCCATTCGGCATCGTCGACTTTTTCAGCGGGGGTGGAGGGTGCCGGTACGCCGAGATTGATCAGCAGTACATCCAGCTCCCCGCTTTGCGCAATCAGTTCGTCTGCGGCATGGGGCTCCACCAGGGTGGTGGTGCTGGAAATGACATCGGCACCACACTGGATGAGTGTCTGCTTCAGCACCGGGCCCATGAATACATCTGCCTGGGTCAGCAAGATTCGTTTGCCGGCTAGATCGGGAAATGCCATTGACGATGCTCCTGTTGCGTTCTTTTTTTCAATAATGCTGATGCAGGAAGGCGAGTAGCAGTTCATTGACCTGCTGTGGCTTTTCACCCTGAATCCAGTGGCCACAATCATCCAGCACGTGTTGCTCCACCAGCGGCACCACAGCCGGCATCTTCTTGATTGTATAGGCCTCTAGCTCCCCCACAGGGTCCTGATCCCCAATCAGAAAGAGTGCCGGCTGCAGTATCTTCTGGCCGGCGAGCCCGGCGGTACGTTCCCAGTTGCGCTCGAAGTTGCGATACCAACTGACCGGACCGTGGAAACCGCTTTGCTGGAAGGTTTTCACATAGACCTCGAACGCCTCTGGCGGGCACCAGGCGGGCGGGCTTCCAGGATCGATCCGGTCATCCAGCCAGCGGGCGTCGGCCGGCTTGTCCTGCACCAGGGTACTGCCGCCGGCGGTACCGGACATGCCATGCATCATGACGCGCATGGTTCGAGGTATATCCTCGGCCATCTCCGCCTCTGCCAGGCCAGGTTTCTGGAAGTACAGCATGTAATGGAAGCGGTCCTGGTAAAGCTCGCGCATTACCTCGATGGCCGGTCTCTTGGGGCGACCGCCAAAGGGTACCGACATGCCGCAGACAACCTTGACCCGCTTGGGTTCCAGTAGCGCCAGGTGCCATGCAACAGGTGCGCCCCAGTCGTGACCGATCATGGCGACCTGCTCATGCCCCAATACCTGCATGGCTGCCTGAATATCAGCGCATAGGGTTATCAGGTCGTAAGCGCCAGGATCGTTAGGGGCACTGGTTTCACCGTAGCCGCGCATTTCAGGTACATGTACGTGATAACCCATGGCTGCCAACGCTTCGATCTGATGACGCCAGGAATACCAGCACTCTGGAAATCCGTGCAGTAGCCAGACGGGGCGGCCATCCTGCGGACCTGCGGTATGCAAACTCAGGCGGATACCGTTTACATCGAGCATCTGGTGTTCAGTTGGGCACATGGGCGCTCCGTGGCTGCGAAGGGAAGTTTCACCCGCTACTATCGCAAACATCGCTTTGCCGCGCCGCTGCATTCACTGCCCGAAGAGCCGACCATGCATAGGGGCTATGGGTTAGGATATTCAGCAAGGTAAGGTATTCACCCTGGCCAATGATATGAAATCGTCGTGGATCAGACCAGGCCGAGGGCAATCAGCAATGCGCACCCACTGATGACCAGCGCAACGATACTGATCACAAGGCTGAGCTTGGCGGTTTTATCTGGCACCGGTGGCGGAGAATCGGGGTGCGGGTCCGTCATTGCCAATACGGTACGCGCAGGCGCAGAGGCGCGGGCCTCGACCACCGGGATGGTTGGGTCGGGTACACCTTGCAGCAACTGCATCACGCGTTCGACCAGGTGGTGATCGAAGCGATAGGGGTCAAAAGTATCGAAGCCGTGCTCTTCCAGTAGCTTGAGCATGTGCTCATCGACGGGGACATACTTCATCGACCAGTCAGGGAAGGAGAGCCGCTTGATCGGCTCGCTGGCAAGCACTTTCAGATCCTTATGGCGAGGGTCCTTGAGCAGAGTCTTGTAAAGAGCCTGCACCTTGGAGGTTTCACCCTCCAGACACTGAAAGAAGCAGCCATCGCCATAGTACAACATGCCGACCAGCCCGTTCTTGCGATTGTTTGTGCGCGAAGTTGACAGTATTCGCGCTACCGTGGGTTCGATTCCGTCATTGGCTTTGGATATGGGAAAAGTGGCGCGGCTTATATAGACAATGCGAATCAGATCGGTCATTCAGACACCCGGGTAATCTTCATTTTGTTGAGTGCAGGATAGGCTGTAACGATCCTGAAAAGGTGTTAGTTGTATTTCAAGAAACGTCCACGCTCAGGACTCTGCAGCACCACCTTGATGTTCTTTTTGATGGCCGAAGGCCTTATTCGTTCCGGACCGACAGATGAAATTGACCACCTTGTGCTTCAAGTGGTTCAAGTCGCTTCTGGCACAAGCGCAAATCAGCCAGTAGACCTGGAACGTCAATCTGATCCACCGCACTACTCGTACCACGTTCCAGGTGATGAATGGCCGCTTCCAGACTCGCCATGCCGAGGGCTGCAGAATGCCAGACAAGGTCTTCTATCGCCAGAACCATACCCGTCTCGGAGTCGGCTTCAATTTCCCCCGGCGTTTCTCGCGCCATCAGATTGGCCGCATCTTCCAGTTCAAGCAGGCTGATATCGACAAACCCGCTGATCCGACTCACTCCCAGGCTGCGGCACAACTCGTCGAGTGCAGCCAGATGCCTGAGCATGTGAATCAGGTTATGTTGATCCTGCTGGAATTCACGGCCTTGCAGTGTGGTCAGCTGCAATCTGTCGGGCATGGTAAGTCCTGGAGAGAGGGGTGTGGTGAGGCAGCTTACCTCACCATGCTTGCCCCATAAAGAACCCCAGGCTCACGCCAGCCGCCGCCAAGTGCGCGGAACAGGTCCACGCTGGCCAACAGTACGATTGCGCGCTGTTGGATAAGCGTATCCTGACTCTGGTACCAGGTACGCTGGGTATCCAGCAGTGAGACTAGATCAATGGAGCCTGCCCGGTAACGGATCTCGGCCAGGTTGAAAGCGCGTTCCGCCTCGCTGGTCGCCAGCTCCAGAAACTGAAAGCGCAATCGGGCCTGCTGAGCCGCGCCAAGTGCAGTATCGGCCTCGCCGAGTGCAATGAGCAAGGTTCTACGATAGTCGATCAGAAGCTCCTCCTGGCGGGCACGGGACAGTTCTACCTGTGCTTTGAGGGCGCCACCATCGAAGATCGACTGGGCTAACCCGGCTGCCAATGTCCAGCCGGTGGCGGAGCTGCTTAGTAGTGTACCCAGAGCGGCGCTTTGGGCTCCCAACTGGCCGGTCAGGGCGATGCTGGGAAACAGCGCTGCCCTGGCCACTGTCACATTGGCGTTGGCAGCGACCAGGCGCGCCTCGCTGGCGCGGATATCCGGGCGACGATTGAGCAGCTCCGCTGGTAATCCGGCACCTATCAGGGGTACCGCTACATCGGTGAGATTCTCTCCCGCGGGCAGTTGTGCGTCCGGCGCCTGCCCCAGGAGCAATGCAAGGCTGTTACGCAACTGCAGGCTTTGCTGCTCAAGCCCGGGCAGGCTGGCGCGCAACTGGGCGACCAGGGTGCGTTGCTGGCTGACCTCCAGACTGTCCGCTGCGCCAAAACGGTAACGGGTCTCGACCAGGTTCAACACCCGTTCGGCATTGGCCAGACTGCTGCGGGTCAGGGCCAGGCGTTGCCGGTTTTCCAGAGTCTGCAGCCAGTTGCTGACCACGGTGGCCTGGATGCTGATGGCCAGTGTCTGGGCGTCGTATTCACTGGCCAGCAAGGTGGCGCGCGCCGCGTTGGTGGTGGCCTCATTGCGCCCCCAGAAATCCAGCTCATAACGGGTGGTCAAGGCGGCGCCATAGGCGCTTGTGCTGGTGTCGCTGTCGCCGCGGCGGCTGACATCCGTGCTGGCGTTGAGCTGGGGTAGCTGCGACGCGCGTGTCTGACGTAATTGAGCTTCAGCCTGGCGGAGTCGGCTGGCTGCGCTGGCCAGATCCAGGTTGCCAGCAGTTGCTCTGGCCAGCAGGGTTTCCAGTGCCGGACTCTGGTACTGGCGCCACCAGTCGGCCTCTGGCCATGCGTGCCCTGCGACGGGCGCATTCCATTGCTTGGGTACCACCAACGTCTGCTCGGGCATGGGGGTGGTCAGGCTGCAGCCGCCCAGCAGCAGTCCCGGCAGGAGAATCAGAAAGGATCTAGTCAGCACTGAGGGCCACCACTGGGTCTAGGTTGGCCGCCTTGTGGGCGGGCATGTAACCAAAAATCAGGCCGGTTGCAAAGGCACATCCAAACGCCAGCAACACCGGTCCGGCAGTGAATTCGATTGCTGTCCCCAGGGTCTGAAGCCCCGCCGCAAACACCAGGCCGAACGCCACGCCAAGCAGCCCTCCGATGGCAGATACCACCAGAGCCTCGACAATGAATTGTTGGAGAATGTGCCGGGTGCGTGCACCGGTGGCGACCCGAATGCCGATCTCCCGGGTGCGTTCCGTAACGTTGACCAGCATGATGTTCATCACCCCGATTCCACCCACCAACAGGGAAATGGCGGCGATTGATCCGAGCAGTACGGTGAAGGTGTTCTGGGTGTCGGCCACGTTTTCCAGCAGCGAAGCCATATTACGTATCTGGAAGTCCTCCACGCCGCCATGGGCCTGGAGCAGTGTTTGTCTGAGGGCTTCCTGGGTGGCCTCTGCCTGGGTCAGATCATCGATCATCACAGTGATCGAGTTCAGATGACGCTGGCCTATGAGGCGCAGGCTCCCCGTGTTCAGGGGTACGAAAAGCACATCATCCTGATCCGCACCCCAGGGCGTTGCCCCCTTGGGCGCCATGACGCCAATAACCTGGAAAGGCACATTGTTGATCAGCACATACTCGCCCAGAGGGTCGGCACCGGCGCCGAACAGATTGTCAGCCACGGTGCTGCCCAGCACGGTAACAGCGGCATAACGCCGGTTATCTTCTTCATCCAGAAACACGCCCCTGGCTACCGGCCAGTCGCGGGCCAGTGGCAGGGCCGGGCTGGTTGCGGTGATCTGCGTCTGATAATCGGTATTACCGGCGCGCAGGGTAGCCCGGCCACTCATTTCCGGCACGGCCGCAATCACGTTGTCGAGCTGGCCGGCCAGTTCTGCATCCAGTGGCATCAGGGTGTTGGTTGACCCGTCCTGTGACCTGCGGGTGTTGGGCGCGCCAGGCCGCACCAGCAGCAGGTTGGTGCCCAGGGAGCTGATACGCTCGATCACCTCCTGGCGTGCGCCATTACCCACAGCCAGCATCACCACCACTGACGCCACGCCAATAACGATACCCAGCAGGGTCAGTACGGTACGGAAGACGTTGGCGCGAAGGGCCCGTAACGCCATGCGCACAGCCTCGCCTGCGTCGGCCAGTGTTGAGGCTACGGCCTGTTCGCGGTGCTCCCCGGCGGCCGGTGATGGGGCGTTCTCCGGGTTGTCGGGGGAGGGTGCTCCAGCAACGGGAACGGCACCGCTGTCGCGCAGAATCCGGCCATCGCGCATTTCGATCAGGCGCTGGGCATGGCTGGCGACTTCGGCATCGTGGGTGATGATAATGACTGTCTTGCCTTGACTGTGCAGCTGGGCCAGCAGTGCCAGAACGTCCTTGCCGCTCTGGCTGTCCAGCGCACCCGTCGGTTCGTCGGCGAGAATGATCTGTGCATCATTCATCAGCGCCCGGGCGATGGATACCCGCTGTTGCTGGCCACCCGACAGTTGGCTGGGCTTGTTGCGCAGGCGCTCTCCGAGCCCCAGACCGGTCAGCAATGACTCGGCTCGCTCGCGTCGCTCAAGTCGCTGCAGTCCAGCGTAGATGGCCGGCACTTCGACATTCTCGGTTGCACTCGCCGAGGCAATCAGGTGATAGCTCTGAAAGATGAACCCGAAGGTTTCGCGGCGCAGCCTGGCAAGGTCGTCACGTCCCAGGCTCGCCACATCCTGGCCGCGCAGCAGATAGCGGCCGGTGGTGGGGCGATCGAGGCAGCCGAGCAGGTGCATCAGGGTCGACTTGCCGGAGCCCGAAGCGCCCATGATGGCCACGAACTCACCCTGCCTGATCTGCAGGTTGAGGTCGTGCAGAACGGTAGTCGAGAGCTCCCCGTTACGATAGGTTCTGCTGATGCCCTGCAGGTCGATGAGTGCCTCTGTCATGGTCACATGAACCGTCTTGAGGGGCGGCTTGTATCGCCGTCAGCCGTTGGAGGTAGTCCGCCGGTCACAACCTGTTCGCCCTCTTCAAGGCCTGCGAGTACCTCAACGGCAATCCGCGTGCGCGTGCCAATGCGTATTTTTCTAGGTTGCGGCTGCCCCTGGGCGTCGAGAACCTGGACCTGATAATGCTTGCCCTGTGCTTGCGGCGCTTCGTCCGAGCTTGTTTCGCTGGATGGCACGGCCTGGCCCAGGGCGGCTACTGGAATGGTCAGTACATTCTCGGCTGAGTCGCGGACAAAAAATACCTGAGCGCTCATCTGCGGCAGCAGCTCGCCATCACTGTTACTGACGTCGAAAAGCGCGTTGAACAGCACCACATTGTTGATTACTTCCGGGGTGGGCAGAATCTGGCGCAATATGCCTTCCCAGCGGCGCTCCGGGCGGCCCAGCGTGGAGAAGTAGGCCGGCATGCCCACTTCAAGTCGGCTGATGTCTGCCTCTGAGACCTGGGTTTTTACGGTCATGGTCGACAAGTCGGCGATCTGTACTACCACCGGTGCCGTCTGATTGGCGTTGAGGGTCTGGCCCTGATTGGCGAGCTGTTGCACAACCGTGCCGGTCATGGGTGCATGAATGCGGGTGTAGTCCAGGTCCGCCTGGTCGCCGCGTAATGTCGATTCAGTCTGGCGTATCTGTGCTTTGATTGCGGCAATCTGGGCCTGGGCCGAGCGCAGTGTAGCCTGTGCGCTTTCAACCGATTCCTGGCTGGTCGCATCCAGTTCGATCAGGCTCTGTTGCCGCTCTGCCTGCAACCGGGCGAGGGTATATTGGGCCTCGCGATCGGCAAGCTGAGCCTGCAGGTTCTCCAGCTGGGCGGTACTGGCCTCCACACGGGCCAGATACAGAGTCGGGTCGATCTCGGCGAGCAATTGGCCCTCCTCGACACGATCGCCAAGCTCCACATGCAGACGTAGTAGTTGGCCGGATACCTGGGTGCCAACATCCACATACTCCAGCGGACCCAGAGTACCGAGCGCGGTAATGCTCTCCTCAATGTCGCCGCGCAGCACCTCGGCTGTCAGATAGTCCGCGGAGCGGCTTTGCGGCGCAAACCATAGAAACCAGGCCAGTGCGCCGGCTATTGCCAACGCCGTTGTTACCAGTAGTAGAAGCCTGGGGAGCGATCGGGATTTGCCAGCCTGCATGAACCTGCCCTGCGTGAAATGTCCGGGCCAAGTCTACAGTCGGTAGCGTCAGGGCGGGGACGAGAAAGGTAAAGACTCTGTAAAGAGGCGTATCAGCGGTCAGCTTCCAGGCTGCGCCGGTAATCCTGATTGGCCCGGAATAATCGATCGCGTGCACCGCTGTCGACCAGTTGCTGCAATCCGTGGTTGAAAGCGTCCATCAGCTGCTGTGCCCGGGGATGATCCCGGGGAATGATCAGATGGAGGCTAACATCGTCCAACGGTTCGGGTAGCTTGCGAACATTACGCGGTGTCAGCATTGGTGGGACCGCCTGCCAGGCGAGCTCGTCGGGGTTGCTGATCAGCACATCCACGCGACCAAGTTGCAGCATCGCATGGCATTGCTCCATGCTGCGCGGTCGGACAAACGCCAAGCGGTCACTTGCCAGACGTACCCATCCACTAACCTCATAACCCGTGGGCAGGCAGAAGGTTGCGTCGCTGAGCTCTTCCGGCGTGCCGGTTTTCCAGGTGCTGTCGCTGCGAACATAGAGCCTGAGATTCAACTCATACAGGGGGTCGGAAAATAGAAAACTCGACGCACGGCGGGGAGTACTGAGGTAAGGGAAGGTAGCGTCGTATTCGAGACGCAATGTCTCTTCGTAACCACGTGCCCAGGGTTTGAATTCAACTCTGGCCGATTGGCCCCCGGTAGCAAACGCCTGCCGTACCATCTGTGTAAGCACGCCACCCTCGCTCAGCGTACTGCCCGCAAATGGCGGATAATCGTCACCACTGACCAGATCGACAGGCTCTGGTAACGCACTGGCCAGTTCAGGCAGGCATCCCAGGGTGGTTGCCAGGAGTATTCTGGTTGCAGCTTTCAAGCTCATGACGGTTGATTTCCTTTTCTACCGTTTATGCGTTCCTGCCCCGCAGCTACAAGATAAATGTGCTGGGGTTGTCGGTCAGGTTAATCAGACTGCCTTACCGGTAACCGAAGCCCTTTCCGAGATTTCTATCCATACTCCGTCAGGATCAAACACGAATGCAATACGCGCGGTGTTGCCAAGCGTTTCCGGCGCACGGCCTGAGGTCGCACCGGCCTGCAGAGCTTTGGCGTAGGACGCGTCGCAATCGGATACCTGTAGCGTAAGGTAGCGTAATCCCAGGGTCGCCAGGGGTGCAGCTGGCTGGGGTGGTATGCCGGTTTCTTCCAGTAGCAACAGACTCCGGCCACAGGCCATAACCCCCGGGGAAACCTCGTTCAGCCCCAGAGCCTCCATGTAAAATTGCCGACTGGTCTGCAAACTGGCGACCTTCAGGCGCATTGCCAGCCCCTCTACGCCCTCGTGCCCCGGAGGCACGACGCGCACAGGCGTCCCGTCCGGATCAACACCGGTGGTCGGCACGGTGCACTTGGGGCTGGCAATGATCAGCTCCGCCAGCGGGCTGTTGTCTATCCGTGGCGGCAGGGGGGCGCGGGCGTCATTGATTTTCAGCACGGCCTGATCTGCCTGGTAACGGTGTTGCAGAACTCCGCCGCCAAGCTTCAGGGTGTGGTCGAAGGGCAGGCCCAGGTCGCTGTAATAGGCCCGCAGAGCATCGGCCTTGTTGGTAAACAGGCCAACATCAAAAAAATCCTTGGCAAAAGGCATGGGAAAGGGCTCCGTAAAAGCCTGACCATATACCAGCCGGCCGGCAAATGATTCTGTAATCATCAGCGAAATCCATGCCGATTAACCCGGCTGATCTCCTGCGGGCGATTACTCCAGCCAGCGGTACAGAGTCCGTCGGGTAATACCTAGAATGTCCGCTGCCTTGCGTTTATTGCCGGCAGTGGCGTTCAGTACCTGATGGATGTAGTCGCGCTGGACGGTTTCCAGACTTGGCATGCCCGCAGGATCCGTCTCTGCAGTTGCAGGCAGGGATGTTCGGCTGGGCAGCGGCTGAGCATCAGGCCGTGGGAGGCCCTCGGTGGGATTGTCGAGGATACGCTGGGGCAGATGACGCGTTTCAATCAGGGCGCTGTCACAGAAGGTGGCGGCCCTCTCCACTGCGTTCTGCAGTTCGCGCACATTGCCGGGAAAGCTGTATTGCAGCAGGGCGCGCAGGGTGTCATCGGTAAAGCCGCGGATCGACTGCTGCTTGCGGGCATTGAATCGGGTGAGAAAGAATTCCGCCAGCAGCAGCGTGTCTTCACCTCGGCCGCGCAAGGGTGGAACCTGGAGGGCAAAGGTTTCCAGCCGGTAGAACAGATCTTCCCGAAAGCTGCCGTCAGCCACCGCTTCTGTCAAGTTCCGGTTGGTCGCTCCTATGATCCGTACATCCAGCTGGATCTCATGATCACTGCCTACCGGTCGTACGCGACCGTCCTGCAGCACGCGCAAAAGTTTTGCCTGGAGCGCCAACGGCATCTCGCCAAGCTCGTCGAGCAGCAGAGTGCCGCCATCCGCCTGCTGAAAAAGGCCCGCGCGCTGGGTGCGGGCGCCGGTGAATGCCCCGGCAGCGTGGCCAAAAAATTCACTTTCCATCAACTCTGCGGGTATGCCGCCGCAATTGACCACCATGTAGGGCTTGCCGCGGCGCCCACTTTCTTCATGCAAGGCGCGCGCAACCAGTTCCTTGCCCGTGCCGCTTTCACCCTGGACCAGTACGGGGCCGTCCGCCGAAGCAATCTGCCGGATCTGGTGAAACAGCTGCTGCATAGCCGGGCTCTGGCCGATAATGCCGTTGAACTGTTCAATGGCGAGTAACGAGCGGTATTGCAGAACCTCACTTTTCAGCCGGCGATTTTCCAGCAGGCGCGACACCGCCAGCAGGAAGTGATCCATTTCCAGCGGCTTGGTAAGAAAATCGTCCGCCCCGGCCTTGAGTGCTTCCACCGCCTGCTGCACCGACCCGAAGGCGGTGATGATCAGAATCGCCGGCGGTGGCTCGATATTTTTGGCCACAGGCAGCAGGGTCAAGCCGCTCGCATCGGGCAGGCGAAGGTCGCTGATCAAGAGATCGGGGGGAGTCTCGCCCAGCGCTTGCTCGCCCTCACTGGCATCACGGCAGGGGGTAACTCTGTAACCCTCGGCTTCCAGCTCTTCGGTCAGTAGTTCGCGCAGGCCGCGGTCGTCCTCGACCAGAAGAATGGATTCAGGCTGGGCCATGTTCGGTGTCTCCGTTGATGGTGGGCCGGGGGCGTGGAACTGGCAGGCAGAGTGTGGCGCGGCATCCACCAAGGGGGCCGCTGCCCAGTATCAGGGATCCTTGATGTTCTTCAGCCACGGCCTGGACAATTGCCAGGCCCAGACCGGTGCCTTCACCGGAGGATTTTGTGGTGTAGAAAGGTTCGAGCAACTGCGCGACCGGTTCACCGGGGAGGCCGAGGCCATCATCATCGATATGGAAACACAGGCTTTGAGCTCCAGCCGTGGTGCTGATCACTACCCGGGTGGATGCCGCTTGCAGGCCGTTGCGCATCAGATTGAGCAACGCCAGCTCAATCCGGCCCGCATCACCCTCGAATCCCGGGAGTTTTGTCTCATCCTGCTCCAGGAGTACCTGTTTTGCCGCCATGTCGGCCTCCGGACGCAGGGCCTCGATAGCACTGTGCAGTAGCTGCGTTGGCGAAAGCTGGCGATGCTGCGGCGCTGAGGGTCTGCAATAGTCCAGTAGCTGCCGAACAGTGCGCGTCAGCCGCGCGACCTGGGTGCGAATTCCCTCAAGCTGTTGTTGCTGTTGTGCAGTCAGATCATCACTGCGTTGCAGGCGGCGGGCTCTGCCATCGATCACACTCAGCGGTGCTCCAAGCTCATGGGCAATGCCCCTGGCCATACTGCCGATTGCAGCCATTTTCTCGTTATCCTTGAGGCGGCCCAGCAAATCTGTTTCGGCACGACGATGCGCCTCCACGTCTGCCTGGGCATGCTCGATGCTGTCGAGCATACGGTTCAGGCCATGGGCCAGATTAGCCACCTCGCTGGGTCCTTCTGCTGCGGCGCGGTGGGAGTGGTCGCCATGGGCAACACGGCCCATATGAGCCAGTAGCTTGTCGACATGACGGCCCACACCTCCGTAATGCCCCAGCAGTACCGCGCCAAGAATGGTCAGACTGGCAAGCGCCCAGACCAGCCACGCGATCAGTTGCAGTTGTTCCAGAGCACGGCCGAAGTCACTGGCGCGTCGGGTTATCTGGATCAGTCCGCGTATCTGACCGGTGGCATCGGTCAGGGGGAGAAAGTGGGAAAACAGATTGCGTCCAGCAACGCGGCTGTAGGCTTCCTGGCCCTGGCCGGTGGTGACTATTCGTTCGGGAATCGTGGTTCGGGTCAGGTCCCGCTCCGTCACGCCCGCGGACGCGATCCGCACACCATCAACATCGTAAACCGAAGCGCCGTACACCTCGCCAATATCGAATACCGAGCGCAGAGCCAGTTCTATACCTGCGCGATCGCCCTTCACCAGTGAGGTGCCGATGGGAATGCTGATGGCACGTCCGATCAGCTCAAGGTCATTCTTGAGCCGCTGCTCCTGAAACTCGCTCGCTTGCCCCAGGCCGAAACGAATACCTAGGGCGGAAAGCAGCATCAATGGCAGTACGACGAACAACAGCAGTGAGCGTTGCAGGCCGCTAATGGGAGGCAACAATCGCAAGTGTCGGAGTGTATTCAATCTGAACGGATATTTTTTGCTCATGTAGAGAAAAGATACACAAAACGCCTGTCGAGTGCCAGTTGATGTCCTTGGGTAAATTCTATTATTTAAAAAATATTAGCTAAAACAGTGTGTTGGGGGTTTTTTCCATAAACTGGCATGGAACATGGATAGTGTCAGGTACACATTCAGAAGGAGATATCCATATGAACAACCTTAAAACTCTCGCCGCCGCAATCTGTCTTACCGCCTTCGGCGCCGCGGCTCCCAGCGTTATGGCGCAGGCTACTGGTGCGCAGCAGGGTCAGCCGGCTCAGCAAAATCAGACTCAGCAAGGTATGGCCAGCCAGCCAGGCATGGCAGGCCAGCAAGCCGCCACAGAAATCAGCGATGCCGATCTCGAGAAGTTCGTGGAAGCTTCCGATAAGGTTTTCGAGATCCGCGATGAGTTTACCGAGAAGCTCAACGGGGTAGATGATCCGCAGCAAGCGCAGTCCTTGCAGATGGAAGCACAGGAAGAAATGATGGAAGCAGTCACTGACACTGGTATTGAAGTGCCTGTGTACAACGAGATTGCGACCCGCTTGCAAACCGATACTGACCTGCAGGAGCGTGCTCAGCAGTTCAACTGAGTCTGAGCTCCCGGGCCGCAGATGGCGGCTCGCAGTAATATCCCCCGAGAACCGGCGTGGCCTTTTTGCTATGCCGGTTTTTGTTTGGCTGCAGTTACCGTTCTTGATACTCCGGTCGCTCGGCCAGCCCTTCCTTGAGCATTTCAATCAATTGACGCACCTTGGGCGATAGATGACGCTGCTGGGGGTACAGAGCCCAGACAGCAGTATGCGGAGGTTGGTGCTGATTCAGTAGCGAGCGTAGTGCGCCGCTCTGAAGATGCTCGCGCACATAGTAATCAGGTAGCTGGCAGAGCCCAAAGCCCAGCAGCGCCGCATCCAGCACTGCCTTGCCACTGTTACAGCGCCAGTTCCCCTGCACTCGAATGGTCAGCTCACGCCCTGCCTGTTGAAAATCCCAGCTATCGGTGCTGCCTACCAGGCAGTTGTGCCGAGGCAACTCAGACAGGCTATGGGGCGCGCCATGGTGCTCCAGGTAGGAAGGAGCGGCACACAGGTACATGCGTCTGGGAGCTATTTTCGTTGCCACCATGCTCGAATCCGGCAGCCGACCCAGACGGATAGCCAGATCATAGCTGCCATGTAACAGGTCCAGGGTCTGGTTGGTCAGCGTGGTTTCAATTTGTAGCTGCGAATAGCGCTGCATGAACCGGTTCACCAACGGCATGATGAAGTTCTCTCCGTAGGCCACGGCGCAGGTCATGCGTAACAGCCCCTTGGGCTCACCACCCATGTCACCAATAGCCTGCAGTGCCTCCTCGCGGGCATCCTGCAGACGCTGGCAGTGCTGTAGAAATGTCCGGCCTGCTTCAGTCAGGCTCACCTTGCGGGTGCTGCGATAGAACAGCCGTGTCTGCAAGCGGTCTTCAAGCCGGGCGATCTGCCGGCTGACATGGGAGGACGACAGGCCCAATTGCTTTGCCGCGCTGCTGAACTGCCCCAGCTCAGCTACGCTCACAAATTCATCCAGACCGTCCCAGTTACTCATATCTGCGTGATTATCCCTGTGTGGCAATAATGTTTTGTCCCGCGGCCTATTATCCACACTTGATGCTTCTACTACACTCATCCCATCGCTTTTACCCTCAGGAGAGTCACATGATCAAATCACGAGCCGCAGTCGCATTCGAGGCCGGTAAGCCACTGGAGATCGTCGAAGTAGATGTCGCGCCACCCCAGAAGGGCGAGGTGCTGGTCCGTATTGTTGCCAGCGGTGTATGTCACACAGACGCCTTCACGCTGTCGGGTGAAGACCCCGAGGGTATCTTTCCGGCGATTCTGGGCCATGAGGGCGGTGGGATAGTTGAAGCTATAGGCGAAGGCGTAACCTCGCTGGAAGTAGGTGACCATGTCATTCCGCTCTACACCGCCGAATGTCGCGAGTGCAAATTCTGCAAGTCAGGCAAGACCAATCTCTGTCAGGCCGTGCGTGGTACGCAAGGCAAGGGTGTGATGCCCGATGGCACCTCGCGCTTCTCTTACCAGGGCAAACCCATCTATCACTACATGGGTTGCTCGACCTTTTCCGAATATACCGTTTTGCCGGAGATTTCCCTGGCCAAGATTCCCAAGGATGCGCCTCTGGAAAAGGTCTGTCTGCTGGGCTGCGGCGTGACCACCGGGATTGGCGCGGTGCTCAATACTGCCAAGGTGGAAGAGGGCGCAACCGTGGCTATCTTCGGTCTGGGTGGCATCGGTCTGGCGGCGATTATTGGCGCGACCATGGCCAAGGCCAGCCGCATCATTGCGATCGACATCAACCCCTCGAAGTTCGATATCGCCCGGGAGCTTGGTGCTACCGATTTCGTCAATCCCAAGGATCATGACAAGCCGATCCAGGAAGTCATCGTCGAGATGACCGATGGCGGGGTGGATTACTCCTTCGAATGCGTAGGCAATGTACAGCTGATGCGCGCAGCCCTGGAATGCGCCCACAAGGGCTGGGGCGAGTCGACCATCATTGGTGTTGCCGGAGCTGGCCAGGAAATCAGCACCCGGCCCTTCCAACTGGTAACCGGCCGAGTCTGGCGCGGCAGCGCATTCGGCGGCGTCAAGGGCCGTACCGAACTGCCGGGCTATGTTGCCAAATCCCAGAGCGGCGAAATCCCCTTGGATACCTTTATCACCCACACCATGGGTCTGGAGGACATCAACAAGGCGTTTGACCTGATGCACGAAGGCAAGAGCATCCGTACGGTCATACATTTCTAGAACAAGCCACAAGCCACAAGCCACAAGCCACAAGCTGCAAGCGGCAAGCTACAAGCCACAAGCCACAAGCGGCAAGCTACAAGCTACAAGCTACAAGTGCCGGACAGAGGTTGAGGGTTTAAACTTGCGGCTTGAAGCTTGCGGCTTGACGCTCAAGGGGATCTACCATGTCTACTATCGAACTTATCTCCGCCAACAAGAGTTTTGGCGGTTGGCACAAGCGTTATCGTCACCGCTCTACCGCTACTTCCTGCGATATGACGTTTGCGATTTATCTGCCGCCCCAGGCGGATCAGGGTGAGCCTGTGCCCGTGGTCTACTGGTTGTCGGGACTGACTTGTACCGATGAGAACTTCATGCAAAAGGCCGGCGCCCAGCGGGTGGCCGCAGAACTGGGAGTGGTTATTGTGGCTCCTGACACCAGCCCCCGCGGTGAGGGTGTGCCGGATGATCCGGATGGCGCCTACGATTTCGGCATGGGTGCCGGGTTCTACATCAACGCTACCGAGGAGCCTTGGGCGCGCAATTACCGCATGTACGACTATGTGGTGGATGAGTTACCCAAGCTGATTGAGGCCAACTTTCCGGTATCGGAACAGCGCAGCATCTTCGGTCACTCGATGGGCGGGCATGGAGCACTGATTTGTGCTCTGAAAAACCCGGGTCATTATCAATCGGTATCTGCCCTTGCGCCGATCACCAATCCCAGTCAGGTGCCCTGGGGCCAGAAAGCGCTCGGGCGGTACCTGGGCAGCGATGTTGAGCAATGGAAAAAGTGGGACACCTGCGAGCTGATTGCAGGCGCGACAGAGCGTTTGCCGCTGCTGGTTGATCAGGGTGAGGGTGATGAGTTCATCCAGCAGTTGAACCCCGAGGCGTTGGAGGCGGCGGCTGCAGCGGTGGGACATCCTCTGACACTACGTAGGCAGCCAGGCTATGACCACAGCTATTACTTTATCGCGACCTTTATCGAGGACCATTTGCGCTATCACGCCAAGGCACTGGGTCGCGCCTGAGCTTCAAGCTTTGCGCCTCACACTGTAAGATCTCCCCCTGATTAATCGGGGGAGATCTTCATGCGTATCGGGCACGGCTATGACGTTCATCGTTTCGGCGAAGGCGATTCCATCATCCTTGGCGGCGTGCGGATTGCGCATAACAAGGGGCTGATAGCACACTCTGATGGCGATGTCCTGATGCACGCGCTGACCGATGCCTTGCTTGGCGCTGCCGGGCTGGGCGATATTGGCAAGCACTTCCCGGACACTGATGAGCGTTTTCAGGGGGCTGACAGCCGCGTATTGCTGCGCCATGCGTTGACTCTGGTGCGGGGTAAGGGCTGGCAGGTTGGGAATATGGATGCGACCATTGTTGCTCAGGCTCCGAAAATGGCGCCACACATTGCGGCCATGTGCGAGTTTATTGCCGCCGACCTGCAGATTGGCCGTGATCAGGTCAACGTCAAGGCTACTACCACCGAGAAGCTTGGCTTTACCGGGCGCGAGGAAGGCATCGCGGTTCACGCAGTTGCCTTGCTGCTGCCCCTGTGAACGACCCGTTGATAGTCCCCGGTAACCAATTGCTGGGTCCCCGCGCATGGGGTGAACCTTGTGGTCGAGCGGTACTGAAGGCCTCGCCCGAGGATTTTCGGGTCGCTGAGGTGATGGACATCAAGCTCAGTGGTGCAGGTGAACACCTGTGGTTGCTGATCGAGAAGCGCAATCTGAATACCGAGGAGGTAGCCAGACAACTCGCCCGCGTAGCCGGGGTCAAACTGCGTGATGTCAGCTATGCAGGAATGAAAGATCGGCTGGCAGTCACCAGCCAATGGTTCAGCCTGCAACTGCCCGGCCGGGAAGATCCTGATTTCACAGGCCTCTGGGGCGACAACCTGCGCTGCCTCGAGTCCCTGCGGCACAGCCGCAAATTGCAGCGCGGCGCGCACAGTGCCAACCGATTCGTCATACGCCTGAATCGACTTGATGCAGACCTGCCTGCCCTGGAAGAGCGCCTGCAACAGATCGCAAGTCAGGGTGTGCCCAATTATTTCGGGCCCCAGCGCTTCGGGCGCGGTGGCAGCAATGTGTTTGACGCGCGCAATTGGGCCGCGCGGGAGGCGTTGCCACCAGCCAGGGGAACACGCTCACGCTTGCTATCTACCGCGCGTAGCCTGTTGTTCAATAGACTGCTGGCCAGTCGGGTGGCCGATGGCTCCTGGAACAGGGTGTTGCCCGGCGATTGTCTGGCCTTCACCAACAGCCGCAGTCAATTCTCGGCTGAGCGGCTGGAGTCCAATGATCCCCGACTGGCCGCCCTGGACCTCCACCCGACAGGCCCGCTGTGGGGGCAGGGTGAGCTCCCGGTCAGCGACCAGGTACGGGAGATGGAGCAAGTCATCACCGGGGCCGAGCCCGTCCTGACTGCGTGGCTGGAAAAAGCCGGGCTGGAACAGGCACGCAGAATCTTGCGCCTCCCCATTGAAGCCCTGGCATGGCATTATCCCTCAGCGGATAGCCTGGAACTTGAATTCACCTTGCCGACCGGTTGTTTTGCGACAGCGGTGTTACGTGAGCTGGTCATACTCGATGACGAGCCGGGCGGCGGACTGGAAAGCGAAATCTGATGCGAATTTTGATCACCAATGATGATGGCGTTCTGGCGCCTGGCGTAAAGGCCCTGCATGGTGCGTTGACTGACTACGCCGACTGCGTGGTTGTGGCCCCACACGAGGACCGCAGTGGCGCGAGCAGTTCCTTGAGTCTGGATCGTCCGTTGCGTCCATTCACACTGGAAAACGGTTTTGTCGGACTCAATGGTACGCCCACCGACTGTGTTCATCTGGGGCTCAATGCGTTCTATGAAGACAGCATCGACATGGTAGTGGCGGGTATCAACCACGGTGCCAACCTGGGGGACGATGTGCTGTATTCCGGTACGGTAGCTGCAGCCCTGGAAGGTCGTTTTCTGTCGCGCACGGCCATGGCGTTTTCCCTCGTCGGCAGGCAGGGAGACAACATGAGTACCGCAGCGAGTATTGCCCGGCGCATGGTGGAAACCCACGATCAACTGGATCTGCCGCCCCGCACCATCCTCAATGTGAATATTCCAAACCTGCCCCTGGATCAGATCAAGGGTATCCGGCTGACCCGTCTTGGGCATCGTCAGAGAGCAGCCAAGCCCGTCCGTTGGGTGGATCCACGTGGCAAGGAAGGTTACTGGATTTCGGTAGCCGGTGATGCCGAGGACGGTGGTGAAGGCACCGACTTCCATGCCGTCATGCAGGGTTACGTCTCGGTGACGCCATTGCGGGTCGACAAGACCCACTTCGAGGTCTTCGATCATCTCGGACAATGGCTTGAGGGGCTTGAGTGAATGGCTGCGCGTGAAGACATGAATCGCCACGGTATCGGGATGACCTCACAGCGAACTCGGGAGCGTTTGCTCGAGCGTCTGTTCGAGGAAGGCATCCGTAATCTGCATGTGCTGGAGACCATGCGCCGAACGCCGAGGCATCTGTTCGTGGATGAGGCACTGTCCCATCGGGCCTATGAAGATACGGCTTTACCCATAGGTCACAATCAGACGTTGTCACAGCCTTACATAGTGGCGCGCATGACCGAGTTGTTGCTGGGTGGCGGGCCGCTGGACAAGGTGCTGGAGGTGGGTACCGGCTCGGGGTATCAGACCGCGGTGCTGGCGCAGGTGGTCGAGCGGGTTTTCACCGTCGAGCGGATCTACCCGCTGCAGGAGCGGGCCAAGGAAACACTCAAGGCCATTGATGTGCGTAACGTGGTTTTCAGACATTCCGATGGCAATTGGGGTTGGCCTCAATATGGGCCCTACGACGCCATCCTGGTTACTGCGGCGCCCGCGGAAGTGCCTGTAGAACTATTGAACCAACTGGCCGACGGTGGTCGTATGGTGATCCCGGTAGGTCAGCACGAACAATTTCTTACCTTGGTGATACGTGAAGGCGACGCATTTATCCGCCAACAGGTTGAGCCGGTGAATTTTGTCCCCTTATTGGCAGGAGCCATACGATCTTGAGCAAGCCGGACAGCTTCAGTTCCCTGTGTATCATATTTTTCAAAGGACTTGCCATGGGAGCTGCCGACGTGGTCCCCGGTGTTTCCGGTGGCACCATTGCTTTCATAAGCGGGATATACGAACGTCTGCTGGCTGCCATTGCGGCCTGTACGCCGGCCAAGGTTGTCTGGCTGTGTCAGGGGCGCTGGCGGGAGACCTGGACTGCTATCGACGGGACTTTCCTGGTTGTTCTGCTAGCGGGCATATTGACCAGTATCGCCAGCCTCGCCCGCGTAATCAGTTATCTGCTGGTGGCCTGGCCACAGCTGATATGGGCATTCTTTTTTGGTTTGATCCTGGTGTCCATATGGCTGGTGGGAAAGCAGATCGGTCGTTGGAACGCGAGTACTGTGGCCGCATTGATTGGTGGGGCGGTGTTTGCTTACCTGATTACGGTGGCAGTTCCGCTGCAATGGGAAGCGACCCCCCTGATGCTGTTCCTGGCCGGGTCCATCGCCATCTGTGCAATGATTCTGCCGGGCATCTCCGGTAGTTTCATTCTCCTGCTTTTGGGCCTTTACGGCGCAGTACTTGGCGCTGTGAAAGAGTTTGACGTGACCCTGTTGGGTATCTTCATGCTTGGCTGCGTGGCGGGGCTGCTGTGTTTTTCGAGACTGCTCGGGTGGCTGTTGAGTCACCTTCGACATATTACGCTGGCGTTTCTGACCGGGCTGCTCATCGGTTCGTTGAACATGGTGTGGCCCTGGAAGCAGACGCTCACCTGGCGGGAAAACAGCAAGGGTGAGTCCGTCGCGCTGCAGCAGGAGAACCTGTGGCCCATGCAATATGAATCCATCCTGGGGGAGCCTTCGTACTGGCAGGCCGGGTTGGCATTGATGCTGTTGGCCGTGGTATTAGTATTGGCGCTAGAGTGGTTGGGACGGCAAACAGATTGATGACCGCAACCTGATGCAATCCGCTGTTCAAACAGGCCAGGGGCCGTATGTGTCTGACGTGAGAACTGCCGTGTATGGAGCCAAGCAACTGGGTGTGCTGCTGCTCGCGCTCATGCTCACCGCCTGTGCCGGGCCATCGGGCATTGTGCCCATAGATGATCGTGGTCGCGGTGGTGGCAAACAGATGCAAACGGTCACCTCGGGTACGCATCGTGTTCAGCGAGGCGAGACCCTTTACCAGATTGCCTTCCGTTATGGCTGGGACTGGAAAGAGCTGGCCCGAGCCAACAATATGCGTGAACCCTATACCATTTATCCGGGTCAGGAAATCAGCTTGCGCCCGCAAGGCGGTAGCCGTGCGGTGGCTCCCCCGTTATCCACATCACGCCCTTCCACTCCACGGATCTCCACCCCTTCCGCACCAGATCCGACCCCTGTAGTGGTGCGTCCAGCGCCTTCAAAGCCCGTTGCCACCCCAAATCTCCCGGCGAGGGTCTCAGGCTGGAACTGGCCCGCCCAGGGGACATTGATATCGCGTTTTCAGTCAAACGGCAGTTTGAATAAAGGCATTGATATTGCGGGTAAACAGGGCCAGCCTATAAAAGCCGCAGCTGACGGTGCGGTGGTCTACGCGGGACGTGGATTGCTGGGGTATGGCGAGATGATTATCGTCAAGCACGACGAAACCTATCTTAGTGCCTACGCCCACAACAGCCTGTTGATGGTCAAGGAAGGCGACAGGGTCCGCTCAGGTCAGACCATTGCAGAGATGGGCAGCACCGGAACCGACCGCGTGAAGTTACATTTCGAAATACGTCGCAAGGGGCAGCCTGTCGATCCATTGGTTTATCTTCCCAAGTTGTAACCTTAATCAAGTAGTTGTAGGTGTAAACAGGGATGTAGTCTTACCGATAAGAACCATAGGCGGAATAAGTTGTCCGAATAATATGAAAGGCGCACCGGGCGTTACGGATGCGTACACCGCACGTGATATCGAACCGAAATGGGGCATGCAGGCATGGCGTTGAATGACAAAATGGAATCCGGGCAGGTTCTCGACGAGGAAACTGCAACGCTGGAAGGAAAAGTGAGCGCCAGCACCCACGCGTCGTCGCAGGATTCAGAGCCGGCCAGCTCCGAGTCGACCGAAAACAGTCCAGCTGACTGCAGCCCCACTGAATGCAGCCCAACCAAGCGTGCCCCCGTTACTCCCCGTACCCACAAGCGTGAGAACGCCTTCGAATTTACCAAGCAGCTGGATGCTACCCAGCTGTACCTGAATGAAATCGGTTTTTCACCGCTGCTGACCCCAGAAGAGGAAGTGCATTTTGCCCGTCTGGCACAGAAGGGTGATCCTGCGGGTCGCAAGCGGATGATCGAGAGCAACCTGCGCCTGGTAGTGAAAATTGCCCGACGTTACGTCAATCGCGGGCTGACGCTTCTGGACCTGATTGAAGAGGGTAACCTCGGCCTGATCAGGGCAGTAGAAAAATTCGACCCCGAACGGGGTTTTCGTTTCTCGACCTACGCCACATGGTGGATCAGACAGACAATCGAGCGGGCGATTATGAATCAGACCCGTACGATCCGGTTGCCCATTCATGTTGTCAAGGAATTGAATATCTATCTGCGTGCGGCTCGTGAACTGACTCAGAAACTTGATCACGAGCCGTCCCCGGAAGAAATTTCCCAGTTGCTCGACAAGCCCGTCGAGGATGTGAAGCGCATGCTGGGGCTCAACGAGCGCGTTGCCTCTATCGACATGTCCTTTGGCCCTGACTCGGACAAGACGCTGCTCGATACCCTGACTGACGAGCAGGCAACTGATCCCTGTGAGCTGTTGCAGGATGACGATCTCAATACGAGCATTGATCACTGGTTGTCCGAACTGAGTGAAAAGCAGCGTGAAGTGGTTACCCGCCGCTTCGGGCTACGAGGTCATGAAAGCAGCACGCTGGAGGAAGTGGGTCGGGAGATCGGTCTGACCCGCGAGCGGGTAAGGCAGATCCAGGTCGAGGCGCTCAAACGTTTGCGGGAGATACTCGAGCACCACGGTTTGAGCGGTGAGTCCATCTTCAGTAGTTGAGAACGTCACGATCGACGCTGAGTGCTAAGCCGGGCCATCTTATGGCCCGGCTTTTTCGTTTCTGCCAGTCTACCGGATAGACTGATTTCAGTATTTACAACCAGCCGAGTTGGGTTATAACGGTCGCAGGCATGCCGTGTCGGTAGCTGCCGGCAATAACAAGGAGACTTAATCATGGATCTGACCAGTCCACTTACTCTGGCGTTTATCGCAGTATTGATTGTGGCCTTTCTCTATGCGGCCCTGCTATATAACCAGCTTGTCAGTATCAAACATGCTGTCAGCAAGGCCTGGGCAAATATCGACGTGTTGATGCGTCAGCGCCACGACGAGCTCCCCAAGCTGGTAGAAGCCTGCAGACGTTATATGCAGCACGAACAACAGACCCTTGAAAACGTGGTGCTGGCCCGCAACGCGGTGGCAGAGGCGCGCGAACAATCGGACGTCAAGGGCCTGGGGCGTGCAGAAACCGCACTTCGAACCGGCCTGGGGCAGCTTTTCGCCCTGGCTGAGAATTACCCGGATCTCAAGGCGAACGAGTCGTTCATGCATTTGCAGTCGCGAATAACCGGTCTGGAAAGCGGTATCGCCGATCGTCGGGAGCTCTATAACGAGGCAGTGAACATCAATAATGTGCGGATCGAACAATTTCCGGATGTGCTGGTGGCGCGGATGTTCAGCTTCCAGCCTGCCGAACTCCTGCAGTTCTCTGAAGCCGAAACCGCCGATGTTGATATGCGCGCACTGTTTTCATGATCGATATACATGGCTTCATGGTGCTGTCAGTGGGCTATTACGCACTGATTCTGGCGATCATGACCGGGGTTACCCTTGCACTGCTTTATCGCACCTTTACCCGATTGCGCCGAGCACGCTGGATCGAGGATACCCCGACTTCGCGGATCAGGTCCGCGGCGCAGGGGCTGGTCGAGCTGAAAGGTCAATTGGATCCCGGTGGGCATACACCCCTGATATCACCACTGGGTGAGGTGGATTGCCTCTGGTACCGGTTTCGTGTGGAGGAGTACCGGCGCAGTGGCAAAAGCAGCCAATGGCGGACGGTCGAAGAAGGCTGTTCCGAGCGACCCTTCGTTCTGCGTGATGACACGGGTATCTGCTGGATTGCGCCCCAGGATGCGGAAGTCCACCCGAGTCGCGTGCGCCGGTGGGAAGGACACCGACGCTGGCCTGCGGGGCACGCATTGCGCACCGGTATTCTGGCCGGGCTGATCGGCAAGCGTTATCGCTATACCGAAGAATGGTTGGAAGAAGGGCAGATTCTTTACGCTCTGGGCTGGTTTGAGAGCCACGGCGGAGGGCGTCAGGTTACTGATCGTCAGGCTGTGGCGCGCCAGGTTATCGGACAGTGGAAGGCCGATTATCCAGACTTGCTTGCGCGCTTTGATCGCAATCGAGATGGCGAGCTGGATATGGCCGAATGGGAGAGGGTCCGAAAGGCTGCAGATCAGGAAGCCTCGAGACGGATAGGCGCCAAGTCTCTTGCACCCGTGGTGCATCAACTGGGCAAAGCACCTCACAGTGGTCTGCCGTTTCTCCTTTCTGACCATCATGAGGTAAAGCTGAGCAGGAAACTGCGCAGGCAGTCGGCATGGAGTCTGGCAGGGCTGGCGATAGCCGGCGGGACGGCAGGTTGGCTGTGGCTGGCGCTGATCGCCTGATACACAGCCTCAGATGATGCTTGAGGTGCGCTTGCGGGCTTCACTCACGGAATAGGTCTCCTGCCATTTGCGAAAGGCCGAAGCGGTCAATGGCTTGCTGTAGTAATAGCCCTGGCCCTCGTTGCACCCGAGGGCAACGATGTAGGCCTCCTGAGCAGCCGACTCCACCCCCTCGGCAATGACCTGCATATTCAGGCTGCGCCCCAGCTGGGCAATTGCTCTCACGATAGTGGCATCGTCCTCGTCTTCCAGCACATCAAGGACGAAACTCTTATCGATCTTGATCTTGTCCAGAGGCAGACCGCGCAAGTAGCTGAGTGAGGAATAGCCGGTTCCAAAATCGTCGATCGCAATCAGCACGCCCGCTTTCTTGAGGCTGTTGAGGTGACCTGCGGCTGCTGATATGTCTTCCATGAGGCCGGTTTCGGTGACTTCCAGCTCAAGGCAGTGAGGAGGCAGTTGGTAGCGCTGCATGACATTGCTGACAAGCTTGGAGAGGCCACCCTGATGAAGCTGGACGGTAGACAGGTTGACCGCCATCCGCAGGTTTTTCAGGCCACTGTCATGCCACTCACGCAGTTGCCGGCAGGACTGGTCCAGGACCCACTCACCGATGTCGATGATGCAGCCGTTCTGTTCCGCCAGGGGAATGAACAGATCGGGTGGAACCAGGCCCCGCTCGGGATGCTGCCAGCGCAGTAACGCTTCAACACCGACCACCTCGTGGGTGCTGTAGCTTACCTGGGGCTGGTAAACCAGATAGAACTCATTGCGCTGCAGTGCGCCGCGCAGGTCCTTGTCAAGTTCGCGGCGTACCCGCATCTCGCTGTCCAGGCTGGCGATGTAGAACTGGTAGCGATTACGCGAACGAGCCTTGGCCAGCATCATCGTCTGCTCGGCCTTTTGCAGCAGCTTTTCTGCGTCGTCGCCGTCGTCAGGAAAAAGGGTGATGCCGATGGTCGCGCGCAGGCTGATGCTCTGCTCTCCCAGCAGCATAGGGCGTGCAAGATCATCCAGAATGGTCTGTGCCAGTTCGGCAGCCTCATAGGGCTCATTGATCCCGGTCTGGATCAGAGCAAACTGATCACCACCCAGGCGTGCCAGGCTACCAAGCCGCCCACTGTTGGCGCGCAACCTGTCAGCTACGGCAACCAGCAGGCTGTCACCTGATTGATAGCTGAACTGTTCGTTCACTTCCTTGAAGTCGTCCAGCCCGCAGCACAGGATGGCTACCCCTCGCTGTCGACGGGCAGCGTCGGCCAGAATGCGTGTCAGCTGCTCCTGCAACATGGTTCGGTTGGGCAGGCCGGTAAGGGTATCGTGCTGGGACATGTGCAGCAGATTGGCCTCGGCCTCCCTGCGCTGGTGGGTGTTGCGTTCAATGGATTCGAGCAGTTCATTGGCTTTGTAAATCCAGATGCCCAGCTCGTTCTTTTCTTGTCCCGGCAACATCGGGATATGCATCTTGCCTGGATGGTCGGGATTGATATCGGCCAGATAGCCGATAATTTTTGACAATGGCCGGGTCAGAAGTATGTGATAGATCAGAAACAGGACCAGGGCCATTGCCAGTGCTCTCAGCATGCCCGAAATCATGATTATCATGGAGCGGTTGAGAAATTCCCGGCCATAGGGAACCGTATCGAGGGTCAGGCGCAGGTCGCCGTAGTATTCGTTGTAAGGTTCGCGGCCATGCAGTTCGATACTGTAATGCTGGTCGGTACCAAACAACCAGTCGGTCAGCGGTCGGTAGGCGTAGTCAACCAGTGGCCGTTCGCGGCTGGCAAGGGGTGTTTCATCAGGGTGACCTATCGAAGCGAAGCGCACCGCGTCATGTTCGAAAAGGCCTTCCACGACCTGTAGAGCCATCTCCCGGTCAAGACTATAAACCGCCTGCGTGGCCGGGTCGCGTGACATGGCGAGAATCTGTTTGGCGGTCGAATCGATCTGGCTGCGCTCTTTTACAAGCTCATAGAAGATCTGCCCCATACTTAATACCAGCCCGACCAGCAGCGCCCACATCAATACCAGGCGCAAGAGTTTTATCGAGAGGCTGTGTCTACGCTCCAGTTTCAACGTTGTTATTCCAGACTTATTGGTCGACGGGAGAATCAATTGGTCAGCGGAATTCCTGCCTACCATCTTAATACCGTGCTTGAAGCTGCTTTTCAAGCGACGAGTATCCACATTGTAACCAATTGCGTCAAAGCCCGGGCGTCATTTTTCAGACCACAAACAAAACACCCCGCACGGGGCGGGGTGTAGGGCTACAGCAGGTTGGTGCTTCAGGCAGCGAGATTTTTCGCTACGAAGTCCCAATTGACCAGATTCCAGAACGCTTCCAGGTACTTCGGGCGAGCGTTGCGATAGTCGATGTAGTAAGCGTGTTCCCATACGTCGCAGGTCAGCAAGGGGTGTTCGCCGGCAGTAATAGGATTGCCTGCACCGATGGTGCTGGCTAGACCAAGTGAGCCGTCTGGCTTCTTCACCAGCCAGGCCCAACCGGAACCGAAGGTACCGATAGCGGTATTGGTGAACTCTTCCTTGAATTTGTCGAAGGAGCCGAATGCCTTGTTAATGGCGTCAGCGAGCTCGCCAGTTGGCTCGCCACCACCGTTGGGGCTCAGGCAGTTCCAGTAGAAAGTGTGATTCCATACCTGAGCAGCATTGTTGAAGACACCGCCGGAGGAAGTCTTGACGATGTCTACCAGATCCTTGTCTGCATATTCAGTGCCCTTGATCAGGTCGTTGAGTTTGCCGACGTAGGTGTTGTGATGCTTACCGTAATGGTATTCGAGGGTCTCTGCCGAGATGTGGGGTTCCAGAGCAGATTTCTCATAGGGCAGTGCTGGTAATTCAAAAGCCATGTGTTGTCTCCATTTCAGGTATCAGGGAACGTAAAAAAGAACCCCTGGATTACGAATTCAGTGTGTTACCGGCAGGCTGTAAATAAATGCCTGCCCGATGACGCCTCTTTTCTGCGGACGTTGCCCGTCTGTCAATGCACGGTTGCCTTGATGATAGCACCTGAAACCGGTGCTATCCACGCACCTTCCGTGTGGGTATGGCGTTGGTGCCGCTCTGTTCAAGGCCTGGCCAGCCCCCAGGCAACAATCAGCATCATAATGGCGACGCCGCCATCAATCACACGCCAGGTGGCAGGTCTGGAAAGCCACGGCGCAAGCCGGGCGCCCGCCACAGCCAGGCTGGTGAACCAGAGTATAGAGGCACTTACCGCTCCTGCTGCAAAATACAGGGGAAAGCGCTGTTGCGCGCCAATGGCGCCAATCAGCACTACCGTATCCAGGTACACGTGAGGGTTTAGCAGGGTTACTGCCAGGGTGCTCAACAACACTGATCGGCGGGACCTCATCGGTTGCTGATCTGCACGCAGAACCTGAGGCGAAAACGCTCGCCGCAACGCCAGAAGAGCATAGCTGACGAGAAAAGCCACTCCACCCCAGCGGGCGAGTTGCATGGCCAGGGTCGAATGCTCCAGTAATGCTGCCAGCCCGAAAACACCGGCAAGAATCAGCACCGCATCGCTGACCATGCACACCAGTGCGGCGCTGTAATGATGTTCGCGTTTCAGGCTTTGGCCAAGCACAAAGGCGTTCTGGGCACCAATTGCGATAATAAGTCCGGCTGCGACGAATAGACCGTTCAGATAGCCTTCAATGACTGACATTACTGCTCTCCCTTTTAGTAAAAACGGATCTTGCAGTCTTAAATGTGATAAGAAAAACAAATAATACTTATCATGCATAAGGAGAAGTAATGTTTGATTATAAGCTGCTCGAGGCGCTTGCAGCGGTGGTGGAGCAGGGTGGGTTCGAGAGAGCAGCACAGGTGCTGGGTTTATCTCAGTCGGCAATCTCCCAGCGGATCAAATTGCTCGAGTCCAGGGTGGGGGCCCCGGTGCTGCTGCGTCTAAGTCCTCCTCTGGCTACACCAGCAGGACAGCGCTTGCTCAACCACGCCCAGCAGGTGAGGTTGCTCGAGCGGGATCTTGGACAGGACCTGCCTATGGTGGGGGACGAGCAGGGGCCAACACGGCTACGTATCGCCCTGAACGCCGATAGTCTGGCGACCTGGTGGGCGCCCGCTGTGGCGGATTTCTGTGTCCGCGAGCAGATGCTGGTGGATCTGGTGACGGATGACCAGGAGGTTGTACTGCGCCGGATGCGCGCGGGTGATGTCGCCGGGTGCGTGTGCGCCACGGCAGAGCCAGTGGCCGGTGCCCGGTCCGTGCCGCTGGGCAGCATGCGCTATCTCGCGGTCGCCAGTGCTGCGGTCCTGGGCAGAGAGCATCAAGGGTTGCGTGATCCCGCCGCAGTGTTACGCATTCTGCCGGCGGTGGTATTTGGCCCGGATGATCAACTGCAGCATCGATTCTTGAGCGAGATTGGTCACAAGGGCGACTTTCAACACCACCTGTGCCCGTCCTCGGAGGGTTTTGTGCGCATGCTGTGTGCCGGCATGGGCTGGGGCATGGTGCCAGCCTTGCAGATACAACCACAGCTGCGCAGCGGCGAGTTGTGTGAAGTGCTGCCTGGCCGGCATGTGGATGTGCCGTTGTTCTGGCATTACTGGCGTCATGGCGGGAGGCTGCTGGAGGCTCTGACCCGCTGCCTGATAATCCAGGCCCCGTTACTGTTGGCTGACGGTCATATTGCCTGACCCGGGCAGGCGTTCTACGCAGCGCGCGCCCATTAGCCTCGACGGCGTGAAATAGCCCGGGGCATTTTCCGTTTCCAGAACATGTTTGATTGCCATCAGCACGCCGTGGACCGTCACGTCATAGCCGTTGGCGGTTTCAATTCGGGCGGTAACTTTCTTGCCGGCACGGTTTTGCGCCTCACCCCATACATAGGTTCGGGCCTTTTCCCGCTGGTGTACATCTGGACCCTTTACGCGTTTGCCCGCCATGCGTTTTAACAGTGCCTGTACAGGCGGCAGACCCAGTAAAGGGCGCAGTTTATCGAGCTTGCGCAGTCGCGCGGCGGCACTTGGGGCCATCGGTATGAATACTTCTATGTTGTCGATGCCGGTGGTGTACCAGGCCGTGGCAATATCGCCCCATGGAATAGTTACAGCAAACTTGCTGCCGTTGCCGAAATCGATTTCCCGGCTCTGCCACGCCAGAGGTACGCTGCGGATCTTGTCCTTCTCACGGATCTTGCCACCCATCTTGAGACCTTCAACCGAGGTTTTCGCCGTGCCTGGGGAAAATCCGCTGCGAGTATCGAACCCCAGTGCGAGGCGATCAGCGTCGGGCAGTTCGGCTTTCAGCGTAGCGGCCACGCAATCGGTTGGAATCACATCGAAGCCCACCCCGGGGCATATAACGATATCTGCCGCTACTGCATCGGCATGTCGTGCCTGTGCCTCGACGAATACATCGATCTCGCCAGTGATATCAAGATAATGGCAATGGTTGGCAAGGCAGGCATCAATCATGGGTTGGCTGGTGGCGGAAAAGGGGCCGGCGCAATGGGCGACTGCGCTCATGCTCTCAAGTCCTGCAACGGCTGCCGCAGCATTGCGTAGATCAAAAATGCGGTACTCCAGGCCAAGCTCAGTCGCGAGCTTACTCACCGCAGCGCGATTGCGTCCGGCCAGAACAGGGCTGAGGCCTTGCTTCTTGGCTTCACGCGCAACCAGCGTGCCGGTGTAACCGTTAGCGCCATAAATCATCCATTGCTGCATTGTCGATTCCTGTTTCAATTGCCATGCCACAAGCTGGGCTTCTTGCTCCAAAGGGTAACGGCTGGGGTCTGCCGGCGCCAGTGGTGAGCATGATGTGATACAGCATATCGACAACAGAAGAGGACGGAGATTGCCCCTCGGGCATTCAGGTAGCGGGAATCAGTGGATTTGTGGTTGGCTTGTTTTTGCGGCGCTATAGCACGGAGGCTACACCATCACTGGCGTACAACCTGACCCCGGTAGATGCGCACGGTCGATGGACCTTGTGGCCGACTGGCTGGCGCAGCTTCGGCTGTATTTATTCCCTGCATCAGCCGTTGCCTGGAGGCAATAGCACCCTGGCCAAAAGCGGCTGGCTGCTCAGGCTCGGGTTCAATCCGGATCATGTTCAGGAGACGCTGACCGAGTTCGCGAATGTCGCTCTGTTGGCTTGATGTGCTGAGCTGAATCATGGCGTCGGCCGCCCCTTCTTCGCTCATTCGAATAGTCACGCCCAGTTCCTGTTTTAGGCGGCGACGCAGGATAGTCATGCATTCCAGTGTAGAACGATTGAATTGTGCTTCAGTAAACATGCTGCTTCCCCCTGCGGACGATCCAGGTAAATACCGGGATTCTAGCCAAGCAGGCACTAAACAAGCAGAATACGTACCAATACGACGGGTGGCCGGAAACCCCGGCTCTGTAGCCTATCAGATGCTTTGAACAGTAATTTTCAGTTGCTTCAATGCATCCCTCTGGGGCGCGCTGCACCGCTCTGGCGCAGGGCTTTGGCGCTGTCGGTCCATTTCAAGCGAGGTGCTAGATGAAACAACGCAATCCAGATGAAGGTCTTACCAGCTTCCGGGCAACCGATGATGCTGATCCGCTGGATGCGCGCGCGGTAGAGAATATCCGTACGCCGGTCCGGATGGAGTCACGCGATTCAGGAACGGGTGCGCTATGGGCACTCTGCGGCGCCTTGACCCTGTCTCTGGTGGGCTTTGGTTACTGGAGTCATCAGCAGCAGACCAAATTGCAGCAGCAGCTGGTCGCCACGCAGAACAGTTTTGCTCGCATAAGCGAAGAGGCCGCCGGGCGTATTCAGGATGTGACCGGCAAGCTGAGCGCTACCGAATCTTCCCGCACGGTGGCCGAGCAGTCCCGCGAGGAGCGGCTCACGGGGATGCAGCGGCAATTGACCGAACTTGCCGAACGAATAGTGGCCCAGGACCGCTTGATCCAGGCTGCCAATGCAACGGACGACGAACTTGCCGGAAGGCTGGAAACGCAACGTGAGAACCAGCAAACGCTGACAACCCAGACAGGCGAGTTGGCCGAACTGGTTGCTGCCCAGGCAGACAGGATTACCACGGCCGAAGCTCAGGCGGCCGGCAACGCCACGCAGCTGGAAGGGATTGCCAATCAGATAGCCGGTTTGAACGACAGCCTGGCACAACTCCAAGAACTGGAAGGTGAACTGGCATCGCAGTCACGCACGACTGCAGCGCTGGCGCAGCGCTTGGAAGCTCTGGCGGAGGAGGGCGCGGGGGCGAATATCGAACAGGAGCTACTGGTGCTGCGCACTGAAATGGAAGAGAGGCAGAACTATAACCAGGAGGCCTTGCAGTCGATAGATGCCTTCCGCAGGCAGATCAACCGCACCATCGTGACGCTCAAGGAGCAGATAGCCAACCTCCAGCAACAGCTCGCCCGTTCCTGATGAATTATCTGGCCCATCTGTTTCTGGGTCCGCGGGACCCTGAACAAGCTCTGGGCAGCCTGCTCGGCGACTTTGTGCGTGGGCCGGTAGGCACGCTCGATCTGCCCTTAGGGGTGCGTCAGGGAATCTGGTTGCATCGGCGTATCGACAGCTTTACCGATGCCCATGCGGTAGTAGCCATGAGCAAAACCAGGGTCTCTACCGAACGCCGACGTTACGCCGGCATCATGATCGATATGTTCTATGACCATCTGCTGGCTCGACACTGGGACCGGTTCACTGATCAATCGATCAGGGATTTTACCCGGGAAATGTATGGCCTGCTGCTCTCCCAGCGCGAAGTCATTCCCGCCAACGCATGGCCGGTCATTTCACGCATGGCCGAGCAGGACTGGTTGAGTAGCTATGCACGTATCGGTTCACTGCACCGGGCGCTGGACAATATCTCCCTGCGCCTGCGCAGGACCAATCCGTTGCCGGGATCTGCCGGTGAGCTGGAGCGTGACTATGCTGCGTTTGAAGCAGACTTTCTCGCGTTCATGCCGCAGGTTATCGCCTTCGCGGGCTCGCAGGATCTGACTCTCGGCGCTGCGACAACCTCGCCCGTTTCGACCAGCCCGAGTGCTTGAACCACCGCGCCCTGAGCTGCGCGAGCCAGTTGGTTGCGATTGTGCGTCTGGCACTGCACCAGTGGCAGAAAATGCAGCTCAACATCGATCGGTGCACTGCCCAGCAGGCGCAGCAGATGCCTGGAAAATTCATCATCATCGATAAACGGAGCCAGCAGGTCTCGCTGGCCGTCGCGCCGGTAGGCAATGGCCACTGGCTGCAGCGGAGTTTGTGATTCGATGGCGCAACTCATCAGACGGCCGTGGAAAGCTCTTACCCGGTCACCTACGGTTGTCGTGCCCTCGGCAAAGATTACCAGGCTTTCCCCCTGCTCCAGGGCATCACGCAACTGCGTATGTAGGGTCTGCCCACCGGCCTGGCCGCGTTGGATAAACTGAGTTCCGGCGGCGCTGGCCAGCCAACCGACAACCGGCCAGTGGCGAACTTCTGCCTTGGAGAGGAAATGCACCGGTGACTGGGCACCGATTGCCACGATATCAAGCCAGGACACGTGGTTGCTGACCAGCAGTGCTGTCTCTTTAGCCGGCGTGCCATGACGGTGGATTCGCAGGGGTAATATGCCAATCAGGCCGCGCATCCAGAGACAGGTCAGGCTGTTGCGGTAGCGCTGGGTCGTATTCCTGGCAACCCTGTCTCCGATTGCGACGCAAGCGGTTAAAAGCAGTCCGATCAATAACCAGCCAACCACCAGCGGAATACGCCAGAGCCGGCGCAAAATCGGCATCGGATCGCTCATCGGTTGATTTCCACCTGTTCACCGGCCTTGAAGTGACGGGCGTAGCGCGGGCACAACTGTTCGCGGCGCAGCAGAATAAATACATCTGCCACGTTGAACTCCGGATCCCAGCAGGGCTCGCCACAAATTTTCGCGCCCAGGCGCATATAGGCCTTGAGCAGTGGCGGCATCTGCGCCGTCACGTTCTCTGGCAAGTCCATCTCGGGCAACGGTAGACGTGGAATTGCATTCAGCCATTCACGGCTAAGGTACCGGCCCCTGAGCCGCTGCATCACAGCCTGCGCCTGTATGCCACCGTCAGCCATGCTCACGCTGGCGCAGCCCATCAGGTATTCGTAGCGGCGTTCATTCATCAATTGCGCCAGACCAGACCACAATACTGAAATGGTCGCACCGTTACGGTAGCGAGCATGCACGCAGGTACGGCCAATTTCCAGAACACCACCGCGAAGCTGCGGAAGGCCGACCAGCTGGAACTCGCCTTCGCTGTAAAAGCCGCCAGCCCGCTGCGCGCCCTTGCTGTCAAGCAGCCGGGTAGTGGCAACCACTTCACCACTAATCAGGTCGCGAACAACCAGGTGCTCGCAGTGCAGATCAAAAGCATCCTTGTCCAGGCGGCTTCCGGCATCGGCCAGGTTGGCCCCGCATTCTTCGCTGAAAACCTGGTAACGCAGGGCCTGGGCGGCTTCAAGCGTTTCTGGGTCCTGCACCAGCTCAACAATAAGGTGTTGGGCAGGGGATAGTTCGGTGGCGTACGCGGTATTGGACATCAGGCACCTCCGTCGGGTCGGCCTCTGGTTGTTTCCTGATTGAGGCTATGGCAATGGCGTGTCAGAGATGTGAATGGACTGTTGCGATTGGATGACAGGGGTTCGCCCGGTTGATACAGGTCAGTACCCCGTCGGCCCTGCTCATTTATAAAGGCGGCACTTTCTCAGTTGCGAGGTGCAAGACATGAACAGTTCAGCCAGGGTGCTGTTTGATAATGGGCCGCACAAGGTACTGTGCTTTGATCAGCTGGTGACCGGAGATGGCGTCCAGTCCAACCAGTTTCTGATCATCGATCACGATGAGCACGCGTTGCTGGATCCTGGTGGAGATCTGACGTACATGCCCCTTTCCATGGCTGTGAGCCGGCATATTCCCCTGCGTGATCTGACCTACGTGTTTGCCTCCCACCAGGATCCCGACATCATCGCGTCCCTGGATAAATGGTTTCTGCATACCCGGTGTCGGGTAGTCTGTTCCAAGCTCTGGGCGCGCTTTCTACCCCATCTGTCGGCGGGCTTCCTGACGCGTAACGAGGGCACCAGCACCACCGAACGGATGATTGCCGTGCCTGACAGAGGCCAGAATATTCCCCTGGGGCAAACGGTCATCAAGGCATTGCCTGCGCATTTTCTGCACTCTGTGGGCAATCTGCAGTTCTTCGATCCGATTAGCGGCATTCTCTTTTCCGGTGATATGGGCGCCTCGATGGTGGATGACGCCGAACCGGTACAGGATTTCAGTGTCCATCTAGCCACCATGGAGGGTTTTCATCGGCGTTATATGGCTGGCAATAAAGCCTGCAGGTTGTGGGCGAACATGATTCGTACGCTCAAGCCCACGATGATAGTGCCGCAACACGGCCGGCCATTTGTAGGCCCTGTTATGATTGCCGCGTTTCTGGACTGGATCAGCCAGTTGCAATGTGGGCTCGATCTGCTGGACCAGGACGACTACCGAATTCCCTGACAAGAGGCGGGATATGACAGTACCCATTTACCCCTGGCGACAAGACAACCGGTTCGAGCTAGCGGTAGATGGGGAGGTTTTTTTCCCGAAAATACTTGAAGCCGTAGCCCAAGCTGAGGCCACCATCGATATAGAGCTTTATCTGGTGGAGTCGGGTGAGGCAACAGCTATAGCCATAAAAGCCTTGTTGGCGGCTGTCCGTCGCGGCGTCAGGGTGCGTTGTCTGTTCGACGATCTGGGCAGCAGTGAGTTTACCGAAGCCGAACGAGCAGAATTACGGGATGGCGGGGTAGACCTGCGAATCTACAACCCTCTGCGGTGGAAGCGCGGACTGGCCAACCTGCATCGCGACCATCGCAAGATTCTGGTGTTTGATAATCAGATGGCGATGATTGGTGGGTTCGGGCTGTCGGATGAATTCTGCCTGGCCAGTGAAAGCGGTCGTACGCGCTGGCATGATCAGATGCTGGCAATAACCGGACCGGTAGTGGCCGACTGGCAGATGTTATTCGAGCGTGCCTGGCAGCAAGCCGATGGCCCGCGGTTATCCGCATCGAGGATGGTTGATCGGGGGGATAAGCGGCCGCCACCACCGTCCGGGGTGCAAGGCTGGGCACGCGTTGCCCATCTAGATTCACGCCTTAACAACGAGGTGCTGCAAGCCCTGCTGGTGAGCGTGCGCCAGTCAGAAAAACGGGTATGGCTGGCTACCCCTTATTTTCTGCCAGCCTGGAGAGTCCGCAGAGCGCTGCAGAAGGCGGCCCGCCGCGGCGTCGATGTACGCCTGCTCCTATGCGGCCAGATAATGGATCATCCACCGGTGCGTTATGCCGGGCAACGCTATTACAGCCGTCTTCTCAAGGCTGGAATTCGGATTTTCGAATATCAACCACGCTTCCTGCATCTCAAGTCCGCGCTGGTTGATGATTGGGTGTCACTGGGTTCCTGCAATTTCGATCATTGGTCGCTGCACTGGAATCTTGAGGCCAATCTGCATGCCCACGATCGGCATCTGACTGCAAAGGTGCAGGACACTTTCGAGAAAGACTTTTCCGAGAGTCACGAATGGACCCTGGACGCATGGAAGGATCTGCCCTTCAGCCACCGGTTGAAGATTCGGATCTGGGGTCAGATCAACCGCTGGGTAACCATGTGGTTCAACATCAAGCGCTAAGGGCCCTCAGGCAGATATGTATCCTGCACGAGTGCCCATGGCCGAGCTGTGAAAATACGAACTCAGGCGAAAGCGGGTTTGCGCTTCTGAATGAATGCACTCAGCGCTTCTCGTGCTTCCGGTCCCTTCAGCAGGTCGGCAAAATAGTCGCCTTCACGATCCATCACTTCCTCTGCCACCTTCGTAACACCCTGTTTTAACAGTTTTTTGCTCAACTGAATGGAGCCAGGTGGCAGTTGCGCGATACGCAAGGCTGCGGCGCGGGCTGCTTCGTGTACGGGCGTGCCGGCGGGGAGGGCGTGGTTGGCAAGGCCTATCTCTGCGGCGCGTTGACCACTGATGGTCTCGCCGAGCAGCAGAAGCTCGGCTGCGCGCAGGTGCCCCAGCAAGCGAGGCAAGAGGAAACTGGAGCCTGCCTCGGGGCACAGACCAAGATTGACGAAGGGCATTTTCAGTTTCGCATTGTCGGCGACGTAAACCAGGTCGCAATGCAGCAGCATGGTTGTGCCCACGCCGACTGCTGGTCCGTTTACCGCTGCAATCAAGGGTTTGGATGCATGGCAGATGGCCTTGAGAAACTCGTATACCGGGCTGTTGGGTCCGGCAGGAGGCACGTCAATGAAGTCGGCTACATCGTTGCCGCTGGTAAAGCAGCTTTCGTCACCCTGAATAATGACCGCGCGCAGACTATCGTCGGACTGTGCGGCATTTATCGCTTCAGCCATCGCGCTATACATGTCGCGAGTCAGAGCGTTCTTCTTGTCGGGCCGGTGCATGCTCAAGGTCAGTACGGCTTCACTACGATCTACTAACAGATGTTCACTCATTGCAGACTCCTGGCGTTCAATACCGCCAGGACTGTCATGTCTGGCGGCTGAGAAAAGCTTCGTCGATAATCTGCCGGCCTGGCAGACCGGCCATGAAAAGGGGTTTGCGCACCTGTTCGACAAATGCGGGTGGTCCGCAGACTAGCGCCAGTGTGGATCGCGAGGCAAGTCGCAGTTGTGTCAAATCTGCCGCCAGTTCGGTCCCGGGCCGCAAGTGCAGGGTGAGATCGGGGTGGTTCTCTGCCAGGTCTCGCAACGCCCCCTCCAGATAGCAGCCGTGTTTGTCGTGCCAGTGATACAGCTGTATTGGCGCATGATGATTCAGTGCGAAGGCTTGCCGGGCTATTGCCTGCAAGGGTGCCAGCCCTGTGCCGGCAGCCAGCAGGAGGAGGGGTTTATCCTGCCAGTCCGGGTCGTAGTGAAAATGACCGCCGGGAGCGCCAAGGTATATTCTGTCTTCGGGCTTGAGGGACTGTATTTTGTCTGAGAAGGCGCCGAATCGATGCAGCTTCAGGTGGAAGGTCAATTCCGCTTCATCTGGCAGGCTGGCTATCGAGTAGGGTCGGCCCAGGGCCTCATCCAGCCAGATCACCATGTGTTGCCCGGGTTTGAATCGCAGCGGACGGTCCGGCTTTATCCGCACAATCAATGTGTTTTCGGTTGCCTGATGAGTCGATACCAGCTTTGCGCCAAGCCCGTCCCTCGCGGGATCGTGGAGCTTGATGTGCATGTTTTCGAGTACCGGGCACTGGCACGCAAGCACCCAGCCGGACTCGCGTTGTTCCGGATTCAGGCCCTTAACAGCGTTGATAGGCACGGCGCCGTCCAGGGTCTGCACCAGACACGTCTGACAATGTCCCGCGCGGCAAGACCAGGGCACCCTCTGCCCGGCGGCGAGTAGGGTGTCGAGCAGGTTGTCTCCGGCCATGGCCTGTATGGCGATATCCCCAATGCGTATCTCAGGCATAAGCCTCTTCATACACCTCGCAGCGGTTACGTCCGTTATCTTTGGCACAGTACAGCGCTTCGTCAGCCTGATTCAGACGTTTTTCCAGGTTGTCATCCGGTCTTACCAGATTCAGGCCGGCCGACAGAGTGCAATAAACTTCGGCCCCTGCCACGTTATAGCAGGTGCCAGCAAAACAGGTGCGAATGCGTTCTATGCATTGATGTAACGCAGCGAGGTCGGAATTGTCGAGCATGACGACAAACTCCTCGCCACCGAAGCGTGCCACCATGTCTTCTTCGCGTAGATTCTGACGAGCGACCTCGGCAAAGCCCTTGAGGACTTCATCGCCGGCGGCATGGCCGTGGATATCATTGATTTTCTTGAAATGATCCAGGTCGATCAGGGCAATCCCGACCTTTCGGCCCGGGGTCAACAGGGTGATGCGCCGTCGCGCTTCACTGAGAAAATAGCGCCGATTGGCCAGGCCGGTGAGCCCATCCGTATCAGCCAGGCTTTGCAATTGCCCCATCATGTCTCGGAGAGTTGTCTGATGGGTTTGCAACACGTTATGCCGGCGTTGCAAACGGCTGCGGAGCTCGCGTATGTAGCTACAGAAGAAGCTTAGCCAGCCGGTAAAACACGCCAGTACAAACCACTCCAGCAGGTGTACGGTCAGCGCCTGGGTACTGTCATCCTGAAAGGTATTGAAGAGGATCAGCGTGCCATACAAAATCAGGGCGAGACCGGCATGGGTCAGGAAGGCGCGACGTGATAGCTGAAAAACGCCAAAAAGCAGGATGATCGGATAGATCATGATCAGGCTGCCGCGAAACTCTCCGCTGAAAGCGAGCAGATAGGTAAGCAGCAACATGGCGATGACCATCTGCAAACTGGTCAGGCTGGGATCCTTGAAACGCAGGTTGAGCCCACTCTTCAGAATGCCGAAAAGGACGGCCTGCAGGCTGAAGCCGAGCAAAACGTGACTCGCGGCCATGGCCCCGCTAGCGTTGTATTGCCCTGCAAGCCAGGCGGCACCGATAACTACGTAGGTGATAGCGTAGCTGAGCTGTGCCAGGTAGAACCTTTGCAGCCGTAGCGCCTGAAATTTGGATTCATTGCTATCCATGTCGGAAAGGCTATCCCTTTATTTTTGTGGTTTACATGATGGCACTTTGATACTAATTGTTACTGTAAACCTGCTTTGGTCGTTTGAACAGGCTGATTATGCGCATTGGGGCCTTTGGGAGATTACGCCTTCGAACTTGCTCGGTTATACTGCGCGACCCGATTAGCCACAATAGCCAGGGTCGGTCCGCTTATCGGACCTTCCGGCGCTTATCCGTGAATCTGGCAGCGTCGTCTTCACCCATCATGCTCCCTATGATGCCGACGCACTGCCCTTCGCCCAGAAGAGGAGCCACTCCAGCATGGCCGCAATCAAGCAGAATGACCTGATCCAGAGCGTAGCGGATGCGCTACAGTACATCTCCTATTATCACCCGGTAGATTTCATTCAGGCTGTGCATGAGGCCTATCTTCGGGAGGAGTCTCCAGCCGCCCGTGATGCCATGGCTCAGATTCTGATCAACTCGCGCATGTGTGCTACTGGCCACCGCCCCATATGTCAGGACACCGGAATCGTCACGGTGTTCGTGAAAGTTGGCATGAATGTGCGCTGGGATGATGCCACCATGGGTCTGGACGATATGATCAACGAGGGTGTTCGCCGCGCTTACAATCTGCCGGAGAACGTGCTGCGTGCGTCGATCCTCGCCGATCCTGCCGGCAAGCGTACCAATACCAAAGACAACACGCCTGCGGTGATTCATTACCAGATGGTCCCGGGTGACACCGTCGAGTTTCATGTGGCGGCCAAGGGTGGTGGCTCCGAGAACAAGTCCAAGATGGTCATGCTCAATCCGTCCGATTCGATAGTTGACTGGGTTGTAAAAACGGTTCCAACCATGGGCGCGGGCTGGTGCCCGCCGGGCATGCTGGGGATTGGTATTGGCGGCACCGCCGAGAAAGCGGCGGTGCTGGCCAAGGAGTCGCTGATGGACTCCATCGATATTCACGAGCTGCGCAAGCGTGGTCCGCAGAACCGGGTTGAGGAGCTGCGCCTGGAGATCATGGACAAGGTCAATGCACTCGGGATTGGCGCCCAGGGTCTGGGTGGTCTGACTACCGTTCTGGACATCAAGATCAAGGATTACCCGACTCATGCGGCCAGTCTGCCGGTGTGCATGATTCCCAACTGCGCGGCGACTCGTCACGCACATTTTGTACTTGATGGCACGGGTCCGGCCGTGCTTGAGGCGCCTCCGATGGATGCCTACCCGGATATCACCTGGGAAGTCGGTACCGGTGTGCGTCGGGTGAATCTGGATACGCTGACGCCAGCGGATGTGCTTGAGTGGAAGACCGGTGAGACCGTTCTGCTCTCCGGCAAGATGCTGACCGGCCGTGATGCGGCCCACAAGCGTATGGTCGAGATGCTCAACAACGGTGAGAAGCTGCCGGTCGATCTGAAGGGCCGCTTTATTTACTACGTTGGGCCTGTTGATCCAGTTCGCGAGGAGGTGGTCGGGCCTGCTGGTCCTACGACTGCGACCCGTATGGACAAGTTCACCCGCCAGATTCTGGATGAGACCGGCTTGCTTGGCATGATCGGGAAGTCTGAGCGTGGTCCGATTGCGATCGAGGCTATCAAGGATTACAAGGCGGTTTATCTAATGGCGGTTGGCGGTGCGGCTTATCTGGTTGCTCAGGCGATCAAGAAGGCGGAGGTGCTGGCTTTCCCTGAGATGGGTATGGAAGCTATCTATGAGTTCGAGGTCAAGGATATGCCGGTAACCGTGGCGGTCGATACCAAGGGCGAGTCGGTACATATCACTGGGCCGGCGATTTGGCAGAAGAAGATTGCGGACAGCCTGGCGGTCGAGATCTGATACTACGCTTTGTTGATTGTTTGAAAGGCCCCGGTTCTGGATTGGAATCGGGGCTTTTTATTGTTTGCTTGTTTATTTAAGTCGGCGCGCCCGCTCCCACCCTGCCAGGCTGTGCGCTCAACCTGCAATTCTCACCCCGGTCATTCTCGCGAAGGCGGGAATCCATTTTGATCTTCGCGCAGCGAATGACAGCGATATGTGATCGCTGGCCGAGCCGGCTTTTCCAGAATCGATATGTCGACAGCCTCGGTGTCTGGGAGCTTCCAGCCTGTCAGGGTTCCGAAAGCCGCCGTGAATCCATCCATGGAGGCTTGTCAGAAACGTCCTTGTTTCAGACACTTTCTCCACCCTGCCAGGCTGTGCGCTCAATTGGCAATTCTCACCCCGGTCATTCTCGCGAAGGCGGGAATCCATTTTGATCTTCGCGCAGCGAACGACAGCGATCTGCAATCGTTGGCCGGGCCGGGCCGACTTTTCCAGAATTGATACGTCGACAGCCTCGGTGTCTGCGAGCGCCCAGCCTGTCAGGATTCT